>JAZRSU010000029.1:0-33861 GCA_045651645.1 Acutalibacteraceae bacterium
CCGTAGGTAACGATACCGCAACGCACCATATCGAAACAGCCGCCGTCAAAATCCATAATAGCGGCAGAGTTGTAGAGGTGACGCAGAGGAATATTAACACCTGCCTGCTCAATACGTGCGGTAAAGCTTTCAAAAAGCTCACGCTGTTTGTTTGCAAAGCTCTTGTCGGCAAAGTCAGCACAGGCAAGGTGAGAGAATACGCCCTTGATATTTATACCCTCAAGAGAAGCAATCTGCTTTATCTCTTCGAGGCTTTCGTCACAAGGAATAAGACCGATACGGTGCATACCCGTATCTATTTTGATGTGAACACCTGCTTTTCTGCCGAGCCTGAGTGCCGTATCAGAGAGCAGTTTTGCGGTTTCGTACTGAAAAACAGTAAGGTCGATACCGTTAAGAACAGCCGCCTCAAACAGCTCGGGAAATGCGTAGCTGAGCACAAGAATCGGCTTTCTGATACCGCTTGTGCGAAGCTGCAAACCCTCCTCAACAGTAGCAACGCCGTAGGCATAGGCACAGCCATCCTCAAGAGCTTTTGCAATCGGCACAGCACCGTGACCGTAAGCATCAGCCTTGAGAATTACCATAACCTTAACGTCGTCGCCGACTCTTGACTGAACGGCGGCGACATTTGAGCGCACTGCATCGAGGTCTATATAGGCACATACTCTGCTGTTAGTGTTCATAGAAAAATTATCACCTGAAAAAATTAGTTAGTCTTTGATTGCATCAAGAGCCTGCTGGATATCCTCAATAATATCGTCAACGTTTTCGATACCGACTGAGAAACGGATAAGGTCGGGTGAAACGCCGCACTCAACAAGCTCGCTGTCGCTGAGCTGACGGTGAGTAGAGGATGCAGGGTGAAGCACGCAGGTACGTGCATCTGCAACGTGGGTTACGATTGCGGCAAGCTTGAGAGAGTTCATAAACTTCTCTGCCTTGTCTCTGCCGCCCTTTACGCCGAAGGATACAACACCGCAGGTGCCGTTCGGCATATACTTCTGAACAAGCGGATAATACTTGTTTGAGGGAAGTGCAGGGTAGTTGACCCAGGAAACCTGCTCATTGTTTTCGAGGTACTCGGCAACCTTGAGAGCGTTTGAGCAGTGGCGCTCCATACGCAGTGCAAGAGTTTCGAGACCGACATTGAGATAAAACGAATTCTGCGGAGCGGGAGTTGAGCCGTAGTCACGCAGAAGCTGTGCAACGATTTTTGTAACGTAGCCTGCCTTGCCGAAATCACGGGTATAGACTGCACCGTGGTAGCTTTCGTCAGGCTGAGTGAGACCGGGGAATTTATCATTCTGCTCCCAGTCAAAGTTGCCGCTGTCGACAACGACACCGCCGATTATGTTTGCGTGACCTTCCATATACTTAGTTGTGGAGTGGGTTACAATATCTGCACCGAATTCAAACGGACGGCAGTTAATCGGAGTCGGGAAAGTGTTATCGATAATAAGCGGTACACCGTGTGCGTGGGCAACACGTGCAAACTTCTCGATATCAAGCACGTCGAGTGAGGGGTTTGCGATTGTTTCGCCGAAAACAGCCTTTGTATTGGGACGGAAGAGAGCGGAAATTTCCTCTTCGCTTGCATTCGGGTCGACGAAAGTTACGTCGATACCGATTTTACGCATTGTTACGTTGAAAAGGTTGAAAGTACCGCCGTAGATTGTTGCGGCAGAAATAAAGTGGTCGCCTGCACCCATGATATTGATGAGCGAGAAGAAGTTTGCCGCCTGACCGGAAGAGGTGAGCACTGCGGCAGCACCGCCCTCAAGCATAGCAATCTTCTGTGCGACAACGTCGCTTGTGGGGTTTGCAAGGCGGGTATACATATATCCGGGCTCGAGGTCAAACAGCTTTGCCATTGCCTCGCTTGTATCGTACTTGAAAGTTGTGCTCTGGTAAATCGGGAGCACTCTCGGCTCACCGTTTTTCGGCTTGTAAGCACCCTGAACACATTTTGTATCTATTCTGTAATTTTCTTTCATAAAGAAAACTCTCCTTAAATTGCGGATTGATTTATGCTTCAAAGAAATGCTCAATAAGACCGGGACCGAAATCAACAAAGTTGCCTGTTGCCTCGGCAGTCTTTTCGTTGATTGACTCAACGCCGCTGTCCTTCTCACCCTTCTTATGATAAATCATATAAGGTACGGGGTCGGAAGCGTGAGTCTTTGTTTTAATCGGAGTGGGATGGTCGGGAAGAATCATAACCTTGTAGTCGTCATACTTCTCGAGTGCCTCAAGCAGAATCGGGAGCACCTTTTCGTCGATAATCTCGATTGAGCGCACCTTGTTTTCAGGCTCTGCTCTATGGCCGCACTCATCGGGTGCTTCTATATGAATGTATACGAAATCGCAACCGTTTTCGAGTGCATCAACAGCAGCCTGTGCCTTTCCCTCGAAGTTAGTGTCTATATAGCCTGTTGCACCCTCAACCTCGGGCACCTGCATACCTGCACCGATACCGATACCCTTGAGCAGGTCAACGGCAGAGACAATACAGCCCTTCATACCGAATTTCTTTTCGAAATTCTCAAGCTGGGGCTTTGTGCCTTCACCCCAGAGCCAGATTGAGTTTGCAGGACGCTTGCCCTCGGCAATTCTTCTCTTGTTTACGGGGTGGTCTTTGAGCAGGTCATAGCTCTCACGCATCATCTTTGTGAGTTTTTCAGCTGTAGGTGCAGTTGAGATATAACTGCCGACAACTCTGTCGGAAATATCGTGAGGCGGAGTCATTGTGCCGAGCTCAGTTGTACCGCCGTGGTGAATAAGGCAGTGACGGTAGCTGACACCGGGATAGAAATCAAACTCACCGCCGCCGAAATGCTCCTGCACGGTTTTGATGATTTCAGCCGCATCTTCGCTGGAGATGTCGCCTGCGGAGTAGTCAACCATAGTCTTGTCGTCGTAATTCTCTTCATCGGAGAGAGTGACAACGTTACATCTGAGAGCAACGTCAGTATCGCTCATCTTAACGCCGATGCTGATAGCCTCGAGCGGTGAGCGGCCTGTGTAGCAGACTGCGGGATCGTAACCGAGAACAGAGAGGTTTGCAACGTCACTTCCGGGCTTGAGACCTGCGGCAACAGTACGTACAAGACCGACCTCACCCTTGCTTGCCATACGGTCAAACAGAGGCTTCTTTGCAAGCTCCATAGGAGTCTTGCCGCCGAGTGCGTCTACGGGATAGTCTGCCATTCCGTCATATAAAACTACTGCGTATTTCATAGTATTACCAAACTTTCTGAATCTTGTTAATTAATAATGCGTTGAAAACGCAAATCATGCAAAATTTATTTTGCAAATCACGATTTCGGAGAAATCAAATCATGCCCATCGGGCAAATCATTAAAAGCTCAAACGAAAAGGCAGAGGTTAAAGTTTCCTCGGCGTGTTTCAATATTCAATAGCATAGCGATTTAGTTGAGATATTAAAATGATTTGCTCCGCATGATTTGGCTTATCGCCATGATTTGTTGCTTAAGCAACATGATTTGAATTGATAAATCAATTCATTAATTATTTGAAGTACTTAACACCGGACTCGAATATCTTCTGGTCCTTGTTGTAGGGAACGTTCTTGTAGAGGTTGTCGCCCTTACGCTCGCTGTGAGCCATCTTACCAAGTACACGGCCGTCGGGGCTTGTGATACCTTCGATTGCAAGTACGGAGCCGTTGGGGTTGTAGGGCATAGCGTCTGCTACGTTACCTGCAAGGTCAACGTACTGTGTAGCAATCTGACCGTTTGCGATAAGCTGCTGGAGGTGAGCCTCGTCTGCAACGAATCTGCCTTCACCGTGTGAAATCGGCACTGCGTGGATATCGCCTGCCTCACACATTGAGAACCACGGTGACTTGACGGATGTAACTCTTGTATAAGCCATATGAGAAACGTGGCGACCGATGTTGTTGAACGTAAGAGTCGGAGCATCGGGAGCTGTGTCGACAATCTTACCGTAGGGTACAAGACCTGTCTTGATAAGAGCCTGGAAGCCGTTACAGATACCGAGCATAAGACCGTCTCTCTGCTCAAGGAGTGCTGTTACAGCCTCCTTGACTCTCGGATTCTTGAGAGCTGTAGCAATAAACTTACCGGAGCCGTCGGGCTCGTCACCGCCGGAGAAGCCGCCGGGAAGCATAATAATCTGTGAAGCGTTGATTGCCTTGACGAATGCTTCCATACTCTGCTCAATGTCGGAAGCAGTGAGGTTCTTGATGACAAGGATTTCTGCTTCTGCACCTGCGTTTTCGAATGCACGTGCTGTATCGAACTCACAGTTTGTGCCGGGGAATACGGGGATAATTACTCTGGGCTTTGCAACCTTGATTGCAGGAGCCGCTGTGTTACGCTCTGTGAAGAGAGCAACCTTGTTGCCGCCTGTGGGAGAAACAGCGTCTGTCGGGAATACGCCCTCGAGCTTTGATGTCCATGCATCAACGAGGTCAGCAGTTGCAACCTTCTCGCCTGCGAGAGTGAACTCGCCGCTATCGGTAACTGTACCGAGGAGCTTTGCAGCTACGGGAGCATCGCCCTCACACTCGATAACGAATGAGCCTACGAGAGGAGCATACATCTCACGCTTTGTGAGACCGTCTGCAAAGTCGAAGCCGAACATATTACCGAATGCCATCTTACATACGCAGGCTGCGGCGCCGCCTTCCTTGACAACGCTTGCACTGAGGATTGTGCCCTCGGATACTGCCTTGTAAACGTCTGCGATGAGTGCCTTTGCCTTATCCCAATCGGGAAGAAGTGTATCTGCATCAACGGGAAGCTCAGCAAGGTAAACCTTATTGCCTGCAGACTTGAATGCTGCAGAAGCAACCTTGCTTGCCTTTGTCATTGAAACTGCGAAAGAAACGAGTGTGGGCGGTACATCGAGATCGTTGAATGAGCCTGACATACTGTCCTTACCGCCGATTGACGGTGTACGGTACTTGAGCTGAGCTGTGAGAGCACCGAGAAGAGCAGCTGCGGGCTTGCCCCAACGCTCGGGTACTGCGTTAAGACGCTCGAAGTACTCCTGGAATGTGAGTCTTGCCTTGAAGGGGTCTGCACCTGTTGCGGCGAGCTTTGCAAGTGACTCGGTTACTGCGTAAGCAGATGCGTGGAACGGACTCCAACGGCTGAGTGCGGGGATGAAGCCGTAGCTCATTGCTGTTGCGGCATCTGTCTTGCCACCGGGTACGGGTACCTTTGCTGTCATAGCCTCTTCGGGTGTGAGCTGAGTCTTACCTGCGAAGGGCATATTGACTGTAGCGGCACCGATTGAAGAGTCGAAACGCTCGGAAAGACCAATCTGTGAACAAACCTCAAGTCTTGAGAGGTTTGCCTTGAGAGCTTCAACGCCCTCTTTATCGGAAAGAACACAGGGAACAAGCTCTCTGTAATTCTTGTCTGCATCGGGGGAAGTGATAACTGCGGTTGCCTTCTGTGTTACACCGTTTGTGTTGAGGAATGCACGGCTGAGGTTGACGATATTGTCGCCTCTCCAGTACATAACGAGTCTTGCTTCCTCTGTAACTCTTGCAACAACTGTTGCCTCGAGGTTTTCTGTAGCGGCAAGCTCGGAGAACTTCTCTACGTCGCCTGCATCGAGAACAACAGCCATACGCTCCTGTGACTCGGAGATTGCAAGCTCTGTACCGTCAAGACCGTCGTACTTCTTGGTTACCTTGTCAAGCTCAATCTTAAGACCGTCTGCAAGCTCACCGATTGCAACGCAGACACCGCCTGCGCCGAAGTCGTTACAGCGGCGGATAAGCTTTGCAGCCTCGGGATTGCGGAAGAGACGCTGGAGCTTACGCTCTGTGGGCGGATTACCCTTCTGTACCTCTGCACCGCAGGTTTCGATTGACTCTGTATTGTGTGCCTTGGAGGAGCCTGTTGCACCGCCGCAGCCGTCACGGCCTGTACGGCCGCCGAGAAGAACTATACAGTCACCGGGAGCAGGAGTCTCACGGCGTACGTTCTCCTTGGGAGATGCACCGACAACTGCACCGATTTCCATTCTCTTTGCCTTGTAGCCTTCGTCATAAAGCTCGACAACCTGACCTGTAGCAAGACCGATCTGGTTACCGTATGATGAGTAGCCTGCTGCAGCGCCGATTGTAATCTTACGCTGGGGAAGCTTACCCTCGAGTGTATCTTCAAAAGCTGCTGTGGGGTCACCTGAGCCGGTAACTCTCATAGCCTGGTAAACGTATGCTCTGCCTGAAAGCGGGTCACGGATTGCACCGCCGAGACAAGTTGCTGCACCGCCGAAAGGCTCAATTTCTGTCGGGTGGTTGTGAGTTTCGTTCTTGAACTGAACGAGCCACTGCTCATCCTTACCGTCAACGTCAACTGTAACCTCGATTGAGCAGGCATTGATTTCTTCACTCTCGTCAAGGTCGTTGACCTCGCCTGCCTTCTTGAGTGCCTTTGTGCCTATTGTACCCATATCCATAAGAGTTATGTTCTTGGGTGTACGGCCTGCGTATACGTCGTCGCGTACTGCAAGGTATTCATTCCATGCGGCCTCGATAACCTTTGCCATCTTGCCGTCCTCAAAGCTGACGTTCTCGAGCTGAGTGAGGAAGGTTGTGTGACGGCAGTGGTCTGACCAGTATGTGTCGATAACCTTGAGCTCTGTGATACTGGGGTCACGCTGCTCGTCGTTTTTGAAATAATCACGGCAGAAGCAGAGGTCGGCAACAGTCATAGCAAAGCCGATTGACTTGTGGTAAGCTGCAACCTCATCGTCGCTCCAGTTGATAAAGCCTTCGACACGCTGAATATCTGCAGGAATTTCGGCAACAATATTGAGGTCCTCAGGCTTGTCCATAGAAGCCTCACGGGACTCAACAGGGTTGATGAGATAGGACTTGATTGTATTGTATTCGTCGTCGGAAAGATTACCCTCGAAGATGTAAACCTTTGCACTTGCAACTGCAGGCTGCTCTTCGCAAGTAAGGAGAGCAATACACTGGGATGCTGAGTCTGCACGCTGGTCATACTGACCGGGCAGATACTCGCTTGCAAGGAAACGGCAACCCTCGGGAATAACAAGCTCGGTGCAGATTGTGTCTGCATTGGGCTCGGAGAGCACTACTGTGCAGGCTCTGTCAAACTGCTCGGGGGTAAGACCCTGAACATCGTAACGGTTGATAAGGCGTACCTTCTCAAGCGATGCGATACCGAGAGTTGAGCGGATGTCGGAAAGGACACCCTTAGCCTCGACGTCAAAGCCGTCTCTCTTTTCGACGAAAATTCTCATAACTTCTTTCACGTTTATCACCATACCATTCCATAATAATATTTTATAAAATATTTCAAGATATTATAACACACATTTTGCAAATAATAAATAGGGAATTTTCAACAGAGCGTAATTTTTCGTAAAAAAGCTTGCACTGATTTTGTGAATTTCTACAAAATGCCAATATATTGACACAAAATGTGCATATCAATCTTTACAAACACACAATACAGTGTTATAATACAACAGTTAATTGTGTAATTATGTATATTTCTGCCCGTTTTGGGCCTCGTTATAAATCAAACCTACCAAGAAGGGAGCGAAAAAAGCAGATGGAAAAACTCGTCATCAACGGCGGCACTCCGCTCAGGGGCGAAGTAGAAATCAGCGGTGCCAAAAACGCAGTTGTTGCAATTCTTCCTGCAACAATTCTCGCAAGAGACGTATGCCGAATTGAGAACATTCCCGACATCAGCGACGTTTCCATAATGCTCAAAATCCTTACCCAGCTCGGTGCTACGGTAAAGATGATCAACCGTACCACATACGAAATCGACACCAGAGGTGTTAACTCATATACCGTACCTAACGAACACACAAAGCACCTTCGTGCTTCATACTATATGCTCGGTGCTCTGCTCGGCAGATTCAGCAAGGCAAAGGTTTCAATGCCCGGCGGCTGCTGGTTCGGTGTCCGTCCGATTGACCTTCACCTTCGCGGCTTTGAGCTGCTTGGTGCAGAAGTATCAATCGACAACGCAATGGTACACGCTGAGGCTGAAAACCTTGTCGGCTCTGTTGTTTATATGGACACTGTTTCAGTCGGTGCAACAGTAAACGTTATGCTTGCCGCTGTAAAAGCAAAGGGCAAGACAATAATCGAAAATGCCGCCCGTGAGCCTCACATTGTTGACCTTGCAAACTTCCTCAACTCAATGGGTGCCGACATCAGAGGTGCCGGTACAGACACAATCAAAATCTACGGTGTGGACGAGCTTCACGGCTGCACATATTCCATCATCCCCGATCAGATTGAGGCAGGCACATATATGGTTGCCGCCGCAGCTACAAAGGGTGACGTTTTAATTAAAAACGTTATACCCAAGCACCTTGAATCTATAACACAGAAGCTTCTCGACTGCGGTGTCGAAGTTGAAGAATTTGACGAGGCTGTACGCGTAAGCTGTACAGAAAGACCGCTCAAGTGCAACGTCAAGACTATGCCTCACCCCGGTTTCCCGACAGATATGCAGCCCCAGATAACAGTACTTCTCGCACTTGCCGACGGTACAAGCATTGTATCCGAAAGCGTGTGGGACAACCGCTTCCGCTACGTTGACCAGTTGCTCCGTATGGGTGCAAACATCAGCGTTGAAGGCAAGGTTGCAATTGTACAGGGTGTAGAAAAGCTCAACGGTGCACCCGTTGGCGCTGACGACCTGCGTGCAGGTGCGGCAATGCTTATTGCTGCTTTTGCGGCTGAGGGTCAGTCCGAAATCGAAAACCTCTCTCACATCGACAGAGGTTACGAAAACTTTGTTGAAAAATTCAGAAACCTCGGTGCGGATATTCAGCGTGTCGAATTCCCCGACCCTGAAGAAAACGCAACCGAAAACGCAGGTTAAATTATGGCAAGATTCTGCTCACTTTTCTCGTCCAGCAGCGGTAACTGCAGCTACGCAGGTACCGCTGACGGCGGAATATTAATAGACGTCGGCGTAAGTGCAAAACGAACCGCCGAAACACTCGATTGCATCGGCGTTGACATCGGCAGCGTCGGGGCAATTTTTGTTACCCACGAACATACTGACCACATACAGGGTATAAGGGTGCTCGCATCAAAACACAATATTCCCGTATACGCAAGTGCAGGTACACTTGAGGCACTTGCTGACAACGGCACGCTCAACGGCAAATTCCCTGCAAACGTAATTCCTGACAAGGGAATTGAGGTAAACGGTATGTTTATCCGTCCATTTCACACTCCGCACGATAGCCGTGAAAGTTTAGGCTTCACTGTTGAAATGCCCGACGGCAACCGCCTGGCGATTGCTACCGACATCGGCACGATAACCGACGAGGTGCTCAGCAACATCACCTGCTGTCAGCTCGTAATGCTCGAATCAAATCACGACGTACGTATGCTTCAGAACAACCCCAACTATACATACGCACTCAAACGACGCATACTTTCCGACAGAGGTCACCTCTCCAACGATATGTGTGCAAAAACTGCCGCCGACCTTATAGAAAGCGGTACGACTAGGCTGATACTCGGTCACCTGAGCAAAGAAAATAATATGCCCGAGCTTGCCTACCAGAGCACGTACAGCACACTTTGTGCAAGAGGTATGGAAGAAGGAAGCGACTACATTCTGCGTGTAGCAGGTACGGGCACACCGAAAATGATGGTGTTTTAATATGAATGTTACAGTTATATGTTTAGGAAAACTGAAAGAAGATTATCTTCGCTCTGCGTGTGCGGAATACGTCAAAAGACTCGGTGCATTCTGTAAGACAGACATTGTTGAGCTGAACCCCGTACGTCTGCCCGACAATCCCTCGCAGGCACAGATTGACTCTGCTCTTGAGGAAGAGGCGAAAATGATTGCCGCAAAAATTCCGAAGGGTGCCGCCTGCTTTGCAATGTGCATTGAGGGCAAGCAGTATTCATCACCCGAATTCAGCACGCTTATGCACTCTGCCGCAGTTGACGGCGGTGCAAACGTTGTATTCATAATCGGCAGCTCATACGGACTGAGCGAAAACATCAAAAAGATGTGCCGTATCAGGCTCTCGATGTCGAAGATGACATTCCCTCATCAGCTTGCAAGGGTAATGCTGCTTGAGCAGATTTACCGTGCATTCCAGATTGAAAACGGCGGAAAATATCACAAATGACAACCTTCGGGTTGTCATTTTTAATTAGGAATTAAGAATGAGGAATTCGGAATTATCTTATGTAAACTCAGATTTACACACTAATTTTTTCGCATTGTAAACTCAGGTTGGTAGACCTTTGGTGCTTTTTCCGATAAGATAAACTCAAAGAAAGGAGATGGCACTATGGGCTCATCAATTTGGTTAGTGGTGCTTGTGCCGCTTATGGCTGTATATGCACTTTTCGGCGGTATCAAGGGAGCAATTTTCGGCTATCCGCAAGCTGAGGTTGTGCTACCCTATGACGAAGCAAGCGGAACAGTATGGGAATACGATGCAGAGGACGACCCTTACATCGGACTTGACGAAGTAAAGGTTGATGGTGACGAGCAGATTTTTGTATTCTCCGCACGTGAAAATGATGATGAAGAAAAGTACGAAGGCAGTATAATGCAAATTATTTTCACAGACCGCAACGGAAACGAAAAAGCGTACTATTGTAATTTTAGCGGCAGCAAGTTTGGTCAGCCTGCTTTTTATCCGGCTGAAGAATGTGTAACGCTGGACATAACAGTCACTGCAAAAAAACCGAAGAAAAATGCAAAATGGAAAACGGGTATGGACGATTATGACATACTTGTGTGCGAAACCGAAAAGGGTGAAAGCTGCACGTTTACCGCAGTTATAACGCCCTACAAAAGTGAAAGAGTAAGTTTCAAAGCTGATTTTGAATACGTAAGTGCCTGGGGGAAAACAGCCGAAAGTGCTATAGTGTGGTACGGAATTAATGCTGACGGAGAATACACCGTGACAAACGTACACCAGGAGACAAGGTTTGAAAAGTTTCTGAGTGACCTGACGGGCGGGTTGATTTAATGAAACGATAGATATATTTTTCACAACCGGTCGTCGTGGACGCCGACCCCTGCTGTAAAACAAAACTTCAGCCGCAGATTTGCCGATATAAAAAGCAAATTTGCGGCTATTTTTATATAGAAACATAAATAAATCGGAAATTTTTCTGTAAATCCCTTTTAATTTTGAAAATTATATGGTATAATTCCACAAAGTGTTATAAACCGAAAGGAGCTTCACTAATATGAAATCCAAGACTATTAAAATTCTCGCTATCCTTCTTACAGCATGTGTATTCCTCGGCGTTGCATCCTGCTCAGGTGTCGGCGGCGGCGAAGAAGAGACAACAGAAACAACAAGAGAGCCTGCATCTGTTGTACTTGATACTCTCAACAGCGACGAAGCAGTACTTCAGTACTTCAACGCTCTTATGGCTCAGGTTAACGTAAGCAAAGCAAAGCTCAACTACTCATCCGATTACGATCCCAAAGGCTTCGAGTGTGACAACAGTGCATTTGCATCTGCTCTTCCCACAATCGTCAAGCTTATGAAGAACGGCTTCAACGACGGTCTCGGTGCAGAGGTTGCATACGGCGATCCCATCACCAAGTTCCTTCCCACAAAGGGCACAGACGTTCCCCTTGTACTTACAATGGCTGACGTAGCAATCTACCAGGCTCCCGAAGATGCTGACGAAGCAGACAAGAAGAACAACGGCAAGCCGATGATTGCTGTCAACGCTGACGCATTCAGCCGCTATGAAGAGGCTTCCAGCAGAGATGCTGCTGCAGCTGCAAACCTTCCCGAAGGCGAAACAATGACAACAGAGTACGTTGAGGTTGACGAAGACGTACGTAAGATTACAATCACTCTCAAGGATGAAATCGACCCCAAGGTTGGCGAAGGTCTCTTCGGCAAGATTTACGACATCCCCGACAGAGCTAAGATTGCTGAAGAAATGAGCAAGCTCAGCGAGTACGTTACATACGACGGTAACTACACAGCTAAGTACACAGGCTGCTCCATCTACATGGAAGTCAGCAGAGCAACAAACGAAGTTATCAAGGTTGAGTTCAACCGTAACATCGAGGTTGAAGTTGAAGTTACAGGCGTAGGTACACTTGCTTCTCTTGGCACAACAACTCTCAAGTTCACAGTAAACGGTGCTGACAGATACGAGTTTGATTACACAGACCCCAACGCAACAACAGTTGCTGCTGAATAATTAAAACCGAAAGGTTCGCTTTTAATGAATCCTAATATCCTTCACGATATTGACCCGAAGCGTATAACACCGACAGATTTTGTCGCAGTTATCGAGATACCTAAGGGCAGCAAAAACAAGTATGAGCTTGATAAAGAAACAGGTCTGCTTTCGCTCGACCGTATACTTTACACCTCTACTCACTACCCTGCCAACTACGGTTTTATTCCCCGCACCTATGCAGACGATTTCGACCCGCTCGACGTTGTTGTGCTCTGTGCAGAGAAGATTCACCCGATGACACTTGTACGCTGTTACCCGATAGGTGTTATCAAGATGCTTGATAACGGCAGAGCGGACGAAAAGATTATTGCAATCCCCTTCTCTGACCCCACCTACAACGGTTACCGCAGTATATTCAACCTGCCCCGTCACATCTACAACGAGATGTCACACTTCTTCACAGTGTACAAAGCACTTGAGAAGAAAGACACCGCAGTAGACGAGGTTATGGACGAAAACGAAGCAATTGCCGTAATTGAAAAAGCAATTGCCGCATATAACGAAAAATACTGCACAGAAGAATAACAAAAAACGCACAGCAATAAAAAACGCACAGCTTGATTGCTGTGCGTTTTTTTAATTAAGAATTAAGAATTAGGAATTATGAATTGTAAAAACAGTACATTCGATAAACTATATTGATGCTGATGGATTTTTGAGTAATTCCTAATTCCGAACTCCTAATTCCTAATTGAAAAGACAGTGGCAGTTGATTTTCTCGATGCCACTGTCTTATTTTGTGTATCAATTTGATAGAGGTATTAAATACGAGCTACGCCTGAATCACGGGCAGCTTTTGCTACTGCGGCGGCAACGGCATCCTTGACTCTGGGGTCGAATGCTTTGGGAAGAATGTAATCTGCCGAAAGCTCTTCGTCAGAGATAAGGTCTGCAAGTGCGTTGGCGGCGGCAACCTTCATAGCCTCGTTTATATCGCTTGCACGCACGTCGAGAGCACCGCGGAAGATACCCGGGAATGCGAGCACGTTGTTGACCTGATTCGGGAAATCGCTTCTGCCTGTGCAGACAACAGCGGCACCTGCCTCACGTGCGAGGTCGGGCATAATTTCGGGTGTGGGGTTAGCCATAGCCATAACAACAGGCTTGTCAGCCATAGTCTTAATCATATCGGAAGTAACAACGTTGGGGGCGGAAACACCGACAAACACGTCTGCACCCTTGAGTGCATCGGCAAGCGTACCGCTGATTTTGTCGTTGTTTGTATAGTCGAGAATCTCGTGACGGGGCTCGTCGATATCGTCTTTAGTTGCGATGATACCCTTCTTGTCGCACATAATGATGTTTTTAACACCCATCCACTTGAAGAGCTTTGAAATTGCAATGCCTGCGGCACCTGCACCGTTGAATACAACGGTAATATCCTCTACCTTTTTGCCTACAACACGAAGTGCGTTGATAAGCGCGGCAGAGCAGACAACGGCTGTACCGTGCTGGTCATCGTGGAAAATCGGAATGTCGCAGATTTCCTTGAGCTTGCGCTCAATTTCAAAACAGCGTGGTGCACCGATATCCTCAAGGTTGACACCGCCGAAACTGCCTGCAAGCAGAGAAACCGTTCTGACAATCTCATCAACATCCTTGGAGCGGATGCACAGCGGAATTGCGTCAACGTCACCGAACTCTTTGAAGAGCACACACTTGCCCTCCATAACAGGCATACCTGCCTCGGGGCCGATGTCGCCCAGACCGAGCACAGCAGTACCGTCAGTGATAACGGCAACCGTGTTCCAGCGGCGGGTAAGCTCATAGCTCTTGTTTATATCGTTCTTGATTTCAAGGCAGGGCTGTGCAACACCGGGTGTGTATGCAAGAGAGAGAGCCTCTTTATCCTGCACCTTTGCACGTGCGGTTACCTCGACTTTACCTTTCCACTCATAGTGGAGACGAAGTGATTCTTTTGCGTAATCCATTTTTATTGTCCTTTATGATATAAATAAATTATTTTCACATTATTCCCAAGGAAATTTATAGCTAAGATCAAGGTCATCACGAACCTTACAGAATTCAGCCTGAACCGAGTCATTTATCGGCACGCCGTTATCTTTGCGCTCCTGCCATACGAGCCACTCTTTTTCACCTGCTGTATAGATGCGGTCGTGACCCGGCTGTTTGCGTGAAGCACGCACCGAGCGGATAATGTCGCCAGCTTTTTTGCGGCACAGCTCCTCACCGAGAAAGTGATCTGTATCGATTGCGATAAAGAAATGACCGAGATGATAGGGACGAAGCTTACCGTCCTTATCCTTGCCTTTTATATTTTTGCCGTAGTTACCGTCCTGCAGAACAGACGACAGAAGCTCAACCACCATTGCGTAGCCGAAGCCCTTGTAGCCGCCAAGCTCTTCGCCGATACCGCCGAGAGTCGCAAGAGCGGCAGAGCCGTTGAGAATTTTATCAAGCGCAGTACCTGCACCGCCCTCAACAGAGTTACCGTCGGCATCAATAACAGTGCCGTAACTGATATCCTTGCCGATGCGGTCATAATACTCCAGCTTACCGTTCTGCGTAATTGAAGTAGCACAGTCAATATTGAAATCAAAAGGCTCATCCGTCGGGATACCGATTGTTAGAGGATTTGTGCCGAACATACCCTCAACACCGAATGTAGGTGCAACGGTAGGACGGGCATTTGTACCCGTTATGCCGATACAGCCTGATTTGGTTGCCATAGAGGTGTAGTAACCGGCAATACCGTAGTGGCAGGAATTGCGTACGGCAACCATACCCATACCGTATTCCTTCGCCTTTGCAACAGCCATACTCATAGCCTTACAGCCGATAACCTGACCCATACCGTCGTGACCGTCGACCACTGCGGTAGTCGGAGTTTCTTTGATAATTTCAAAGTTTGTTACCGGATTCTGAATACCTGCCCTGATTCTGTCGATATAAAAGGGCTTGAATCTGTTGCACCCGTGCGACTCGATACCTCTTCTGTCGGATTCGAGAAGTACGTCAACAACAACCTGTGCATCAGCATCGGGAACACCGACACCGATAAACGCATCCTTTGTGAAATCGTGCAGGGTTTTCCAATCAAGAACAACCTTTGCCAAACTATGCACTCCTTGCAATATTAAATTTTACGGCAAATAAATTTATTCTTCCTCTGCCCAGTTCTTGGCTCTTTCAACAGCACGCTTCCAGCCCTTATAGAGTCTGTCACGCTCTGCAGTATCCATCTTGGGTGTGAATACGGTATCAACCTCACGGTTGCTTTCAATTTCAGCCGTATCCTTCCAGTAGCCAATACAAAGACCTGCGAGATATGCCGCACCGAGTGCCGTTGTTTCAACGGTTACGGGTCGGTCAACCTTTGTACGGATAAGGTCAGCCTGAATCTGCATCATAACGTCACTGACGGATGCACCGCCGTCGACACGAAGCTCGCTGAGCTCAATGCCCGAGTCGTTTGTCATAGCTTCGAGCAGGTCGGTCATCTGGTAGGTTATACTCTCGAGCACTGCACGGCAGAAGTGTGCACGATTGACACCGCGTGTAAGACCGACGATACAGCCTCTTGCGTACATATCCCAATAAGGTGCACCCAGACCTGTGAAAGCAGGTACAAGGTAGATGCCGTTTGCATCGGGCACTGTTTCGGCAAGCTCGTCGCAACGGCGAGCCGTATCAACCATATGAAGCTCGTCACGAAGCCACTTTATAACACTGCCTGCGTTGAAGGCAGAGCCTTCGAGGGCATATTCAACCTTGTCACCGATACCCCAGGCAACGCCTGAAAGCAGGTTGCTCTTTGACTCAACACGGGTTTCGCCCGTATTCATAAGCAGGAAACAGCCTGTACCGTAGGTATTCTTTGCCTGACCGGGTTTGAAACAGCCCTGACCGAAGAGAGCGGCGGGCTGGTCACCGATTGCACCGCAGATAGGTGTGCCTGCAAGTGCTTCAAGACCGAGTATACCGGGAGCAACTTCGCCGTAATTCATGCTCGACGGTACAGCCTGAGGAAGTATTGACATTGGTATACCCATTTTTTCGCAGAGATATTCATCCCAGCAGAGCTTATCAACGTCAAACAGCATAGTACGTGAAGCGTTGGAGTAATCCGTCACGTGAGCTTTACCGCCTGTAAGATTCCATATAAGCCAGGTTTCGACCGTACCGAAAAGAAGCTTACCCTCATCGGCAAGCTGCTTTGCGGCAGGCACGTTGTCAAGAATCCATTTGATTTTTGTGCCCGAGAAATAGGCATCTATAAGCAGACCCGTGTGCTGCTTGATATAATCGCCAAGACCCTCTGCCTTGAGCTTTTCGCAGTAATCCGCTGTACGGCGGCACTGCCAGACAATAGCATTGTAAACGGGCTTGCCCGTAGTTTTATCCCAGAGGATTGTTGTTTCACGCTGGTTGGTGATACCGATTGCCTTAATCTCCTCAGGCTTTACGGTACCCCTTGCAAAAAGAGAAGTTATTGAATGAAACTGACTGTAGAGAATTTCCATAGGGTCGTGCTCAACCCAACCTGCCTGCGGATAAATCTGGTCAAACTCATTCTGTGCGCTTGCCGCAATTCTGCCGCGCTTGTCAAACGCAATCGCTCTTGAGCTTGTTGTGCCCTGATCGAGTGCGAGAATATATTCAGCCACTGTCATCGTCCTTTCGTTATATATTTACCATCTTTTATAATAATATAAATCAAGCTTAATTTCAATTAAACAGTTGTGTAAAATTTATCTCACTTAAATTCTACAAGAATAGGTGCGGCTGTGATTCCGCTCGGCTTTACGTTATACTCGTAAGACCAGCGTGTGCCCTTTCGTCTCCAGGCATCGGGGCCGTACCAACGGCAGGCAGGGTCGTACATATGAAGTGCCGCAAAGGTATTGTAGCGGTTACCGAATGCGGTGATTTCAACAAGGTGCTCACCATCATCGAGCTTACCGAGAGTAGCGGTATAAGGTGCGAGTGCAACCGTGCCGACACGCTCACCGTCAACACTGACGGTGCATACGGGCTGTGCAAAGTGCGGAATCATAACACCAAGCTCGTTGCCGTTGCCGTTTACCTTACACTTGTAGGTTACGTTGCCGCCGTAGAAAGGCAGACCCTGACGTGTCCAGTCACCGAACTCAAGCTCACGCACGGGAGCGGTAATCTTATAGTTTCTGCCGTTGAGGTCAACACCGAAATCGCCGAGAAGATAGACGGCTTCAAGTGTTGAAACCTTACCGAAAGAGCGTGAAAGAATGATTGTGTTTTCACCCTTTTCAAGCTTGCCGAGGCTGACGGTAGTAATTGAATCGTCAACATAGATGCCTGTCTTTACCATATCGACAGCCTTGCCGTTGAAGGTGATAGTGCTCTTGTCAAAATCCTCAAGTGCGAGGCTGACGTTTTCAACCTCAACGTCGGAGTAAACCGTATATTTAAGGTCGACGGTTTCCGTATCTTTCTGCTTGCCGAAGAGCCACGGCTGTGCACCGCCTGCAATTTCGTTTTTCATATTCAGCTCTGCTTTGAGAGTGTCGCAGATGCGGAGAATTTCTTCGTTTGCTCTCCACTCACCGCCGCCCAGTCTGTACTCAGGCATATCGAGCAGAGCAACGTTAGGCTCGGCAAGCTCAACCTCTGCTTTGAAGTGAAGATAGCCAAGCTCTTTACGCTCCTTACGGGCTGCAGGCTTTGCATCGGACTTGCCTTCGGTGAGTTTAAGAAGCACGCTGTCGTGCGGATAAAGCTCAAAATCTACAAGCGTGTTGCCGTCAACGTAGTTTGCGGCAAGTGTTGTAACAGAGCCGTCCATAGTATTCCACAGCTCGGGTATATATTCGCCCTTGATGCGGAGTGTATAGTCATCGCTGTTGCAGGAGTAGTGACCTGCAGAGTGGTTGATAGGTGCAATAAACAGCCAGCGGCAGCCGTCATCCTCACGGAGCTGATACATATGGTTATCTGTACGCTCACCCGAGTCATCACGCAGGTCGATTTCACGGTCGGATTCAAGTGCATTGATAAGCTGGATTTCAGACCAGCCGATTACGGTATTCTCTGCGGCAAATGACTTTGCGTCGTTGCTTTCAACCGCATCAACATACTCGGGCAGGCTGCCTGCAAAGATTACCTTGCCGCCGTTTGCCTTGAAATTCTTAAGGAATTCGAGAGTCGTGCCTCTGACAGTAAGGAGATTGGGCACAATTATTGTATCGTACTGCATACAGCCGACCTTGGTTGTGCCGTTTGCCTGGGCAGGAAGGTTAGCTTCGCAGATATAGTTGTAATCAATAAGGTTGAAGAGAAGCCAGTGAGCAAGCTGCATAAACTGCTCGTTCATCTCTTCACGGATTGCCGCCGTCTGCTCACGGGGACCGTAGCGGAGCCAGTAGCTCTCAATCGGGTGAATAACACCGACACGCACAACGGGCTTGCCCCTTGTCATAGCTGTGTTGACACGTGCAAAGTGGTCCTCGATATAGGGGTACTCCTTATACCACGGTGACTGGTGACCGATACAGGCAGGGTAGTCACGCTTTGCTTCGCCCTTCATTGATACCCAGTAGAGATGCGGCACACGCACGGTAACACCGAGCACAGCCTGCCAGTCGCCCTGAAGCTTATGACCCGTAAACTTGAAATCCCAGCCGGTAACGCCGTAAAGCTCGCTGAGCATACCCTCTCTGCCGTACTGATGTACTGCAGACTGACACTGCTTTGCGGTTGTAAACTCACGGCTGTCGCAGAGCATATCGATACCGGGCAGACCGAAGCCGCGGTAAGAACGCATACAGTCGCCGACTGCGGCATTCTGACTTTCGAGTGACGGCTCTTCCATCATATGACCGGTGAGCATAATGCCATTTTTGTCGCACCAGCCGCCGATATTGTCGGCAAATGCCTGTGCAAAACGCTCTGCAATATGGTCGTGGTAATGGTAGCGTGTGACCGAAACCTTGCCCTCGGGAAGCTCCCAGAAAAGCTCGGGCAGTTTATCGAAAAGCTCTTCGCCGTACATCTCACGGTATGTATCGGCAAAGTCGGTTGTATAGGGCAGGAATGCGTCTGTGTCGCCGATTGCCTTGCCGAACATTTTCTTGCGTGCAACCTGCGGCTCGTCGGTGAATATTGCAGGCACAGCCTCGCCGAAATCGTCACCGATGCACTCCTTATATCTCTCGTGTGTTGTGTTGATGAAATCTGTTATAGCGGCAGGTGAAAGCGTATCAACGTATGACTGCAGATTGAACCAATCGCTCTCACCCTGAGTTTCGCAGTATGCATACCAGCAGTTACTGCTCTGCTCATCCTCTGCAAGGCGGCGGTAGCTACTGAGGCAACCGCTATTGTCAAGCTCTACCTCGTAGCGTGCAAGCAGGTAGCCGTTTTCCTCACGCACTGCGTTTGCAGAGGAATCGTTTGACGAGCTCTTGCCCGAGCCGTAGCCGCGACGGGTAAAGAGCAGATATTTCTCTCTGTTCTCTTTCTTTTTTGTAACAAGTCCGCCTGCAAAGCCTGACGGCCACTTATCCTCGTCATAAAGCCATGCAAGCATCTTTTTATCCTTTGCGGTTTTGACACTGCCTTTGATAAGATTCATAAAATCATCCGAAAGGTATTCGGTAGACATACCGACACGAACGTGCATATGGAAACCGCCGAAGCCCATATCCTGCATATAGCCGATTTCACGGTCGAGAAGCTCCTGATTGAGCTCACAGTTCCACGCCCAGAACGGTGTGGCACGGTACTCGCTGGTAGGGTTGCGGAATAATTCTTCAGTCATAGGTGCGGAGTTTTTCTTGTAAAGCATAAGTTGACCTCCTTAAATTATAAAAATATCCGTTGACAAAACGAAGTATCTTCTATATAGTTATATTAGAGTATTATAATATATTTGTCAAATGTATTTTTGGCAAATTTTACTAATTCCAAGGAGAGAAAACAAATGCAAACAGTAAGTAAAACAGTTGCTCTCAAAAATACGGCCGTTACGGGCGGCTTCTGGGCAGACAGACAGAAGCTCAACCGCGACGTAACAATTCACAGCGTATACAACCGTTTTAAAGATACAGGCAGATTTGACGCTTTCAAACTTGACTGGAAAGAGGGCGACCCGAATCAGCCTCACATTTTCTGGGATTCCGACGTTGCAAAGTGGATGGAAAGTGCCGCTTACATAACGGACAAGACTCCGTCGCCCGAGCTTGAAAAAATAATTGACGAGGTTGTTGACCTTATTGAAGCAAAGCGTTGGGATGACGGCTACTTCAACATCTGCTACACACTCTTCCAGCCCGAAGACCGCTTCACTGCACGCTACGACCACGAGCTGTACTGCGCAGGTCACCTTATGGAGGCGGCTGTTGCATACTACAACGCTACGGGCAAGGATAAATTCCTGGGGCTTATGTGCGACTATGCCGATATGATTGAAAAGGCATTCGTAACAGAAAAGTGGGCAGAGTTTGAAAGCCCCGGCCACGAAGAAATTGAGCTTGCACTTGTTAAACTCTGGAAGACTACGGGCGAAAAACGCTACCTCGATTTAAGCAAGCATTTTGTAGATGTCCGCGGCCAGGAATTTGACGAATACACCCAGGCACATATGCCCGTAAGAGAGCAGAAGGATGCTGTAGGTCACAGCGTGCGTGCAGTATATCTCTACTGCGCTATGGCTGACCTTGCGGCTGCTTTCGGTGACGAAACACTTTTTGATGCCGCAGACGCTCTCTTCGACTCAATGGCAAAGAAGCGTATGTACGTCACGGGCGGCATCGGTCAGACCTGCGTCGGCGAAGCATTCCTCGGCGATTACGACCTGCCCGAAACTTCATCCTACTGCGAAACCTGTGCGGCTATAGGTCTTATACTTTTCGCACAGCGTATGTACGCAATAAAGCCCGACAGAAAGTATGCAGATATTGCTGAGCTTGCTCTTTACAACGGCTTCCTCTGCGGTCTTTCTCTTGACGGTAAATCATTCTTCTACGACAACTCAATCGAGGTTGACCTTATCGGCATCAATAATCCGCACGATAACCGTCACCGTCCGTTTTACCCGATTACACAGAGGCTTGAGGTATTCAGCTGCTCCTGCTGTCCGCCCAACGTTACAAGGCTTATCGCATCAATCGGCGAATACGCTTGCTCGGCAAACGAAAGCACACTCTGGCTTCACCAGTTTATCTGCGGCGAGTTTGAGGATGACGGCAAGAAGATTGCAGTAGAAACCGCATACCCCGAGTGCGGCAAAATAAAAATCACCTGCTCGGGCAATTTCACACTTGCGCTCCGTCTGCCCTCCTGGTGCAGAAGCTATACATTGAGCAAAACAGCCGAAGTCAATGCAGACGGCTACATTTACGTTGACGTTGCAGACGGCGAAGTAATAGAGTACTGCCTTGATATGCCCGTACGTTTTGTTCAGGCAAACAGAATGGTGCGTCAGTGTGCAGGCAGACTTGCCGTACAGCGTGGTCCTGTCGTCTACTGCGCAGAGGGTGTGGACAATCCACTTCCGCTGCGTGCACTTTTTGTTGACCCGACAGCACCTGCAAAGATTTCAAAGGACGAGGCACTCGGCATTACTGCGGTAGAGCTTGACGGATTTATTCAGCCCGAGGGTGACGAGCTTTACTTCGACTATTCCGACAGCTTTGTCGAGCAGAAAATAAAGCTCATTCCTTACTACGCCTACGCTAACAGAGGCGAAACGGATATGCTCGTCTGGCTGACAAAAAAATAATTCAAAAATTAAGAATTTTAAATATAACTAATACTGAAAGGATTATCATTATGCTTCACAACTCCGAATTCAACCGTGATTTAATGAAAAAAATCGGCTTCCCCGAGGAAGCACAGTACTGCTTTACAAAGGTTTTCTCACAGCTTGACGAAAACAAAGAGTGGGGCGACGAGCTTGACGCAATCTACGAGGAATATATGTTCCCGTGGGCAAACGAGCTTGGCAAGGCACTTGAAAAAGTTTCAAAGCTTGCTGATAAAATGGAGAAGCCTGCCTGCACAATGCACATGGCATTCCTTCTCTGCTGTGGTGAGGAGCTTCTTCGCCGTTACCGTGAAAAGGGTCTTTCCGACAAGATGTATTACGACCATATGTGCGACCTCAAGTACAAGCTTATCGAGTGCCGCAACTGCGAAAACTGCTGGGGCACATTCGTTGGCGGCTGGTTCCACGGTCAGTTTGAAATCGACCGTTTTGCACTTGGCAGATTCCAGTTTGAGATGCGTGAGCTTGACGAAAAGCACGACGGCAAGGTGCTCTCAAGCGGTCACGTGCTTCACGCAGGCGACAAGTACGTCAACTTCCACATCCCCTCATCAGGTGTTCCGCTGACCGACGAGGTACGATTTGACGCATACAACCAGGCTCAGGAATTCTTCAAGGACGAGTTCAACGGCGGCCCGATTCTCTTCGGTTGCGGCTCATGGCTCCTCTTCGACAAGTATCTCGACTTCCTGCCCGAAAAGAGCAACACTGCAAAGTTCATCCGTGATTTTGAGATTCTTGAGCAGGAAGAAAAAGAAGAATTCAACGACGGCTGGAGAATTTTTGACCGTTTCTCCGACCTGCCCGTTGAGCAGTGGCCGAGAGATAACTCTCTTCGCAGAGCATTCGCAGAATTTGTTGAAGCAGGCGGCAAGACAGGCCACGGCTTCGGCGTAATCCTCTTTGATAAAGGTAAGATAATCAGATAACTATGAAGGTTTTAAGCCTGAAAACCGAAAACTACCGCAACCTCGCCGCCAAGGAGTATTTCCCGGGCGGCGGGGTCAACATAATTTGCGGTGAAAACGGACTGGGCAAAACAAACCTTATTGAAAGCATCTGGCTTTTCACGGGTTGCCGCAGTTTCCGCAGTGTGCGTGACAAGGACGTAGTACGTTTCGACTGTGACGAAGCAAAGCTTAAAATGGAATTTTTCTCGGGCAACCGCAATAAAGAAGCCGAAATAAGAATTGACGACAAGCGTCACATTACCCTCAACGGTATCGCACTGCCCTCAGGCAGAAAAATGATGGGCGAATTCACAGCCGTTGTGTTCACACCTCTCCACCTTTCAATAGTAAAGGAAGGACCTGAAGAGAGAAGAAAATTTATTGACATAGCAATCAGTCAGCTCAGACCGAACTATGCAAAAACCCTGCTTGAATACACAAAGGCTCTTGCACAGCGTAACGCAACGTTGCGTGCGGCAAGAGACAACCCTGCAATGCTTGCAATGCTCGACATATGGGATATGGAGCTTGCAAAAAAAGGTGCAGTTATAATTGACAGCAGAATCGCATACCTTGACGCACTCAAGGAACACGCCTGCACGGCATACGATGAAATTTCGTCGGGCAAGGAAACACTCGGTCTGACCTATAAAGAATACGCAAGAGATAAGGCAAGAGGCAAAAAAGAGATTGCCGAAAGTCTGCTCAGAGCGTTATATGAAAAGCGTGAGGGCGACGTTGAAAGATGTATAACAAGCGTCGGTGCTCACCGTGAAGATTTTTCGATTGACCTTTCCGGCAAGAGTGCCCGCCTTTTCGGCTCGCAGGGTCAGCAACGCTCTGCCGCACTTTCACTGAAATTGGCAGAGGCTAACATAATTTCGCAGGTTACTGCTGAAGAGCCCGTAATTCTGCTCGACGACGTATTCAGCGAGCTTGACCCGCAAAGACAAAAATACGTTGTAAGCCATTTTAAAAACAGGCAGGTATTCATCACCTGCTGTGACGAAGAAAATATCAGCCGCATCGCAGACCTCGACGTCACCGTAGAGCGGCTTTAAGGAGTATAGATATGTACGAAAATTGGGAACAGCTTAAAAGTGACTGTATGGGCTGTATGAAATGTGAGCTTGGCAAAACCAGAACAAAGCTCGTATTCGGCGTAGGCAACGAAAACGCAAAGGTGCTTTTCATCGGTGAAGGCCCCGGTGCAAACGAGGACCTGCAGGGTGAGCCTTTTGTAGGCAGAGGCGGTCAGCTTCTCGACAAATTCCTTGCCGCAGTCGACCTTGACAGAAAAAAGAATATTTACATTGCAAATATGGTCAAGTGCCGCCCTCCCCAGAACCGTGACCCCCTGCCTGCAGAGCAGGATATGTGCATAAACTGGCTCAGAGAGCAGACAAGACTGCTCAAGCCGAAAATCATCGTCTGCCTCGGCAGAATTTCGGCAACAAGAATTATTTCACCCGACTTCAAGGTCACAAAACAGCACGGTCAGTTCATCGAGAAAAACGGCACGCTGATGATGGGCACTTTCCACCCTGCGGCTCTGCTCCGCAACCCCAACCAGAAGCCCGAGGCACTCGAGGATTTCCTTGCACTCAGAGATAAGATTATGGAAGTTTGTCCGGAAACGTACGATATTTAATTAAGAATTCGGAATTAAGAATTAATCGAGGCAAAAACAATGTCATTTATAACAGCTATAACAGAAATTTTTTCATATCCGATTTTGTGCACGCCGCTGATAGTCGGAATTCTTGTGTCGCTTTGTGCGGCACTGCTTGGCTCGGTACTCGTACTCAAGCGTTTTTCGATGATTGGTGACGGACTTTCACACGTCGGCTACGGTGCACTCTGTATTGCCGCCGCCGCTGGAATTGCTCCGCTTAAAATTGCAATACCCGTTGTAATTGTTGCGGCATTTTTCCTGCTTCGCATCAGCCGTAACAGCCGTATCAACGGTGACAGTGCGATTGCACTCATCTCGGGCACTGCGATTGCGGTTGGTGTGCTGACCGTAAAGCTTGCAGGCAACGTCAACATTGACGTCGGCAGCTATATGTTCGGCAGTATTGTCGCAATCGACCGCTCGGACGTTATTATAAGTATCGTTCTTTCTGCCGTTGTAATACTGATGTATCTGCTGATGTACAACGGCATTTTCAGCGTTACCTTTGACGAGAGCTTTGCAAAGGCAACGGGCACAAAGGTATCGTTTTACAACACCGTTGTTTCAATTCTCACTGCGGTTACAATAGTTGTGGGTATGCGTCTTATGGGTGCGATTCTGATTTCATCGCTGCTCATATTCCCGTCACTTACTGCTATGCGTTTCTTCCGCAGTTTCCAGGGTGTTGTAATATGCTCGGCTGTTGTGTCAACGCTCAGCTTTTTTATCGGCTTTGTCGGTGCATATATTTTCGATACGCCTACAGGTGCAAGCGTTGTTGCAGTAAACGCAATCTGCTTTATAATTTTTGCGGTTGCAGGTAAGATCAAGCAGAAGACTTCAAAGAAAAATTGCTGTTAAGGTGAATAATATGGATTTGCAAACTGTACTTGAAAAATATATTCAGGCTTGCCATACCCACGGCAGTGAAACGGTTATTTCGCTTGATTACAGTAAAGTCAACAAGGCAAACTCTCAGATAATGAAAAATATAAAAATTCTTATGTCAACTGAAGAAGGTATTGAGCTTGCAAAAGCACAGCTTTACAATGAAGATGTATACGTTTCCTCTTGGACTGCAACTTTACTGATTTTCGATTACCCGAAAGAGTGCAAAAAAGTAATCAAATCCGTTATTAAAGATAAGGGAATATGGGCAGGTTCAATCCGCACCTTTTATGAGGAATGGAAAAAAGGTAATATGAAAAAGATGTATTGATTTTTCATAGCAATCCTCCGTCTTTTGCTTCGCAAAATCCACCTCCTTTCAAAAGGAGGTCTGCCCTACTCAACAATGCTGTAAATTGCTTTGTTAAAAGCTCCTTTTGAAAGGAGCTGTCACCGCAGGTGACTGAGGATTGGAAAAATCCATATAAACAAAATTTATTAAATAAAACCCTAACGCCCATACAAGAAAGGAAAATCAATTATGAAAGTTTCCGAAATTATGAAAGTGCTCGAAGCAGAGCTTATTTACGGTGAGGAGTTTCTTGACAGAGACGTAATCTCCGCCTGCGGCAGTGATATGATGAGCGACGTGCTCGCTTACGTAAAAGAGCAGGCTGTGCTCCTGACAGGTCTTGTAAACCCGCAGGTTGTACGCACCGCAGAAATGATGGATATGAAATGTATTGTTTTCGTCAGAGGCAAGAAGCCTGACGAGAGCATGATTGAGCTTGCAAAGGAAAACGGAATACCTCTGCTCCGCACAAGAAGAGAGATGTTCACTTCCTGCGGCATTCTTTACGAAAACGGTCTCAGGGGAGGAGGGCATCCTTACCATGACTGAAGTAATCAGACAGCATTATGTAGTTGACGGCACCGACTTCACACGTGCAGGTGAAGCATCGGGCAAAATCAAAAAAACACTCAAGGATATCGGCTTCCCTTCACAGGCTGTGCGCAACACTGCCATTGCTGTTTACGAGGCAGAAATCAACCTTGTAATCCACGCAGGCGGCGGTGAAATTGACGTTGAAATCACACCCGAATACGTAAAGGTTGTGCTGACCGACCACGGCCCGGGTATTGAAAACGTTGAGCTTGCAATGCAGGAGGGTTACTCAACCGCACCTGACCGCATCCGTGCACTCGGCTTCGGTGCAGGTATGGGTCTGCCGAATATAAAGAAATACAGCGACGAAATGGATATACAGACCGAGCTTGGTGTCGGCACTGTAATGACACTTAAAATCAACGCATAAGATTTACTCAAGGAGAAAAGCTATGGCTGATTTTTATCATTCCGTACGCCTTGACCGCGACAAATGCCGCGGATGCACAAACTGCATCAAGCGTTGCCCGACAGGTGCAATACGAGTCAGAGGCGGTAAGGCTCACATAATCAAAGAGCGTTGCATTGACTGCGGCGAATGTATAAACGTTTGCCCGCACCACGCAAAGTACGCCGAATATGAGTCACTGGAAAAAATTCACGATTATAAATATAAAATCGCTCTGCCCGCACCTGCCCTCTACGGTCAGTTCAACAACCTTGACGACGTTGACTACGTGCTGACCGCACTCAAAGAGATTGGCTTCGACGACGTGTTTGAGGTTTCAAAGGGTGCAGAGCTTGTAAGCGATGCTACAAGAAAGCTTTTTGAACAGGGTCAGATAAAGACACCTGCAATTTCCTCTGCCTGCCCTGCGGTAGTCAGACTTATAAGGGTCAACTTCCCCAACCTTATCGACCACGTCGTGCCGCTTAACTCACCTATGGAGATTGCGGCAAAGCTCGCAAGAGAAAAGGCGAAGAAAGAAACGGGTCTTGAGGATGAGGACATCGGCGTATTTTTCATCACGCCCTGCCCTGCTAAAATGACAGCAATCAAATCACCGATTTGTCTTGGCGGCTCGCAGATAAGCGGTGCGATTGCGATAAAAGAGATTTATCCCGCACTGGTTTCGCGCATGAATCACCTTGCAGACGTTGATACGATGCAGGCTTCGGGAATTATAGGTGTAAGCTGGGCAAGCAGCGGCGGTGAAGCAAACGCACTGCTTCGTGACAACTGCCTTGCGGCTGACGGAATTGAAAACGTGATGAAGCTGCTCAACGAGATTGAGGACGAAAAGCTTGAAAATATTGACTTTATTGAGCTTAATGCCTGCACAGGCGGCTGTGTCGGCGGCTCACTTACATACGAAAACCCGTACGTTGCCAAGGCAAGAATGAAAAGGCTTCGCAAGTATCTGCCCGTTTCGTGCAACAGACTTGACACAAGCGACGTGCCCGACGATATGTACTGGTCAAAACCGCTTGAGGCAACAAACGTAATGAAGCTTGCAGACAGCGTGCCCGAAGCGATGAGAAAAATGGCTGAAAAGCAGGCAATACTCAAGCGTCTGCCGGGTCTTGACTGCGGCACCTGCGGTGCACCCTCTTGTGCGGCACTTGCAGACGATATTGTACGCGGTTTTGCAACAGAGACCGACTGCGTTTTCAGACTGCGAGACCGCTTAAGCGGCAGTGAACAGGAATTTATACCTGCACCCTACCGCACAGAAAAACAGGAAAGCTGAAGGAGCGAAAAAAGATGACAGTACAGAACCTTATAGATGATTTTTCACTTGAAGTGCTCTGCTGTGGCGACCATGCCGCAGACAAAGAAGTAAAGGGCGGCTACTGCGGCGACCTGCTCAGCTGGGTTATGTCCCGTGCAAACGAGGGCGACTGCTGGCTGACCGTTATGGGCAACGTAAACTCAATAGGTGTTGCTGTGCTTGCCGACGTTGCCTGCATACTGCTCACCGAAAACTCTGCATTTGACGACGATGCAAAAATGCGTGCCGAGCAGAACGGAGTAATCGTGCTTCGCAGTAAAGAAAACGCATTTGACCTTGCAGTAAAGATAGCTGAAAAGTTATGAGTATATTTTACGATTTTCACATTCATTCCTGCCTTTCACCTTGTGCGGAAGAGGATATGACACCGTATAACCTTGTCAATCTCTCTGCACTGATGGGTATGCAGGCAATCGCACTGACTGACCACAACTCGTGTCAGAACTGCGGTGCGGCAATGCGTGCAGGCGAAGAGGCAGGCATAACGGTAATACCGGGTATGGAGCTTTGCACAAGCGAAGAAGTGCACGTAGTATGCCTGTTTGAAGAACTGAAAGCGGCAGAGGAATTTTCCGACTACGTGCTGAGCACTGTGCCGCCCGTAAAAAACCGACCCGAGATTTTCGGCACACAACTTATTATGGACCACACCGACAAGGTGCTCGGCAACCAGGAAATACTGCTGACAACTGCCAGCGGGATTTCAATAAGTAACGTCGAAAAATTAGTTGACGGATACGGCGGAGTGTGTTACCCTGCTCATATAGACCGCTCATCATACAGCGTTATTTCAAACCTCGGTATGATTACACCAGAAATGGGCTTTGAGATTGCAGAGATTTCTACAAGCGGCGACCTTGATAAAATGCTTGCCGCACATCCGATTCTGAAGGATATGAAAATCCTCACCTCATCCGATGCTCACAGGCTGGAATCCTTACCCCCTGCCAACCTGTCACTTCACACCGAAAACAATATCAGGAGTATAATAGCTCACCTGAAAAACAGATAAAAAGGAGAAACAAAAATGAAAAAGATTATGCTTGTTGCCGTGGCTCTTGCAGTAATTTTCTGCTTTCCCGCCTGCAACAAAAAAGGCGACGTTTACGAGCCGCCTATGACAGAGGTTATTAGTTTTGAAGACGGCGTAACCGCAATATTCGAGGTCATAACCGAAGAAAACGGCGAGGTTGCAACTGACGCAGAGGGTGAAACAAAATACGTGCCCTACGTACCGCCCGTAACCGAAAAAGGCGGTGTGCTTGTTACCGATGCCGCAGGCAGTACGATTCCGAGCCGACCTTCTACAACAGTAAACAATGCGGCTGACAGCGGCAACGTTAACGTTGACACAGACATCGGCGAAATTGAAGAGCCTACTCTCAGCAACGGAGAAACCAAAAAGCCTGAATCCACAACAAAAGTTTCAGACGGCACACCGACAACAAAGCCGACGGCTACCACAAAACCGACTGCTACAAAACTCGATAAGACAACAGCGGCAGCCGAAAACAAGCCCACCTCTGCACCCGTAACAAAGCCTGCCGATAACGAGACCGTAACAGAAAAGATTGACGGCACACTCACTTCAGCAAAGGCAATGAAGCTTTACCAGATTATGGACGGTGTAGAAAATCCGTTTGACGACGACCTTTCAGATGCTGATTTCTATGCGGCTTCAAAATCAATTGACACTTATATTGAAAACGTTGAGGCGGCTGTAAAAGAAATCAAAGCAGACAAGGCACTCTATGAGTTTGTCGGCAACCAGCAGCTCACACTCTGGCTCAACAATATGTACGAAGCAAGAGAAAGATTCCAGGTGTTTATGACAATGGTCAAGCAGGAAGAGGGCAAGGCTGAAAAGAATCCGCTTTACTACAAAGCTTATACCGATTTCCAGGAAGCTTACGTCGATTCACTTGAAGCATACTACTTCATACTCTTTGCGGCAGAAGACAGAATTTAAATATGTATTGGTTTTAAAAGGAGATAAAATTGCTTAAATCGTTTACTATTAATGAAATTACCGATAATATTATGTTATTACATAATGAATTGAAAATTGATGGTGAATCAACAAAATTGGTTTTACAAATTTGTTCATACTATGGAGATAAAGACATAGGTACATTATATTTTAATTTTGGGGATTATGTTCTTGCTCACAGAATTTGTACAGAATCACTAGCTTCAAAATATGCCGATAAAATTGCAGAATTAACAAATGCAAATGATTTTGTTTATGGAATGCCTTTTTACTCTATGGAAAGTGATTTTATTAAATGGTACATCGATTCTTACAGGCTTTCTGAAACAGATGCAAAAGATTTAATACATTTTGTTGCGTATAGTGAGACATTCTATTATGAGTTTATTCTTACCTCATTACCAGAAATCTCTTTTAGTAAAGCGTAAATCCCCAAACGGTTCTTATATTCTGTCAATACACAACAAAAAAACGGTGCAGCTCGTTATGAGTTGCACCGTTTTAATTATTATTTTATTTGCTTTCGTCGTACTCGGCAATGTAAGGCAGGTTGCGGTACATTTCGCCGCAGTCGAGACCGTAGCCTATAACAAAGTGATCCTCAATTTCAAACAGCGCCATATCAGGCTCAAACTCAACAAGTCTTCTTGAAGGCTTATCGAGCAGAGTGACAACACGGAGTGAAAGCGGATTGCGAGCCTTGAGAAGCTTGACAACGTCGTTGAGCGTTCTGCCTGTATCGATAATATCCTCAACAATCACAACGTGATAGCCGCTGATATCCTGCTCAAGGTCCATTGTAATGTTTATAATGCCGCTTGACTCAGTACCTTTGTAATAGCTCTTGGCACACATAAAGGCAACCTCGCACGGCACTGTGATTTCACGGCAGAGGTCTGCCATAAACACAAACGCACCGTTGAGAATGCTGACGAGAAGCAGAGGTCTGCCGTCGTAAGACTCGCTGATTTTTTTGCCTGCTTCTTTTACAGCCGCCTTTATTTCAGCTTCACTTATGAGCACTCTTTTAATTTTGCTGTTGAAAATTTCAACCTTTTCTATTTTATCCATAAAGCTTTCTCTCCACAAAAACTATATCAGAAAATTCTGAACGTCTTGACCTCGAACGGACGGTATGTGAACTCAAAGCTCTCGCCGTCAAACTCAACGGGAGTTTCATCCTGCTCAATCATATTACACTCAACAACCTTTGTGCCGCCGAGCTTCCATGTGAGCTTTGCCTTACCTCTGCGACGCTCTTCTTCGGATACACGAACGATAACACCTCTGCCGTCCTGTGCAACCTTGATACAGTCAACTGCGAAGTTGTCACTGCTTAAGGTCAGGAAGCTTGTACCACTCTTGATTATACCATCCTGCTTTGAAGCAACTGCACTGAGTACGGGCACGTTCATGCAAAGACCGTTCTTGACTGTTTCTGCATCCTGCCAGGAATTCTTATGCGGATAGTAAGCATAGATGAATGTGCTGATGCCGTGGTCACCTGTTCTGTCAGGGCAGGTAGGAGCACGCATAAGTGTGATTCTCATACGGGAGTTGTGGATATCGTAGCCGTACTTACAATCGTTAAGCACGCTGACACCGTAGCCGCCCTCGGAAAGGTCAGCCCACTTGTGAGCCGCAACCTCGAAACGTGTGTAGTCGAAGCTTGTGTTCCAGTGTGTCGGGCGCTTGATTGCACCGTGAGCGATGTTGTATGTAGCGTCTGTATCGATAACAGCAACGTTGAACTCTGACTTGAGCACCTTGTCGCTCTCGTGCCAGTCAACCATAGTATCGAAGAGAACGATGTCGCTGTCACGGTTGAGGATAACCTTCTGTGTGATAACAGACTTGTGGAACTTACGGACGATTTCGATTACGCCGCGCTGCTCATTAGCTTCAAGCACACGGATGCTCTCTGCCTCACGAAGCTCCCATACCTTTTTCTTATAGTTGATTTCAAGGTTCCATGCTGTTTCGTGAATACACTTGTCGAGTGCGATTGTGAGCAGGTTGCCCTCGCCCTCGAGTGACTCACGGTCGTTGACCTTATCGTAAACGCTTGTGATGATACCGTTGTCATCAAACTCAACACGAAGCTTTGCGTTTTCAAGCAGAGTTTCGGTAGCTGTAACTGCATCAAATGCTGTATCCTTCTTGCCGAGTGCGAATACCTTACAGCCGAATGCAGGCAGAGCCTCATCGGGAGTAAATGTGATATAAAGCTCACCGTCGATAGTTTCAAATGTGCAGGGAAGAGCCTTGCCGTCTGCACCGAGAGGTACGAGTGAATCGGACTCAACCTTTGCAGTGATGGGCAGAGCGTTTTCACAGCTGATAAGGTTCCAGCAGATAAGGCTGTCGCCCTCAGTTGCAACCTGTGCGTTAAGTGAAGCAAGGAGAGAATCCTTAAGCTCACCGTTCATACGGCGAAGCTCGGCATACTCTTTCTTACAGTCCTCAAATACTTCGTGGATTGAAGTGCCGGGAAGAATATCGTGGAACTGATTTGTAAGGAGCATTCTCCAAGCCTTTTCGATATCCTCCTTCGGATAATCGGAGCCGAGGAGCTTGCCTGCGATAACGCTGAGCATTTCGTTACGCTCGATTGCGTATTCGCCCTTACGGTTGTTCTTCTTTACAAATGCCTGGCTTGTGAAAGTACCTCTGTGATTTTCGTAGTACATTTCACCGTTCCATACGGGAAGCTCGTCCTTCTTCTCTGCTGTGATTGCAAAGAAATCGTCAACGTGGCCGATCTCTGCCTTGGGAAGACCGGGGAAGTTCTGAAGACGTCTGCCACGCTCAAGCATCCAGTTTGTGGGGCCGCCGCCACCGTCACCGTAGCCATACATCTGCATAGCGGTGTCGAGCTGCTCCTTATTGTTACACTCACGGTCGGAAGTCATAAGCTCGCTTACGCTGAACACGCCGTTGTAGCCGGGGTGCATCATATGAGCCATAACCTGAGTACCGTCGTTACCCTGCCAACGGAACATATTGAACGGGAACTTGTTTGTATCGTTATAAGAAAGCTTGGATGTGATGAAGTTTGTCATACCGCAGCGGTTGATAATCTGCGGAAGTGCCCATGTGAAGCCGAAGCAATCGGGCAGCCAGTAAGTCTTGGAGACCTTGCCGAACTCGTTCATAAAGAACTCTGTGCCGTAGAGCACCTGACGGATGAGAGCCTCACCCGAAGCAACGTTTGTGTCAGCCTCAACCCATACGTTACCGCAGATATCCCACTGACCGTTTGCAACCTTCTCCTTAATCTTTTCGTAAAGCTCAGGGTAGTGATCCTTTGCCATCTGGTAGAGTACAGCCTGGCTCTGACCGAACGTCATTTCGGGGTATTTATCCATAAGAGTTACAACGTTTGAGAATGTACGTGCGCTCTTGCGGATACTCTCCTGAACTCTCCACAGCCATGCAACGTCGATGTGGCTGTGACCGTCCATAATGACATCTGAGGGCGGAAGATGAGGGATCTTGTCAATAGCAGCATCAAGGAATGCGGAAGCTTCTGCGATTGATTTACGGACAGTGTCGTCGTCAAAATCGTAATCTACGATATGAAGAGCATCGTCAAGAGCTGCATAAACTTTATTCTTGATGAATTCATCTTTGATGCTCGGAAGAGCGTCCCAGATA
>JAZRSU010000030.1:0-45420 GCA_045651645.1 Acutalibacteraceae bacterium
CTCGACCTTTCTTACGGTCTTTTCTACTCCTATCTTTCTTACTATCTGTGAAGCGTACTTCTTTTGCCCGAAGCTTTTCTGCTTATTCTTACACCGCTTGCAAGAATATGGGACGGTATTAACGACCCGATGATGGGCTCAATCGTCGACAGCACAAAGACAAAAATCGGCAAGTACAGACCGTGGATTCTTATCGGTGCACTTTCCAATGCTATAGTGCTTTCACTTCTCTTTACTTCATTCGGTATGAGCGGAATGAAACTTTATATCTCCATAGCCGCCATGTACATCCTCTGGGGTATGACTAACACCATGGTCGATATCCCCTACTGGTCAATGGTACCCAGCTTCACCAACGACCCTAAAGACAGAAACCTTGTTGCAACAGTTGCACGTACATTCAGCGGTATAGGTCAGGGACTTATTTCAATCCTCACACCCATTATTCTTCCCCTGCTCTCAAGCGGTATGACTACCGACAAGGGCTACAGTGCATCGGGCTTCTCTCGTTGGGCTATGATATGCGGTGTATTCCTTGTAGGCTTTGCTCTCATTTCATTCTTTGCAACCAAAGAGAGAAACGTTGTATACAACAACGAAAAATTCAGCTTCAAAAAGGTGCTTAAAGTTATCAAAACCAACGATCAGCTTGTTGTGTTTATGATTTTCGCCATGATTTCAAATGCAGGCTGGTACCTTACAAGCGGCACTGCAGTTTACTTCTTCAGTGACGTACTTGGTGAGCCCGAAGCACAGAGCCTATTCTCAACAATAGGTGCAGTCGGCTCGGCACTCGGTCTGCTTGTAATTCCGATACTGAGCAAAAAATTCTCCAACCGTATTATTTATATGATTTCACTGAGCACTGCCATTGTCGGTTATATACTTATGTTCATCTTCGGTCCTGTGCTTAAAATCAATATCGCACTTGACCTGAGCTACACCCTTGCAAGCATAGGTATAGGCTCAATGTTTGTTGCACAGACAATATTCCTTGCCGATATAGTTGACTACGGCGAATATAAAAACGGAACAAGAAACGAGAGCATAACCTTCTCAATGAAGGGCTTCCTGCAGAAGATGGCATACACAATGCAGACAGTATTCCTTTTCGGCGGTCTTGGCATTATGAACTACAACGCACAGATAAAGGAGCACGCTCTCAACGCACAGACAAAGTCTGCAATCGGTATCATCTGCTTTGCAATTCCTCCCGTACTTATGGCAATTTCACTTGCAATATTTGCAACCAAATTCAGACTTCACGGTGAGCTTCGCACAAAGGTACACGATTACATTGCAGAAAAAAGAGCGAAAGCGGAATAAGCCATGCAGTTAAAATTCAAGAATTCACAGTTTAAAATAATGCAGATTGCGGACACGCAGGAGGGCAAAAACGTCAGCCCTGACACGCTTGCCCTCATCAATGCCGCAATCGAAAAAGAAAAGCCCGACCTTGTTGTATACTCGGGTGATCAGATATGGAATTACGCCTCGTTCAAGGGCAACAAGGACACCGTAAAAGCGGTACTTTCAACGCTGACCGAGCCTGCATATTCGAGAGATATACCTTTCACAATATGCTTCGGCAACCACGACAGACAGGTCGGCCTGACAAACGAAGAGCAGTTTGAAATTTACCGCTCACTCCCCTGCTTTGTCGGCGAGAATGCAGATGGCATTGACGGCTGTGCAAACCACGTCATTGAGATTGCTGACGGTGATGAAATAAAGTTTCTGCTCTACTGTATTGACAGCAACACGAGCCTTAAAATCGGCTATGATAACGTGCACGAAAACCAGATTGAATGGTACAAGGCTACCCGTGACGAATACGAAAAAAGATGCGGCAGGCTCATACCGTCAATAGTTATTCAGCACATACCCGTGCCTGAAATTTTTGAGCTTCTCGATGAAGTCAAGAAAGGCACAAAGGGTGCTGTGCAAGGCTTCCGCAACCATAAAGGCAAATGGTATACGCTAAAAAAAGACAGAGTGAATCCGACAGGATTTATGAAAGAGTCCCCTGCCGACCCGATGGAAAACAGCGGCGAATTTGACGCAATGGCAGAAAAAGGCGACGTTGTCGGAATGTATTTCGGTCACGACCACATAAACTCGTTCAACGGCAAAGTGCGTGGAATTGATTTAGGTTACACTCAGGGTGCGGGATTTCATATCTACGGCCCCGGACTTGACCGCGGTGTGCGTATGATAAACCTTAACACTGACGGTACTTACGAAACCTATGACCTGCGTTACCGAGATATCGTAGGCAAAAAGGTGAAAGAAAAGCTGTGGTATGCTTTTTACCAGATTATGCCGACAAACGTATACGATGCCGTATCAAGAGCACTGAAAATTCTTGCAATCCCCCTTGCAGCGGCAATAATTGCACTGATAATTAAAAGCATAACAAAATAAAAAAAGCCCGACATTGTCGGGCTTTTTCGTTTATATTAAAGGTTGTAGTACTTATCAAACTCTGCGGGATGAGGAATAGCAGCAAGCTGGCTGACCTCTGCACGCTTTGTCTTGATGAAGTTTTTGATAAGCTCTTCGGGGAATACGCCGCCCTCTGTAAGGTAAGCATAGTCCTTCTCAAGGCAGTCGAGAGCCTCGTCAAGAGATACGGGAAGACCCTGAAGCTTTGCCTTCTCCTCTTCGGGAAGGTTGTAGAGGTTCATATCGTAGGGACCCCAACCGTTTGCGTGAGGATCAATCTTGTTCTTGATACCGTCAAGACCTGCCATAAGGATAGCAGCATAGCAGAAGTAGGGGTTACATGTAGCATCGGGGTTACGAAGCTCGAAGCGACGCTTGTCCGGGCTCTTTGCATAAGCAGGGATACGGATAACAGCACTTCTGTTTGATGTTGCGTAACCTACTGTTACGGGAGCCTCGAAGCCGGGAACAAGGCGCTTGAAGGAGTTTGTGCTGGGGTTTGTAATAGCGCAGAGTGAACCGATGTGCTTGAGAAGACCGCCGATGAAGTAGTGAGCTGTTTCGCTGAGGTGTGAGTAGCCGTTATCGTCGGAGAATATGGGCTGACCGTCCTTGAAAAGAATCATATGAACGTGCATACCGCTGCCTGCCTCGCCGTAGATGGGCTTGGGCATAAATGTTGCACTCTTGCCGTACTTGAGAGCTGTGTTGTGGATGATGTACTTGATCATCATTGTTGCGTCAGCCATATGTACAACTTCGCCGAGCTGAGGCTCGATTTCGAACTGACCTGATGCAGCAACCTCGGGATGGTGGTAGTTGATTTCAATACCTGCATCCTTCATGAGCATACACATCTCACTGCGACACTCGTAAGAAATATCGAACGGCTTTGCGATGTGGTAGTTCTTCTGCTTGGGAACAACAACACCGAGACCCTCGACACCTGAGTTCCAGTAGGACTGCTGAGCGTCAACCTCAACAGCAATCTCTCTGCCCTCAATGTTCCATGTAACGTTGTCGAACAGATAGAACTCGAACTCGGGAAGAATCTTCATCTCGTCAGCAACACCGCTGTCCTTCATATAATTAACAGCAGCCTTGATGATGTTACGGGGATACTGAGCGAGGGGACGGTTTTCGGGAGTATCTATAATCATTGCGTTACCGGTCATTGAAAGAGTGGGGATTGAGCAGAAAGGATCGATAACTGCTGTATCGGGATCGGGAATGAACACCATATCGCTCTTCTCAACAACAGCGTAGCCGTAGTTGGAAGCGTCGAAACCGATACCGCTCTTCATTGTGTCCTCAGAGAAATTCTCTGCAGGAATGGTAACGTGACGGTACTGACCGTTGATGTCAACCATCTTGAAGTCAACCATCTTAATGTCATTTTCTTTGATAATTGCAAGAATATCCTGAACTGTCTTTGCCATTAATAACACCTCTTATATTGGAATATTTTTATAATATAGCAGAGATTTATATTTGTCAATAATATCATTTTATTATGATTAATATTATTTTACTTAATATCAGATAAAGATATTCTGTACTGTAAAAATCCATTATGTGCGGTTCTGAATTTTGATAAATAAACAAAAACGCAAAAAGATATACAAAAATAATAAAACCTCATATGATATGGCTGTATCATATGAGGCTTTGGGTAAGACAATAAACATCGGTTAATGCACAATCCGCTTGTAGAGTGAAGGTGAGATGCAGAAAAGCAACTTTAACAGTCTTTCCTTTATTGATACGGTTTTATTCCCGAGATAATACGGAATCAGTTTACGTGTATTTTTCATACACTCACTGAGCCTTGGTGCGGATTCCGAGGTTTTTTCAACTTTGAAATAATATTTATCCAGATTCCAGAAATAGGAGTTGAGAACAACATCTGAATTCTGAATCTTGTTTTGTCTATAGAAGAAAAATCTATCGTAAACAGCGTACAAAGCATCCAGCTTTTTGGGCGAAACAGTGTGAGATATACTGTTTTGCAACTGACGGTAATGGTAGAGTATATCGCTTGTTACGACTATTTTTTTGCACCTGTGGAGGATACGGTGAATAATGGCTTCATCTTCACATATTCTGCCAACGGTGTAGCGCAGGTTATCAAAAAGAGATTTCTTGAAAATTTTACAGCAAGGGGTAACGTATATTGTAGGGATACAACCGGTTGATAAAATATCTGCACCCGAAAAAATTCCGGGATTTACAATAAAGTGATCGGGTATATATTTTTCTTCCAAACACTCATCATCAAATAAATCTATGCTGCACACAGACATATCGGCATTTTCTTTTTGCGCTGCATCATAAAGTACACTGACAATATCAGGCTCAAAACAATCATCGCTGTCAAAAAACATAATCCACTCGCCTTTTGCAACGTCAACACCGCAGTTGCGCGCATCGGATGCGCCTCCGTTTTCCTTGTGTATAACACGGATTCTGCTGTCGCTTGCGGCAAATTCATCGCATATTTTACCGCTCGAATCCGTTGAACCGTCGTTCACCAGAATCAGCTCAAAATCACGGAAAGTCTGATTCAAAATATTATTTATGCAACAAGGCAGATACTCTTCTGTATTGTATACAGGCACTATTATACTGATATGAGGCATAGTACTGACTCCTGAAATCATTTTAAAAACAGTTTTTTATATAGGCTCGGAAAAAAAGAAAAGCAGATTTTTGCTATTTTTTCGTTCAGCGATACATTTTCTGTCCTGAGGAAAAACGCAAGTACAGAAAAGCTGTTATATCTGCAACGTTTCAGCTTTTTCTTGAATGCAGGATCTGAAATATGTATAAAATATTTTTCTATCAAGGTGGTATAGTAGTAACTTATAAGCGGTTCGGCACAGGCAATGCAATTTATCTGGTTGTAGAAGCAAATTCTGTCAGCAATTGCAAAAAAAGCGTCCAGATTGCGGGGAGAATACTTACTGCCCGTTATGCTGTTTTCGTTTTGTCTGTAATTGTAAAGCTTATCTTCAATAACACAAACTTTTTTGGCTTCATACAACAGATAGTGTATTACATACTCATCCTCGTGTAATTTGCCGACAGGATAACGGATATTCTCAAAAAGTTCTTTTCTGTATATTTTATTACACGCAATTATAAACTGAACATTCAGCCATTTTTCTTTTAACAGCTGAACTCCTGATACGGTCTTTGCAGGCGAAAGATAGTTATCCGGGGTAAATCTTTCTTTTTCGTTAAAGAGCGTAACAGAACACACTGCCATATCTGCTTTCTCTGTTGTTACAGCATCAAGCAGTTTTTGTGCCATATCCGGCTCAATCCAATCGTCGCTGTCTATGAACATAAGCCATTTGCCGTCAGCGGCTTCAATACCGCAGTTACGAGCATCAGATAGACCACCATTAGGCTTGTGAATAACCTTGATGCGGCTGTCTTTTGCGGCATATTCGTCGCAGATTCTGCCGCAGTTATCGGGACTGCCGTCGTCAACAAGTATAATTTCAAGGTTTGTATATGTCTGGTTTATTATTGAATCAACACATTGATGAATGTATTTTTCAACGTTATAAACAGGAACAATAATTGAAATCAAGTCCATAAACAGCCCACCTTTTGTTTTTTATTAATCATGTTTGAGAACATCTTCAAGTTTTTCGTAATAGGCAAGCAGAGGAGTGTTGTCGTACTGACAGTTATCCATCAGGATAAGCTCATCAAAAGCAGCTTTAATTTCTTCTTCCGTTTCCGCAAACCTTATATAAGGCAGATATTTTATGAATTCATACGTGCCTCTCACCTTGTGGTTATAGTTGCTTAATGCAATACAAGGTGTGCCAGTTATTGCTGCAAAAATCATACCATGGAGACGGTCGGTAAATACCAGCTTTGATGTTTTCCATTGGTTGAGAGCAGTATTTATTGCCGCAACACGTTGTTTTTTGTTAAGATGATAGTTAAGCTGTAAATCTGTTTTTACAGCTGACAAGTTTTTTTGACTTACTATGTCTTTAACAAAATCTACTTTTTGGTCAGATGTAGTTCTTTCTTTATCACTTCTGAAGCACAAAAGAACTTGCTCATTCCTTTTTGTGGAGTCGCACATATTTTGAGAAAGAACTATATCAGGCACAAGATAGCTTTCACATAAGTAGTGTTTTTGCGCAAACTCAAATGAAGGCTTTTCTCTCAAAAAGAGAACCACATTGTTTTGTTTAGTATATAATTGCTTGGTTTTCTCGAGTGCTTTTTCTCCATCACTGTCATTGGTAAAATATATAGTTTGCGGGAAAATAATTTTAAAATTTTGCGGCCAGGTTTTTATTATTTCATCACGTATTTCTTGTATGGCATATTCATTGCCGAAATTTCCGCCGCCGGTAAGAAGAATAATATCAGATGGACGAATATATTTTTTCAGATAAGGTTTTTCGTTTTTGTATTCTCTGCAGGTGATTTCTTTGAATATTTTATTTGTGCCAAAAGTTTGAACAAAATAATGTATGGATTCGGCAATCTGATGATCGCCTATGTTTCCCAAATCTTCGGTGGCTATAAGGAAAATACGAGAATCTTTTTTTGAACTGTATACTTCTTTTTTGCTTTTATCAGATGATATAAGAATGTCTTGGATTTTATATATAAAACGATTAGTAAGAGCCATTTGACTATATGAGCCATGAAGAAGAAACTGTGCAAAACTTAAACTTTCGTATGCGAAAACCTTGCCGTAAATATCACAAAGAAACTTGTTGTGCCTGAATAATTGTTTGATATTTTTCTTAAAAAAGTTTTTGTCCTGAATATCTGCCAAAACTTTTTTTCTGTATGTTTTTAATGGCTCTCGTGTGTTCTTCATAACGTGACTGACAATCATAAAATGAGCAACAGGAAATCTTTTGACAAGTTCATTGCAATCGGCAAATTTTGACCAATAATTTAATACAGCTTTACTGAGTTCGTTTAATCGTCCTACGTTAATTTTTTTGTTTTGCTCACCCATAATGGAGTTTTCGCGCACCAGATAGTTGTAGAGACAAGAATCAATGCTGATAATTTTTTTTGTATGGGCGCAGTAACAAAGACAAAAATAAAGGTCTTCTGCAAAAATCTTGCGATTGTCTGCAAATCTCAAGTGATGTTGTTCGATTTTTTTTCTTGAATATATTCTGCTCCAAGCTTCCCAACCTATTTTGCCTGATAAAACATATTTGAAAATAAACTCGTTGCGTTGAGTGCTGTTGTCAAATTCCCATAAACCGAGTTCATGATAAGCCATTGGTAAGGGCGTTTTGTTATTGGTTACTTTGTTCCAATTGAACACAACCATATCTGCACCGTCTTCCATATACGGCACAACTGTTTCTATAAGGTTTGGCTCAATTGTATCGTCACCGTCAAGAAAATAAATATATTTGCCTGTTGCAACATCAAGACCTGCGTTTCTTGCGTCGGAAAGACCTCCGTTAGGTTTATGAACAACTTTAATTCTTGAATCTTTTTTTGCCCAATCATCGCATTTTTGCGGACAGTTATCAGGCGAGCCGTCGTCAACAAGTATAATCTCTAAATTGGTATAACTCTGCCTACATGCGCTTTCTACGCATGCATCGACATATTCTGATACGTTGTAAATTGGGATTATAACACTGACAATCGGATTGCTCATAATAAAATCTCCCGAATAAAATAGTAGTTATTTTTGCTTTAAAGGGAATTTGCTCTTCATTTCCAGAAGCTTAAGGCAAAACTTTTTCAGGGAAGGAATTTTTGACAGTATTTTGCGTAATTTGAAAAGAATTCCCATACACGAACATCCTAGATATTATTTTAGTATTGCTGTTTTTACACGGTGCAAAAATTTATAAAAGCCAAAAGTCGAAAGCTTTTCTCCGATTCTGAATCGCAGACTCGGTTTTATTGTTTCTGGGTGAGAAAAATCCGATTCAACAATCCAACGCATATACTTCCAATAGGGCTGTTTTTTTATAACACTGAGATTTTTCACTGCGCCGTTATGAACATGAATCCAGTGGCGCTGAGCAACATCAGGGCTTAATTTTTTTAACTCAATGAGTTCATGTCTCATAAACGGTACGGTTTCTGACGAATGTGCAAAGCCATAATCAACAGGATCTGCTCCTTCCGCTATAATGCCTGCCATTGTACGATAACACTTTTCACATTTACAACAGTTACTACCCTCCTGTGATTCCCAACAAACATGCAAAGATATTTTATTCTTTGAATTATCGGAAAATCGAACAACATTACGGACTTTATCTTGACGACTATTTTCATATCCGTCATGAACTATAATGCAATTTGCAAATCTTACATAGTTATCTGTTAAAGGGCTTGAAGCTATACGTATTATACCGTCCGCCGGACAGTTGGAAGATGCGATATACAATTTTGAGTAACCTTTAAGATATGCGCAAGGGGCAATATGCCCCAGCAACGCAAGTGCGTGCTTTACTCCATGCCACCAGCCGTTTTGAAGTTGCCGGTTATAATCTCTGTTTAAAATATCTTCACAATCAAAATCTCTGAAACGACTCCGAATAATAACTTCATTAAGGTTAAATTTTTCAGAATACTCGCGTATGCCCTTATAAACAACATTCCATCCTTCATCGTTTTCAAATCTTATATCCGAACCCCAAATGGAAATTAAATCAGGGCATTCATTCAGGTGAGTTACCAAAGAACTGACCGCATCAAGTCCACCGGAAAACATCAAAGCACAATTATCCACTGGTGTAATTTCGCAAACAACTATTTTTTGCGCTGTTATTTTTCCTGCAAATGTACTTTCAGGAAAAATAGTTTCGTATCCCCTTTTTACATCGGGTATACACTCAATGAAAGCTTTGTCAATTTCTTTAAGAATAAGTTCCGAATCAGTCAACCATATAATTGGCAAAACGTTACAAACAAAAGGAACTGCAGCTATAGAATCGGGAACAGAAGAAATATCCTCCGAATATTCAATTATAAAAGGCTTATCGGAAAAATATTTACTCAAACCATCCGAAACCGAAAAATCGTATGTTATGCTATTATTATCTTTAATTATCTTGTGGAGGATAATTTTTTCCAAAGCTATTCCTGCTTTCGTTAATTCATAATTTTAAGGTTGGGAAATTTAACAGAGCCCCACCAGCGGTGCTCCCATACAAGAGCTTTTTCATTTTCAAGGTCGCTGACTATTTCAAAGCAACATGCTCTTGTAACATGGTCAAGAATTACGCTGTTTCCGGCTTCATCGCTCTGATACAAAGCCACGCTGAAAAAGTACTTTCCGTCCGCCAAAATGCTTGTATCAAAAGAAAATTTCGTTTTCAATTCCTGCTCGGGTTCAAAAGAGCCGATAACGTCAGAATGAACCAGACCTACGGCTACATCGTCACTGTAACGCACAATCATACGGAACCGAACGTCCTCTATTTTACCGACAGCCTTCCAATCCAGTTCAAAATCAATGGGTTCACCGCGCAGAAAAACACAGTCATCCTTACCTGTAAACTCAAAGCTTTTCATAAACGCCTTGCCTGTCGCATTGGAGGGGCGTTTTCTGCTTGTCAGATCGGTTTTGACAGATGCTTCCGTGATGGAAGTATTAAGGTACACACCTATCGCCTCTTCCACATCACCCACAAAGATAACCTTACCTTTATCAAGCACTATACAGCGCTCGCAGAGCTGGCGGATGGTGTTCATATTATGGCTGACGTAAAGAACTGTTCTGCCATCTTTTGTGGCGGCTTCTTTCATCTTTGTCAGGCACTTTTTCTGGAATGCCATATCACCGACGGCGAGGACTTCGTCCATAATCATAATTTCACTGTCGAGGTGAGCGGCAACGGAGAAAGCAAGCTTAACGTACATACCGCTTGAGTAACGCTTTACGGGGGTATCGATGAAATCGCGAACCTCGGAAAACTCGATTATGTCTTCCATCTTTGCGTCAATTTCAGCCTTTGTCATACCGAGGATTGCACCGTTCATATAAATGTTTTCTCTGCCTGTCATCTCGGGGCTGAAACCCGTACCGACTTCAAGCATTGATGCAATTCTGCCGTAGATATCTATTTCGCCCTCTGTGGGTGCAGTAACACGAGAGAGAAGCTTGAGCATCGTACTCTTACCTGCGCCGTTTGTGCCGATAATGCCGACTGCCTCACCCTTATATATTTCAAGGTCAATGCCGTTGAGTGCCATAAAGGTCTGGCCGACAAGTCGGGATTCATCACCGATTTTTGAGTTGGGGTCTTCTTTACCTCTTACCCTCGCCCACCAGCTTTGCAGGTCCGCCTGAAGCGTGCCGCCGCCAATCTGGCCAAGACGATAACGCTTTTTGACACCTGTGATTTTTATTGCTATTTCACGGTTTGTGTTTTCCATATTTTCTCACCTCAAACCGTATCCATAAAGGTTTTTTCAACCTTGTTGAATACCATAATTCCAAGCACCATAACAATAACTGCAAATACGCTTGAATATATCATACCGGGAACCGATACCATTCCCTGACCCAGAAGCGCATAACGGAATAACTCAACCGGAGCAGTTGCGGGGTTTATCATAAGAATTGTTCGGAAAAGATCGTTATCAATCTGCGAAATAGGATAAACAATCGGTGTTGCATACATCCAGAGTTGAACGCCAAAACCGACGAGAATAGAAAGGTCACGATACTTTGTTGTAAGACTTGATATAATAATACCGCAACCAAGACCCATTATGCCAAGGATAAGCAGAACAAACGGAATTGCAAGGCAAGCAAGCCACTCAGGATGCACAGAACCGATTGCAACATAGTAGATAAGGAACATAAGCACCAATATCATCTGGATACCGAACTGTATGACTGAAGAAAACACGTTTGATATAGGTGTGGTAAGACGCGGAAAATACACCTTGCCGAACACATTGGAGTTTGCCACAAAAGCATTGGCATTTGTGGTTATGCAAGAAGAAAAGAACGTCCATACAGCATTGCCGCTGAGATAGAAAAGAATCTGCGGAATACCGTCTGTTTCGATACCTGCAATGCCACCGAAAACAAATGTATAAATAAGGCTAGTCATTATAGGGTTAAGGAAAAGCCAGGCAGGACCAAGCACTGTCTGCTTATATTTCAAAACAAAGGAACGTTTTGTAAAAAGGAACACAAGATCCCTGTACTGCCATACCTCTTTCAGTTTAAAGTCAAACCATTTGTGTCCAGAGGTTATATGTGTATGATGTTGTTGTACTTCTTTGGACATACTGCACCTCATTATATAATTATATATTCTTAATAAGTATAAAGCCTAAATAATTTTTTGTCAACACGGATTGTGCAACCGCATTTTACAAATCCATGGTCACCGATGATTTTGGAGTATGTCACAAACGGCATATTTCTGTCCCGGTTTTACAACACCGTACGAACTGACAGAAGAGACTTTATTTTAATTTAAACAGATTTTATTCTATTGTAAGCTATTAATTTTTGTGATATACTGTAATCAATTCAACATTATGAAAGAAGTGGAAACATGATAAAAAATTATGATGCCGTTGTTATCGGTGCCGGAAACGGCGGTCTTGTTGCAGCAGCACGTCTTGCAAAAGAAGGAAAAAAGACACTGCTTGTTGAACGACACAATCTCCCCGGCGGCTTTGCCACAAGCTTTGTAAGAGGCAGATTTGAATTCGAAGCTTCACTCCACGAGCTTTGCGGTGTCGGCCCTATCACAGGAAAATCACCGCTTCAGAAGATTTTTGAAGAAGTAGGTGCGGCAGATAAAATAGAGTGGGTTTCACTCGATGAAGCATACAGATTAATCACGCTTGATGAGAACGACAAGTGCGACTACTCTATGCCTCTGGGCAAGGAAGCTTTTATCAACAAGCTTGAAGAGTACGACCCCGGTTCATCAACTGTTGTCAGAAAGATTTTCGACCTTATTGAAAGCATTGAAAAGACTCTTGATTTCGTTGACACAATCGGTGATTTCAAGCCCTCAATGATTAAAGAAATCTTCTCTGAGCACACAGAGTTCCTCAAGGTTGCAAACTACTCTGTAGATGAGGTTCTTGATAAATTCGGCGTAAGCAAGAAAACAAGAGACATACTCAACGGCTACTGGTGTTACCTCGGTCAGCCTACGGATGAGCTTAACGTTATCCACTATTTCACAATGCTTCACGCATATATTATTGACGGTGCTGTTATTCCCAGAGGCAGAAGCCACCAGATAAGCACGGCTTTACTTGAAGCATTCACCGAAAACGGCGGTGAAGCGTGGTTTAACACAAGCGTCAGCAAAATAACCGTCAAAGACGGCACTGTAACAGGTGTTGTACTCGATAACGGCACACAGATAAACGCAAAAGCTGTAATCTGTAACGCTTCGCCGTACAACGCTTTCACAAAGCTGATGGATGAGAAAGACGTTCCCGAGAAGTTTAAGAAGGAAACAAATGCAAGAACTCTTTCTTCAAAAGGTTTTGCAGTATTTATCGGTCTTAACCGCTCTGCAGACGAACTGGGTCTTGACAACCACACTTACTTTATCTACCCCAATAACAATAACAGACAGTGCTATGAGCAGAGCAGAAAGCTTGAAACAAACGACGTTCAGGCAACGGTCTGCCTCAACAGAGCTTTTGACGACTGCTCACCCGAGGGCACAAGCATTCTTTATATGACGTCTATTTTTGCAGGCGATGAATGGAGCAAGATTTCTGCCGAGGAATATCATAAGACCAAGATTGCCTTTGCAGAAAAAATGATAGATAATTTTGAAAAAGCAACAGGTATCGCAATACGTGATTACATCGAAGAAATCGAAATCGCTGCACCGATGACCTATGCACGCTACACAGATGCACCTGCAGGCACAATTTACGGATACGAAGCAAGTAAAGAAGACGGCATAGTCAAGAGAATTGTTTTTGACCTGATTGAAAAAGGTATGCCCGGTCTCTATTTTGCAGGCGGATATGCATCAAGACATATGGGATATTCACCCAGCTACACAACAGGTAACCTGGCAGCAAAAACTGCAATCCTCGCTATGGAAAAGGAGGCAAAGTGATGAGCAAAAAGTTTACTGTAAACGGCAACTTTAAGGACAGTATAAACACAGTTAAATTTCTGACAGAGAGAATCAAGTTTGTAAACAGTGCTGAGCCTGTACTGCCCACCCGTACAGATGATTTCGGCGTTAACAAGGTTGCAAGAAGCCTTCATCCGAAAGTGCAGAATCTTGTTATCAGCAGAATTGAAGAGCACGCAGACATTGCAAAAAGCTACTACTTCAAAAGCGAAGGTGCGCCGCTTGCATATTTCAAAGCAGGTCAGTACCTTACATTCAGACTTGAAATCGGCAGCTCTGTTGTCACCCGCTCATATTCAATAGCCTCTTCCCCTGCCAGCACATTGAACGGAGAATACCAGATTACCGTCAAGCGTATCAGTGACGGCTTCGTTTCCGACTACATCCTTGACAACTGGAGTATCGGCGACAAGGTTACAGCCTACGCACCCGAGGGTAATATGATATACAACCGCTTAAGAGATGCCGCAAACATAGTTGCGATTGCAGGCGGTAGCGGCATTACTCCTTTCCTTTCACTTGCACGAGCAATAGATGAAGGTGACGAGGACTGCTCACTTACATTACTTTACGGCTGCAGAAATTCAGATGAGATTCTTTTCAAGGCAGAGCTTGATTCCCTTGCCGAAAAGAATGAGAAAATCAATGTAATTTACGTGCTCAGCCACAGCGACGAGGAAGGCTACGAAAAAGGCTTTGTCGGTGCAGACATCATCAGAAAATATGCCCCCGAAGGCAAGTACAGCATTTTTGTATGCGGCCCCGGAGGATTATATAAATTCCTTGAAACAGAGCTTCCGAAATTAGAGCTTGAAAGAAAATACATCCGCTTCGAGGTATTCTCATCAGGCAAGAAAGCTGATGCAGAACCGAAGGAATACAGCATCACCGTAATCAACCGCGGTGAAGAAACCGTAATAAAAGCCGACAGCAACGAAACCGTGCTTTGTGCATTCGAGCGTGCAGGCATTGAGGTGCCCGCAAGATGCCACACAGGTGAATGCGGTTTCTGCAGAAGCAAGCTTGTCAGCGGTAAGGTTTATATACCCGAGGGTGAAGACAGACGCCGTATAGCAGACCTGCAGTTCAATTTCATTCATCCCTGCTGTTGCTACCCCGAAAGCGACCTTGTTGTAAGAATAAACTGAGATACTGAACATTTCAGGAGATGATATATTATGTTTGAACCCTGGCAGTTAGGTATGATAGATGAGGCAGGATACAACGGAATCAACGACAGACACATAGAAAAGGTTGCCGAATCGCTTTTGTCTACGGGCAAAACAGAAATTGACCGCAGCACCTTCGAGCACCACTGTCGCATCAACGGCATAAACCCTTCAAACTTCAATCAGTCAGACCTTGACAGATTACAGAAAAAACTTAACGATTAAAAAAGAAAACCGCAGCTGATACTGTTACGTATCAACTGCGGTTTTATATTATATAAGATTGACTTATCTTTCTTCGCGGAAGTAATTGAGACCGAGATTTGCGGGAGGCTGATGCTCTCTCTTCTTACGTACGCTTGTGATGATAAGCACAACGATTGTTGCAACGTACGGAAGCATTTTGAAAAGCTCCTGAGTTTCTGTGCCGAGACCCTGGATATAATTGTTTGCGTTACAGAGTGCACCGAAAAGGAACGCACCTGCTATTGCAACTGAGGGCTTCCAGAGAGCGAAGATTACGAGGGCGATTGCCATCCAGCCACGGTCACCGAAAGCATTGTTTGACCAGACACCGCTTGCGTAAGACATAACGTACTGAATTCCGCCAAGACCTGCGATTGCACTGCCTATGCAGGTTGCGGCATATCTGTACCTGATAACGTTGATACCTGCAGCGTCAGCCGTTGCGGGGCTTTCACCGACAGAGCGGAGGTTAAGACCTACACGTGTACGGTTGAGCACAAAAGTAACAACTACAGCAATAATAATTGCAAGATACGTCAGGAAATCGTGTGAAAAGAGCAGTTCGCCAAACCAACCGAGGTCATCGGCAAACGGCAACTTTACCGTAAAGAACGAACTTGTCTTTGTAAGTGCGATTGAGGGAAGCTCACTATCGGTGATATTGATAAGCGAAGCACCGAGGAAATTACCGAGACCTATACCGAGTGTTGTAAGAGCAAGACCTGTTACGTTCTGGTTTGCGTGAAGAGTAACGGTAAGGAAGCTGTAAATAAGACCCATAATTACCGAGCCTGCAATTGAACATAAAAGAGGAATGATAACGGCAAGGAAGCCGTTCATATTGGCAATATCGTTGCCGCAGGCGTTTTCGTAAAGGAACGAGCCTACAACGCCGCTGATTGCACCAACGTACATAATACCGGGGATACCGAGGTTAAGGTGACCTGATTTTTCGGTAACGATTTCACCCGTTGTACCGTAAAGCATAGGAACGGCAAGGAGAATTGCACGGCAGATAAACTGAACAATCATGCTTTAACCTCCTTTTTGCTCTTACGGAATCTGATTGAATAGTGAATAAAGAATTCGCAACCGACGAGAATCAGAATTACGATACCGACAATAATTTCGGAGAAAGAATGATTTAAAAGAGCGGTATCGGCAACCTTTGCAACACCGAGTCGCAGGAATATGACAATAGCTGTCATAATAAACATAATAAACGGATTGAACTGACCGAGCCAGGACATAAGAATTGCAGTGAATCCGTCGCCGCCGACAAGATTTGTATTGATGCTGTGATCTTTACCTGCTACGAGAAGCATACCTGCAACACCGCAGAGACCGCCGGAAATTGCCATAGTGCGGATAACAACCTTTTTGACGTTGATACCGACGTAGCGTGCTGTGTTCTGGCTTTCACCGACAACGGATATTTCATAGCCCTGCTTACTGAATCTGAGGTAAGTATACATAAGCACGGTCAAGCCCGCTACGATTACTATATTGACAAAATAATCGTTGTTGCCTACCGTCGGGAAATTACCGTAAGCAACGGGATTGATAACATTTGAGCCGCCGCCTTCTATGTATACGTAATAGGCAATAATCTGTGTTGCGATATAGTTCATCATAAGTGTGAACAGAGTTTCGTTCGTATTGAAAATTGCTTTGAAAACGGCAGGAATAATGCCCCATATAGCACCTGCAAGAATACTTGTTACTGCAATTACAAGCATAAGCACGGGGTAAGAAAGTGTACTGCCGAACTGAATCATACAGAATATGGAAGCAAGACCGCCAACAAGCGCCTGACCTTCCGCACCGCAGTTCCAGAATTTCATTTTGAAAGCAGGAGTAAGAGCAAGTGCAAGGCAGAGAAGAATTGCAATTTCCTGAAGGTATTTCCAGAGCATTGTCGTTTTACCTTCGAGCAGTCTGCCGAATACGCCGCTGAACATAATCTCGTACGTTTCACCGAAACTCTTTTGTGTAATAGCCATTGAAAGAATACCGACGAGGAGGAAAGAGAATACAATTGCGGCAATTCGGATAAGCCACGCTTTGTCTGCCGGCATATCGTCACGTTTTACAACGTGAAAGAGCGGCTCTTTTTTGGAGTTTGTGTTTTTAGCCATTGCTGTTCTCCTTTCCGTCAGTTTTCGGTTTTGTCATAAGAAGACCGATTTCTTCCTTTGTAGTTGTTCTTGCATCGACAACACCTGTTACCCTGCCTGAGCCGATTACCATAATTCTGTCACAAAGCTCAACGAGAACATCAAGGTCCTCACCGACAAATATGATTGCAACGCCCTGTGATTTCTGCTGATTGAGCAGGTTGTAAATCATATAGGATGAGTTGATATCAAGACCGCGTACGGGGTAAGCGACCATAAGCACGGTAGGTGACGAGGAAATTTCACGGCCGACAAGCACCTTTTGTACGTTACCGCCCGAGAGACGGCGTACGGGAGTGCTTGCACTCGGAGTGACAACTTCAAGGTCGTTGATAATCTTCATTGCAAGGCTTTTGGGCTTTTTTCGTTTGAGGAAAAGTGAGCGACCCTTTGAGTAACTGCGAAGCATCATATTGTCAACAATATCCATATTGCCGACAAGACCCATACCGAGTCTGTCTTCGGGTACGAAAGAAAGTCGTACACCCATCTGCCTTATCTGGAGAGGAGTTTTATCACGAAGGCTTTCTTTCTTGCCTGTCTGCGGGTCAAAGTAGAAGATGTCGCCGTACTCAAGACGCTGGAGACCTGCGATTGATTCAAGCAGCTCTCGCTGACCTGAACCGGCTATACCTGCAACGCCGAGAATCTCACCGCTCTTTACGGAGAAAGAAACGTTGTCAAGCATTACTGTACCTGTTTTGTCAACGCAGGTTATACTGTTTACAGTGAGTCTTTCTTCAGTATTCTGAGGTTCGTCACGCTGAATATTGAGGTCGATTTTTTTGCCGACCATCATTTCAGTCAGTTCACTTTCGCTTGTCTCACCGGTGTTGACTGTACCTATGTACTCGCCCTTACGAAGCACGGAAACCCTGTCAGAAAGAGAAAGCACCTCGTGAAGCTTGTGGGTGATGATAATAATGCACTTGCCGTCATCACGCATACGGCGGAGAATAGCAAAAAGCTTTTCGGTTTCCTGAGGAGTAAGAACGGCTGTAGGCTCATCAAGAATGAGTATATCCGCACCGCGATAGAGAACCTTTATGATTTCAACAGTCTGCTTTTCGGAAACAGACATTGTATAAATCTTCTTCTCAGGGTCAATATCGAAGCCGTACTGTTCACTTATTTTTCTGATTTCTTTTACGGAATCCTTGAGGTTGTACTTGCCGTCTTCGATACCCAGTACAATATTTTCGGCAGCACTGAAAACATCAACAAGCTTGAAGTGCTGATGAATCATACCGATTTTGTGGCTGAAAGCGTCCTTCGGTGAGTTGATAACGGTTTCTTTTCCGTCAATAAAAATCTGACCCTCATCAGGAAAATAAATTCCCGAAATCATATTCATAAGGGTAGTTTTGCCGCTTCCGTTTTCACCTAAAATGGAAAGAATCTCACCACGGTAAGCGGTAAGATTTACGTTTTTGTTGGCAACAACTTTGCTGCCGAATCTTTTTGTTATGTTTTTAAGTTCAATGGCAGGTTGTTTTGTCACGGTAAACCTCCGTTCTGTTTAATTCTCAAGAAGCTGCTGTAAAGCTGTATTACAGCAGCTTCTTCAAAATTGGTCTGAGGCAGGTTGTCCTGTCTCAGACCGTAAATTAAATTAACCGTAGTTTTCGTCAAGAAGAGTGATACCGTCAATTCTCAGATCGAAGTAAGGAGCTGAACGGTGCTTTGACTCGTAGAAGATACCGCCTTCAACAGCCTCTGTATCCTTTGCGAAATCAGCGTCTGTATCAACGTCTGCAAGGTAGCTTGTTACAGCCTTGCCGCCTACTGTAAATGTAGCTGTATCGAATACGTTAAGAGAACCGTCAAGAAGCTTGCCCTTGACTTCTTCAAGCTTAGCAACTGTGCCTTCAGCAGCAACCTTCTCGTTAACGTCTGTAAGAACAACTGAACCTGTTTCAATTGTGCCTGTCCAGTCTGTGTCGATAGCCTTGCCATCCATTACACACTGAATCATATACTTGAAGTAAGGTGTCCAGTCGATTCTGGAAGAAACGATGAATGTGTTGGGGCAAGCAGCAACTGTTGAGCCGTTGTAGGAAACGTTGGGAACACCTGCTGTTTCACAAGCTGTGGGAGCACCCATTGAGTCAGCGTGCTGGCTGATAAGAACGCAGCCGCCTGCGATAAGAGACTGTGCAGCTTCCTTCTCAAGCTTCTCATCGTACCATGAACCTGTGAACTTAACGTCCATTGTTACGCTCGGGCAAACGTACTTTGCGCCAAGGTAGAATGATGTGTAACCGGACATAACTTCAGCAAATGTGAAAGCACCGACGTAACCCATCTTAGCCTGATCAGCTGTGATCTTGCCGGACTCGATCATTTCGTTGAGCTTAAGACCTGCAGCAACGCCTGCAAGGAAACGGCCCTGATAGATAGAAGCGAATGCGTTGTGGAAGTTAGCAACGCCTGCTGTGTGAGCCTGTGTACCTGTTGCGTGGCAGAACTGAACATCGGGATACTTCTTTGCAGCGTCGATAAGGAATGACTCGTGACCGAAGCTGTCAGCAAAGATGATGTCGCAACCGTCAACTTCAACAAGTTCAACAGCTGCATCGTAGCAGTCCTTGGACTCAGGAATCTGAGTCTTCTGAGCATAAGCAACGCCCATTTCTTCACAAGCTGCCTTTGCAGCTTCCATGAAGTTCTTGTCGTAAGTTGACTGCTCGTCGTGAAGGAAGATGAAGCCTACCTTCAGGTCGGATGCTTCAGGTGCAGGATCTTCTTTGCCGCCGCAAGCAGCAAAAGTTGTCATAACTGCAACAAGAGCAAGAACCAGTGCGAGAATTTTCTTGAGGTTTTTCATGACAATTTCTCTCCTTTGATTTTTGTAATTTATTTACAGCATAACGCTGTGATTACCTTATTATCTGCGGAAGGTTACGCTTCCTGTTTTTTCGTCCATAGATTCGACTATTGCCATAGATTCGACACGGATACCCTGTGCCCTGAGCTTGTCGCCGCCGCCCTGGTAACCTTTTTCAACCGCAATGGCACATCCTGCGAGCCTGGCACCGGACTGATTGACAATATCAATAAGACCGATAAGCGCGTTACCCTTTGCAAGGAAATCATCAACTATAAGAACGGTATCGTTTTCATTGAGGAAATCTTTAGAAGCAATTATGTCATAAGTGCATTGGTGAGTAAAAGACTCAACCTTGCTTGTGTAAACCTCGCCCTTTATATTAAGAGTTTTGGTCTTTTTAGCAAAAAGAAGAGGACATTCAAGCCGACGTGCAGCAAAGCAGCCTACAGCAATACCCGAAGCTTCAATCGTCAGCACCTTGGTAATGCCTGCACCGGCAAAAAGCCTGCTGATTTCATCACCCATTGCGTCAAGAAGCCCGACATCTATCTGGTGATTCAGAAAGCTGTCAACCTTGAGCACGTTGCCTGCAAACACCTTTCCGTCTTTTAATATTCTCTCTTCCAACAACTGCATAATATATCCTCTTTTTGTACATTGTTTATCACTTTAACTTTATAAAGTTTTAATTATACACATTATAATGTGTATTGTCGCAAAAAACAATATTTTTGTAAAATTTTATTTAATAACAGTAAAAAAGAATATCTGACGGTATCAATCACACTATTTGAAGCGACTCACAGCTCATACAAACAGCATTACAGCCGGTTTCAAATAACAAAACGGTAAGATAACTTTCGTTACTTTACTTCTTTTTCTGAAGACTAACCCTAATTTTAATACAAATGCACCCCCTTTTGAGGCAAGGGGGTGCAAAGTCATTTTAGGTGGTGCATTTTTAGGATAAAGGGGTGCAAAGAGTAATCCCTAATTCTTGCGCCAAATCTTCAAGGTAAGATAAATGGCCTTTATTGGCACGGTATGTCGTTACATATCCATCTTTTGTCGCAATAATTGTTTCGGTTTCTTCTGTTTTTGCGTTGCGGTAAACCATTCGGTCGCCTTTTCTCAGATAAGTCTTAGTGCCTATTTCAAGATTATGATTATATTTTGCGAGTGCATTTTGATAATAGGCATTAAACAAACGAGTTGCCTCTGCGATATCTCCTCTTCTGCCAATTATCATCGCTTCTTCAAGTAGAATCAAATGATGGTTGAATTGATCAAAAAGAGCATATTCTTTTCTGTGCTTTAAAATTGCATCACGACTGTTGAGAATCTCAAAAACAGGAATAACATATTTTTTCAAGCGTTCAACAATATCTTTCCCTATTTTGTTAGGATCCTTCTTTAAATCATAAAAAGTATCTTTTCCGTCAACGAGTGAACCAAGGCGAGTGCGTATATTGCATTCATATTCATGATAGTATTTCTTTAAGGGTTCTTCTATGTTGAATTTGCGTTCTTCGCACTCGGGAATACGAATGCCAAGGTTGACCCAAAGAATATCATATACGCCTTTTGACGGGCAGCCATTTTGAAAATTTACTACTTGCGAAATATCATTATCAACAAAACGATGGAGAGTCCGACCATGTTTTCTAAAGCCTAATGGCTTCAAGTATTCATATACAATCTTTTCAATGATATCAACGGATTCGGTTGATGAAAGATTGTTTTTTGCGAATATAGGGAACATTATACCACCACCTCAATTCTATTATAGCATAAAAAGCACTGTCTTTCAACGATTACCGCCTGTAATTTAACGATTACTTGTCTTTTAACGATTTGAAATGATATATCGCTGGTGCGATATGATATACGGCGTTGCCGTATGATATACTCGCTATGCAAGCATGATATAATATCCGTTCCTTCATATGCCGTAGGCATATATCATCCACCGAAGGTGGGTATCATATCGAAGATATATCATCCGTTCTGAGAGGAACGGATATCATTGAAAACACCCTCATTGTATCACAATGAGGGTGTTTTCATGGCGGAGAGTTAGGGTAGTCTGATATAAAAACTGCCGGCATCTCGAACCCGTCCATTGATTAATGAGCTAATCAGCTTCAACGCGACGCCCTAAAAACAGTCCACCGGACTGTTTTTTTAACGGGCTTTCGAATCCCTAACTCTTGTTAAAACAAAAAGAAGTAAAGTAACTTTTGTTACTTTACTTCTTTTTCTGGCGGAGAGTTAGGGATTCGAACCCTAGGTGAGTTTCCCCACACAGCATTTCGAGTGCTGCACCTTCGACCTCTCGGACAACTCTCCGTACAACAAACGTTATTCTATCAAAACAGCGACGTTTTGTCAACCTGTTTATATCTTAAGCAAAAAGGTTTTTACCTGCATTTTCCGCCTCTTTGTGCGATTTTTCGTCAGGCAAGCGGGTATCCGTACCGTCGAAAAACACAGTGGTAACAAGCTCGGTATTGAGCACGGTGAACTGACGCTCAAACATTGCTCTGATTTCGTCCTTACCCTCGCCCTTACTGCCTGCAGACATAACAAGTGCCGCCTTTTTGTGCTTTGCTACGGGTGGTTTTACACCGTGGGCAAAACGCAGGGCATAGTAACGCTGAAACCTGTCGACAACCGCTTTGAGAGGTGCGGGTACACCGCTGTTGTAAACAGGGGTTGAGATAACAAAATAATCTGCCTGCTCAAAGTCAGACATAAACTCATCAAGGTCACTAAAACAGCAACCGACGTTTCTGTCGCAGTATCCGCAACCCATACACGGTTTCGCATTGAGAGTGTATGCATTGTATTTTTTTATTTCTGCTTCACCTGCCGCAGAGATAAGCGATTCGCAAAGAGCAGATGACACAGAATCTTTACGGGGCGAGCCGTTAATTACAAGTATTTTTTTCATATCCGCACTTCCCTTTAACAGTTGATATGCTTCTTTGACCAATCAAATAAAGCTCCTGACATTTTATCAAAATCAACCTCACCGCCGTTTTTGAGGCTGATAAAGGTTTCGATAATTGTCTTATCCTCATCACTGACAAGTGTAAGTAAATCTTTCTGACGTTTGATATACCTGCCCGTCTGCTTAAAGCAGACAGCCTGCAGTACAAACGAAGCGGATTTGTATAAGCCTTTTAAAATTTCATCGCTCTTTTCGTAGAGCATATTATGCACACAGCCGTGGTAAATATTACACACACCGCTTTTTATTGCCTTGTCAACTGCCGCAGAATCAATCTTCTCAAGCAGGCAGTCAAGGCTGCCGACTATCGGCATAGTATCGTAATAAAACTGAAAGAGGTCACCCGGCTCCCAATTCAGAATTTCATCCTTACCTGAAAGGAATCCGCAGATAAGCTCTCTGTGAGGTAAGGTGTCGAGCATAGCATTATAATCGGCAATATCCCCTGCCGACAGCTCATCAAGAATTACAACAAGGTCGATATCGCTTGACTCTGTAGCTTCACCGCGTGCATAACTGCCCTGCAGGCCAACAAACCAAACGCGATTTGAAAAGCTGCTGTTCAGAGCCTGCAAAAACGTTTCCTGCCACATTGTGATATTTATCAATTACCTCACCTCCATGCTATGAAAAAAACCTCTTCTGTCAGCTGACAAAAGAGGTTTTATGGTGGACGTTAACGGACTTGAACCGCTGACCACTCGCACGTCAAGCGAGTGCTCTACCAACTGAGCTAAACGTCCATATTCGTGACAACGTTGGTTATTATAAACCAATGCATCAGGTTTGTCAAGAGCAATTAAAAACTTTTTGATATTTTTCTTTACTGTAATGATAATCTATAATATAATGGATTTATCAACGAGTAATGAAAGGGAATCTCAATGGCAAATATAAGACCTTACCGTGAAACAGATAAATACAACGTACAGCGTATATGCCTTCAGACGGTCAACGACGAGTCTGTATTTGAGGGGCTTGACAGATTCAATGCAGACTTTCTTCTGCCCGTATATAACGATTACTACACCGAGCAGGAGCCCGAAAACTGCTTTGTCTGCACTGACGAAAACGACACCGCAGTAGGCTACGTCATATGCTCAGAAGACGTAAAAAAATGGCGCAAGATTTTTATGAAAGAGTACTTTCCGAGAATCAGGCACAAGCACCTCGGCAACCGTACAACAGCAATTGCCGAAATTATTGCACACAGTCTTTTTGCACGCAGATACCCTGCTCATCTTCACATAGATATTCTTAAAGAATACCGTGGAGGAGGCACAGGCACAAAGCTTATAGAGACACTTGCAGACCACCTTGGAAAGAAAGGCATATGCGGCGTACAACTCTGTGTCGGCAACGAAAACAAAAAAGCAATGCGCTTCTATAAACGTTGCGGTTTTAAAACCCTTGCCAATTTCGGCAGCGGACGTGCAATGGGTCTGAAAATAAACATACGATAACTCAGAACAGCGAAGGAAGGCACTTCGCTGTTTTTTATATTGTAAAAGAATTTATATTATGATACAATAAATTCAATGAGGTGATAATATGAAATGCCCCAACTGTAACGGTGAAATAGGCAGGTTTGAGCTTGCACCTAACTGTAAGCACTGCGGTGCGAACATCTTTTACTGTCAGCAGGAAAAACTGCTTGCGGAAGATGCCAAAAGATGTGAGCTTGAGTTTGCTTCTTTCAGAATTCTTAAAGCTAAATTAAAATCCGCTTTTATCGGTGGTCCGATAAGAATAATGAGACTGGTCGCTATGCTTATAGCAATCGGTTTTATTTTCATTCCCGTCGTGACGCTGAGCGTTGAATTGCCGATGTTTTCATCAAAAATCAGCCTCGGTGCATTCGGCGTATATCAGGCTTTTGCAGGCGGTGAGTTTTCCGCATTCTTAAGCCTTGCAGAGTATTTGCCCAAGCTTTTTCCCTCATTCGCCGCTCTTGCAATAATATTTGTATTAATATTCCTGATGGGATTTGGTGTATTCGTTGCACTTGTCCTCTCCTTCCTCAACATCACCCGCTCAGCAAAGGTATGCTGCGGCTTTTCGGTTGCAGGTTTTGCACTTTCAGTGGCAGCGTGTGTGCTGTCGGTGCTTATGCCGTCAATCGCTGAGCCGACTTTTATAACAGCAAAAAGCGGTTTCGGTGCATTTGCACTTGTGGCTGTATTTGTGCTTATATTTGCACTTAACCTCATAACACTCAAAAAGAATTTCAGACCTGAAATATCGGAAACAGACCTTAAACGTGTTGAAATCATGAAAAAAATCAAGGCGGGCGAAATAACTTTTGACGAGCTTCCCCTGCCCGTATTTGAATCTGACGAAGAGCGTAAGGAGGCTGAGAAGGATGAATAAAAAGAGCAGTAAAAAAACTCAGTTTCTGCTTTTCGGTCTTTGCAGTCTTATTGCTATGGCTGTATGTGCGGCAATACTCGTCGCAACCGTACGCTCTATAGAAAATGACAACAGCAATATTTCGGCAGAATATGAAACGCAGAGTAAGACTGAGCTTACAGACGATACGCAGACTCTGCTCGGCTACATAAGTGAGCTTACAAAAACCACTTCGGGCAACAAATTTATCAAAGCAAATATTTACACCGAAGTTGCTGTTGACGATTCAACCGTTACCGTAACCGATACAGACGGTAACGAAAACAGCGCAGACAAAGCACTTCTGCTGTACGTCAAGAACAAGATAATGCCGCAGATTGATCTCTACTACCCTGAAGATGTGACAGGTGTTTTCGGCACTGTCAATCCTGACCTGCCGGTTATAAGCCTTTCGGCAGACAACGTAGCCGAGAGCAGATTCAGCGTAGGCGAAGCTGACGAAAACGGCAACCCCGTTTACAACAGCGACAGCGGCGAATTGGTCGACGGCGACTATTATTTTCTTACCTTCAGCCTGAACAAAAATGCAAATGAAGATATATCCTCCCTCTTCAGCCTTGAAGAAAAAGAAAGCGTAACAAAGCGTTTTCTTGAAGACACAAAGTCTGTATTGACCGCTGACAGCGTTGAAATATCTGACCCTGAGCTTACCGTAAAAGCAAAGGTGAACAGACTCACCGACGAAGCAGTATGGATTCAGCTTGAAAAAGTTTACACAGTTTCTGCCGATGTAACCTTTACGGGTGAGCTTGAAATATTCGGCACGAAGAGAATTTCATTTGACTATAAGGTAACCGAAAAGAACGAGTATTCATACGCAGGCATACGCTTTGCCGAAAGCTCCGTAACGGTTGCACCCGGTGACGAGGTTATGCTGTCAGTCAACGCAGTAATTGAAAACGACAGCGATTATACAGTAACGTTCACCTCATCGGATGACAGTATAGTTACGGTAGACGAAATGGGATACGTAAAGGGAATTGAAGCATCCTGCACACCGGTAACAATCACCGTAACCCTTGAATATCTGGGTGAAAAATTCACCGATGAATGCACGGTTACCGTCAACGACGACAACAATCCGAACGGTTAAGGAGGTGGCAACGTGACCGAAAACGAAAACAAGATAAATAACAGCGAAGACGAAAAAGTTTCTTACTACAAAGGCAGAAACTACGTAGGCGTAAAGGAAACTGCCGCCTACCTGATGAACGACTGGTCAAACTCATTCAACATAAACGGCTTTTCAGAGCGTTATATCTGGGACGTTGTAAATATCGATTTCACCGTCAACGCAGTTATGAACATTGTCGCAACGGTATGGGACGTTATAAACGATACGTTCATATCCGTAATTGTTGACAGCACACGTACAAGAATCGGTAAATTCAGACCGTTCCTTGTCGGTATGCAGCTGCCACTGACACTTATCAGCATATTCACCTGGCTGTTACCGCTTTTCTTCCCCGGCACAAGCGGCACGTATCTGCCCAAGCTTTTTTACTACTATTTCTTCCTTATAATTAACGAAACAGCAGGTACGTTTACAAGCGTTGCAAAAAGCGGATATATGTCAACAATCACGCCTAACCCTGCAGAGCGAATAAGGCTTATTACCCTTGCAGAGCTTCTTACGGGCTTTATGGGTGAAGACCTGCCGCGATATATAATGGGTGTGCTGATTGACCTTGTAAACAACAAGATTGTAACGTGGAAGCTCAGCACCGTATTTATGGTAATGGGCGGCTCAACGGCACTTATTTCTTCGCTGTGTACATTCTGGTTCTTCATGCAGTCCAAAGAGAGAGTGCCGCAGTCAATTGAAAAACCGAGCGTAAAAGAAGGTATAAAAGCAATTTTCTCCAACTACCCCGTACTGCTGATGTGTCTGTCTGAATTCCTAGGCAACTTCTCAATCAGCAAGAGCGAAACGAACTATTTCATTGACGTTCTCGGCAGCTATTCGCTTATAACAATTCTCAACATCCCCTCAAGCATCAACGGCAGCTTAAGCTATATGTTCGTTGAGCCGCTGAGAAAACGCTTCTCTTCAAAATCACTGTGGATATTCAACGATATCTACACCAGTGCACTGTCAATCGGTGTATTCCTTTTCGGTATGACAAAGGGCAAGAAAATGTTCTACCAAACTGTGCCTATGTGTATTGCTTTCGGTCTGAAAGAATGGTTTATAAAGTGGTCGTGGGGTATTTCAAAAGTTATTACAGCCGACCTCTGGAACGAGGCTATGGACTACTGCGAATGGAAAAACGGCTACCGAATGGAAGCGACAACAGGTGTTGCAAAAGGACTTATAATCAAACTTCAGAGTGCTCTTTTAGGCTCTGTAACAAGTATAATTATGAAAAAAATCGGTTACGTTCAGGGACTTGAAATCGGAACACAGAATGACCGTACAAAGTTCTGGGAATTTGCACTTTGTACTATTGTTCCCACCCTTACGGGTATACTGCGAATCGTGCCCAAATTCCTCTGGCCGATATCACGTGAGAAACGCGAAAAAATGTATGACGAGCTGGCAAGCAGACGTCAGGAAACCGTTATAGGCTACATAAACGAAATTAAGGAGACAACCTGAATATGAATTTTGCAGCAAGACAGCTAAGAGGAATACGCGAGCTCAAAGAAATACCCGCTATGTTATTCAAGGCAATTTTCAAGTTCGATTTCAAAAGAGTTATCGCACTTATCGTCGCATTCTTTCAGCTTATCGGGCTTGTTATTTTTGATACACCCGTCACTCCGTACAGAGATCAGATTGATATGAGCAAGTTTGAACTCAAGTGGGAAGACGATTTTGACAACGGCTTCAACACAAAATACTGGCAGGGTCACTACGTGTACGGCGCAAACGATACTCAGCTGCGTGACACAGCAATGTGGAACAGAGAGCAGGTAAGCTTCACCGAAGACGGATACCTTCTTCTCACTGCAGAATACCGTGAGGACGGCCCCAAGGGTGCAGGCTACTACTCCTACGGAATGGAAACCAACCCGAACAAGTGCTACGATGCAGGATACGAGGGCTATGAACAGCTTTACGGTTACTTTGAAATAAGCTGTATTCTTCCCAAGGGTGCGGGTCTTAACCCTGCATTCTGGCTGCTGAGTGACGGTATGTTCGGCGACACCACAGACGGCGGAATCACAGGTGCAGAGATTGATATTCTCGAAACCAACACAGACTATGACGAGTCAAGCCCGAGCTTCAACTCAATTGTTCAGACAATTCACGTTGACTCTTACGATGATGCTCACAAATGGGAAAACCAGGGCGAATTCTACGCAGACGATCCGTATAACAAGTTCAACACCTACGGTGTGGAATGGAACGAAAACGAGTATATTTTTTACATCAATGGCGTTGAAACCTCAAGAACTTCATTCGGCGGTGTATGTCAGGTGCCGCTTTACCTGATTATTTCACTCGGCGTTGACGAAAAAGTTTACGACAACGAATATCTGCCCGCATTAATGGTTGTTGACTACGTAAGATGTTATCAGTACAAATAACAAAACAGCGACTTGCATATCACCCTGCAAGTCGCTGTTTTAATTCATAATTCTTAATTCTGAACTCTTAATTGATTAAAAATGTCCGCCTCTGATTGAAACGACTACTTCGTCTATCTTCATATAAACGAGACCGAGAAGTTCTACAACCTTATAAAGAGCTGTGCGGAAGAATACGCTTACGGGGTTGTCGCTGAAGCCCTTTGTTTTTTCGATTGTAATGCTGTCGAGAAGCTCGCTGTTGTCGCCACGGAAAGTTTTGACACTCATTGTTGAATCGGTAAACTCAACAGTTGTGTATGTGGTGACATCAGCATTTTCAAAAGCGTAAGCGGTATAGGGCCAGAGGTACATATTATCCATTGAGCCCTGGTCGCAGAAAGCGTTTGTGTTGAGGTAGATTATACCGTTGGGGTCGGTATATGTCTTGCCGCTTTCAGCCTTGCCGACTACAACACCGTCGCTGATGAAGTTTGAACGGCCCTGCATATGGGTGTGACCTGTAAAAACAAAATCGAGGTCATACATTTCAAAAATCGGCTGGAATACAGCGTTGAGCATAATATTTGTTTCGGGCTCGAGCATTGCGATACCGGGTGCATAAAGACCCTGGTGCATAACGCCTATACGCCACTTTGCATCGGGGTTAGCCTCAACAGCTTCCTTTGCCATAGCTCTGTGGTCTGCCGCTGAGCCTGAGCAGGCATCGAAAACAAGATAAAGCACGTCGCCGTATCTGAACCAGAAATCTCTGTCAAGACCTGTGAAATACTGACCGAAAAATTCATTTGGCATATGGGTATAGTAATCGTACATCATACCCTTTTTGTCGTGGTTACCGATTGCAAGTGCCATAGGCAGGCTGCGTGTATACTCGGGCATAAGAAGTGTCTGCCACTCGTCTGCTGCCTTACCTGTGGAAGTATTATCACCGGGTGAAAGCAGGAAGCTGATATCGGGATTCTTTGTAAGTGCTTCATCGAGCACGCTCTGCCATACATAGCCGATTCTTGACTGCTCTTCGGGGTTATCGGTACTCTGACCGCCAATCTGGATATCGCCTACAAGAAGCATCTTGTAGCTGTCAAAGCCCTTTGATTCGTACTTGTAAGCCTCGCTCCAGCCGTCTTCACCGAGCCACTGCCAGTAGTAAGTTGTATTCTTTTCGATACCTGTCATTGTGACGCGGCATACAAGCTGCTCATCATTTTCGGCAGGTGTTGTTTCACCCGTAAACTCAACGTAGCCGCTCATATCGGCACTCTTTGCAAGTCTTACCTTCGGGTCTGCCTTATCCTTTGCGGCGTGCCAGCAGACGTTGAGCTGAGTTTCGTCAGCACCGACACAAAGGGCGGGAAGTGTATTTTCATCCCTGAGCGAGCTGTATGTATTGTCCCATTCTTCCTTGGTCATTGACTTGTCGTCAAATGCTGCGGAAGAAGAAAACAGTACACACTGCAGTGCAAGTATCACCGAAAGGAGAACTGAAAGGATTCTGAATGTTCGCTTCATAAATATTGCCTCCTATGATTTTTATATTTTCATATTAGCACAAAGAGCATATAACAATCAATCTTTTTGCTGAGATTTTTCAATTCTTTTCCAGTTAAAAAATCCGTACAGGTCGTTTGCGAGAAATGCAACAAAGCAGAAAGCCATAGGCAGATACGATATATCCTCAATGCTTGCAATAACCCACAAAACAATCAGCACAACGTCGTTTGCCGAATAACCGAGTGCATAATATGGGCTGCGGAAAAACGTAAGAGCTGACGCAAGAAAGCTTGTAGTAACCGAAACAGTGCTCGGTATAAGAGAACTGTTACCCATAGCTTTGAGAATAAAATAAAACACAACCGTAACAACAGCCGCACCGATTCCGAGCACTGCCTTTTGTTTTGATGAAAGACGGCTCACCTCAACCTGTGCGGTTTCTTTGTACGGATGCCTCAGCCACGAAAAGACTGCCGCAAAAGCAATAGGCGCAGTCATACCGAGATACGTTATCATCTCACCGTAATAGCGAAGTTCAAAGGAAATGATGCCGTAAAAAATGCTGAAAACAACCGTCAGCACCTGACCGAGCACCTGACCTTTTGCAACAAAAATCAATGCCGTCACGCCAATCAGCGACGCGACAAGGTTGAGCACATCACCGCTGAAAACAAACGCCGTCACAACGGTAACGACAGAGCATATCCATAATGCCAGCTCAAATTTTGTAAGTGATTTTATTGACCGTATTATATTCATAAAAATCTCCTCAAAACAAAAAACACCCGTACGGCACATCTTCAAAGACCTAACGATGTAACCGAAACGGATGACAAGCATCACACTACCCGGTGGCAGTACAATATTTTTTGTGATTTTATCACAGCTTTTATTTTATGTCAAGATATGTTAAAATCGGTATATGAGAGGTGAAAGAATTGACCGATATTCAGAAAAAGCTGTTTGAAATGCAGGATGCAGCCTACCGTGATTTTCACAGCAGACTTATGCCTGAAACCGACAAAGAAAAAGTAATAGGCGTGCGCACACCCGAGCTTCGTAAATTCGCAAAACAGCTTTACGGTACACCCGAAGCAGATGAATTTTTATCACAGCTTCCGCACAGGTATTATGAGGAAGATAACCTGCACGCATTCCTTATTGAGCAGATAAAAGATTACGATGCCGTTGTTTCAATGCTGGATGAGTTTCTTCCGCTTGTGGACAACTGGGCAACCTGCGATATGATGAAGCCGAAAATTTTCAAAAATCATCTGCCGGAGCTGAAAGAAAAATGCTTTGAATGGATAGAATCAGAGCACACGTATATGGTAAGATTCGGTATAGTTGTGCTGATGACTCACTATCTTGAAAAAGAATTTGATATAGCAATTCCTGAAAAGATATCGCAGATAAGAAGTGAGGAATACTATATACGTATGGCTGTTGCGTGGTATTTTGCAACGGCACTTGCAAAACAGTATGATGCTGCTCTGCCTTTTATCGAAAACCGCAGACTCGACCCGTGGACACACAACAAAGCAATACAGAAAGGCAGAGAAAGCTACCGTATAACACCCGAAAAGAAAAAGCTTCTCGCTATGCTGAAAACAGACTTCAGATAAGCGTTGCATCCGCAAAATGCAACGCTTTTTATTTATTATAAGATATTATTTTTAATATTCGCATTAAACATTATTGACGGGACATAATAAAAGTTATATAATTTAATTAACTGTATAAAAAACAGCTTTCGCACAGGAGGATTTTTTAAATGAGAAATATTGTGAATTTTAACAGCGATTGGCTTTTTTCAAAATCAACCGAGGGTATTCCCGCTTCCGCACCTGCAGAGTGTGAGCAGGTAAATCTGCCCCACACCTGGAACGCTACTGACGGACAGGACGGCGGCAACGATTACCACAGAGGCACCTGCTGCTATGCAAAGAAGTTTGCTAAAGCAGACCTGCCGCAGACAGACCTTATTTACCTTGAAATAAAGGGTGCAAACTCCTCAGCAGAGGTTTACCTCAACGGCACAAAGCTTGCTTCACACGACGGCGGTTATTCCACATGGAGAGTCAACCTTACAGACGCTCTCAAGGAAGAAAACCTGCTTATAATCACTGTAGATAACGCACCTAACGACTACGTTTATCCGCAGATGGCTGACTTCACCTTCTATGGTGGTCTTTACCGTGACGTAAACATCATCGGTGTCAGCAACTCTCACTTCGACCTCGACTACTTCGGTGCACCCGGCATCAAGGTTACACCCGAAGTCAAGGGGGCTGACGCAGAAATCGATATCGAGGTTTACGTAACAAACAAAAAGGACTCTCAGACTCTCCGTTATACAATCACAGACGCAGAGGGCAACATTGTCGCAACCGAAACAACAGACGATAACGACGAAGACCTTGACATCAAAAACGTTCACCTTTGGAACGGTAAGAAAGACCCGTACCTTTACACAGCAACAGTTGAGCTTCTCGAGGGCGACACAGTACTCGACAACGTAAGTGCACGCTTCGGCTGCCGTACTTTCAAGGTTGACCCCGAAAAGGGCTTCTTCCTCAACGGCGAGAGCTATCCGCTCCGCGGCGTATCCCGTCATCAGGACAGACTCGGTATCGGTAACGCACTTCTTCCCGAGCATCACGAGGAAGATATTGACCTTATCCTTGAGGTAGGCGCAAACACAATCCGTCTTGCACACTATCAGCACGACCAGTATTTCTATGACCTTTGCGATGAAAAGGGTCTTGTAATCTGGGCAGAGATTCCCTATATCTCAAAGCACCTTCCCAACGGCAGAGAAAACACAATCTCACAGATGACAGAGCTTGTTGCACAGAATTACAACCACGCATCAATCTTCTTCTGGGGACTTTCAAACGAAATCACAATGGGCGGTGCCGAAGACCCTGACCTTATCGAAAACCACAAGCTTCTCAACGACCTTGTACACAAGATGGATAAGACACGTCTTACAACTATCGCTGTTGTTTCAATGTGCGGTATCGATGCATCATATATCCAGATTCCCGACCTTGTTTCCTACAACCACTACTTCGGCTGGTATGGCGGCGACACCACAATGAACGGTCCGTGGTTTGATAAGTTCCACGCAAAGTATCCCAATATTCCGATTGGTATGAGCGAATACGGCTGTGAAGCTCTCGACTGGCACAACTCCGACCCCAAGCAGGGTGACTACTCTGAAGAGTATCAGGCATATTACCACGAAGAGCTTATCAAACAGCTTTTCTCTCGTCCCTACATCTGGGCTACTCACGTATGGAATATGTTTGACTTCGGCGCTGACGCACGTGCAGAGGGCGGCGAAAACGGTCAGAACCACAAGGGTCTTGTTACATTCGACCGCAAGTACAAGAAGGATTCCTTCTACGCATACAAGGCATGGCTCTCTGATGAGAAGTTTGTACACATCTGCGGTAAGAGATACGTTGACCGTGTTGAGGACACAACAAAGGTAACTGTTTACTCCAACCTTGACGAGGTTGAGCTGTTTGCAAACGGCAAATCACTCGGCAAAAAGACTGCGGCTGACCACTTCTTCTACTTTGACGTACCCAATGCAGGCGAAACAACACTCACAGCAGTTGCAGGCGAATGCAAGGATGAGAGCGTAATCCGCAAGGTTGACACATTCAACGAAGCTTATCTTCTCCGCGAAAAGGGTGCTATTCTCAACTGGTTTGACGTAACAGAGCCGGAAGGCAGACTCTCACTCAACACACCTATCAGCGAGGTTATGAAGCCGCTCCGCGGCAAGCTTGTACTGCTCTCATTCGGCAAAATAATAATGAGCCAGATGAAGAAGAACTCCAAGTCCAAAGAAAAGAGCGGTGGCGGCGGATTCTCAATATCAGGCTTCAAGTTCTCGCCTGATTTACTCCAGATGCTCGGCGGTTTCTCCATTCTCAGAGCCTCCAGTATGCTCGGAATGGTTAACGTCAGCCTTACAAAAGAACAGCTTCTTGGCATCAACAAAAAGCTCAACAAAATCAAGAAAAAGACTGAGGAGAAAAAATAAAATGAAGCTTTCATTCCGCTGGTACGGCGAGTCCGACCCGATTTCTCTTGAATATATCCGACAGATTCCGAATATGAAGTCAATCGTCAGTGCTGTTTACGATGTAAAGCCCGGCGAGGTATGGCCCGAAGAATCAATTGCAAAAATGGCAAAGCAGTGCGAAGATAACGGCCTTGTTTTCGATGTTGTAGAGTCAATTCCCGTACACGAAAACATCAAGCTCGGCAGAGGCAACGTAGATGAGCTGCTTGAGGTTTACTGCGAAAATATCCGCCGCTGTGCAAAGTACGGCGTAAAGTGCGTAACCTACAACTTTATGCCCGTATTTGACTGGACACGCACACAGCTCGACAAGGTAGCGCCTGACGGCTCAACAAGCCTTGTAATGTACTGGGAGCAGATGAAGGGTCTTGACCCGCTCAAGGATGATATTCACCTGCCCGGTTGGGATTCAAGCTACACCCAGGACGAGGTAAGAGAGCTTATCTCCGCTTACGGTGAAATCGGCTCAGAAGGTCTCTGGGCAAACCTTGAGAAATTCCTCAAAAAAGTTATTCCAGTTGCAGAGGAGTGCGGTGTCAGAATGGCAATCCATCCCGACGATCCGCCCTACCCCATTTTCGGTCTGCCGAGAATTATCACAAACGAAGAAAACCTTGACCGTATGCTCAGCATAGTTGACTCCCCTGCAAACAGCCTCTGCCTTTGCACAGGCTCACTCGGCTGTGCGGCAACAAACGACGTTGTATCTATGGTAAGAAAATACAGTGAGATGGACAGAATCGCTTTCATGCATATGAGAAACATCCTCATTATGGAGGACGGAAGCTTTGAAGAGAGCGGTCACCTTTCATCCTGCGGCAGTCTTGATATGTACGAAATCACAAAGGCTCTTGCCGAAACAGGTTTTGACGGCTACGTAAGACCCGACCACGGCAGAATGATATGGGGCGAAACAGGCAAGCCCGGCTACGGACTTTACGACCGTGCACTCGGTGCGGCATATATCAACGGACTGTTTGAAGCCTGCGAAAAAGCGGCAAAATAAAACGGAGGAACAATAAAAATGCAGAAAAACGTACTCAATACAGACCTTACAGGCAAAGTTGCCGTAGTTACAGGTGCAGGCGGCGTGCTTTGCAGTGCTTTTTCAAAAACACTTGCACGTGCAGGCGCAAAGGTTGCTCTGCTCGACCTCAACGACGTTGCAGCTGAAGAAGTTGCAGCCGAAATCCGTGCAGAGGGCGGCGAGGCAAAAGCATACAAATGTGACGTACTTAACAAAGACATCTGCTACGAGGTAGCAGACCTTATAGAAAAAGAAATCGGCAAGTGCGATATTCTTGTCAACGGTGCAGGCGGTAACAACGCTAAAGCTACAACAGACAAAGAATACTTTGAGCTTGGCGATATCGATGCAGACACAAAGAGCTTCTTTGACCTTGACAGTGCAGGTGTAGGCTTTGTATTTAATCTCAACTTCCTGGGCACACTTATCCCTACACAGGCATTTGCACGCCAGATGGTTGGCAGAGAGGGCTGTAACATAATCAACATCAGCAGTATGAATGCTTACACACCTCTCACAAAAATTCCTGCTTATTCAGGTGCAAAGGCTGCAATTTCCAACTTCACACAGTGGCTTGCCGTACACTTCAGCAGAGTCGGAATCAGAGTTAACGCTATTGCTCCCGGTTTCTTCTCAACAAAGCAGAATGCGGCTCTTCTCTGGAATCCCGACGGCTCACCCACAGCACGCACAGGCAAAATTCTTGCCGCAACACCTATGGGCAGATTCGGCAAGAGCGAAGAGCTTGACGGCAGCCTTCTCTTCCTTTTAAACAACGATGCCGCAAGCTTCATCACAGGTGTTGTAATCCCCGTTGACGGCGGCTTCTCGGCATATTCAGGTGTATAAGGAGTAAACAAAATGAACGCAATTTCAGAAAAAGTTTCATCAATCGGCGTTGTACCCGTAATTAAGCTCAACAACCCCGAAAAAGATGCCGCTCCCCTTGCTGCGGCTCTTTGCAAGGGCGGTGTACCCGTTGCAGAGGTTACATTCCGTGCGGCAGGTGCAGCTAAAGCAATCAGACTTATGAGCGAGGCTCAGCCCGATATGCTCGTAGGTGCAGGTACAGTGCTCACAACCGCTCAGGTTGACGAAGCAATCGAGGCAGGTGCAAAGTTCATCGTTACACCCGGTCTTGACATCGAAATCGTAAAGTACTGCCAGGAAAAGGGCATTGAAATCTACGCAGGCTGTACCACACCGACAGACTATCACGCAGCTTACAAGCTGGGTCTTGAGGTACTCAAGTTCTTCCCTGCAGAGCAGAGCGGCGGCCTTGACAAAATCAAGGCTATGAGCGCACCGTTCCCGATGTTCAAGGTTATGCCCACAGGCGGTATTTCTCTCAAGAATCTCGGCGAGTACGTTTCCTGCCCCGTTATTGCGGCTTGCGGCGGCTCATATATGGTAACCGCAGACCTTATCGACAACGGCAAGTGGGACGAAATTACAGCACTTTGCGAAAAATCCGTACAGATTGTCAAGGAGGCACGTGCAAAATGAAAAAGGTAGTAACCTTCGGCGAGCTTATGCTCCGACTTCAGCCGTACGATTATCTCCGCTTTGTTCAGGCAGATTCTTTTGGAGCTACCTTCGGCGGCGGTGAAGCTAACGTTGCTGTTTCACTTGCAAACTACGGCTTTGACGCACACTACGTAACAAAGCTTCCCAAGCACGCAATCGGTCAGATGGCTGTTAATTCGCTTCGCAAATACGGTGTCAACACAGCTGACATCACAAGAGGTGGCGACAGAGTAGGTATATACTTCCTCGAAAAAGGTGCTTCACAGCGTGGCAGTGTGTGTATATATGACAGAGCACACAGTGCTATTGCAGAAGCAAAGGCAGAGGATTTTGACTGGGACAAGATTTTTGACGGTGCTGAGTGGTTTCACTTCACAGGCATCACTCCCGCTCTCGGTGGTGACCTTGTAGAAATCTGCAAGCAGGCTTGTATTGCGGCAAAGGCACACGGCGTTAAGGTAAGCTGTGACCTCAACTACAGAGGCAAGCTCTGGACACGCGACGAAGCAAGAGCGGCTATGACAGAGCTTTGCAAATACGTTGACGTATGCATCTCCAACGAAGAAGATGCAAAGGACGTTTTCGGTATTGAGGCTGAAAACACAGATATCTACGCAGGCGAGCTGAACAAAGAGGGCTACAAGTCAGTTGCCCGTCAGCTTGCTGACAAATTCAGCTTTGAGAAGGTTGCAATCACACTGCGTGAGAGCAAGAGTGCATTTGACAACGACTGGAGTGCAATGCTCTATGATGTTGCAGGCGACGAATACTGCTTCTCAAAGGTATATCACCTGCACATCATTGACCGTGTAGGCGGCGGTGACAGCTTCGGCGGCGGTCTTATCTACGCTCTTCTCAGCGGTAAGGATACTCAGTCGGCTGTTGAGTTTGCCGTTGCGGCATCAGCACTCAAGCACTCAATCGAGGGCGACTACAACTTCGTAACAGTTGACGAGGTTGAAAAGCTCGCAGGCGGCAACGCTTCAGGCAGAGTGCAGAGATAAATTTTCATATTAAACAAAAAAACGGCGTAATTTTCGTTACGCCGTTTTTTATATTTTTATTGCTTTTTATAATTTTCATTGATAAACTGTAACTATAAAAATCAAGGAGAATTTGCCCTATGTTTGAAAAAGCAAAGTGGATATCCAAAGGCACAAAGCGTGATGACGGCAGCAGACTTTTCCGCAAGAGCATAAACATCGGAAAGCCTGTTAAAAAAGCTGTTATGTATACCGTTGCACTCGGCTACGGTGAATACACGATAAACGGCAAGCTTATCACCGACGAGGTGCTTTCAACTCCGTTTACAAAGTTTGACTCACGCACACTTTATCTCACCTACGACGTGACAGATTTTCTGACCGAAGGTGAAAACGTGCTCGGTGTTTTTGCAGGCAACGGCTGGTATAACGATATAGGCGAAGTATGGCACTATCAGTCGGCAACGTGGCGAAACAACATCAAGTTTATAATGCAGATTGATATTGAATACACCGACGGCACAAGTGAAACCGTTATATCCGACAGCAGCTGGAAAGCCGAAAACGGTCCCGTAGTATACAACCACATACGCGAGGGTGAAACCTACGACGCAAGGCTTGAAATCCCCGGTTGGAATATGCCGTGCTTTGACGACAGCACTTGGGTAAACACCAACACTTGTGGCGGTCCCGGCGGTATAATTGAGCCTGCAAACTGGGTGCCGATAAAAGTTATACGCACACTTGAGAGCAAATATCTCGGCAACGGAATCTATGATTTCGGCGAGAACGTTTCCGGCTGGGTAAAGATAAAGACAAGTGGTGAAAGAGACACCGAAATTCAGCTTGTTTATGCCGAGCAGCTCAAAAAAGACGGCAGTGACATTGACAATGAAAACATAAATTCATTCACACGCCAGCAGTTTCACACCGACAAATATATCCTCAAGGGTGAAGGCACTGAAGAATGGGAGCCGAGGTTTGTTTATCACGGTTTCCGCTACGTAAAAGTTATAGGCGCACCCGAAGATTTCGAAGTTATCGGATGTGTTGTGCATACAGATTTGCAGAGCATAGGCTCGTTTGAATGTTCGGATGAAATGCTCAACAAAATCCATAGTGCATCAAGGCTTGCAACGCTCACAAACTTTATGGGACTTCCCACCGACTGTCCGCACAGAGAGCAGAACGGCTGGACGGGTGATGCACAGCTTTCGTGTCAGCAGGCACTGCACAACTTTGATATGGTCAAGGCTTACAAAAAGTGGCTTAACGATTTCAAGGATGCACAGCGACCCGATGGCTCACTGCCTGCAATTATCCCCACAGCAAGCTGGTACGATTGGTACATAGGCCCTGCGTGGGACGGTGCGATAATCAACATTCCGTGGCAGATTTATCAGCTCACGGGTGACGACAGCGCAATAAAACAGATGTGGGAGAATATGAAGCTCTACATCGACTATCTCGACACGGTGCAGGATGAAGGCATACTCTATATCGGTCTTACCGACTGGTGTGCACCCGAGAATTCAGAGCGTTGCCCGAATTTTGTTACAAGCACCGCAGATTACTCCGACCTTGCAAAAACAATGTCGAAATGTGCGGTAATAATGGGCGAAGATCCGACACCGTACAAAGAGCTTTCCGACAGAATAAGGCTTGCGTGGCGCAACAAATTCCTCGGCGACGAAGAGCTTGAAAAGAAGCAGACCTGCCTTGCCTGCGGAATTTATTTCAGGATGTACGAGCCTGACGAAATCCCGTTCAAAGCCGCTAAGCTTGCAAAAATCATAGAAGAAAACGGTTGGCACATCGACTGCGGAATACTCGGTGCAAAGTATATATTCTCTGCACTTGACGATAACGGATATGCAGACGTGCTTTATAAAATGGTAACCGAGCCGACATACCCGAGCTACGCATACTGGATAAACAGCGGTATGACAACACTGTGCGAGGACTGGGAGATGAAAAACTCGCTCAATCACCATATGTACAGCGAGGTTGACCACTGGTTCTACCGCCATATTGCAGGTATTAAGATTGATGAAAAAGGCATCGTAATCGAGCCTGATTTCTTGTCTTCACTCGATTGGGCAAAGGCAACGCACAGAGATATAAGCGTAAGTTGGGACAAGGAAAGCCTTAAAGTAACCGTACCGAAAAATGCAAAGGTAATCATCGGCGGAATTTCGTTTGATATTGAAGCCGGCACACATACATTCAGGAGGTAACAAAAATGCTCAGAAACATTTTAAAAAGAGGCGTAAGACTTCTCATAGCAATTATCACACTTATCAGCCCCTCTCTTCTCAGCACACTCGACCTCGGCAAAATCCCCGACGAAACAAAAACCGTCGATATGAGCAAATTCACAGACGAGCCTGTATGGGCAGATGAATTTGACGGCACAGAAATTGACCGCACAAAGTGGAATTTCCCCTGGTGGGAAACCGAGCGTAAGGGCGGCTACTGGCACGAGGATATGGCAAGCGTAAAAGACGGTAACCTGATTATCCGTGCAGAATATCTTGAAGAGCCGCTCGAAAACAGATATTACGACGCATGGAAAGACGAAATAAACTTCAAAGAATATAAGCCCGGCTGGTATACAGCCTGCCTTCGCACAGCTGACCAGTATGAGCAGTGCTACGGCTACTTTGAGGTACGCTGTAAGCTTCCTGCCGCAACAGGTATGTGGAGTGCATTCTGGATGATGAACCACAATGTCGAGGACGTTGACGGCACAGGTATGGACGGCACAGAGGTTGATATCTTCGAATCAATGTACTACAAAGACTACTGGTGGGGCAACGATGCGGTTATAAGCGGTATTGTTTATGACGGCTACGGTGCAGACAAGAAGGGCGACTCGATAGGCAAGGTATACGTCGGCGGTGACCCCTACAACGAGTTCAACACCTATGGTCTTGAGTGGAGCCCGACAGAGTACATTTTCTACATCAACGCCGTTGAAACCGGCAGACTCTCTACAGGCGGCGTTTCACAGAACCCCGAATACCTGATTCTCTCCTGCGAATTTGCAGGTGACAACGGTGTGCAGTGGTCTGACAGACACGGCACAGGAGAAATTGACAAAACACCCGAAGAAAACTGGCCTGCAGAGTTTGTTGTAGACTACGTAAGATGCTACCAGTACAAAGAATTCGTCAAGTAATATCCTTGACATATAAGTTTTTTTAATATATTATAAATTGAAATCAAAATATTAAGGTTGGTGAAACTGAATGGATGGTACATTCAACAACGGTAGCCTCGGTTTATACCTCATAGCCGGTGCTATTATCCTTTTCGTCCTTGTTCAGTCAATCTTCTTCCTTGTCAAAGCTTGGAAGCAGGGTAAAAAACTCGGTCTGGACAAATCAAAGCTTCGTAACGCTGTTACGTCAAGTGCACTTTTCACAATTCCGTCAGCACTTTCCGTACTCGCTACGGTTATTGCTCTCGCACCCGCTCTCGGTCTTGTTATTCCGTGGGTACGTCTTTCCGTTATCGGTAACCTGATGTACGAAACAACAGCTGCTGAGGCTGCTATGGAAGCTTTCGGTCACACAGGCGGTATCGCTAACGCAGTTACAGACCCGACAGTTTACGCAGGTATTGCCTGGGTTATGACTCTCGGTATCTGCTTCTCACTCGTTATTCTTCCCTTCCTTGCAAAGCCCCTTCACAAGAAGTTTATGGCTGCAAGCAACAAGGAAAATGCTGCAGAAGAAGCTGCTCCTGCAGACGGCAAGAAGAAGAGAACAATCGGTGAGTTTATCAACAAGTTTGCTACACCTGCAATCTTCATCGGTCTTATAGGTGCTTTCATTGCCCGCGCAATCACAGGTCAGGGCAGCACAAAGGCTCCTGAAGAGCTTGACGGTGCAGGCGTACTTTCAGTCAGCACACTTGCAGTTGCCGTTATTTTCTCAATCGTACTTGAGGTTATCGTAAAGAAGCTCAAGCTCACATGGCTCGAGCCCTTCGTTATGCCTATCGGTATGATTGTTGCAATGGTAGCCGCAATCGTACTTTACAACGTCCTTCCCGACGGCATTGCATTAATTGAATGGAGGGGTTAAGAAATGGCTAAGAATAAAACTGAAAAATCTTACTTTGACCGTGTCCATTCCTGGGGCAGAATTTCATCCGTCACAGCACTCTGCATACTCCTTATGTTCCCCATGGCAATCTGCCTTTATCTCGACGTTTCCCCTGATATAAAGTTCATTCTTCAGGGTCTTCTCAAGCTTATCCCGACTTACTGGACAGTTGCTGTTGTAGAAGTTCTCGTTTACACACCCATGCTCGGTGCAGGCGGTACTTACCTTTCATTCGTTACAGGTAACATCGCTAACCTCAAGCTTCCCTGTGCTATCAGTGCAATGGAGGGTGCTAAGGTAAAGGCTAACTCTGAAGAAGGCGAAGTTATTTCAACAATCGCTATCGCAACTTCAGCAATCGTTACAACAATCGTTCTTGCAATCGGTATCATTGCCTTTGCTCCTTTCCTTGACAGCTTTACAAAGAGCCCCCTGCTTCAGCCCGCATTCAAGATGGTGCTTCCCGCACTCTTCGGTGCACTCGGTGCAGGCTACTTCATCAAGCACTGGAGAATTTCTTTCTTCCCGATTATCGTTATGGTACTTGTTCTGTTAGTACCCGGTATGGGCACAACAGGTGCAAGCACACTTCTCTTCATCGGTATTGTTGCTTCCGTTGGCGGTGCTCTTGCAATGCACAAGCTCGGTTGGCTTGACAACGTTAAGGAATAATTTTAATTTTCAATTTCTGCCCAATCTCTGCTTTAATTAACTCGGAGGTTGGGCGATTTTTTTAAAGGTGATTAATATGGAAAAAATTCGTATCGGTATATTCGGACTCGGACGCGGCGAAAACCTTATCGACAGCTTAAAAGTAAACGGCGGTGAGATTGTTGCCGTTTGCGAGCAGAATGAAAAGAAGATAGAAGAATGCAAAGACAAAATCGGAAATGCTGCTGTTTACACTGACTTTGATAAATTTATTGAGCACTCTATGGATGCGGTTCTGCTCACAAACTACTTTGCCGAGCACGCACCCTACGCAATACGCTGCCTTGAAAAAGGCATACACGTGCTCAGTGAATGCACTTCAAACGGCACAATGGCTCAGGGTGTCGCACTTGTAAGAGCGGCAGAAAAGAGCAAGGCAATTTATATGCTTGCTGAAAACTACCCGTTTATGCTGTTTAACAAGGAGATGAAGCGTGTATGCGACGGCGGTACACTCGGCAGAATTCTCTATGCAGAGGGTGAATATAATCACCCGTTCAATATGTACGATGCCGAAGCTTGTGCAACACTCGCACCTGACGAAAGACACTGGAGAAATTTCCTGCCACGTTCATATTACATCACCCATTCGCTCGCACCGATTATGTATGCAACCGGCTCTGTGCCCGTAAGGGTCACCGCAATGCCCGTAGCAAACGAAATACCCGCCGATTGCTTTACGGCAAGATACGTAAATGACGCAGCCGCAATTATCACAACGCTCAACAATGACGGCTCAGTATTCAAGGTAACAGGCTGTGCCGGATTAGGTGCACACAGCAACTCTTACCGAATCTGCGGTGTAAACGGTCAGATTGAAAACATACGCGGTATGGGTGAAAAAATAATGCTCCGCTATAACGGCTGGCAGATACCCGAGGGTATGCAGGAAACAAACTGCTACGACCCCGAGCACAGCCCTGAGGATGCCGAGCTTGCAAAGAATGCAGGTCACGGCGGAGGCGATTTCTTTGTAACACGCGAATTTCTCGAGTGTATCCGCACAGGCAAGAAACCCCCGTTTGACGTATACTTTGCAACAACTATGGCTTCTGTCGCAATACTTGCTCACCGCAGTATTCTGAACGGTAATCAGCCGTATGACATACCCGATTTCCGCAAGGAAGAGGACAGAGTAAAATACGAAAACGACCATTCTACACCTATCCCCTTCTCCGACGGCACCGATCCCGATATCCCCTGCAATTCCCGACCCTGCACTCCTTCGGAATTACAGAAAGAAAACTACCGAAACGCACTGGAAAAATACGTAAAATAAAAAAATTAAGGCTGTGGATTTTTAAGTCCACAGCCTTTTTATGTCAGATTTACTTTACAATATAAGCTGATTTGATTACGATGTCGTCAATCGGCTTATCGTTGTAGTTACGAGGAATATCAAGGAAAGAATCGACAACCTCCATACCCTCGATAACTTTACCGAATGCGGCATACTGACCGTCAAGAGCGCTTGTATAATTACCGTTATAGCAGATAAAGAACTGGCAGCTGCCTGAATCGTAGCTGTCGCCGCGGCGAGCCATTGAAACAACACCTCTTGTATGTGAAAGGGTATTGTTTACACCGTTTGCAATAAACTCACCCTTGATAGGTGTTGAGCCGCCTGTGCCGTTACCCTTGGGGTCACCACCCTGTGCAACAAATGGACCGTATCCACCCTCTGCAATACGGTGGAATATAAGACCGTTGTAGAATTCATCCTCAACAAGGCTGATGAAATTTGCAACCGTAACCGGTGCATACTCGGGGTAAAGCTCCATTGTGAAGCTGCCTGCATCCTTACCTGCAATCTCAATTTCAAACTTAACCTTTGTGTGCTCTGCGTTGGGGTCTGTTACTGCGGGTACGTCTGCCTGAGTTGTCTGTACTTCGTCTGCTGCCGTTGTATTTGTATCTGTGTTCTCATCATCACCTGAGCAGGCTGTAAGCACGAGGGCACCCATAACCATAGCCAGCACTACAGCCAGCATTTTAAAAATAAAACTTTTTTTCATTTTCCGTCACCTTTTCTCAATATTTATTTGTTTTAATGATATCATATAATCAATGTATTTTCAAGCCGACTAAATTCTCTTGACTTAAAAATAATATAAGTTTAAAATAAAGATACATTATTCTTAAAGGAGTATTCCTTATGGCACACCTTATCGAAATAAAAGACGTATATAAAATATATAACCCCGGCGAAAACGAAGTGCGTGCACTCGACGGTGTTTCGCTGACTATCGACCGCGGCGAGTTTATTGCAATAGTCGGTCAATCAGGCTCGGGCAAATCAACACTGATGAATATGCTCGGTCTGCTTGACGTTTGCACAAGCGGTTCATATATGCTCGACGGTGTTGACGTTTCCACTATGAAAGACGATGACCTTTCGGCAATCCGCAACCAGGAAATCGGTTTCATTTTCCAGGGCTTCAACCTCATTCCAAGCCTTACGGCGCAGGCTAACGTTGAGCTTCCGCTTGTGTACAGAGGCGTCAAGGCGGCACAGCGCAAGGAGCTG
>JAZRSU010000031.1:0-68438 GCA_045651645.1 Acutalibacteraceae bacterium
TTTAAAAATAAAAAATCCAAGTCAAAAGACCTGGATTTTATGGTGGAGCATAGGGGGGTCGAACCCCTGACCTCTTGACTGCCAGTCAAGCACTCATCCCAACTGAGCTAATGCCCCATGTGCATAATATTCAATTTTTAATGAGGGTGCGTTTCTGAGTGCTTTGGGCTCCCAGCTGAGCTATACCCCCATATTTAAAGTAATAGTGAAAAGTGAAGAATGAATAAGTATTCTTCTCTGAACGGTTTGTATAATACCATATATCACGCAATAAATCAAGTATTATTTCAAAAATAATATTAAAACGGTGGTTTGTAGGGAACGGTCTGTGACCGTTCCGCAACAAAAAATCAGGAAGATTCTGAACGAATCCTCCTGATTTTTTATCTTACATTCTGAGTGCCTTTTCTGCTGCCTCACGCAGGCAGAATCCCGTCATTACAACGGCATCTCTGTTGTATCTTTCAAGCAGGTCTCCGAGTGTTGCCTTGTTCTCATCGGTAGGGGAGACACAGGTTGCGAGCACTGCATCAAGCAGGTCACAGCTCATTGCAAATTTATCTACCCATTTCTGCATTTCTGCAAACATCGGCACACTCGTGTCTCTGAGCATTTCAAGGCATTCTCTGTTCTTAGCGTTGAACTCACTGAATTCCTTTGCGGCTTCTTCTGCTCTGTCTGTAGACATCAGGAAGCCTATGTGAGAGAGCTTTTCGCTCATATATTCGCTTGCGTGTCTTGAAACGCAGGACACTGCAAGGTGGTCGGCAATGTAACTGAAAAGCTCAGCCTTGTCGCCGAGAATCTCGCTGTGAGCGTTTCTGATTGATTCTTCACTGTTGTATTTTACGGGATTCCAGAGGTAATCCGCAATAGTCATCAGCGGAATCTTTGAGCACTCTGCATACTCCATAACGTTTGAAATAAGACCCTCACTGTGTTTGTAAAGGTCAGCATCTCTGCCTACAATCGGGCCGAGATGCATTTCCTGAAACATTTCGCAGTCATTTACGGGGTAGTTGTCCCAGTAGAGCGGCATGTGCTTTGTGCTTCTGAGGAATCCGTCAGCCTCTCGTGAAGTCTGTACTCTTGAACATATCTCAGCACCTGTCCAGAATAAGCTCACGTCGGCAGGTATACCGTTGCCGAATTTTGTTATGTAATATTCTGTCTCGTCACCGTGGTACTGTGTCGGGCAGACAGTCATTGTAATCGAGCTGTCAATCGCCTTGAGTGCAGTGTATGTGCGGTTGATAAGGTCGATGTGTGCGTCAACTATGCCGTCAAATGTTTTGGCATCGTCTTCATACTGGAATTCGTTCGGAATATCGTCAAGCAGCAGACCGAAGCCTCGGACACCTATTGAGTAAACGTTCTTGAATTTGTTTATCAGCTGTTCAAAATCGGATTCTGATGTGTAGCAGTAGGTGAGACCGGGACCTATACACCAGTGGAAATCAAGCTCGTTTTCACTTGCTTTTTCATAAAGCTCTTTAAGTTCGCTAAGCTCTTTTTCGGGGTAGGGGTCACGCCATTTCTCACGGTGATATATATCGTCCTTGGGTGCATAGTAGAATGTGTTCATTCCGTAGCCTGCCATAAGCTCCATTACCGAGATTCGGCAGTCACGCTCCCAGGTCTCACCGTAAAATCCCTCGATGTATCCACGTTTTCGGAACATCGGGTAATCTTCTATATTACCTTCTTTCAGTTCACCTTTTTTTATCAGCTTTGCAAGTGTGTGTGCTGCTCTGAATACTCCTCGTTTTGTTGCGGCTTCAATCACAGCCTTTTCACTTGTAACGGTAATGAAATATTTTTCACTGCTCAGTGCTGAAAGCTCATCAATATACGTTGTCTTTTTTGTGTCGCTTATTTTAATCTCAACGGCAAAATTACCGCAGATGTCAATGCCGTATGAACTTATTACTTTTTCTGCGTTATCCTTATAATCACCGCTGATGCTCACACTGCTTACTTTTACAGCGTTGCCGTCAAGGTGATTTTTCTGTATCTTCGGGTAAATCAAAGGTGTCTTATCTCCTTTTTGTATTTGTCTATCAGTGCGTTGTTAATCGCATCGCCGCCGTCAACGTTTGAGCTTGCAAAGTGCTCGGGGTTAAAGCCTCGCTTTGCACAGTTGTCAACAGCCTCGGCAACTATAGCGTTGAGTATAAGTGCACCCGTTACGGTTGAAGTGGGGCAGATTTTGCCCTCGATTCCGTCAACCTCTACGCACGCATCGCCAACACAGCCGAAATTGTCGAGCACTATGTCTGCAATTTCACAAAGTCGCTTGCCGCTCTTGTGTCGTGAAGCACCTGCGTATGTGTGCTCAAGGTTAGTCAGTGCAATTACGTTCAGCTTTTTCTCTTTGCACAGCAGAGCCATATCGACTATAACGCCGTTTCTGCCTGAGTTTGAGATGATTACAACCGTATCGCCCTCAGCCATACCGTAGTCGGCAAAAATTTTCTCTGCGTATCCCTCAACACGCTCTGCGTTTGTGCTTTCGCTTGCAGATATGTGAAGCATCAGCGGCTCGACAAGAATCGGCTGAATGTTTACAAGACCGCCCGCACGGTAAAACAGCTCTTCTGACAGCATGTGTGAGTGACCTGTGCCGAAAAGAAAAACCTTTTTACCGTTAATCAGCGTGTCGGCAAAAACCTCTGCTGCTTTTTCAATTGACGGTGCACCTTCAGTACTGATTTTTTCAATTATGCTTTTTGAAATTTCTATGTATTCGAGATATTTTTTCATTTCAGTTTCCTCGCAAGCCCAAGTGCACTTTCTTCAGGCGGCACTGTCAGCAGTTTAATTTCAATATCGGGATATACGGATTTGATATCACTTTTAAAAGTTTCGGTGAAACTTAAGTTGTGAACAAAAATTCCGCCGTAAAGACCGAGTGCGGAGCAAGTTCCGATTTTGCCAAGCAGTATAAGCACTGTCTTTGCAAAAGCTTTTGCTTCCGATATAACTATATCTTTGGCTATGCTGTCGGTCAGTGCAAGTTTGCCTATGTCTGACGCAAAGCCTGCAATTTTATCCTTCGTTGTCTCTTCCGAGTAAATGATATCTATTGCTTTGCGGAAATCCGATACATTAAAGTAGCTTTCAGCCGCTTCAAGCAGGGGAGAGTTTTCTCCCTTGTCGCACAGCTCACAGCAGAGTTTCAATGCACTTACAGCTATTGCGTAGCCCGAACCTTCATCACCTATGATGTGACCCCAGCCGCCCGAAACAACTGTGTTACCGTCTTTATCGGTACCTATTGCCATTGAGCCTGTACCGCATACCGCAACACAAGGGCACTCTGTATCTCCCATTGATTTGAGTGCGATATAAAGGTCGCTGTTCATTTCAACAGCTTTTGCCTTTATGTTACCGCATAGTGCTTTAAGCGTAGCTTCGTCAGCTTTGTCATCAAGTGCTGAACAGCCTATGAAAACGCTTTCAAATTCGTCACAGTCAAGCTCGCTATATATTTCGTTTATGAGGTTGTCCAGGTTATCGCGTGCAACCTCCATTCCTACGGAATAAAAGTTGATTGTTTTACCTGCTTTTTTCAGTATAAGCTTTCCGTTTTCATCCGATACTGCGGCTGTAGTGTGTGTGCCTCCGCCGTCAATTCCAAGGTAGTATTTCAAAACAAAAAACTCCGTTTCGTTGTGTTATTGCGCATCCTTTGCAAGTGCGTTGAGTGCAGTCATTATCGATGAGCCTGCTGTACTGCCTGCAGAAAGCATCTCTTCGTAATGTCTGTGATATTCGCCCCAGAGCTTTTTGCCCATATCTGTATTCCACAGTGAGTCCGCAATGAACGGAGCGTAATCGTTGTCGGGCACAATGTATCCGATAGCGTCGTTGCAAAGACCCATTACAAGTACGGTTTTGTCCTCACCGATAATATCTGCAGTGCATTCAATCTCCCAGTCTTTGCCAAGGTAAGCTTCTGTTTTGTCAACAACGTTACCGAAAACAAGCTGAGGTACAAGCTCACCGGGAACGGTAAGCATTACTATATCTGTGCCAAGCTCAATATAACCGACCTCTGTAATTATTGAGTAGCCGCTCTGGCTTTCGCTGTCCTTTACTGTTGTGAAGCCGAGAAGCTGTGAAGTTGCACCGAGCTGTAACAGACCGATATCAAGGTTGACCTTAACTTCGGACATTCTGACGTTAAGAAGGGGAGCTACCTCAACAGCGTTTTCTTCGCCTTCAATTATGAGTCTTGCGAATTCGTAGCCGAGTGTCTTTGCGGCTCTGTAATCTTCAACTGTGGGGTCTGCTTCAATTTCTGCGGCAACTTCACCAAGTACAGTTTCATCCTTTACTCCGTCTTTCTTAACGGAAACGGGGGACTGTGCACCCTGAATGAACATAAAGTTACTGCCGTTTTCGTTGATTTTCTTCTCCATATATGTCGGGAAGTCTGCTGAAAGCTTTGTGGTTGCACGGTTTATTGTTGTCGGGTGTGCGCCGATGTTTGTGAATACTGTTGAGCGTGAATCTTCGTTATCGGGTACAAACTTGAAGCAGGCGAAGAAATTCTGATATCCTTCTGTATCATAACGCTTGTTACGAAGGTATGAGTATTCGTCATCCTGATATATGCCTTTTTCATCATCGCGGGCAATACCTTTTGTTTCAAAGTAGTAAAGTGAGCCCTCTTCCATATTCATATATGCGTTGGCAATAGCTTCTGCCGCACCGTCAATAAGAATTCCGTGGAATTCACTGTCTATACTTCTTATCGGCTTTAAGAAAGGCAGGTTAGCCGCAATATTTACAAAAATCTGCGGTATGAGCATAAGACCGAAGCCCTGCGTATCAATAACTGTGTGGCAGTGAGTTGCATTTATGTTGATTGCGATAATATCGCTTGCGATACCTTCTGCCTTGATTTTTTCTTCTGCACGTGCTCTGATTGCGCGGATATCAGCGTTGCTTACACCTATACCGTCAATTGTTGCAAAAATTGCAGTGCCTCTGTCAGAGCCGTCGCTGAGTGCAATTGCGTGCACCTTCTGGTCATCATAAACAGAGTCTACCTGCTGTGTGAAATATCCGCCTGTGTAGTATTTCTTTGAGCCGTCAGCAAGGTTTGCAGGCACTATACTTTCGTCGTCAAATCCGAGGCTCCATTTTGCACCGTCAGCAGGTGCGTCCTTGAATTCTTCTGTGCCTTCGTAGAAGTTTTCGCTTTCTCCGTCAAAGTACTCTTCAACCGTAGGTATAGAAGAGGTGGGGAATAATGAGCTGAGAAGTGAAAATACACCGTTAAGCACTGAATTTACAAGGTTTGTCGCTATGATGATACCTGTGTTGTCAGCAGGCTGACCGTCTGTTGCAAATACAGATGTACCCATCGAAAAAAGCATAACCGTTGCGAGTATAAAGGAAATAACCGATTTCATAGTTTTTTTCATTTGATTCTACTCCTTACTTTACAGTTGATATAAGCTTATCCATTGTTTCGAGCAGTGTGCGTGCCGTTTCACGACCGATGGAGTTAGTCTCTTCATAGTGGCTTCTGTCAAACTTGTCAACACCCTTGTCAATGTAGGGTGTCTTTTCGTTGAGTACGAAGTCATTGTCGGGTATGATGTAGCCGAGCTCGTCGTTACAAAGGCCAATAACAAAGTGATGCTTTGCACCACCCATTTCACTGAGCACTTTGTAGTCAGCGGCTTTGCCTGTGCCTGATTCTTCAGCACTGAGAAATTCACCGTTGTAAAGCTCAGGGAAAAGCTCACCGGGTATAAGGTATATACCTACGTTACCTCTGCCAAGCTCGAGATATCCGAGTTCGCTATGTATTGCGGCTATGCTTCTCTTTTCACAGCGCGCTATATCGTTGTTGAGCACTTTGAGAAGTCTTGCAAGAATAAGCACAAAATTCTCTGCCTTGATTTTTACGGGCACGGAGCTTACGTTGATAATCGGTTCAAGCTCTGTTTCGCTGTCGAGTGAATTTGAAAGCTCACCGAGCATTTTTCCGAAATCTTTTGTGTAAGCAACGCAGTCAATTTCGTTGCGGTAAATCTTCTTTATCTCTTTTGCTGAAATCATACCGCCGATTGCACCGTTGTAAAATACAGCGTTTGCTCCGGGATTCTTTTCTTCGATTTCCTTAATCATATAAGCAGGGAAGTCTGCACTGATTTCAGTGATTCTGTCACCCATAAGCTCTGCGTGTGATGCAAAGTTGAGCAGGTAGATGCAACCGCTGTTGTCTGTCGGCTCGAAACGCAGACGTGTGAAGGTGCAGTCGTATGTGTCAGGAGTTCTGCAGTCAAACTGTAAATCCTCAGTTTCTTTTGAAGCGAGGAAAAGCTTACCGTCCTTACGGCTTTCGTATGCCGAGATAATTGCGTCAGCGGTACGCTTTTTAAGCTCTGTCATAAAGCCTTCATCTCTGCCGCTTTTGTAAAGCTTTGCACCCCACAGACCCTGTGTGTCTATTGAAGCGTGTGAATGTGTCGCACAGATGTTTATTGATTTAAGATTCGGTATCTTTTTGCTTTCAATTACAAGCTTTCTTATATCGTTTATATCCTTGCGGCTTATGCCTACAGCATCAACCGCACACATCACAACGCCGCCTCTGCCTGTGTTGTCGTCAATGTAAACAGCTCTTGCATAAATGTCGTCAATAACACCTTTTGCAGGGTGATTTGAATCGTAGCCTGCGATAAAATATCTGCCCGAAGCGATATCGTCAGGGGTAAGTATATTTTTGCCGAAGCCGCAGGTGTAGCAGCTGCCTGCCTTGTCGCTGAATTTCTTGTCGCCCGTGAGCATATATCTGTTTGCGTTTTCATCCGAAGTAAAATAATTCTTCGGCATAAGTGAGATTACGGTTTTGGAAAGTGCTTCTATAGCTTTTCTTACAATTTTGTCAGTGTTCATACCACACCTCCTGTAAATTTACGAAACCATTATACACTAAATTTCTAAAAATTCAAATATAATACTTGATTTTTTTGTACAATATTTGTAATATTATTATTAACAAAATGAAAAAACATTCTAAATCGGAGGATATTATATGCTTTCAATCAGAAAATACGAAGAGAAGGATTACGACGGCGTCTGCTTTGCCTGCCTTAACAGCGACGAGGATGACGACGTTTCAGAAAGCCTTGCGGAATTCATACTGCATACTTTCTGTGAATATTACATAGAGAAAGAGCCTGAAAACTGTTTTGTTCTCGATGATGACGGTAAGGCAGTAGGCTATATTATCTGTGCTGAGGATTATGATAAGTTCAAGGCAGTGTTTGATGCCGAGTATTTCCCGAAAGTAGTACATCTCGGCGAAGACCGTATAAAGTGGGCGAAAGAAGCTTACCTGCTTCACGAGAAGTTCAAGACAGATTATCCTGCTCATCTTCATATCGATATCCTGCCGCAGTATCAGCGTGGCGGCAACGGCGGCAGACTTGTTCAGACACTCAGCGAGCATCTTTCCGCAAAGGGTATCAAGGGCGTTATGCTCACAACGGGCACAGGCAATGTGAGGGCAACCAATTTCTACAGAAAATACGGCTTTGAAGAGCTCGAAATCTACGATACAGATATCGCATTCGGCAAAAAACTGTAATATACGAATATTGTTCTGCTTTCCGGTTAAACTTATTTTACCGATTTAACCGGAGGTGAAACATAGTGGAAAAGCAGAATAAGCAGAAGGGCAATCAGCCTTCTCAGACCAAGAATAAATAACCTGTGAAAACCCGTCAGACTTCGAGAAAGGTGACGGGATGTCGTGTTTTTGCTCCGAAGCTGTACAGAGGTACTGCGAGAGGGCAAAAACACGGCAAACACACAAAATCGGATAAAAAAGAAAAGAATCAAGAGGATTTAATCTGAAATTCTCCTGATTCTTTATTTTACGGAATGTTTAAGATTGTTCATTGTATTTTATTGTGTGTGTTCGCGGTGACTTTGTCGACAGTCTGAGCCGGCGGTTTTCTCTTGACGGTAGTTAAAGATATGATATAATAAAGCAAAGTCAAAAAGAAACGGACGGATTAAAAAATGGAAAGATTTGCAAGATTCAAATATCAGCCATGTATCCCTCTGGGTGAGGACGGCCGCTGTGTAACAGCTTCTCCCAAGCATACTCAGCTTTCACGCCGTGCGGCAACCGAGGGTATGGTACTGCTCAAAAATATAAACGGTGCTCTGCCTCTCAAGAAGGGTGAGAAAATTGCTCTTTTCGGCAAAGCAACTATCGAATACATAAAGGGCGGTGGCGGAAGCGGCGACGTAAATGTGCCGTATATCCGCAATATCTACGAAGGCTTCTGCGAAAAAGACGTCAGCATCTATATGCCGCTTGTCGAGTTTTATAAGGATTACGTCAAGCGTGAAAGCGTCAACATTCCCACTCAGGCACAGATAAATGCAACGTGGGATATAGTCAACGCAATGGAGTTCTGTACCAAGCGTGACGATATGACTTACGACACCTTTGCCAGTATGCACGTCAAGGAGCCTGCAGTGCCCGATGAGCTTATCGAATCTGCCGCAAAGGAAGCAGATACGGCGATTGTCACTATAAGCCGTTTCTCTGCCGAGGGTGTTGACCGCAGACCGCAGGCAGGCGACTGGTATCTTTCCGATATCGAAAAGGATATCATAGACAAAACAAGCAAGCTCTTCAAAAAAGTAATTGTCGTAATCAATTCAGGTGCGGCAGTCGATTGCGAATATTTTGCTGAAAACGAGGCTGTCGGTGCTCTTCTTATGTCCTGGCAGGGCGGTCTTGAGGGCGGTGCGGCTATTGCCGATATCCTCTGCGGCGACGTCAATCCCTCAGGTAAGCTTGCCGATACAATCGCAAAATCTTACGATTACTATCCCTGTAAAGACGATTTCTGGGAGTGCTTCGATCACGTCGATTATTCAGAAGATATCTATGTCGGTTACCGCTATTTCGAAACAATTCCCGGCAAAAAAGACCTTGTCCGCTATCCCTTCGGCTTCGGTCTTTCTTATACAAGCTTTGCCCTGAGCGGCAAGCTCTGCGGTGTCGACGGCGACAGCGTTGTTGTTGCCGTAACAGTCACAAATACGGGTGACGTTGCAGGTAAAGAGGTTGTTCAGATTTATTATTCTGCTCCTCAGGGTAAGCTCGGTAAACCTGCAAAGGAGCTTGCAGCTTTCAGAAAAACAAAGCTCCTTGCTCCCAGTGAATCCGAAACCCTTGCAATTACATTTAAAATAGCTGATATGGCAAGCTTTGACGATCTCGGCAAAATCTGCAAATCAGCTTATGTTCTTGAAAAAGGTGCGTACGGATTCTATATCGGTACGTCTGTCAGAGATTGCGAAAAACTTGCCTTTGAATATGAAGTGAAGGAAGATACCGTAACCGAGCAGCTTTCACAGTGGTGCAAGCCCTTCAGGCTCGCAAAGCGTATGCTTTCCGACGGTAGCTTTGAAGCTCTTCCTCAGGGTGAAGAAAGCTATTATTACGGTGAAAATAAGCCGTCGGGTGCCGTTGCACCCGAAACTCCCGTAATGTTCAACAAAGTAGGCGAGAGCATTACAATGGATGAGTTTGTTGCTCAGTTTACTCTTGAAGAACTTATGGATTTTGTCGGCGGTCAGCCGCCAACGGGTGTTGCAAATACGGGCTGCTTCGGTCCTATGAAGCGTCTTGGCGTACCTGCAATGCCTACGGCAGACGGTCCTGCAGGTCTGCGTCTTGATACCGAAACAGGTATTCCCACCACAGCATGGCCTTGTGCAACTCTGCTTGCCTGTTCGTGGGATCCCGAGCTGAATTTCCTTGTCGGTGCAGGCGGCGGTGCCGAAATCAGAGAGAATAATCTTGCAATCTGGCTTGCTCCCGCTCTCAATATTCACCGTGATCCTCTCTGCGGCAGAAACTTTGAGTATTATTCCGAAGATCCTTATCTTGCAGGTAAGTGTGCGGCAGCAAATATCCGTGGTGTTCAGTCACAGAAGGTTGCTGTTTCAATGAAGCATTTTGCTTGTAACAACAAGGAAGCTAACCGTATGGGCAGCGATTCCCGTCTTTCCGAGCGTGCTCTGCGCGAGGTTTATCTCAAAGGCTTTGAAATCGCAGTAAAAGAGGGTAAACCCTGGACTGTAATGTCATCTTACAACCTTATCAACGGTCAGCATACGTCCGAAAGCTATGAGCTTCTTACAGGTATTCTCCGCGGTGAGTGGGGCTATGACGGTATGGTTGTTACCGACTGGGGTGTCAAGAATGACCCTGTCAAGGAGATTATGGCAGGTAACGATATGAAGATGCACTGCGGCTATCCCGAAGACCTTATGGAGGGATATAAGGCAGGCAGAATCACAAGAGCCGACCTTGAGCTTTGCGTAAAACGCATTCTCGAAATGTTCCTTAAACTCGACTGATATATTTTTAAACCCGTACTGTCTGTGCAAAGCAGTACGGGTTTTACTCTTTGTTTAAACAAATATACAAAAAAACTATTGAAAACTGTTTTAAAATATGTTAAATTAAAATCAACATATTGTACAATTCTCTATATAAGGTGGTGTATATATGGCACTGTTGAAAAAAGACAAAAAGGAAAAAGCTGTGCAGTCAAGCGTTGACTACAAGGGTAACCGACGTTATGTCGGCAGAGCGGAAACCGTTGCCTATGTCCTCAACGATGCTGCAGCAACCCTCAATATCAGCGATTTCTACGAGCGTTATATCTACGACGTTGTAAAAATCGACTTTAACTACCTCGCTCTTCATAACATTATAGCCACAGTATGGGATATCATTAACGATACCTTTATCGGTGTTATTGTTGAACGTACACGTACCCGTTGGGGTAAGTTCAAGCCCTATATGCTCTTCGGTCAGATTCCGCTTATGATAATCGGCTTGTTCTATTGGGTAATTCCGTTTATTTTCGGTGGAACTGCTTCTACATATCTGCCCAAGCTCATCTTCTATTCGATTATGATGATGGTGCAGGAGACTGCAGGTACATTTACAAGTATCGCAAATACGGGCTTTATGACGACTATTACGCCCAACCCTGTTGAGCGTACGCGTCTTATCACAATGGCACATCTTCTCTCTCATATCTTTGAGGATTTACCCAAGCAGATTTTCGGTATTCTTTACGACCTTGTTATCAATAAGGCTGTTAATTGGGAGCTTCCCAAGCTCTTCGCAGGCTTCGGTCTTGCGTGTGCAATTCTTTCTACGGTCTTTGTTATGTATTTCTTCACTCTCAGCCGTGAAAGAGTTCAGCAGTCTGTTGAGCGTCCCAGTGTTGTTCAGGGCCTCAAGGCTATCGTTACCAACAAGCCTGTTCTTATCCAGGTTCTTTCTTCGTTCCTCAGCGGTTTCAGTGTCGGCAAGAGCAGAACGAACTTCTATATCGACGTTATCGGTTCAATCACCTGGAAAACAATCGTCGGTATTCCTGCTTTCCCGGTCAAATTCATCAGCTACAGCTTCGTTGCTCCGCTTCGTAAGCGCTTCTCAACAAAGGCTCTGTGGATTTTCGAAGACGCCTGGACAGATATGCTTTGGATGATTGTCTTTGGCGTAGGTTCAATAAACAACAACTTTATGAAGAAACCGATTATTCTTCCCTTGATGGGTCTCGAAGAAATCTTCGAAATGTGCGTCTATGGTCTGCGACGGGTTATTCCCAACGAAATCGTCAACGAGTCTATGGACTACTGTGAATGGAAGAACGGTTACCGTGCTGAAGCTATGACGGGTGTTGCACAATCGCTTATCGGCAAGCTGCAAAACACCATTATGGGCAGTATAAACGCCATCGTTATGAAGAAAATCGGTTATCAGCAGGGTCTTGAAATCGGTACTCAGACTACCAGGACAAAGTGGTGGATTTTCGCCCTCGGTACAGGTATTCCGATTATCACAAGCAGCCTTGGTATTATACCCAAGTTCTTCTATCCGCTCAATGCAGAAATGCGTAACCAGATGTATTCTGACCTTCAGGAACGCCGTGACAGAATGGCAAAAATTATGCAGGAAGGCTCCGAAGAGGAAGCAAAGCTTGCAGCTGAAGCAGAAATCAAGGGCGATTTTACAAAATAATATTGTTTTCTCATCGTCGCAAAGGAGTAACCTTTGCGACGATATTTTTATTTTTTTACTTGATTGTTTTAAATCAATCAAGTATAATTGTTATAGTACAGAAACGGAGGATGATTTTATGCTTAAGAAAACACTTGCAGTTATTCTCGCCCTCACAATGATATTCACAATGGCTTTGCCTGTTTTTGCGGCAGAATCAGAAAAAAACTTTATCATCGACAATCCTTATGAAACAGTCGATTGGGATGCATGGGATGATTATAAGACTCAGCTTCACTGTCATACCAATGCAAGCGACGGTTTCCTTCCCGTTCAGCAGTTCTGCGATATGCATTACGCCCTCAATTATGAAATAGTTGCACTTACCGACCACGGTACACTCAACCGAGGCTGGAATGTCGTGCCCGATATAGTACCTCTTATGCGAGTTATCAAAAAGGAGCGTACCAATAACAACGCTCCCATAATTCCCGTTCCCGAAGAAGAATATCAGGGTTACCTCAACGGTACAAATCCTGACAGAACTTATACAAGCACAGCAGGTGATACACTCACCCGTACAACGTCAAACGGTATGCTCGACGTGCCTCTCGGTAATGAGCAGAATATGGCAACTCCTTTTGCTGACTGCCACCTTACAAGCTATTGGGCAGAGTACGGCAATGGTTATGCAGGTGTTTTCGGTGATTATGAAACTCCCAGCCGTGAGGTTGCAAAGCTCGGCGGTATTACATTCCTTTCACACGTTGGCGAGTATGTCTATCCCGATAAAGATTCGGCAGACCACGTAGGTCAGAAGATTGACGAATACTACGTAAATAAGTTTGCCCGTATCTTCCTTGATAATCCCGGCAGTGCACTCGGTATGGGTATCAACAGTGCAACCGATGCACATACACGCTGTGACCGTATTCTTTACGATCAGATTCTGCAGAAGACTATCCCCAACGGTGTTGTTCCGTGGGGTAATACCTTTGCCGATTCACATAACGAAACCTCTCTTAACGATGCTTATACAATGAGCTGGATGCCCGAGCATACCCTCGAGGCTTTCCGTGAGTGCCTTGAAAAAGGTCAGTTCTTCTCCGTTTCCCATTTCTCAAACGGTGTCGAGCTTAACGGTATGGAGGAAATGCCCGGCTTTGTCGAGCAGGATGTTTACGACACCAGAGCTTACTGGCTTGACAACACTCCGCAGGTAAAGAGAATTACAGTTGACGAAGAAAATGATACAATCACTGTCGAAGGCATCAACGCAAATATCATCACCTGGGTTTCCGACTGTAACGTAATTATGCGTACCGAGCTTATTGACGGTAAAGCTACACTCGACCTTCACAGCTCAGACCTTCTTGCAGACCCTAATCTCTATGTCAGATTCTATCTTTCAGGCGATAACGGTATCTGCTACGCTAATCCCATGGTACTCAACGTTGAGGGTGAGGAATTTGATCCGGTAGACGTTCCGAAAACATATGACCTTCCGTGGTTCCTCCGCGGCCTTGTTACCGTGCTCGACGTTGCTGTTTTCAAGTACAATCCTATAATCTGGATTTTTAAGTATTTCGGCCTCGGTTACAATCCGCTGACACAGCTTTTTAAACTTTATTGATAAAATAAAAGGAGTTGTAAGAAACAAAGTTTTCTTGCAACTCCTTATTTCAGTAGCTCTTTATTATTTGATTCTTTCGTTCGGTGTTTAACAAAGAACATCTTGTTATTTTGGTTTTATGCGCTCTGTACTTTTTACATTCCGTTTTTGCTGTACAAAACCAAAATCAGTTGATATAATAAATGCACAGGAGGCGATTTTGTGGATATTGAAAAAAGCACACTGCATATAGGACTTGAAAAGCCTTTAAAAATTCTCCATGTCACAGACAGCCATATTGCACTTTGCGATGACCGTGATAACGAAAGAAAAAAGGCGCTTGCAAGACGGTTTGTCGGAGCCGACAGGAAAAAAATATTAGAAGCACACCTTGCTTACGGCAGGGAGAATTGCGACGTCATCGTGCACACGGGTGACCTCATCGACTTCACCACGCAAGCAAATTTTGATTTTGTCAGAAAGGTTCTTGCTGATAAAAAAGTGTTTTTTGCGGTGGGTAATCATGAGTTTTCGCAGTATGTCGGGGAAGCGTACGAGGATTTTGCATACAAAATGAACAGTTTCCGCGAAATGCAGCCGGGGCTCGGTGTTCCTCTCTTTTTCAATTCGAAAATCATCGGCGGTGTAAACTTTGTCAGCATCGACAACAGCTATCATCAGTTTGAACCGTGGCAGATGGAAAAACTGAAAAGGGAAATCGGTAAGGGTTTTCCGATTATTGTGTGTCTGCACGTGCCGCTGTTTGAACAGTCGCTGTATGACTACTACATCAATCTTACCTCTCCCGGCAGCAGCACCTATCTTGCAGGCTGTGATGAAGAACATCTTCCGTATGATGAATGGCAGGCCATTGAAATCAGACCGCGCGGTGTGACGTGCGAAATGGTTGATTTTATCAAGTCACAGTCGCAGATCAAAGCTGTGCTTGCGGGTCATTTGCACTTCAGCTATGTCAGTGACATAGCACCCGGTAAACCGCAGTTTGTAACCGGTAGCGGATATGCGGACCAGGTCAGAGAACTGACGATTACTTAATGACGTTGAAAAACGTAATAATAAATTGCATACCATATCATTTTAAATTACTGTTGGAATTGAAAAAACATTGAAAATTCAGGTCCGGCACTTTATGTTTCAATAAATTAACAATATAAAAAATCATCCGAGATTCACAATAGCGTGAATCTCGGATTTATTTAGCTGTTTTTTACTTTTTTTACTTCATATATGCCTTGAAAGGTGCGGAGTAAGCCTTTGCCCATTGCATAACTTTCTTTCTGTCCCATCTTCTCGGCATTGCCGCACACGCCGCCATAACCTGTGCCATTCTGCTGCCGCAGAGCATTACTTTTTTCAGTACCTCAGGTCGCTTGCATACGGCTTTTGCCTTTATCATAAGGTCAAACGGGTCAAGCTTGAACTGAGTGTTTATGCTCGTGAAGTTTGCTGTCATTGTTATGTTGTCTTCGTTTAGCATACCCGAGTCAAAGCAGTAGTCAAGCTCATCAGGTGTCAGGCTGAGAAGCATGTATTTTACGCACTCAAGCGGTGCAAGACCCGAGCCGAGAGCCTTGTAATACTTCACCTGATAATTCCACAGCGTCTCTGCGCTGTATGATTCCGTGATGTCAGCGGCTACGGTGTCGGTAAGCATTTTTGCGGCTTTAAGCGAGTTTGCAATACCCGAGCCGATGAGCGGCACTGTCATAAATGCGCTGTCACCGATTGCGGCATAGCCGTCACCAACCATAACCGAGAGGGGATGGCGTACGGGAATTTCCACAAACTGACCGCCTCTTATCTTTTCTTTGCCGAGCCTCGGTGATTTTTCACGAAGCATATCTGCGTAACTTTCAAGCTTTTCAATTGTGAATTCTTCAAATCTGCCTACAAGCAGGTCTGTGTGCTCTTCTTCGGAAGCCACCCAGCTTATGCACTTTTCACCGCCTGCAAAGAAGTTTACTCTGAATTTTGCCTCAACTTCTTCGTCGCTTGCCTTGTTGTAAAAAGCTCTGTAAATCGTAATCTTTTCGTCGCGCTTAACCTGATTTTCGATTCCCATCGAGTCGGGCAGATTAGTTCTTACAGGCGAGTTAAGACCGCAGGCATCGATGATAAGGTCAGCGGTAAAATCACCCTTTGAAGTCCTGATGCCTGTAACTCTGTTGCCGAGCATAATGGGGGAGAGAACTTCACAGTTATACTCGATTTTAACTCCGCAACCGAGTGCGTGATTTATAAAATGAGCGTATATGTCTTTACGCTCCATTTTTATTTCAAGCTCATCGTAGGGTACGTGCTGTGTGAGCGATTTTTCGGATGTCGGTGCAAAGAAAGTCATATTTTCTTTGTACTCGTATTTATCCTCGTCGGGCATAGGCATTTCAGCTATTGCGAGTGCGGCGGGTGCGAAAATATCCGTCCAGTCGTAGCCGAGTGTACCCTCACTTTTCTTTTCATAAACGGTTACGTCAAATCCTCTTTTGGCAAGCATTGCAGCCGCGGCTATTCCACCGTGACCGAGACCTGCAACAATAATTTTTTTGCCCATTTTCCGTTCCCCCCTTAATTTCTATACGATAATTGTAGCACTTTTTTTATCAACTTCAAGTGAAATTTTGAATAATAGCGGTAAAAAGCTTGAGTTTTTGTGTGAATTCCGAACGGCTTTGAATATTAACGTTATATGAATAGATGAATATACGTGTATTAATAGTTAAGTTTTTATATTATTCTATTGACAGATTATTTAAAAAGTTCTAAAATTTAATATTGAAAATGCTAAAGGGAGTGTTTTATATGTCAGTTAAAAAACTTCAGTATTTCGCAGGCGGCAAGTGGCTTGATTCTTCCTGCGAAAAATATATGGACGTTTACAATCCCAGCACAGGTGAGGTTATCGCTCAGACACCCTGCTGTACAAAGGACGAAGTAAACGAAGCAATTGCTTGTGCTAAAGAAGCATTCAAAACATGGTCAAACGTACCTGTTATGAGAAGAGTTCAGATTGTCTTCAAATTCCGTGAGCTTCTTGAGGAGCATATGGATGAGCTTACAGAAATCTGTGCAAGAGAGCACGGTAAGGTCTGGAGCGAAGCCAAGGGCGATATCCTCAAGGTTAAGGAGCCGGTTGAGCTTGCTTGTTCAGCTCCCTCACTTCTCATGGGTGAAAGCATGAGAGATACTTCCACAGGTTACGATACAACTCTTTACAGAGAGCCTGTCGGTGTATTTGCAGGTATCGTTCCCTTTAATTTCCCCGGTATGATTCCCATGGGCTGGATGTCACCGCTCTGCATTGTCTGCGGTAACACAATCGTTCTCAAGGCAGCTTCAATGACTCCCATGACCTGTATGAGACTCGCTGAGCTCTGGCAGGAGGCAGGTCTTCCCGACGGTGTTATCAACATCGTTACCTGCTCCAGAAATGAAGCTGAAATCTTTATGGATCACCCCGACGTAAAGGGTATTACTTTCGTTGGCTCAACAAGCGTAGGTCTTCACATTTACTCAAGAGCTGCTGCAAACGGCAAGCGTGTTCAGGCTCTTTGTGAGGCTAAGAACCACGGTCTTGTTCTTGAAGATGCCGCTCTCGAGAGAAGTGCAAGAGGTATTATCAACTCTTCCTTTGGCTGTGCAGGTGAGCGTTGTATGGCTCTTCCCGTTATTGTTGCTCAGGAGAGCATTGCAGATGAGCTTGTCGGCTACCTTGTAAAGTTTGCAAAAGAGCTTAAACTCGGCCCTGCATACGATAAGGAATCCACTCTCGGTCCTGTTGTTACCGAAGCTCACAGACAGTCAATCTACAAATGGATTGAAAAGGGTATTGAGGAAGGCGCAGAGCTTGTTCTCGACGGCAGAAATCCCGTTGTACCCGGTTACGAAAACGGCTTCTATGTAGGTCCCACAATCTTCGACCACGTTACAGAGGATATGACAGTCGGTCAGAGAGAGATCTTCGGCCCCGTTCTCTGCGTAAAGAGAGTTAAGGATTTTGAAGAGGGTCTTGCAGTTATGAACGCTAATCCCTTTGCAAACGGCTCCGTTATCTTCACACAGAGCGGCTACTATGCACGTGAGTTTGCAAAGAGAACTGACGGCGGTATGGTCGGCGTCAACGTAGGTATTCCCGTACCCGTAGGAGTATTCCCATTCACAGGTCACAAGCAGTCATTCTTCGGCGATCTCCACTGCCTCGGTAAGGACGGCTTCCGTTTCTATACCGAAACAAAGGCTGTTACAACACGCTGGTTTGACGAAGAAGAAATGAAGGCAAAATCAGTCGACACATGGGACGGCTCCGTCGGTGGCGGGGAATAATTAATACGTACATAATCAAGGGACGGCATCAGCCGTCCCTTTTGTTGTGGGAGATAATCTTGCAATCCTCCGTCACGGCTAACGCCGTGCCACCTCCTTTGAAAAGGAGGTTATTTATGGGCATATCTCTTTTACGGCGGGCGAGCAAGTGAATCGCCCCTACTTGCAACCGTATAATATTAGTGATATAATGAAAATATAATCCAAAACTTTTAAATTACGAAGCACACAGAGAACCGTCCCCTGTGTGTTTTTGGGTATAATTGCTTAAAATGATTGAAGATAAATACCAACAATTATACTTATAACAATATTTTGAAATCAAGGAGTGTCGGGTATGAACAAATTGGCAAAACGAGCACTTTCAATCTTAGTAATCTTTTGTGTACTTGCAGGTATTGTTGCTTTTGATACATTGGCTCAGGGACAGCCGATAGTTAAGTATCATTATTACAACCTTGCTGAATATATTTTACCCGACGGTTACCGTACTGATATAGTTGACGGTATCCTATATGCATACGTTGTTGAAAATGGTGAGGCAGCTATTCTGAATATTCAGACGCAAAGATCCGATATGGAAAAATCTCCTATGGTTTTTCCAACTGAGCTTGGCGGATATCCCGTAACAACAATTGGTGGTGATCAATGTGAAATCTTTTTGTATCTAAGTTATACCGACAGTTTGTATCCTGAAGGATATGACGAGGGAACAGGTTACGGATATGCTGAATATGACCCGAATAGAAATTGTATTTCTGAATACGTTATTCCTGAAGGTTATAAATATATTGAAGCACATGCTATGTATAGTTTAGGAAAAGTTACTTTTCCTAAAAGTCTGCGAATTATAGATGGTAGTGCTTTTGATATGCTGTATACTTATGTAGATGAGAATAACGGAAAGCATACTTTTTTGCCGGAATGTTATTATACCAATTTGTTAAGTTTATCACATATGCTATATGCTGCAAATCTCGAATCCATAATTCTGCCGTCAAGAATTGAAGAAAATTCATCACAACTTTTGAATCTTCTCAGAACTGGCTCTGTTTTGTACGTTCCATCTAATATATCGGTAGAAAAATTTAGTGATGCACTGTATTATTTTGAGGCTGCTGCCGGAGATTCGGGAGAAATTTGGCCGAGACGTGATGCAACCTGCACCATACACTGTGCTTCGGACAGTGAGTTCCTTTCCGTTTTTGAAGAATACGGAGACCATCCATATGCGACAATTATAACCGACGTAACACCTGCCGAATACATAGCATTCCCGTCAGAAACGGTCAATGTTAATGTTGGCGAGGTTATGGATTTAGAGGCGAAAACATATCCGAGCGATGCTATATGGACAGCGTGTGATTACACTGTCAGCGACCCGAGTATAGTCAAGATTGACGAGTATTCGGGACGTATCACAGCACTCAAAGAGGGCACTGTAACCGTTACTGCGACTCACTGCGAGCGTGGATACGTTGATACCTGTACTGTCAATGTCACAACAAAGCCCGAGCCGGGTGTAAACGGTATTGAGCCTGCAACCGACGCTCCTTATGTAACCTACGGCAACAGAGATTACAAGATTAATGTCACAGGTAGCCCGAGTAAAATTCAGGTTGTCCGCGACAACGGCGGCACAACTACAATAGACCGCAGAAAGGCAACCGTTACATCAAACGGTGACACCGAAACGTGGATTGTAAATATGCGAGTTGAAGCCGGTACGCACAATATCCGTGCAAAGTACGGAAAGGTATGGGACGATAAGCTCACACCGTTTACCGTAAAATATGATTTACCCGGTGCATATTCGTTTGACCTTACCTACGAAAACGGAATCGGTAATTTTAATGTTGTCACCGACCCCGAGATAATCAAAATACAGTTTGCACTTGACAACGGTTGTACGTTGACATACAGTCAGACCAAAAGCTATATCGGTGAAGACGGACTCCGCCATTGGGAGATTTTACGTAAAATCCCAAGTGATACAATTTTCACCCTCCGCACAAAGTACGGATACACCTGGATAGATACCAACTTTGAAGTAAACACAATAGTCTGACAATACGCAGTAGGGGCGACCTTTGGTCGCCCTTTTTATTGTTTTATCAATTTCTCAATGAGCTGTAGCCCGCCGTTGGTGTCGTATTTCTTTTACCTCGGGCGGATGATATCCGCCCCTACAAATCCGTATATATCGGGCGAACACAGTTCGCCCCTACGGTGTGTATAAAAACCGATGTCATTCTGAGCGTCAAGCGAAGAATCTTAATTACTGTAAGATCCTTCACTGCGTTCAGGATGACATTGTTTTTTATATCGCTGTGAATTTGTTTGTCAAAAGCTCCATTTTAAGGGAGCTGTCACCGCAGGTGACTGAGGGTTGCTTGTAAAAAATTAAACTAACATAAATTTTTGCAATCCTCCGTCTTTTGCTTCGCAAAATCCACCTCCTTTGAAAAGGAGGTTATTTAACGGCATATCTCTTTTACCTTAGGCTACGCAGTGTTTGATTGAGAATTATTTATGGTTCCTTTTGTGCTTTTTTGCTATGCCCTGTGATATGGCAGGGAAGGTATTATCCGTATCGTTTGTAGGCTGGATATTATAAGTGCCGTATTTGTTTACCATATCAAACGAATCTTCCGGGATTTCGTTATTTGATATCTTTGAGCGTTTTTCTTCGCTGTGATTGTATTTCATTTATATCACCCTTGCTTATTTTGCATTTTATTTAGGCAATATACACATTGTAATTTTTTCTTTAAATGTATATAATGATGAACAGTGTTATTTTTGGGAGAAATTTGTAATGAGTAAAACAAACGAAAGCAAGGGACTCAACGTCAGCGTTAAGTCATTTATAACGGCTATTGCCGTTGTGCTTGCACTTATGATTTTTACATACGCACTCACTTTCTTTATTCCGGGCGGCGAGTATGCACGCACTGTGGATGCTTCGGGCAATACGGTGCTTGACCCTGAGCAGGGTTTCACCGAGGTTGAGGGCGGTATTTCATTTGGCAAATGGTTGGCTTCGCCTGTGCTTGTGCTCGGTGCAGACGGCGGCGGAACGATAATAGCGATTATTGCATTTTTGCTTGTTATCGGCGGTGTATTTACTGCACTCGATGCCTGCGGACTGATGAAATATATGCTTGACAAAATTGTTAATAAATTCGGCAACGCACGCTATAAGCTGCTTGCTATAGTTACGTTTTTCTTTATGGCTATGGGTGCGTTTATCGGCTCTTTTGAAGAGTGCATACCTATGGTGCCGATTGTTGTGGCACTCAGTGTCAGCCTTGGTTGGGACACTATGACCGGTATGGGCATGAGTCTGCTTGCTTCCGGCTGCGGCTTTGCTTCGGGTGTATGCAACCCCTTTACTGTCGGTGTTGCACAGAGCCTTGCTGGTCTGCCGATGTTTTCGGGTATATGGTTCAGACTGATCGGCTTTGTTGTAATATATTCAATTCTTACTTTTTTCCTTTACCGCTACGCAAAGAAGCACGAAAACCCTGCAGTTAATGCCGACAATATTGCTTTTATCCCCAACCGCAGTATGGACAGGGCGCTTGTGTGCTTTGCTTCAATTCTCGGCGCAGGTATTCTGCTTGTGCTCAGTTCAACATTTATAACCGCTTTGCAGGATTACACAATGATTATCGTTGCGGTTATGTTCCTTATTTCAGGTATTTCTTCAGTTCTGCTTTCCGGTATGAAGGCTTCGGGTCTTGCTCGTTTCTTCGGCAAGGGTATTGTAAATATTCTGCCTGCAGTAATTCTGCTTCTGCTTGCAAGCTCAATCAAATACACACTTACTGAAGCAAAGATTCTCGACACAGTGCTTCACTGGTCTGTTGAGGCTATGGACACAATGCCCCGTGCGGTAATCGTACTGTTTGTTTATCTGATAGTACTTGTGATGAATTTCTTCATCAGCTCAGGCTCTGCAAAGGCATTTCTTCTGATTCCGCTTATTGTGCCTATGGCTCAGCTTTTCTCAATCGAGCCTCAGCTTTGCGTGCTTGCATTCGCATTCGGTGACGGTTTCTCAAACGTATTTTATCCGACAAATGCCGCTTTGCTTATAGCGCTCAGCCTTACTAACATCAGCTACGGCAAGTGGGTGAAGTTCTCGTGGAAATTCCAGGCAATCAACCTTGTTGCCACGAGTGCGTTGCTTCTTATCGGCTACGCTGTAGGCTATCACTGATTTTCAATATAGTCACGCATTTTTTCGAGTACGCGTTTCTCGATACGTGATACATATGACCTCGATATTCCGAGCCGCTGTGCAACCTCGCGTTGTGTCAGCGGCTTTTTATTATACAGACCGTAGCGGAGAATGATTATTTCTTTTTCGGCAGGATTTTTCATCAGCTTTACAAAGTCGTAAATCTTTTTTGTTTTTTCACTAAGGTCAATATCATCGGCTATAGTATCGTCTTCGTACACGACGTCGCTGAAGGTGAGGGGATTGCCGTCGCTGTCGGTGTCTATAGGCTCACTCATCGAAATATCCTGCGACGTTTTTTTCATACTGCGAAGATACATAAGCACCTCGTTTTCTATACACCTTGCCGCATAGGTTGCGAGCCTTGCACCTTTTTCGTAGTCAAATGAATTTACCGCTTTTATCAGCCCGATTGTGCCGATTGAAATAAGGTCGTCGCTGTCGGCGGTAAGCGAATAATATTTTTTTGTGACGTGTGCGACGAGCCTGAGATTGTGCTCGATAAGCTCTTTGGCGGCTTCTTTTTCTCCGCTTTTCATACGCTCGAAGCAACGCTTTTCTTCTGCGGCAGTGAGCGGTTTAGGAAAAGAACTGCCGTTTTGCAGGTGAAGCGTGAAATAGAGCATATTTGAAAATACAGCGGATAAAAGCTCGGTAAGCATAGCGATACCTCCATAAAAATACTGTTTAAAGGTATGCTGTGCACGTTATAATTATTAAAAGTAATTATAAATTAAATTTTATATATTTTTTATCGTGCTAAAGCGGTAAAACACCTTGAATTTCAGATATTTATGTGATATAATATATAAAATTCTAATCGAGGGGGCTGGTTTTTTGGCTAAAAAGAACAATAAAGTAAAAGAAACCAACGAGGCTCAATATACCGAAGATTTTTATGCTAAGCAGAACAGACGTTATGTCGGTACGAAAGAAACTGTCGGCTACGTAATATTTGATATGGCTCAGAGCTTCAATATCAATACATACTCTGAGCGATTTATTACTACAATCTTTAAGCTTGACCTTGGTATGCAGGCAGTTGCAAACCTTATCAACAGTATATGGGATATTGTTAACGATACTTTTTCGGGTGCTCTGGTTGACAAAACCCGTACAAGATGGGGCAAATTCAAGCCGTATCTTATTGTTCTGGGCATTCCCGGTACGCTTGCAACTTGTCTTTACTGGCTGATGCCTCTGCTTTTCCCGAATGCATCGTCCACATCAATGGCAAAGTTCTTCTTCTACCTTGTGCTCGCCATTCTGCGTGAAACAGGCGGCACTTTCCGCGGCTTTGCTCAGACAGGTATGCTGGCAACAATTACACCGAATCCGATTGAACGAACGCGACTGATAACTCAGGCTCAGTTCTTCTCGGGTTTCCTGGGTGAAAAGTTACCGCAGCAGATTATGGACGTTGTGCTTGACCTTATCGGTAACCAGTTTGTAGGTAAAGGCAATTTCGATACTGCATACAAGAGTGTTTTCATCGGTATGGGTGTATTCACATCGCTTGTCAGCGGTATTGCGGCACTCTGGTTTGCTACCATTACCAAAGAACGTGTTATGCAGTCGATTGAAAGCCCGAGTATTAAAGAGGGTATCAAGTCGATTGTCAATAACAAGCCGATTCTTCTTCTTACTCTTTCTGATACGCTCAGCAGTTTCTCACTGTTCAGCGGCAGTAAGCAGGACTATTTCATCGACGTTCTCAATTTTGCAACTCTCGGTACAATCGTCGGTATCCCCGGTGCGATTGTTCACCCGTTCTCATACACACTTGTTCCGTGGTTCCGTAAGAGATTCTCGACACGTGCACTTGCAATTCTCGGTAAGTACAGTATAGATATCACTTATATTCCCGTATTCCTTATCGGCTGTATAGGCGGTAAAAAGAACGGTTTATATAAGAAAGTTCTTCCGATGGGTATTGCACTGTGCCTGCAGGAGACATTCTACATGTTCTTCTACGGTCTGCGCCACGTTATTCCGAGCGAAATGTACAACGAAGCTATGGACTACTGCGAATGGAAGAACGGCTACCGTACAGAGGCTATGACATCTGCGGCAAAGGGTCTTGCACAGAAGCTTGCAAGTACACTCAGCGGTTTTGTCAAAACGCTGTTCAAAAAGTGGATCGGTTACGACATCAACGCTTACACAAGAGGCACTGCACAGTCTGACGATACAAAGTTCTGGCTGTTTGCGATGTTTACTGTTCTTCCGCTTCTCACTACCACACTCGGTATTATTCCGCTTCTCTTCTACGACCTCTCCGGTAAGAAGCGTGACAAGATGTACGAGGAGCTTCTTGCCCGCCGTGCACTTATGGCTTCTGAAGTTACTGACGGTGATACAGAGTCACTTGATAAGGTCAAGGCTGCACAGAAGGCTGTTGCTGCAGAAAACAAAACAGACGACGACCTTAAATAAAAAAATTAAATAAAGTAAAACGGATTGCAAAGGTTGATTCCTCTGCAATCCGTTTTTTATGTGGATTGTATTTTACTGTGTTATGCCTGCGAAAAATGATGCGATTTTTGACAGAAACTCAATGATTTTGAGTACGATTTCAAAAATAGGTGTGATCTCTGAAAACTCGGGCGGTAAATCAACTGTTGCGGCAAGGGAGGGGACAACTGTGGCGGCGATAACCGTAAAAGCTGTGACAACACCTGCAAATAACTTTTTCATAATATTTACTCCTAACATATAATGTATTAAGTTCTGAATGAATTCATTTTAACACATTGTTAATAAATTGGCAAGTGTCTGAGCTGTTTACAGCCATATTTTGTGGCAGAAAGTATATTTGCTTTACAATATATACAAATTTTATAAAAAAATATGGCTTTTTTATTGCGATTTAACTTGCATTTATAGAATTATTGTGATACAATCGTTATGAATAATAGTGTAACTGTATACCTATCGGTATAAGTTATTATTATTAATTACATATATATAGGTATTCCTACCGATCAGCAAATTCCCACACAAAACCATGGAGGTGCTTTTTCATGAAGAAAAAACTCAAAAAGCTGTTGTGTATCCTCCTTGCGTATGTTATGCTTGCTACTTCTTTTGCAAGTACCGCATCCGCTTATGAAGCTTACACATCACCCGCCGGCTATGACAGCCTCGGTAAGCCGTACTACACATATGAGCAGAGCTGCTCTATGCTTCTCGACTTCCTTGATACAGTGCTGTACGATGCCAACATCAACGAAGAGGTTGACCTGAGTATTCTCGGTACAATTTCAATCAACCTTACATCCGTTGATAATACGTTCAAATCACTTTCAGACCTTCTCGATATGGGTCTTGTCAACTTTGCACAGGGTCTCAGCCTTGTCGGTGACCTTAAAGACCTCGATGAGTCTGCTATAGTTGACCCCAGAAGAGCTACTCATGCTGACTCTACTGTTTTCTATGCTCTTCTTGAGTTCCTCAGCGACAACGCTGCTGTTCTCGAGAAGCTTGGTAACGGTACAATCAACTTCGGTTTCATCATGGAGCTTGTTATTCCGCCCGATGATGAGGATATGGGCTTCCTCTACGATATTCCTGCTTTCCTTAAGGAAATGATTTATACTCTTATGTATAACAGCTTGCTTAAAGCTGAGAATGAGCCTGAGATAGATGCTCTTCCTGCAGGTGTTACCCTCGATTCATTTACAATCGACGGTCTTCTTCAGGACGTTGTTGACCAGCTCCTTATCGGTGACTACAACGTTTCAACCCAGTCCTATTCAGGTTTCCTTCCGAGTATGGCAGGCAAGACATCAATCACAAGCGGTTCTTCTTACGATCTTATCCAGAACGCTATTGATGCCCTTATGGTTGATATCCTTGTTCCCACACTTGTTGAGTCACTTCCCGATGCACTCGACATCGAAGTGAGCGAAGAATTCCCCTACGGTGACCCTGCAGCACCCGGTCTTCTTCCCACTATCATGGGTGTTATCAACGACTACCTCAAGCTTGGCTTTGATTACAATACTGAGGAGTATCCCGTTATTGAGCTTGAGAGAGCTCTTACATGGCTTCTTGCAGGTGGAACAACAACTGATGATGCAGGCAACGTTGTAAAGACACCCGCTGCTCTTTACAATATTATCGCTTTCACAGATCACGGTATTGATATCAACGACGATATTTACAACAATATCTTTGGTCTTCTCCGTGAGCTTGGCCCCGGTCTCCTTCAGATGCTTCTTCCCGAAGTAATTCCGGAGGATGCAGAATTCCCGGATATGACTGAGTGGACTAATGACCAGTTTATTTCCTACGTTATTCAGCTTATCGCACCCGGTATTGACTTCTTCGCAGGAGTCAGATTCCTTCCCGGTTGTGACACTATTCAGGAATGCCTTACCTATATACTTATCAGCCTTGTTATTGACCTCTTCCCCGAAAACGATTACTACGGTATGATTGAAAGCGGCGAGCTTGATCCCGAAAACGGTGCTTGGATTGAGGTTGGTACAGACTACCTCATCTATCTTGTAAACTCTCTTATCGCTGTCGACATTCCGCGCGACGCAAGCTTTGATGAGTTTATCGATTACCTTGCTACATGGCTTGTAGATAATTTCGGATTCATTTTCAACACAAGACAGAATCTTGCAGGTATGGACGGTTGGGAGAAGCTTGACGCTACTCTCTTCACAATTCTTGATCCCACACTCCTTACAATTCAGAAGACAAGTTCAACTGTTTCTGAGTCTTTCATCAAGGATACACTCCTTGGCGGTATTCAGACTCTTGACATTGAGAAGATTCTCAGCTTTATCGGTAAGAACTCTTCTCCCGATGCAATTCTCAATCAGCCTCTTGTAAACTTTGTGCTTGACCTTCTCGGCGGTATTCTTTCAAGCCTTATGAACGGTCTTGAGATTATCCCCGCAAACGTAAACAGCCTTGAAGAGCTTGTTTACGGTTCTACTGAGGGTGGTAATCTCGGTCAGTTCCTCGAGAACTTACTCAGAGCTCTCTACTCAGAGAGAGATTACAACTTCCCGACTCTTATTCCGCTTATCGGTTCTCTTATCGGTCTCAGCCAGAACGATAACTTCACAGTTAACGCTCCTGTCGGTTACCCCAACAAGACAATGAAAGACCTTCAGACACTTATGCAGCAGTATATGCCCTCAAACGGCAACCTTGCATACAGTGACGACGGTTACTTCACATACGGTGAAGAGGACTATAAGTATCTCTACGAGTTTACAGACTTTGACGACACATACAGCGAATGTGTTGATCTTGTAAACAGATACAATGAGAACCCCAGCTCAGTTACAGCTCTTGAGATTAAAAACCTTTACTACAGACTCGGCTACTACTATGAGAAGCTTACACCCAGAGATGAGACATGTAAGATTCAGCTCGCATACGAGATCAACTATGCTGAGGCTAACAACGCTAAGGAGAACGACAACGGCTCCGGTGCTAAGGTTTACACAGACAGATCCTGGAGACTTTACAGCGAGGCTCTTGCAAACGCTTACAAGGTAGCTGCAGACCCCGATGCAAAGCAGTCAGCAATCTCTATTGCAAGACAGGAGCTCTTCAAGGCTCAGAACAGACTTAAGGATTACATCTCACTTGCACGTTACAACGTTCTTGACGTTATGATCAGAAGAGCTGAAGCAATCCCCGAAGAGGATTACAAGCTCTACACAACACAGTCACTTGCTGAGTTCAAGGCAGCTTATGCTGAAGCTCTTGCAATCGACCGTGACTATGACCTTGACGACCAGTACATCGTTGACGAAACAGCTACAAGACTTGGTGACGCTGTAAACGGCCTTGAGTTCTGGGAGCTCAACTACGAACTTGGTGCAGACATCATCATTGATTCTGTAGTTGCAAGAGATACAAAGACAACTCTTAAGTTCCGCGAGTCCAGCGGTGCTGCTATCGTAGATGTTTCTGCAACAGTAAACGGCGGTGCAGTAATCGGTGAAATGTATGAGGAAGGCGGTTACTACTGCTGGGAGATTGATCCCGCATCAGCAACTCTTTACTCAGTTGTCACTGCAACAATCAAGTTCACACAGCCCTCTACAGGTATGACATACACAGCTTACGCTTACACATTCGTATCTGCAGGCGACTATGAAATCAACTTCGACGTAAATACATGCCAGCCCGGTTACATCCGTAACCAGTACTACCTTGGTGTTTACGGTATTGATACTTCTAACTACAGCAGTGTTCTTACATACCACGTAGACCATGCAAATGCAGGTAGTGCAGGCGAATTTGCTACAGTTCCCATGGGTACTGTTTATGCAGACCGTAGTATCTATCGCAACATTTCTGAACTTCCCGGTCTTATGTTCACAATTACCAAGTATGCTGATTCTTACTCAGGCGGCAACATCGGTTCCGGTGTATTCAAGGCAATTGATGTTAACGTAACATCCTCTAACGAGGCAGTTACAGTTGAGCCGTCATCCTACAGCATGACTCTCAACCAGGATGATTCCAAGAACTTCACCTTCTCAGGTAATCTTCCTGAAGCAGGTGAGTCACTTACAACACTTATCACACCTACTGTTGACGCTACAGCTACAAACGGTGGTCAGACAATCTCTTATCCGAAGTTTGAGCTTCGCGTTGTTGCATACGATAAGACAGCTCTTCGTGAGACTGTTAACGCAGCAATTTCCTCCTGCCGTCAGGAGTGGTTCTACGCAGGCGGTTGGAGCATCTACAAGAAGGACCTTGAGGCAGCAGTTGCAGTCCTCAACAACCCGATGGTAACTCAGGCTCAGATTGATGAAGCTAACATCAACCTTCTTGAAGCAATCGAATGGCTTGAATACAAGTCAGCAGATTTCGAAGAACTCCATAAGCTTATTTCTATTGCAAACTCCCTCAATCCCGATGACTATCAGGATTTCAGCGCTGTTACAGAGGCTCTTAAGGTTGTAGACTTCTCACAGGATGTTCTCCAGCAGTCACTTGTTAACGAGATGATTGATAACCTTAAGGCAGCTATTGATAATCTTAAGCCCGCTCAGGATCGTATCATCATCCGTTGCTACGACAACTCCGGTCTTCTTCAGCCCTTAACAATCATTGACGATGAGGGTAACGAAGTTCCCCAGGTTGTTCTTCTCAGCACAGATACAATTTACGGTGATGTCGGTGAAAAGGTTATCGTAAACGTTCCCGAAATTATGGGTTACAAGTCAACTGACAAGGCTGAGCTTGTTACAATCACCAAGGGCGGCGTTGTTGTTGAGTTCTACTATGCACCCGACGTTTACAGAGTTATCTTCAACGCAAACGGCGGTCAGGTTGATCCCACAACAGCAAACGTAACTTACGGCAGCACATACGCTGATCTTCCTGTTCCCACACGTGAAGGTTATGAGTTTGTTGGTTGGTACAACAAGCTTTCCGGCGGTATTAAGGTTGACGAAACTGTTAAGGTTACAACAGGTTACTACAGCACACTTTATGCTCGCTGGTCAAGAATCAAGACAAACACAGACGTTGAAACTGATTCTGTAACAAACGACGTAACAACAGAAACACCCGTAACAGAGCAGACATTCTTCCAGAAGGTACTCGCTATTCTTTCACAGTTTATCGGCTTTATCTTCTCGAATGTTTTCGGCATCGGTTAATAATTACCAGTATCAACTACAAAAATTTACTCGTGTAATAGGGGAATATGCAAATGAAACTTAAAAAATTTATAAGCTTTCTGCTTGCATTGACACTTATATTCAGTACTCTCGCTTGCGGCATCGTAGCCGGTGCCGCAAGCTACAGCAATACAGTTCTTCAGTATATGCTCGACAATCATGACTCCTACCCGGAGGCAAGATACACACCCGAGTCATACGCTGTTTATACTGCTGCGCTGGCTAATGCACAAAGTGTCGCTGCAAACGCTTCAGCATCAGCTGAAGATATCTCTAACGCTGTTTCTGCTCTTGCAGGTGCAGAAGCAGGTCTTACCGTTATCAACACAGAATACAAGTCTGCTGTTGACGTCAGAGCAGCAAGCTCTGTTGTAAGCGGTAAGAGCTATACAATTGCATTCAAGGATGTTGCATCCAACGAGCTTTCAAACGTTACTCTTGAAGTAACAAAAGCTGTTGTTGCTTCAGAGTTCAGCCTTGCGTCTGATGGTTATTACTATGCAACTGTTACTTCAACAGGTGCAACAGGCGATGTAATTGTTGCAACAATCACATACGAATGTGCAGGCGCTACATACACCACATACGTTAATACTTTTACTTGCGCTGAAGGCGAGCATACAGCTATAAAGAGTCAGCTTGGTGCTCTCATCGCAAGAGAAACAGCTAAGAACAGACAGGCTTCAAGCTACAGCGGCGGTTTCGTAACATATACATCAGTTATGAAGAACGCTCTTGAAGTTTATGCAAACCCCAGCGCTACACAGACAAGAGTACAGCGTGCTATTGAAAACATTGGTATGGCTGTTAACTCACTTGTCAGTGGATACGCTGATTACTCAAGAATTTATGCTCTTATGGCTTACATCAACGAGCTTAATCCTGATAACTACAACACATTTGCTGATGTAACAAACGCTATTGCTCTTGTTCAGTATGACCTTCCTGCAGATAGACAGGCTGCTGTTGACCAGATGGCTGACAACCTTCAGGCTGCAATCGACGGTCTTACACTCAAGATGTCAAGATACACAATCCTTTGTGTAACACCTGATGAAACTCAGGAGAGCGGTTACCGTGTACTCAGCTCACAGCTTTATGACGGTACAAGAACATACGTTGTACGTGCAACTGCTCCCGTTCATCCCGGTTATGAGCCCGATGTACAGTATCAGACAGTTACTCTCACTCAGGATGAGCAGACTGTAACATTCGTTTATACTCCCGTTGTTTACTATGCATACTTCAATGCAAATGGCGGTACAGTAGACGTAGCTTCAAAAGAGCTTGCTTACGGTGCAGAATACGGCGAGCTTCCCGTTGCAACAAGAGACGGTTATACCTTCCTCGGTTGGTTCTCTACTGCAACAGGCGGTGAGCAGATTATTTCTGACACAATCGTTACAATTAACTATGTAGAAACTCTTTACGCTCACTGGAGTGATATTGAGAAGTATACAATTAAGTTTAATGCCGGTCTCGGTTCAGTTTGCGATCCTATCACAGCTGTTTACGGTACAGAGATTGCAATGCCCGTACCCACAAGATTCGGTTACAGCTTCACAGGCTGGTATTACGACCAGGCTTGCACACAGCCCGCAAACTACACTGCAATGCCCGACCTTGGTGAAACAGGTACAACAGTAACTCTTTACGCAGGTTGGACAAAGAAGGTTTACGACGTAACTCTTGATCCCGGTGCTAACGGCTATGTTGCTGATTCCAGCTACACCGTAACATTCGGTTCACCTTACGGTGACCTTCCCACACCCACTAAGGACGGTCATACTTTCCTCGGATGGTTCACACAGCCTGAGGGTGGCGAGCAGATTACATCTGCTGTCCTTGTTGAAAGTGACGTTGAGCATACACTTTATGCACAGTACTCAGTCAACACTTACACACTTTACTTCAACACAGACGGTGGTACTGAGATTGCAGCCATCACAGCTGATTATGGTACACCTGTTTCAGTTGAAGTTCCCACAAAAACAAACTACCTCTTCGCAGGTTGGACACTTAACGGTGAGACATTTGAGCTCAAGACAATGCCTTCCGGTAACGTAACACTTAAGGCTGTATGGGAGCTCAATACTGTATGTAACTACTACCTTGATGCATTCAAGACAATCAACGGCAAGCGTGTTCCTGCTACATCAATCAAAGCAGGCGATACAATTGAAGTTGAAGTAAGCATTAAGACAAACTATGTCGCAGGTCAGGGTATTTTCGGTATTATGTTTGACAACCGTGTATTTTCTGTTGAATCTAATATCAGAAATGCTACTGTAGCAAACACAACTTCTGCCTACATCAAGTCACTTGGAAATACATCAATTTCCGGTTCAACAAACTTTGCTGCATCTAACTGGGCAAGCAAGTTTAATGATAATTATCCGCTTGATCCCGATAACATTAAGTGTACTCGTATCACAACTGGTGCCAGTGCAACTGCTGCCAGCAAGAATCCCGTTGTTGTCAATGAAAAGACACATGTATTCACACTCAAGCTCACCGTTAACAGCGGTATCGATGCTTCAATCACTGAAGGTCTTATCTTCATTGATAAGAGAGTATGTAAGTCACCTGACAACAATGCAACATCAGTTCCCACATCTGTTGCTGCTCTTACTTTCAATGAAACAACATCCAAGTACGTTGCTGATACTGTTAACCTTGTTCCTGAGCTTTCCAATGCATTCATTTCTCTTGACGTTGCAGCAACAGACTGTGAGCTTGCTCCTGTAGACGGTTCAACAACAGTTATTGAAAACAAGCAGAGAATAGTTTACGGTCTTGCTGAGGAGCTTACACTTGATTCCTTCAAGGCTGACTATGCAGAGGTTATCGGCACAGGTACAATTACTTGCGATGACGCTGTTCTCGGTACAGGTTCCGTTATCAAGGTTATGGATGGCACAACTTGCCGCCTTGAGTACACAGTAGTTATCTACGGTGATATCGACGGTAACGGTACAACAGATGCTAACGACTCATTCCTTGTAAGTATGATTGCAAACGGTATGCTTTCACTCGACAAGCTCAATGAGTACGAGAAGATGGCAGCTGACCCGAACCACGATGGTGTTATCAACGCTACAGACGCAACGCTTCTCAGCGATGCAGCTCTTCTTAAAGAGGTTGTTAACCAGGTTGGTTAAGGTTTCTTAAATCATAAAAATTGCCGTCCGGCGAAAACCGGGCGGCTTTTTTTAAGAGGGTGATTTTTTGATTGAGGTATTTTTTGAAAAATCAGCAGGGGATAGTCACAGGCAGATGAGTGACGCTGTGCACAGCTTGCTCAAACGTGAGCTTGCACGTTATTTGTCAGTTGATTCCGATGAGATAGTTATTGCCAAGGATGACAAAGGACGTCCTTATATTGATGGTATGGATGATATCTTTATCAGCCTCAGCCATAGCTATGGTGTTGTGATGTGTGCTTTTTCAGATACGCCTGTAGGTGTTGATATAGAGTTGATTCAGAAACGCCGTAAATCGGTTGAAAGACGTGTTTTTACCGATGGCGAATCATCGTTGATTGACAGTGCAAAAGATGAGGATAAAGCGTTTTTTACGCTTTGGACGCTGAAGGAAAGTTACCTTAAAGCTATAGGGACGGGATTTTTGGATAATGCCAAAGAAACGGAATTCTTTTCGCTTGATTTGCCTATAAAATCTAACAGAACTGAATACAGCTTTGAGATTGGCGAGCGTGACGGATTTGTATATTCCGTATGTGAAAAAAAGTTTAATTAAAAAGTATATAAATATAAAAATTTTGTTGAAATTTTCTTATATATATGATAGATTTAATATAACCAGAATATAGGAGGCTTTTGCGGTATGAGTAAAAAAACGGTATTCCTGACCGGTGCTTCAGGCAACATGGGTTGGGAAGGCTTTAAGCAGCTGTATGCAAAGAAGGATAAGTTCAACATTGTTGTTCTTCTTCGTGACAGCGAGAAAAACAGAGAGAAGTTCGCACCTTACATGAATGATGATTCAGTCAGAATCGTATGGGGCGACCTTAAGAAGTATGAGAGCGTTCTTGATTGTGTAAACGGTTCAGACTACGTTCTTCACGTTGGCGGTATGGTTTCTCCCTCTGCTGACTATCTTCCCATTGCTACAATCAAAACAAACGTTGGCGCTGCACAGAACATCGTTAATGCTGTCAAGGCACAGCCAGATCCCGATGCAGTCAAGGTTGTTTACATAGGTACTGTTGCTGAGACAGGTGAGCGTGACGACCCGATTCACTGGGCACGTACAGGCGACCCCATCAAAATCAGCGTATACGACCACTATGCTACAAGTAAGGTTATCGCAGAGTCTATCTTTGCTGAGTCAGGCCTTAAGTACTGGGTATCTCTCCGTCAGTCAGGTATCCTTTACCCCGAAATCCTCAAGAATATGGAGCCCATTATGTACCACGTTGTTATCAACGGTGTTCTCGAGTGGGCAACTGTTGAAGACTCCGGCCGTCTTCTTGTAAACGTCTGTGGTGATGACGTTCCCGAAGAGTTCTGGAGAAGATTCTACAACATCGGTTCCGGTGCACAGTACAGAATCACAAACATGGAGTTCGAGCAGCTCCTTCTCGGCAAGTGCGGTCTCGGCCTTGGCGATCCCAAGAAGCTTTTCGATCCCGATTGGTTCATCACACGTAACTTCCACGGTCAGTGGTATCTTGACTCTGATGTTCTTGAGAGCTATCTCCACTTCCGTGCAAACACTCCCATTGAGGAATACTTCAAGAGCATGATGGACAGAGTAGAGTGGTTCTACAAGCTCGCTAAGCTTGCAAAGCCCTTTGCTTTTGCTGTTAAGCCCTTCATGAAGAAGATTGCTCAGACTCCCGTTTACGGTACACTCTGGTGGAGAGAGAATAAGGTTGCTCCCAGAATCAACGCTTACGTTGGCTCAATGGAGAAGTGGAACGCAATCGGCTCCGACTGGAGCAAGGTTAAGGTTTACCGTCCCAACGATGATCCTGCAAAGGCTCTCGTTCTTGATCACGGTTATGATGAGACAAAGCCCTTCGATTCACTCACACTTGAGGACCTTCAGAAGGCTGCTGAGTTCCGTGGCGGTAAGTGCCTCGCAACTGAGCTTGTTGATATGTACACACCCATCGAGTGGGAATGTGCACACGGCCACAAGTTTATGATGAGCCCGAACCTCGTTCTCCGCGGCGGTCACTGGTGCCCCGAAGAGCTTCCCTCATCACTTGAGAAGGCAGAGCAGAAGAAGTTCCGCTGGGCATACGATGACGAAGCAAAGGTTAACCCCTTCTTCGCTCAGGTATGGTATCCGCTTCACGATAAGGATGAGAACAACGTTTACACCGAAGAAATCTATGCAGATTTCAAGGAGTACAAGAAATAAGTCGACAAGGTCGACATCAAATACCTCAATTAAGTTGAGGTGTACAGTTTGTGTGACAAGACGAGATAAGTTTGCCGCATAACTTGATTTAAAACCAAACAGCACAGTTCATTAATTTGAGCTGTGCTGTTTTTTTACGGCGGGCGATTCGTGAATCGCCCCTACGTGGTCAGGGTGGTGTTGATTTTGGGTGTTTGTGAATCGGAGTGCAGTACATATAGAAAAAGTATGAACAAAATTGTAAAATATTAACAAAGTTTTAATAAATTGAAACGAAATGTTGAATTAATGTTAAAGTATTGGTATAATATGGGTAATAGCAAAAGGAGTGAAAGAAAAAGAAACAAAGAGGGGATAAAAAATGGGGCTTGGAAGTAAGATTGAAAATCTTAAGGTAATGAGCGGTGCAGGTCTGCCTGTGCCGAAGTTTGAGACTTTTTCGTTTGATGAGTTAGTGCCTGACAAAAGCAAAATCAGGCATACGCTTGCGTGGTCGGTAAGCAAAAGTACAGCTGAAAAAAGTGCTCTTCTCAAATCTGCCGTAAAGGAGAGTATTTGTGCTGTACGTGACCTTAAGCTTGACGGTGAATTCTTTTCTGTCCGTTCATCGTCCTGCGTAGAGGATTCATCCGACAATAGCTTTGCAGGTCAGTTTGATACGTTTCTGAACGTACCTCGCAGAGAGGTTGCTGACAGAATAGTCGATTGCGTTTGCTCACTTTATAACGAAAACGTACTTGATTATATGAACAAGGCAAATCTCGACATAAATAACCTTGAAATGAATGTTATCGTACAGCGTATGGTTAATTCCGAGGTGTCAGGCATTGTTTTTACGGCTAATCCGCAGGGTATACTTAACGAGTGTGTAATAGTAGCAGGCAGGGGACTTGGTGAAGACGTTGTGTCTGACAGAATTGACACGACCTCATATTACTACTCGCTTACCGACGATATTTATTATTACGACGGTAAAGAGAATCTGCTCAGCGACTATATGGTACACCGTATTATTGATACGGCAAAGCTCATTTGTAAGCGTTTCGGCGACTATATGGATATTGAGTACGCTATAGAGAATGAGGAGCTGTATATTCTGCAGGCTCGCCCAATAACTACTCTCAATGATAAAAATCAGCTTCTTTTCGACAACAGCAATATTGTCGAGAGTTACCCCGGTTTAAGCTCTCCGCTTACCGTTTCTTTTGTCGAGATGGTTTTCGGCGGCGTATTCAAGGATGCAGGCCGCCGTCTGCTTCACAATAAGCGTGAGCTTGAAAAGCACTACGATATACTTGAAAACACAGTCGGCACTGTAAACGGCAGGATTTATTACAACCTCAACAGCTGGTACGGTGCTATGAAATTCCTGCCCTTCAGCAAGAAAATTACCGCAGTATGGCAGGAGCTTGTAGGCGTTAAGTATAAAGAGTACGATGACAGTGCAAATAAAATCAACCCGATTGTTAAGGCTTCGGTTTATTTCAATACGGTTGCAGAGCTTCTCTGCACACCCCGTAATATGAAGAAGCTCAACGAGCGTTTTATAGAAATTAAAAACTATGTTTATTCCCGCTTTGAAGAGGAGATGACAGCAAAAGAAATCCTTGAGCTTTTTGATAAAATTCAGGATAAGCTGCTCTCTTGCTGGGGTATAACACTTCTTAACGATACATATGCGTTTATCTTTACGGGTCTGCTCAAAAGTCATCTTAAGTCAAAGTACGAGAATCACGAGGAGATTGCAAACAGCTATATTTCGGGTATATCAAATATCGAGAGTATGAAGCCCGTAAAAGAGATGATTAAAATTGCACTCGAACGTGAGAGTATGACCGAAGAGGAATATGCAAGGCGCAGGAAGGCTTATATCGACGTATATGGCGACAGATGCCTCGAAGAGCTTAAGCTTGAAACAGAGACATTCCGTACCAAAGTCGAGCTATTTGACAGTAAAATAAGCGAATTTGAGCAGGATAAAGAAAAGCTTGCCGCTCTGCTTGAAAGTCAGGGTGATGAAAAGCCGCCGCTCAAGCGTGACCCGATTACAAATTACTTAAGTAAACGCTGTATGCTCGGTATAGGTAACAGAGAAATTCAGCGACTTAACCGCAGCCGTATCTTCGGTATGGTGCGTGAGGCTGTGCTAAGGCTTGGTGATATTTACTGCAAAGCCGGCTATATAAACGAAACACGTGATGTCTTTTATCTTACACTTGATGAAGTATATTCGCTTGCTGAAACACCTTGCGATATGCGTGACACAGTGCAGAGAAGAAAAGAAAAATACGAGATGTTTGCTCTTCTTCCTGCGTATTCACGTATCGTTTTTGCTTCACAGCCTTTTGATAAAAACCACCGCAGTATCAATATGACGTCTATGTATTCGTCAAAGGATGAAATGGTAGGTGTGCCTTGCTCCAACGGTGTGGTAGAGGGAGAAGTCTGCGTTGTAACCGACGTCAAGCAGGTGAGAAGCGTTAAAGATAAAATACTTATCACCAAAATGACAGACCCTGGTTGGGTTTTCCTGCTTGCAGAGGCAAAGGGCGTAGTCAGCGAAAAAGGCTCGCTTCTTTCGCATACAGCTATCATTTCGCGTGAGCTTGGTATTCCTGCTGTAGTCGGTATCGAAGGACTTATGTCAACCGTTAAAAACGGTGATATAGTCCGCCTTGACGGTGCAACGGGTGTTGTTAAAATAATACGCAGAGCGTGATTTATGTAAAGGAGTTGGTACAATGATTAATAAATTGTCAGCTTTAATTCTGTGTGGTTTAATTATTCTTTGCTTTGCTTCTTGCGGCAAGGATAATGTAAACGGCACTCCGACAAGTGAATCCGCAAGTACATACGAAGGAAACAAAATAACCGCTGAACCGACTACCGAACCTGTTGTTACTGCCGAAAAAGAAACAACCACCGAGCAGCCGACTACCGGTATCGTAAGTGATCCGACTAAACCGATTGTTAATGAAGAAAGTGATACTGATTCAAAGGCTGTTTTTAACACCGACAATATTGCACGCATTACTTTCTATGCATACTACGGCTACGGAAAGGGCAGTGCTGTTCCTGCCGAAAATATGGCGGAAATAATAAAGTGGCTCGGAACGTTTACCGTAGATAAGAAGGCAGAGGATATACCGCCTCCGGGCACAAATACTTACTATGTAGAAATCGAGTACCTTGACGGAACAGTAGTAAAAGAAGGTCTGGATACTATATCGGTTAACGGAGTTACATATTACCTTAAGCATGCCGCCAACCCCGATTGCTTTAGCGAGATTATCTCAAAAACAAGTATTGAGTAAAATATCCGAAACAGTAAATGCTCTGAATCTGTGGTAAAATTTTTTTATAACAAAAGGAGGATAAATAATGAACAAAAAGTTAAAGAAAATTATGTCCGTAATCCTTTGCGCTGTTCTTCTTTTCACCACCGCAAGCGTAGCCTTTGCGGCGGAGGAAACAAGAAAGGTTGTTGATAGCGGCTACTGCGGCGCGCAGGGTGAAAATCTCACGTGGACTCTCTACGATGACGGCGAGCTCGTCATCAGCGGCGAGGGTGATACAGCGTTTTACTATATTTGCGAAGAAACCTTGCAAAATGATTCGCCGCTGATTCCGCCTTGGTATGATTATTACAAGGAAGATATCGAGGTGATTACAATTGAGGAAGGCGTCACTGGAATTGATAATGATGCTTTTTTCTGCGATGATAGCGATTATTATCGCGTCAATCTTCCCAAAAGTCTTCGGTGGTATGATGATAAAGCTTTTTCACTTCCCGATGACGGTGCTTATGTTAATATAGTGATTTGTTATCCCGGCACATATAATGATTGGAATAACGTAGTTTCAGTCTATTATTCTTTCGTTAAACTCAATGAAGACTTTACTCAAGTAGTTTCATTTAATAAAAAAAATACTCCTATCCGCGGGCTCGATATAGAGGGTGAGCTCAATGAGAATATTTATTTTAATGGTGATGAGCCTAATGAGGTTCGCTGTATTCTTAAGTCTCGCCACTATTATAAAAAAATTAATGCCGGTGAAACTGACGAAATCCGGATAACGTATTATGCACTTGATCATGATGATGTTAAGCTCGTCTGGCGCACTGAGGGGGATGGATGCGATATCGAATACCATACCTCAGTCTCAGGTTCAGGCTATATCAATAAGGCGACGGTAACATCAGTCCGTCACGGCGATTTTTCAGTAATTGTAGAGCTTGTAGATTCTGACGGAACTGTGCTTGCTACGCAGAGAAAAGATTATTTCTCCTATGTCCCTGATGATATGACTTTCCTCGAAAAATCCGAAGAGTTTTTTACTGTGAAAATTCCTGACTTTTTTGAGGCTATAATTGCCAGCTTCAGTTTGCTTGGCATAGGAACAGGTGCGGTTGGTTTAGCGCTGTTTGGCGGTTTATACAATGCAATCGCATCTATTTTCAAATAAATACATCTTTTTTAAAACAATTGATAATTTTGAAGGAGTAATTTGATTATGATGACTATTTCTATTCTTGCAATTTTGATAAATATGCCATGTTATATTTATCAGGATCTTTTGGCTAAAGGAATTGATATTTCGTTTTTACATCAACCTTATCACGATTTTGTGTATGCTGTTTTGAGTTGGTTAGCACCCTGATATATATAAGGAGGAGAAAATGATAAACAAAAGATTCAAGAAATTTATGTCCGTAATCCTTTGCGCTGTTCTTCTTTTCACCACGGCAAGCGTAGCCTTTGCGGCAGAGGATGGAAGAAAGGTTATCGATAGCGGCTACTGCGGTGCCGAGGGAGAAAACCTCACGTGGACACTCTATGATGACGGTGAGCTTGTCATCAGCGGTGAGGGCAAAATTACAAGCGCTCCTTGGAGGAATTATGAGAAAAAAATAGTTTTTATTACGTTGCAGGAGGGTGTTACAAGCATTGCCCCAAATGCATTCAATTTCAGTAATCCTGTTTACTGCAAAATAAGTTTGCCTCAGAGCCTCAAATATATCAGGGGAGACCTGATTGCCAACCGTGTGTATTATTCCTCTGACAGAAAGCAGTTTATAGCAATTTGCTATGCAGGTACCGAGGAGCAATGGTCTAATGTTTCCGGTAAAGATATTAGGCTGAGAGAAGGCCATGTTGAGCTGTTCTTTAACGGTCAGGAGCCTGAACCTTTCTGTAACATTGTATTAAAATCAGGTTTGGGTGGAAATAATCACCAAGGTCCGATTGTTTCCGGCGGTATGGGTGACTTGTATTTAGGGTATTATTACATTCCGTCACCCGGTTGTAAGATTGAATGGTCAATTGAAGGCAAAACAGGAAGACTTAGAGAAAAAGAAGATGCAGCAGGCATGGTAACAGGCGCCAAGGTATCCTGGCTGACTATGGGCTGGTCAACGGTAACTGTAAAAATAACCGATGCAAACGGTAACGTTATAGCTACGGATGAACTTATGCTTGGTGCCATAACCGAGTACAATGTAAAAGATAATATGGGCCTTATACTTTGGGGCGGAGGAATGACAGGGTTTATGTTGGTGATGTCAATAATAAGCATTGTCTTCTTGCCGGTTACAGGACCTTTGGGTATTATTTTAAGTTTGTTCCGAGGATAAAAACGAGCAATGAAACTGCCTATTCCTTCTTGAAGTAAAGATTTCTTTATGATATGGTTGAGGTGGAATAGGGACGAATATAGCCTTACCCTATAAAAAGTAGGGTAAGGCAGGAAAAACAGTCATACCTTGAGGAATGACTGTCAGGAGAGATAGGTAATGAAAAAAAGACTAATTATTACCCTGTGCTTAATAAATGTTCTTATTGTGATTTTGTCTGGTTGTGATGGCAATTATGATATAAACCAATTATATGAAATTACTGATAACGGCAATTTTACCTATGATTATGTCATCAAAGACAGACATGGTAATATTCTCATAAGTGATAAGGATGTATCACGGAAACCCAAGGTGAATGTAATAAATGAGGATATATTGAACATTTCAGTTCAAACAGGTACGGGCATTTCTACTCGTTGGACGATTTATTGTGATGTTAACAGCGGAAATGTATCTGACACGTATTATTCTGTTTTAGGCGAATACGAAGAGAATGTTGTCTTTGTAAATTATGATAATGGAAGGCATAGTGTTATAATACAGGATATTTTTAACAAAGGAGAGTATTTAAAAGAAGTAGTGCTTGAGGATGTGTCTGAAACGGTAGACCCTATTGTTGACTATATTAAATTTGATGATAAGATAAAGATAATGTATTTAAAAGGTAACAGCTTTTTAGAGACCGAATTAATAATAGAAATGTAATCTGTGTATTCAAAAACAGCCCCCACTTGTCAGGGGAGGTGGCAAAACGCAGTTTTGACGGAGGGACAGTTTTCTCTCCCTCAGTCAGCTTCGCTGACAGCTCCCTCGTCAGAGGGAGCCAATGGTGATTTGTCTCTAATTTAACACAAGCATATAATACTAACAGAACGGAGGGGTAGTATGTGGATTATATATCTGTTTTTTTGCGGTTGTGGTGCTCCTTTTATCACTTTGACTCTGGTAAGAATTATTCAGATGAAGCGTTGTACAGAGGTTGTAGACGGATGGTTTCTTGATACGGTCACGATGCTTTCAGAGATTAAAGCAAAATTTTTTTACGTGTATAACGGTAAGGAATACTATGGCATGACAGACCTCGGCATCAGCAAAAAGCGTATGAATGAGTTTTCGAAAAGCTGTAAATACACTCTGTTTGTTAACCCGAAAAAACCGCATAAATTTGCCTATGACAGGAAGCTGACAATAGGGAATGAAATTATTCCGTTGGTCGGTGGTATACTTATTACTCTTGTTCCTGTTGCGTTTGAAATTTGGTTGGGAATTTTCTGATTATGATGATGTGAAAATATAACGAGCGATGAAACTTTTGCGGTTTCATCGCTCTTTTAATATTTATCTATTCTGTTTTGTCATTCTGAGCGGAAGCGAAGAATCTTGAAATAAGTTTTAAGATTCTTCGTCGTTTCACTCCTCAGAATGACATTTTAATTTGATGTGATATAAACTTATCTCGTTACCTCAATGTGATTGGAAATATCCTTTTTATTGAGGTATTGGGTGCCGAGGCTCTCGGCTCAGTGTTTGAAGTGGCGCATACCGCAGAAGACCATTGCTATGCCTGCTTCGTTACAAGCCTTGATTGAATCCTCGTCACGGATTGAGCCGCCCGGCTGAATGATAGCTGTGATGCCTGCTGCCTGAGCTGCCTTTACACAGTCGTCAAACGGGAAGAATGCATCGCTGCCCATAACGCTGCCTGCAGCCTTGTCGCCTGCATACTTGATAGCAAGCTCAAGTGCTGTGATACGGTTTGTCTGGCCGGGGCCGATACCTGTTGTAGCGTTATCCTTTGCAAGAGCAATGCCGTTGGACTTGGTGTGCTTTACAACCTTCCATACGAACATAAGCTGCTTCATTTCTTCTTCTGTGGGCTTTCTGTCTGTAACGCAAACGATATCCTCTTCGTTGAGAAGCTCTGTGTCAAGCTCCTGAACAAGCAGACCGCCTGCAACCTTCTTCATATCAACAAGACCCTTCTTGTTGGAATCTGCAAGGTTGGGAAGCTCAAGAAGACGGATGTTCTTCTTAGCGGTGAGAATCTCGAGAGCCTTCTCTGAGAACTTGGGAGCAATGATAATCTCAAGGAAAATCTTTGCAAGCTCGTTTGCTGTCTCCTCATCAACCTCACGGTTGAGAGCAACGATACCGCCGAAGATTGAAACAGGGTCAGCATTGTATGCGTTGAGGTATGCCTCGTGAATTGTAGCACCGATACCTACACCGCAGGGGTTAGCGTGCTTGACACCGACAGCAACGGGCTCGTCAAAGCCGAATTCCTTGATGATATCAAGTGCACCGTTAGCATCGTTGATGTTGTTGTAGCTGAGTTCCTTGCCGTGAAGCTGCTTTGCAGCGGAAAGCACGTTGTCAGCTGCACCGACCTCTGTGTAGAAAGCTGCCTTCTGGTGGGGATTCTCGCCGTAGCGCATATCCTGAACCTTCTCGAAAGTCATTGTGAAGCAGTTTGCAAACGGATCTTCACCGCGCTGCTTTCTGAGGTATGTATTGATCATTGAATCGTAGTTAGCTGTGTGCTCGAATACCTTGCCTGCAAGCTTGAACTTAGTCTCCTTGCTGGGTGCACCGTTAGCCTTGTACTCTTCGATAACAGTTGCATAGTCTGCAGGGTCAACGATAACAGCAACGTCCTGCCAGTTTTTAGCAGCTGCACGAATCATTGTCGGGCCGCCGATGTCGATATTCTCGATAGCGTCCTCAAGTGTAACGTCAGGCTTGAGAATTGTCTGCTTGAAGGGGTAGAGGTTGATTGCAACAACGTCAATCGGTGTAACCTCTAATTTTTCAAGCTGCTCCATATGCTCTGCGTTTGAACGCATTGCAAGGATACCTGCGTGTACCATCGGGTGGAGAGTCTTGACTCTGCCGTCAAGGCACTCGGGGAAGCCTGTGATGTCAGAAACCTGTGTGCAGGGGATGCCTGCGTCTGCAACAGCCTTAGCTGTGCCGCCTGTAGAAACTATTTCAAAACCAAGCTCGTAAAGCTCTTTTGCAAACTCTACGATTCCTGTCTTGTCTGATACACTGAGAAGTGCTCTTCTTTTCATTTTGGTTGCCTCCTGAATTTACTTTCTTTCTTCACACAGCTTTGCAACTGCTGCGGGGAGTATTTTCCATTCTGCCTGCTCCATAACTCTGCGCTGGAGAATTTCGGGTGTGTCACCGTCAAGCACGTCTACCGCCTTCTGTGCGATAATTCTGCCGCCGTCGGGGATTTCGTTTACAAAGTGCACTGTAGCACCCGTAACCTTGACACCTTTCTCAAGTGCGGCTTCGTGCACCTTAAGACCGTAGAAGCCTTTGCCGCAGAAAGAGGGGATAAGAGCAGGGTGAACGTTTATAATCTTTTCGGGATATTTCTCAATTATCTTTTCGCTGAGTATTGTCATAAAGCCTGCAAGGACAATAAGGTCAGCCTTTGCTGCTTCAAGCTCAGCTAAAAGTGCAGTTTCAAATTCCTCGGCTGTCTTGCCTTTACGCTCGACAACGACACCCTGTACACCTGCATTCTTTGCACGCTCAAGTGCGTAAGCACCTGCGGCACTTGAAATAACGCGTACAAACTGACCGTGCGGAATCTGACCTGCTGCCTTGGCGTCGAGCAATGCCTGCAGGTTAGTGCCGCCGCCCGATACAAGAACAACTATGTTTAACATATGTCAACACCCTTGTCGCCCTTGACAACTTCACCGATGATGTGTGCCTTTTCGCCGATTGCATTTACTGCTCTGACAGCCTCGTCAGCTTTGTCAGCAGAAACTGCAACGCAAAGACCTACACCCATATTGAATGTGTTGAACATATCTCTCTCCGGGATACCCTCGGAAGCGAGGAGGTTGAAGATGGGCTTTACGGGAACAGCCTTGCGCTCAACCTTTGCACGAAGGTCGTTGCCGCTGAACATTCTCGGAATGTTCTCATAGAAGCCACCGCCTGTGATGTGAGAGATGCCGTGAATCTTGCATACATCCTTGATAGCGGAGATTGTCTTGACGTAAATCTTTGTGGGAGTGATAAGCTCTTCACCGAGAGTCTTACCAAGCTCGTCAACATAGATTGAAAGTCTTTCGGGAGAAACGTTGAAAGCCTTTCTTACAAGTGAGAAGCCGTTGGAGTGAACACCTGATGACTCTACACCGATAAGTACGTCGCCTTCGGCAATGTTCTTACCGTCGATGATATCTTTACGGTCTGCAAGACCTACGCAGAAACCTGCAAGGTCATACTCGTCGTTTGTGTAGATGCCGGGCATCTCTGCTGTTTCGCCGCCTACAAGTGCACAGCCTGCCTGCACACAACCGTCTGCAACACCGCTGACTATTGCTGCAACCTTTTCGGGGATGTTCTTTGCAACGGAAATATAGTCGAGGAAGAAGAGGGGCTTTGCGCCGGAGCAAGCAACGTCGTTTGCACACATAGCAACGCAGTCAATACCGACTGTGTTGTGGATATCCATCATGAATGCAATCTTGAGCTTTGTACCGACACCGTCTGTACCGGAAACAAGTACGGGCTCGCTGATGCCTGTGAGGTTAGGGATGAACATACCGCCGAAGCCGCCGATTTCGTCAGCAACACCGGGTACTCTTGTGCGCTCAACGTGCTCTTTCATAAGCTTTACGGCTTCGTAACCTTTTGTTACGTCAACGCCTGCTTCTTTGTAGCTGTTTGAATAACTTTCCATCTTTAAAGCTCTCCTTTATATTAGTTGATTTTCTTACTGTATTTATCGACGAAGTTTTCGCCTGATACGTCTACGGGGTATTCGCCCGTGAAGCAGGCACTGCAGAATTCTACGTTGGAGTTTTCTGCAACCTTCATCATTGATTCGCGGCTGAGGTAACCGAGCGAGTCGGCACCGATGAATCGGCAGATCTCGTCAATGTCGAGCTTGCAGGCAATCAGCTTGTCCTTCGAGCTGATGTCTGTGCCGAAGTAGCAGGGATTTATAAACGGGGGAGAGGAGATTCGCATATGAATTTCTTTTGCACCCGCATCCCTGAGCTTTTTGATAAGCTTTGCACAGGTTGTACCTCTGACGATTGAGTCGTCAACAAGTACTATTCTCTTACCCTCAATTTCGTTGCCGAGGGGATTGAGCTTTATCTGTACGGATCGTTCACGCTGTCTTTGCGTTGTCTGTATGAACGTTCTGCCGATATAGCGGTTTTTGATAAGACCGAGTCCGAAGGGGATACCGGATTGATTAGCATAGCCGATAGCGGCATCAATACCTGAATCGGGGACACCGACTACGACGTCAGCCTCAACGGGATGTTCGATTGCAAGGAACTTACCTGCGTTGAGTCTTGCACGGTGTACGCTTGCGCCGTCGATAACAGAGTCGGGTCTTGCGAGATAAACGTGCTCGAAAATGCACATTGACGTTTTCTGACCGCAGTTATCTTTGTTGCTGTATACTGCTTCGTCTGTTATGACGAGGATTTCACCTGGCTCGATATCGCGGATTACTTCGCCGCCGATGCTCTGTATTGCACAGGATTCGGATGCGATAACGTATGAATCACCGAGTTTGCCGTAGCATAAGGGACGGAAGCCCTTGGGGTCACGCACTGCGATAAGCTTTTTTGGTGACATAATGATGAATGAATATGCACCCTCAAGCTCAGCCATTGCTTTTGAAATAGCCTTCTCGATGTTTTCTGTCTGCAGTCTGTGACGTACGATAAGGTGTACTATCATTTCGGCGTTGCTGTTTGTCTGGAAAACAGAGCCGCCTGATTCAAGCTGATTTCTGAGCTTTGCAGTGTTTACAAGGCTGCCGTTGTTTACGATTGAGATAGAGCCTTTTGCATAGCTCATAACCATAGGCTGTGAGTTTATTTCGTCTTCCTCACCCTGTGCGGAGTAGCGTACGTGACCGATTGCCACGTTGCCGTTGCCTGAGGCTGTGAGTGAAGCGAGCTTGTCTTTGTTGAATACATCGGGTACTGTACCGAGCTCTGTAATGCAGTCGACATTGTCGCCGTTACGGGCGGCAATACCGCAGCTTACCTGGCCGCGGTGCTGAAGTGCGTAAAGAGCAAGGTAGGTTTCCTGTACTGCGTTGTGTTCGAGGTTTCGGTTGAATATACCGAAAACACCGCATTCTTCATGGATTGACATAACGGTTTTCCTCCCTTATTAAAGTGAAGCAACCTGAGCGGCAAGAGCGGCATCTTTTTCGAGTACCTTCTCTGCCATATCTTTCTTCATCTTCTCAAGAGCTTCTGCGAGTGAGGGCTCGCTGAGTGCGAGCATCTGTACAGCGAGGATTGCAGCGTTTTCTGCACCGTCGATAGCAACTGTTGCAACGGGGATACCTGCGGGCATCTGTACTGTTGCGAGAAGTGCATCGAGACCGTCGAGTGTGGAGGACTTAACGGGGATACCGATAACGGGTAAGGTTGTGTGAGCGGCAAGTACACCGCCAAGGTGAGCTGCTTTGCCTGCTGCGGCAATAATTACACCGAAGCCGTTTGCTGCAGCGTTCTTTGAAAACTCTGCTGCTGCATCGGGAGTTCTGTGAGCGGACATAACGTGTGCTTCACACTCTACACCGAACTCTCTGAGCTTTTTGATTGCCTTGCCAACTACCGGCAGGTCGCTGTCGCTACCCATAACGATTGCTACTTTTTTCATAATCGTGCACCTCTGATTCAAAAGATTAAGGCTGTCGCACCTTTTCAGAGCAACAGCCGTTTTTTATTTATTGCAGAATGCGACAATGCGGCAAGGAATAATGCTTTGCTTTGTGTGAAGAAGAAACATAGTAGCCACACCTCTCATTCTTGATGAGTATATTCTAAATTATTTATCGGCGGATTTCAAGCCTAAAATAATATATTTTATAAATTCTACATATATATGTATATATTAACGAATAGACACTGCATTTTGGTGAATATAACGATATTGCCAAGGAGGAATAATGATGAAAAAAGTGCTTGCACTACTGCTGATTATACCTGTTTTTATGCTGTGCTCTTGTGTGCGGACAGGGCAGAAAGACAGCATTGATTTTATATCGGCAATGATAAAATCGGGATATGACTGCCGTGTTGAAGAGACGGTGAGCGGTGACAAGCTGAAAGAAAGCTGTTATATAAACGGCTGTAAGCTGTCGATGTATTCGGATTCTCAGGGTCGCCTTGTAAACGTAACGGTTACATATCAGGGTAAGAATTCTGAAGGTTTTGAAGAAATTGCACGCAATGCGGTGAAGGCTTTCTGCGGTTTTGACGAAGAACATATAAATGAAATTTTTAGTATACTCGGTATTCGTGAGCTGTTACCTTCGGACACAAACGGTATAAAAAGATGTGACACCGAGTGGTACGGTTTCGGGTTTGCGAGTGATAAAACAGGGGGTACGCTTGCGGTTGTCAGCTACAGGCTTGAACCAACAAGCGTGCCCGATGTTACGCTTAATTCGACCGTACCTTTTTTATCTGAAAAAGCCTCTTCTTGAGCATCCTCTCGGCGGACCTACGGGCGGAGTGAAACAGACGAGAATTATATCGTCACCTATAACGTCGACGTCACACCAGGGTATACGCAGGTCGCTTTCGCAGGCATAGGGTGAAAACATTCTTCCGCCGTGACATATTACGAGATTTACAACGTGACCGTTGCAGGCATCAATTTCAACGTCGCATACTCTGCCGAGTCTGCAACCGTCCTTTTTGTTTATTACTTCCTTTGTCCTGAGGTTGGCAATACAGTGCTGCATCATAACACCTCCTTTATGTTAAAACAGCACAAAAATATATATGAAAATTTTAACTCAAAGTTGTTAGTTAATACTTTAAATTTACAATATATTGTGATAAACTGTGCGTAACATAAAAAATCAGGAGGTTTCCAGTTTGAATTTTTTGCTTGATAAGCTTCGTGTATTTTTACCGGAGATTCAGAAACTTGTTTTTTCAGATTCTCTCGAGCTTACCGATTTCAAGTACCTGCCTTGCGGATACAAGGGCGTAGCTCAGATGCCGCCTGCCGTTACCGATGAATGGACAGATTTCGGTAAGTATGACCGTTGGGGCGACGAGAAGGACGCTCACGGTTGGTTCTATAAGAAGGTCACTCTGCCCGATAGTATGAAGGGTAAAACGGTTGAGTTTTACTTTGAAACGGGTGCATATAACAGCGATGTTGCACACGACCCGCAGTTTACGGTTTACGTCAACGGCAAGCTGATGAACGGCTGTGATTCCAACCACCGTTATACTATGCTTGAAGGCTCTGATGAGTACGAGATTTACGTTTATGCTTATACAGGTATGAACACCTGCAGACACAGCATAGTCAGCAATATTTTTGTAGTGGACGAGCTTTACAAGAAGCTTTATTATGATCTGAAGGTGCCTTATGATGCACTTTGCGTACTTCACGAAAACAGCAAGGAGTATGCAGATACACTTATGCACATCAATACCGCACTTAATATGATTGATATGTGCGTGCCCGGCTCAGAGCAGTGCAGAGCAACTTCACAGAAGGCTCTTGATTACCTGCGTGATGAGTTCTACGGCAAGTACTGCAGTGATCAGGAAGTCAAGTGTATATGTATAGGTCACACTCATATTGACGTTGCTTGGCTCTGGACTCTTGACCAGACAAGAGAAAAGGTAGTGCGTTCATTCTCAACTGTTGTTGCACTTATGAAGCAGTACCCCGAGTACAAGTTTATGTCCTCACAGGCTCAGCTTTACAAGTACCTCAAGGAAGAAGCTCCCGACGTTTATGAAGACGTAAAGCAGCTTATCAAAGAGGGTCGCTGGGAAGTTGAAGGCGCAATGTGGGTTGAGGCAGACTGTAACCTCACAAGCGGTGAAAGCCTTGTACGTCAGGTGCTCTTCGGCAAGCGTTTCTTCAACAAAGAGTTCGGCGTAGACAGTAAAGTTCTCTGGCTGCCCGACGTTTTCGGTTACTCTGCGGCACTTCCGCAGATTCTGCGTAAGAGCGGTGTTGATAAGTTTGTAACATCCAAAATCAGCTGGAATGAAACAAATATGATGCCTTACGATACATTTATGTGGCGTGGTATCGACTCAACTGAGATTTTCACTCACTTCCTTTCTGCACAGCGTTGCGATAAGAACAACACCGTAAACCGCAACACTACATACAACGCTATGCTTGAGCCTACTCAGGTTAAGGGCTGCTGGAACAGATACCAGCAGAAGCATATCAATAACGAGGTTATTATCACCTTCGGCCATGGTGACGGCGGTGGCGGACCGACTCAGTGGCACCTTGAGCAGTTTGACAGACTCAAGCACGGTATGCCCGGTATTCCGCAGACAGTCAGCGAGTTTGCAGGCGATTACCTTGAGCGTGTTAAACAGCGTACCGAGAATAATCCGAAGATGCCTCACTGGGCAGGTGAGCTTTATCTTGAGTTCCACAGAGGTACATATACCTCCAATGCTTGCAACAAGCGTTACAACAGAAAGTGCGAGATTCTTTATCAGAACACAGAGCTTTTCAGCGAGATTAACCGCCTTTACAACAAAAAGGCATATCCGCAGGAGAAAATCAACGAGGGTTGGGAGTGCATACTTCTCAATCAGTTCCACGATATTATTCCCGGCTCTTCCATTTACCAGGTTTATGAGGAGAGCACGAGACAGTACGAGGCAATCAGCAAGGCAGGCAGAGATATGCTCGGCTCAGCTCAGGCTGATATTGCCGCAAACATTGCTACAGACGGCGGTATTGCTGTATTCAATCCGCTTTCATTTACAAACAGCGGCGTAGTTGACGTTGACGGCGAGAAGATTTACGTAACAGACATTCCTGCAAAGGGCTGGAAGGTTGTTAAGGGCAACGAGAGCAAGGGCGAAGTTGCTGTCAGCGATAAGAAGCTCGAAAACGCATACTTCATCGTTGAGTTTGCCGATGATTATACAATCAGCCGCATCTTCGATAAGCGTGTCGGCAGAGAGGTGCTCAAGGCAGGCGAGCGTGCAAACGTTATTGAAGCTTTTGAGGACTTCCCGAGAGAGTACGACGCATGGGAAATCTCCGTATACTACAAAGAGAAGAAGTACGAAATCAACGACGTCAGTGCTGTTGAAATGCTCGACGAAGGTGTTCGTAAGGGCTTCAAGATTACAAGAAAGTTCTATGACTCCGTAATCGAGCAGAAGGTATGGCTCTATGCCGATATCGACAAGATTGACTTCGATACAACCGCAGAGTGGTATCAGGAGCATATCCTTGTCAAGGCTGCATTCCCCGTTGATATCAACGCTGATAAGGCTACTTACGAAATCCAGTTCGGTAGCGTAGAGCGTCCGACTCACACAAACACAAGCTGGGATGCCGCAAAATTTGAGGTATGTGCACACAAGTTTGCCGACCTTTCCGAGTGCGACTACGGCGTAAGTATCCTCAACGACTGTAAGTACGGTCACGATATACACGACGGTGTAATCAAGCTCACTCTTCTCAAGTGTGCAACTCATCCGAGCCCGAAGGCTGATAAGGGTCACCACGAGTTTATTTACTCACTGCGTCCGCACGCAGGTACATACACTCAGGCAGGTACAGTACAGCTTGCTTACGACCTCAACAACCCGATGACTGCTGTCAAGCTCGGCAAGCAGGATGGTGTACTGCCCGAAAGCTACAGCTTCGTAAGCGTATCGGACGAGAATATCGTTATCGATACTGTCAAGAAGGCTGAGGACAGCGACGAAACGGTTGTACGTATGTACGAAAGCTGGAATAAGCGTGTAAACGGTGCAAAGCTCACATTCGGATTTGATATCAGCAGTGCAGTGCTCTGCGACCTTATGGAAAACGAAATCGAGCCGCTTGCAGTTGAGAATAACTCCGTAACCCTCAACGTAAAACCGTTTGAAATTGTAACAGTAAAAGTTAAATAAATCCAATAAAAAAGCTGCATCGTCTGATGCAGCTTTTTTCATTTTATCTCTTGTTCAAGGTTGTTAAATTCTTCCGTGTCAAAAAACTCGCCGAGGGTTATATCAAGTCCGTCACACAGTTTTTTTATTACTACTATTGATACGTCTCTTCGTCTTTCGTCGAGCATACTGTAAACGGTAGACGGTGTGACACCTGATAGATTTGCAAGCTCGTTAGTCTTGATGTTTCGCTCTTTACATATATCCTGAAATCTTTTTGCAACCATATCCTTGACAGCCATTTTATCATCACCTCAGGAATATTTTAAAAAAATATTCGCAAATGCGTATACGCACTTGCGTAATTATGAAAAATGTTTTATAATTAAGTTAATTTCGGAGGTGCGGATTATGGATAAAGAAAAGTTGTTTGTTTTTATTGTGATTCTCAGCGTTGCTTTTATGCTTTTCGGTTCAGCTTTAAGCATATTCGGCGGTATAAATGAAAACACCGCCGTCAAGATTTTTTGTATCTTAATCGGCGGTGTGTTATCGGTATTATCTGTGGTTTGCGGTGTGTTGGCGATAAATATCAGGGAAGAGGAATAGCACAAAATAGATATTTGGCTTTTGTATATCATCGATGTGAAAGTTGACAAAACCTCCTTTTGAAAGGAGGTGGCACGGCGTATGCCGTGACGGAGGATTGAAGAATTAAACGATGATTTGTATTTTTGGCAACCCTCAGTCACTTCGTGACAGCTCCCTTCAAAGGGAGCTTTTGACAAGGCAGTTTACGGCGATAAAAAACAATGTCATCCTGAACGAAGGATCTTAATTGCCGTTAATGATTAAAGACAAAATCATAATTATTGCAGTGAGATCAAATAACCCCCAGAGTCCTTTGCAGATATTAATCCGTTTTATTTGGGCTTTGCGGTGTTCTTTGAGTGCTTCGATATCATCTTTTTCTATCACTCGGTTTATATAAATTTTGTATTCTGTCGAAACTGTGAGTGCGTATATTTCGCACACAAACCCGTTGCCGGTGTTGAATCTGTGACGTGACTGAATGAACTTGGCATCGTTCCATTTCTCACGCTTCATATTTCTGTGGTAATTTCTGGTGAGAATTGCAACGTTTGTGTGTTTTTTAGGCTCAACCGCATTGAAAAACACAATACACCCAAACAGTATCTTTGTGACTGCAAACCCACGCTGATACTGTTTGTTCAGATATTCGGTGAATTTTTCAATCCTGTATAATGCAAAAGGGTATAGGGTGAACATTTGGTATGCTCCTTACTGCTTATAGCTGTCATTCTGAGCGACAGCGAAGAATCTTATAATTGCGAATTGCGCATTACGAATTGCGAATTGAATAAAACTTTACAACATCGCCCTCAAGGTTTTTCCACGTAAATACACCGTTTTCGAGTATCATATATCCGTGGTGGCTGTTTTCTTTCGGGATTGAAACAGAGCCGGGGTTGAGGTAAGTGTAGTCCTCGTGCTCGTTGCAGGCAGGTACGTGCGTGTGGCCGTGAAGCAGTATGTCACCCTTGGTGAGGGGAGGCAGTTTACCCTCGTTATATACGTGGCCGTGTGTTGCGTATATGGTTGTATCACCGTCGAAAATAACGGCATAATCAGCAAGCACGGGGAAGTTGAGCACCATCTGGTCAACCTCTGTGTCGCAGTTGCCTCGCACGCAGAGGATTTCGTCTTTGAGTGCGTTGAGTAGCTCGATTACAGCCTTGGGAGCGTATCCCTTAGGCAAATCGTTTCTCGGACCGTGGTAGAGAATATCGCCGAGGAGAAGCATTTTGTCTGCTTCTTCTCTCTTGTATGCGCCTATTAGCTTGCGGCAGTAAAACTCCGAGCCGTGTATGTCGGATGCAATAAATAATTTCATTTTTTTACCTCTCAATACATTTTTTCATAAACATTATTACGGCATTCATAATCGACGGGTCTTCTCTTGTAATCAGCTCGTAATCAATATCGTAGCAGGCGTTGATTTCTTCTTCGCTTGCGTTTTTGTTTTTCTTGGTTGCGTTGATTTTTGCAAAGGTTTCGTTCATATAGATTTCCGACTCTATTGTCTGGTAAACGTTGTGGTATCTTGAATCGAAAATAACTGATTTTACATGCGGTAAATCTTTTGCGTTTTCCGCTGCGGAAACGGCAGGGGGCACAAGGTGATCTTCCTTACCGTGAAGCAGAAGCACAGGTGTAGGCTCAGCGTTTGCAAGTGTCTGTGATGAAAGCACCATTGCACGCTCGCCCTCAAAAATTCTGAAAGCAAGCTTGAATATGGGTGTCAGGAATGAAAGCTTTTCGCCCATAGCCGCACCGATTACCTGATAGCCGCTGTCGGGTGCACCGAACGCAACCGCACCTTCAACCTTTACGTTTTCGTTGCCGAGTGCCTGACATACGGAGTAGCCGCCCCACGAATGACCTGCAAGCAGTATTTTCATATTGCCCAGTGCCTTGTGTGAGCGTGCAAAGTTAATAGCCGAAACGAGGTCACTCGGACCCTGACAGAAACCGCCGAGTTTGTTGCCGTCGGAAGCGAAAGTGCCTGTGTTGTCGTACGCAAGCACTGCAAAGCCGTTCTGTGCAAAGGTGTTGATTTCGGTCATATAACTGCGGTGACCGCCGCCCATACCGTGTGAGAAAATGATAAGTGCTTCGGGCATCTGCAGACCTGATTTTGCATATATTGCACCTCGGAGTGTATCACCCTTATCGTTTTCAAACTCTACGGGTGCTGCCTTGAGTCCCTCAAAATCTTCGTGTGAGAAATATTTGAGTCTTTCATCGCCGTCGCAACGCTTACCGAACACCTGGTTGTAGGCAAAATATGCAAAGCCTGCAACACCTGCGACAAGACAAAGCAGAATAATAAGAATTGCTATCATACTCTTTCCTTCTTTATCTGTTATTTTGATTAATTATATCATAGTTTTTGTATTATCTCAATAATATAAAGCGGTTTCTTGACAAATTGTTTTGAGGGGTCTAAAATTACAATGTTATTCTTTTGCAAAGAGGCAAATTATGAAAAAATACAAACCTTACGTAAAAAAATATTGGTACAGCTTTCTGCTCGGCCCGTTCTTTATGGTGCTTGAGGCCTGCGGAGAGTTTATTTTACCGTACATAAACGCCAATATTATTGACGTAGGTGCGGCTAACGGCGACGTGCCTTACATTATCAGAAACGGCTTGTTTATGGCTTTGCTTGCTGTTTTTATGATGATTACGGGCGTGCTCGGTGCTAACTTTGCCGTGCGTGGCTCGGTGCGTCTCGGTGCAGGAGTCAGGGCTGACGTTTTCAGGCAGATTCAGAAGTTTTCGTTCAATAATATCGACGAGTTTACAACAGGCTCGCTGATTACACGAATCACAAACGATATCACTCAGGTGCAGAATTTTGCACAGACTCTGCTTCGCGGTATGTTCCGCAGTCCGATAATGCTTGTAGGTGCACTCATAATGTCGTTTGCACTCAATGCAAAGCTTGCACTTGTAATTTTTATTGTAATGCCGGTGCTTGCCTTAACTATTTTTGCCATTATCAGGGTTGCTTCGCCGAGATATACTACAATGCAAAAGGCTCTTGACAAGCTGAATAATAACGTTGGCGAAACCGTAATAAATCAGCGTGTTATAAAGTCGTTTGTGCGTGAAGAATTTGAAAAGCTTAAGTTTGCGGCAGTAAACTCAGACCTTGTTGAAAAAAGCACGTCAGCTCTTAAGGTTATGCTGTTTATGCAGCCCGTGTCCGCTTTTGCGATAAATGCCGCAACGCTCGGTGTTGTGTGGGTTGCAGGCAAGCAGATAATGGTGGGCGATATGGAGCTTGGTACGCTTACAGCCTTTATTACATATCTTTCACAGGTGCTTACGGCACTCAACTTCCTTGCAAATATTATACTGCAGGGCACAAGAGCGGCGGCAAGTGACCGACGTATTTCAGAAGTTCTTAACGCTGAAATCGACCTTACAGATGAAAAGTCAGATAAAAAAGAAAAGACGGTAAACAGCGGCAGTGTTGAATTCAGAAACGTTTCATTCCGCTACTTTAAAAACAACGAAGAAAAGGTTCTCGACAGCATAAATATCAACATTGCTTCGGGTGAGGTTATCGGTATAGTCGGCTCTACGGGTAGTGGTAAATCAACGCTCGTTTCACTTATACCGAGGCTTTACGATGCCGACGAGGGTGCTGTGTTGGTTGACGGTAGTGACGTGCGTGAGTACTCTCTCAAAAATCTTCGCAGTGCAGTTGCCGTAGTGCTTCAGAAAAACACGCTTTTCTCCGGAACGGTTGCCGAAAACTTACGTTGGGGTAACGAAAACGCTACGGATGAAGAGATGTATCACGCTGCAAAAGTTGCTCAGGCAGACGGTTTTATACGCTCTTTCCCCGACGGATACGATACCTTCCTCGGCAGAGGCGGTGCCAACCTTTCAGGTGGTCAGAAGCAGCGTCTTTGTATCGCAAGAGCACTGCTGAAAAGCCCGAAAATCGTTATTCTTGACGACTCGACAAGTGCCGTTGATACTGCAACGGATGCTTCAATCCGCAAAGCATTCCGTGAAGAATTGACGGGTGTTACAAAAATTATAATTGCTCAGCGAATCAACTCCGTTATCGATGCCGATAAAATAATCGTGCTTGATGAGGGCAGGGTAGTAGGCTGCGGTACTCACAAAACTCTTCTTGCAGAGTGTAAGGAATACGGCGAAATCTACTATTCGCAGAAGGATAAGGAGGATGAGTGCAATGGATAAAATAAAAGCTCAGAGCCTTATCAACCGCTATTCTTCTTCATCCTCAGCAAAATCGGGCGGTAAAGAGATGGACGTTGCGGGCAGAGGCGGCAGAGAAAACGCAATGCGTGCAGGCGGTAAGCCCAAAAATCTGCGTAAAACCGTTTCGCGTCTGCTGAAATTCCTTTCAAAGCAGAGGTTACTGCTTGCGATAGCACTTTTCTGCTCGGTTGTACAGACGGTAGCTTCTCTTGTTGCTTCATATCTGCTTCGCCCTATAATGAATGAATTCCTTTATTACGATGCCGCAAAGCCTGATATAACCGACAGACTGATGGGTCTTGCCAAGGGCGTTGCGGTTATGGCGGCAGTTTATGCTGTTGCGGTGCTCACTCAGTGGCTTCAGCAGAGGCTTATGCTCAGCGTTTCACAGCGTACGCTTAAATTAATGCGAAATGAGCTGTATTCCAAGCTTCAGACATTACCCGTGCGTTATTTTGACACTCACCCTGCAGGCGATATTATGAGCCGTTTTACAAACGATATTGACACTGTTGGTGAAATGCTCAACACGACGCTTATTCAGATTGTTTCGGGTGCAATTACCATTGTCGGCACAATATTCCTTATGTTTTATACAAACCCCATTCTGGGCGCAATTACGGTGGTTATGACTCCGCTTTTAACCCTTGCAAGTAAACGGATTATCAAATCGAGCCGTGGTGCGTTTGTCCGTCAGCAGAAAACGCTCGGTATGCTCAACGGCTATGCAGAAGAGATGATATCGGGTCAGAAGGTTGTAAAGGTTTTTGAGCACGAGGATACTGCTGTTGAGGAATTTGAGTATCTGAACAGTGAGCTTTGCGAGGCACAGATCAAAGCACAGTTTAACGCAGGTATTATGGGCCCTGTTACGCATCAGCTGTGTAACGTCTGCTACGGTATAACGGCTTGTATCGGTGCGTTGCTTGTTGTTTACAGAGGCTTTGATATAGGCGGCCTTGCCGTATCGCTCAACTATACACGAAGCTTTAACCGACCGATAAATGAAATTTCAATGCAGATGAATACTGTTTTCTCTGCTCTTGCAGGTGCTGAGCGTGTGTTTGAAGTGCTTGATGAAGAGCCTGAAAAGCAGACGTGTGAGCTTGCGGATATAAGAGAAATCAAGGGTCACGTTGAACTGAATAACGTCAGCTTCGGCTATACTCCCGAGGTTACGGTGCTTCACGATATTTCGCTTTATGCAAAGCCCGGTCAGAAGATTGCTTTTGTAGGCTCAACGGGTGCAGGTAAGACGACTGTTACAAATCTGCTCTCACGCTTTTACGATATTAAAGACGGTACGATAACGATTGACGGTGTACCGATTGAGCAGATTGACCGTAAACTGCTCAGAGAAAATATCGCAATGGTGCTTCAGGATACTCATCTGTTTACGGGTACGGTGCGCGAGAATATACGCTACGGCAGACTTGATGCAACGGACGAAGAGGTTATAGAGGCGGCAAAGATTTCCTCTGCCCATTCGTTTATAATGCACCTGAAAAACGGCTACGATACAGTGCTTGAGGGTGACGGTGCCAACCTTTCGCAGGGTCAGCGTCAGCTTCTGAATATTGCCCGTGCGGCAATCAGCCGTGCACCGATTCTTATTCTTGACGAAGCTACAAGCTCGGTCGATACCCGTACAGAGCGGCATATTGACGAGGGTATGGATGCGATTATGGAAAACAGAACGACGTTTGTAATTGCACACAGGCTTTCAACCGTACGTACGGCTAATGCAATTATGGTGCTTGAGCACGGCAGAATTGTAGAGCGTGGCACACACGAAGAGCTTCTGGCAATGGGCGGCAGATATGCCGACCTTTACCACGAAATAGCACAGCTTGATTAAAATAAAAACAACCTTGAAAGAGCAGATCTTTCAAGGTTGTTTTGCTTTTTAGAATCTACCGCCGCTGCCGCCGTGTCTTACGCCGCCGGAGGATACTCTTACTCCACCGCCACCGCCGCCCGGTCGGTGACCGGTATTGGTGTTGTTATTTTTAGGTATAGGTCTTCTTACCGTATTACTGCCTACAAGCATATCGCGGCTGTTGCTGAGATTAAAACTGCCGCTTACAACATAATTGTCGGCATTACGCTGTTTAACTGCGGTGTTCATCTTTTTCTTGAGTACGGTTACTATAAGAAATGCAACCGCAACCGAGCCAACGAGCACAACGACTTCTGTTGTCAGATAACTTTCAGCTGAAGGCTCGTATGAATAATCATAATCGTACTCATACTCGTCATATTCGTCGTATATTTCGTCATAGTGTACGCCGGGCGGGATATAGCCGTCTTCATTGTAGCCGAAATAAGAATTGAGACCGCTGAGGTAATTATCAAACGCTGTGAAGTATTCACCGTTTGAAAGATACGGGGTTACGTTGGTACATATATCGTCAATCTGATAATCGGGCAGTGAGTCAACAAGTGTACCGCAGGTACTTGTATAGTAGTTTCGATCACCCATATCTATTACAAATATAAGACCGTCCTCGGCATATCCGCCGTTGTCATAGTAATCGTCACAGTAGTTTATGATGTCTTTGCCGTAAGTACTGTTGGTAGTGTGGATTACTATATCGTAGCCGTAATTGTTTTGCAGGTTTTCAATGCTTGTGAGCAGATACTGCTCCTCATAATCGCTGAGCAGGTCTGCATCATCAATAATATACGGTGAATCAATCTGGGCAAAGCAGGGCAGGGTAAGGGCTGACAAAATCAGAAGGGTTACTGCGAAAATAATAATTCTTCTCATAGCTTCACCCTCCGAAAAATACAAAGAGCTGACTGACTGCAAATAAGCCTGCGGCAATTCCTGCAAAAAATCCCCAGTACTTTTTCTTGTCTACGGGAAGACTGCCGACGAGCTTGCCTGTCTGACCGTTCATTGCAAAGGTATAAGTCTTGTCTTTGTATTTTGTGTTGAGAATCCATACGGGCATAAGTGCATATTTTGCCTTGCCGTTGTACAGACCGATTTTTTTTGTGTCGGGTGTTACGCCTGTATATCCGCTTATTGTCTGTCTGAACGTGTCGAGCGTTGTGGCTTCAATACGGTTGTTGATACGAGGTGTATTCTGCTCGAGAGTGACATCGTATCTGTCTGCCATATATCCCGAAAGATATGCCGCATCAAAATCAACAAGCTCGGCATAATTGAACGGCTCAATGGCATCCATATATGCATCATCCATTTTGGATGAACCGTCAACGGGGATTTTTTCAAAAGCGAGCGAGCCTGAACGCAACAGCTTGAAGCGGTCGGTTTTGGTGTATTCGTAATTTGAATCGCGCCAGTGCGTAATCTTTGTTGCGTTGTACGTTATGTTTGCACCTACCGCACAGTCATAGAGCCAGAAGGGGATATACACACCCTTGATTTCGTGTATTTTATTGGCTGTTTTGAATTCTTTCGGAAGAAGCAGTTTGCCTTTGTAAAAATTCTGAAGAGCTTTTTCAGCCTCTTCTTTCTTGATTTTAAACGGTATTACAACGTCGGGTCTCAGACCGCCCGACAGCTGTGGTGCAACGATTACGGGGTTGTTGCAGTAAGGACATTCAGTTGCGGCAGTTGTTTTGTCGGTAATTACCTGAGCACCGCAGTGCTGACAGATATAAGCGTTGACGTTTTCGAGCGTTGAATCGTTTGCGGCAGTATTCCATTCAAACTCTTCAACAGTTTCAGTGTTTTCGGGCTGATTGCTTTCACGAAGGATTTCGTCATATTCTTTCAGCTGTTCAAGAGTGAAAGTGCTGTCGCAGTATTCACATTTGAACTCCTGCTTACCGCTTTCGAAGGTTATTGCACCGCCGCAGTTAGGACACTTATACGTCATAAGTTCCATTTCGGTTTCCTCCTTGTAAGGAAGCTTTTATTTTATATCGTTTTCGTCAAATCTGTCGCCGCATTCGGGGCAGAACTTCGGAACGTTTGCGGGGTCTTCGGGTTTCCAGCCACACTTGTTGCACTGATAAGCAGGTGCACCCTCAGGCTTTTTCTGTCCGCAATTGGGGCAGAATCTTCCCTGGTTTACTGCACCGCAGGCACAGGTCCAGCCATTGGCTTCAGGCTTCTTTGCACCGCATTCTGTGCAGAAGTTGCCGTTTACCGTTGCACCGCAGGAGCAAGCCCAACCGTTTGCAGGTGCGGTCTGCTGCTGTTGCTGCTGCATACCTGCCTGATACATCTGCTGTGCATTGAAGCCGCCGTTAGCACCCATAGCCATATTGAAGCCCATAAAGCCGTTCATAGCACCTGCTTCGTTGGCAGCGGCTGCTTCCATAGCGTTTGCCTGTGCATCAGTCATTCTGCCTGCCATCATAAACGGATTTGAGCCCATTGTTGCGGCATCTTCAAGCTGATTGATTTTCTGCATATCCTCATCTGTGAGGGTGATGGGATTCATAGCTATTGACTCAACGGAAATACCTCTGCGGTCTGTCCATTCGGTTTTGAGTGCCGCATTCATAGCGTCTTTGAGCTCAGCTGTGTGTGCAGGAATCTGAGCAGGGCGAAGCTCAAGCTCGGTAAGTCTTGCGAATGCAGGCTGAAGAGCAGAGATAAACTCGGTCTTGAGCTGCATATCAATTTCTTCTCTTCTGTATTCGTCGCTTACGTTGCCTGCAATTTTTGTATAGAAAAGAATCGGGTCAGTGATTTTGTAAGAGTAAACACCGTTGCATCTGACCTGGACGGTTCTTGCCATACCGATTCTCTTGTTGACAACCTCAAACATAAAGGGATTGGGTGTGCCGAACTTGTTGTCGAGAATTTCTTTGGTGTTGAAGTAGTAAACTCGCTGGTCTTTGCCTGTATCTCCGCCGTATGTGAATCTTTTACCTATTGTCTTGAAGGTTTCTTTTATTGAATCACCGAGCTTACCTGTGAAGAGTGAAGGCTCTGTTGATGAATCGTAAGTGAATTCACCGGGCTCTGCACAAACCTCGACAACCTTGCCCTGCTCAACGATAATCATACACTGACCGTCTGCAACGGCAATGCCCGAGCCGTTTGAAATTACGTTGTCACTGCCCTTGGTGTTGGAGCTTCTGCCGCTGATCTGCTTTGAGCCTTTGACCATAAGTACGTCGTTTTCAAGTGACTCGCAGTAGAAAAATTCCTTCCACTGGTCAGCGAGAACACCGCCGAGTGCGCCTATACCTGCTTTAATAAGTCCCATATAGAATCTCTCCTTTATATAAAAATGGAATATAATATGCTGATTTTATATTAACATATATGTTTTACGTTTTCAATGAAATATTGATGACGCATATGTAAAAAATAAACAGACAGCGTTGTTGAAAACGCTGTCTGCAGAGATCTTACGGATGACAATTACCACAAGGTTTAAACCCTTGAGAAATAATGGCATTTCTGTTACTTTTAACTATTTCTTTGTTTTCGGGATATATTTCCTTGACTGAATGACAATCGGGCTTGTGGAATCTCATTGTATTAGTATTCAACACATACTCTGTTGAAGAGCTTTGTGTTGCAGGTTTTACTGTAGTATTGGGTTTAGCCGTTGTGGTTACTTTCTTTGTTGTTACGACAGGTTTGATTACTACAGAAGAATTGGTTGAGGGTGCTTTTGTTGTAGCTGATTCGGTTGTTGTTTCTTCTTTTGTTGCGGATACAACTGTGGTCGGTTCTTCATTTTCGGTTGTTGCTTCGGTAACACTTTCTTCTCTTGTAGGTGTCTCAAATATTATAGTTGTGTTTTTTTCGGTTAATTCAGAGTATGCTGTTGTTTCGGCAGGTGATGAGGCTGACGTATCTTCTCCAGCAGCCAAACTTATCAGAATAAGTGACCAAAGCAAACTATAAAGACCGAATATTACGGAAAAAACAATTTTGATTACCTTGTTCCATTCTTTTTTTCCGCCCCACATAAGCACAATTCCTAAAGGGGGAACAACCAAAAACATAAGTGCTAAAAACCATGTTTTTTGCCAGAACGGAGCCTTTTCCATTTTTTACACGTCCTTTGTGACAGTAGTTGTTGATTTATCAGAGCAGGTCGTCAAACAGTCTGATGTTTGAAGCATGGGGCTTGAGCTCGCCCTTTTCGCATTTCTTGACTATTTCAACGATTCTGTCGTTAATCGGTGTGGGTGTGTTTGTCTTTTTACCCCATTCGCATACAACACCGTTGATTGCGTCAATTTCGCAGGCTTTGCCTTTTTTGAGATCCTGAAGCATTGAAGGCTCAATGTCACGGTGCTTTTTCATAGCGACAGGTACGAGGAAGGTTGCAAACGCACGCTTGATTGCGTTCTTGTAATAGAAGAGGGCTGTTATGTTTTTGCCCTGTACGGGAGCAAACTCTGCACCTGTTGCGTGACCGACGTCGATACACTCTTTCATACATCTTACGGCAACCTTTGCGGCATCCTTGTTTTCGGATACGTCGCCGAATACACCGCCTACAACAGTGCCAAGACCCGAGAAGGTAGCGTTGATAAGCAGTTTTGACCAGCGTGCACCGATGAGGTTATCTTCCTCGTGTACGGGGCACATAAGCTCGAGCAGGTCTTTTACCATTCTGAACTGTTCATCGGAAATGCCTTCCATTTTGCCCATATGGAAAGAAAGGCTGTCGGGCTCGCTTGTGAGTGTGCATACGCCCGGCTCACCGAGTGCGGCACCCCATTCAACCGTACAGCCCATTGTGCGGTTTGCACCGACGATTTCGGCTATGCCCGGCTCAGGCAAGCCGTTCTGAAGGGTGACGATAACGCCTGTATCTGTAAGGTGATCCTTGAGCTTTGTAACAACCTCTGTGTTGAAAAGCTGCTTTGTCATAAGCAGTATAACGTCGTACTGACCTTCCATCTCGTCAGGTGTGAGTGCCTTGACGGGTACGTTCATATCAACAGTGCCCTTGATTGTAGCACCTTTTGTGTTGAGTGCCTCAACGTGAGCCTTGTTGCGGTTGATAAGGTCAATCTGACCGCCGTTTTTTGTAATGTAAGCACCGAGTACGGTACCGAGTGAGCCTGCACCGTAGATTGCATATCTGCCCATAATTAACACCTCTGAATTTTATTTGAATTTATTATAACATACATTATTATTCGATTTCAAGCTCTGCGTAGTTATGAATATATATATCCGATATCTCTTCAAGCACCGCAGTATCTGCTTCGGTTTCGTCGTAAATTCCTACAAGGTTGTAGCCGTTTGCTTTGGCTGTTTTTGCGGCATAGAGTGCGTCCTCAAACACCCAGGTGGTTTCTTTATCTGTGCCGAGTTCATCGAGCACGGTATCGTAAACCTTAGGCTGTGTTTTGGCGGCACCTACGGTGTAGGTTGAGCGTATGACAGAAAAATAGCCGAGCATACCGTATTTTTCGAGCACAGCTTTGAGTGCGTATTCAGCCGTAGCTGTTGCAATACCGATTTTAACACCCTTTGCTTTCAGCTTTTCGAGGAATTCGATTATATCGTTTTTAGGGCAGGAATCGACAAGATATCTGCTTCTTATATAGTCAAAAAACAGCGTAAAAAGCTCGTCGCCGTTTTCGGCAATGCCGAATCTTTCGTTGGAATATTTAAGTGACTCAATAAGTGTAAGACCTTCAAATTCCTTTTTATCTTCATCGGTAAGAGTGATACCGAGATGCTCAAGAAATGTGAAACGCACACCTCTCCAGATATGCATTGAGCTGAAAAGTGTACCGTCAAAATCAAAAATTGCGCCTGTTATTTTCATTTATCATTCTCCTGTTTTTATATGCAGTAAATATTTGTATCCCAGAAAGAGATGTGCGGATGATGGCGAAGGTATATTCTGTATCCGGGATTGATGCTGTCGATTTTGTTTACAAGTGAAAAAATATCCTCACTTCTGTGATATGCCGCCATACAAATCTTCGGCTTGGTGGTCAGTGCTTTTACCGCACCGTCAAGCATTTCACTTTCAGCACCCTCGATATCAATATTAAGGTACGTAAATTTTCCGTATTTATCAAATAAGCTGTTAACACATACCGCACTTGTTTCTTCGCCGTCAGCGTTGGCACTTGCACCTCTGCCTTTGTTACCGTCAAATTTCAGCGTGCAGTCCGTTGACCATACGGCACTGTTTATTGCGGTGAAATTATTTATATTTTCACAGTTGGTTACAAGTTTGCTGAACGTTCTTTTGTCAGGCTCAACGGCAACTATTTTACTGTGTGATTTTGCATATTTTAAAAACTCTTCAACCGTATCACCGCGGTAAGCTCCAAGGTCGAGAAAGCTCTCGTTTTCGCCAAGGCATAGTATTTCAAACGCCTCGTCTTTTGAACTTTCACATTCAAAACAAAGGTTTAAATCACCTGTAATCTGAAAGCGGATAATGCTTTCAAAAACTTCTTTTGACTTTTTGTCAGCCAATAAATTATAAGCCTTTTCAATGTCTTTCAGATTAGCTTTCAGAAACTCTTTGTTGAATATATTATCTCCGTAAACAGGCACGGACGGCATAATTAATTTGTGCTTTTCTGAAAGCTCTTTTATGTTTTCGATAACAGCAGGCAGGGGACTTGCAAAGCAGAGAGCAATGACCAAATCGCCTAATTCTTCCTGTGCGTCTGTTATTGATTTTACTTCAAAGCCGTGAAACGTGCGTTTCCTTACAAATCCGTCGCTTGCAACTACGGCAGATACTTTTATACCGAGCTTTTCAAATTCGTCAAACACTCTGTCAGCACCGTTGCCTGTGCCGTAAACGGCAATCGGCAGGGTAGATGTCTGCAGAAATTCCCAGCTTGATTCAGTTTTCAGAAGTTCTTCAAACATATTTTCCTAAATACCAACCTATAATTCCGTCTTTTTTTACAATACATCCTTTTGAGGTTTTTGTTATAAGTGAAAGTTTATCACCTTTATTTACAGGAAGTATGTAATCAGTGTAGTCAAAACACTCGTTTTCATTTCTTATATATGAGTTTGGAATGTCAAATTTACGTCCGCTCTGTATATGCTCAACGTAAGAAAATTCATCGCCTTTGTTTATTGTTCGTATTTCTCTGTCAAGCCATGATATATAAATTGAATCATTGCTTGCCTCTTGGTTTTCAAGAGCATTTATCGTAGGAATTGAATCATAGCTTATATGTGTTATATCGTCAACAGAGCAGTTTATATCCGGGATAATAAGAAGGTTTAACTGACCTTCTTTTTTTACTCCGCAGCCGCCGTCTATTGATATGATTTTTTTATCACGGTTTATTATCGGGTTCATTTGCTGTACAGAGTTACTGTACAGTACAACAGGCCAATGTCCGACTATAACATAGTTATCGAATGTATGCGGAGTGTTGGTCATAAAAGCATCGAATTTTGTCAGCTCAAAAATTCCTTTATCTAAGTTATCGGCAGGCTCTCTTTCGCCTAATCCTCCGTGAACAAAAACATAGTTTTGAGTTTTTACAATAGTCGGAAGATTTGCAAGAAAGCTGAATTCGCTTTCAAAGTGTGCAATCACAGCTTGCTTGGATACAAGTATATCGTCGGGTGAGTTTATTGTGTAGCCGCATTCAGCAGCAAGCTCTTCATAGAAGCTTGTGCCTGCCCACTCCCTTAAAGACAAAATATAACTGTAAAATCCGTTTACATTTTCTTCAGATAATCCGTATATCAGTTTTATTCTGTAAGCATCTACGTTACCTATCAAGGGGATGACATTCCCTTTTTTGCAAAGATTCATAACATAACGCAGAGTATCTAAATTTTCAGATCCTTTTTCTACTATATCTCCGACAATAAAAAGAATGTCATTGTCGGAAAAGGAGGCTTTGGTCAAAAGATTTTTAAAATAGGAAAGATTTCCGTGAATATCACTTGTTACAAGAATTCTTTTACCCGATTCTACAGTCATTTGTTTGATTTTTGTGGTTAATTTAATCATCGCCTGACATCCACCTCTGTGTAATGTAGGGAACAGTCTTGACTGTTCCGTCATAATACACAAACTATACCACAAAAACATATATATGACAACTATTGACATTGGCTGTGCTGTGATTTTAAAATATCAGTATGACATTCGTGGGAGATTTGATATGGAAACTGAAAAAATTGTAACAATCGTTTACACAAACTACAAAGGTGTTACGGGTACAAGAGAAATTATGCCGATAGAAATTCTTTACGGGCACACCGATTGGCATAAGGAAGACCAATGGCTGCTCAGAGCTTTTGACATAGCAAAGCAGGCTGAAAGAACTTTTGCCGTAAAAGATATAAAATCCTGGATTGCCGATTGACATTGAATATTTAAAATGCTAATTTGTATTTATGGAAAAATAGATGTTTAAAGGGTGTTTGTTATGAAAAAGTTTGTTCAGGTCGGCTGCGGTATACGCGGTATAGAGGGCTATGCAGAGCCGATTCTTAAGGATTTTAAAGAGCATATTCAGCTTTGCGGTGTTTACGATATCAACCCGAAGCGTGCCGCTCTTGTCAGCGAATACGGCGGTGTAGACGTGCCGGTGTATGACGATTTTGATAAGATGCTTGATGCGGTTAAACCTGATACCGTTATCGTAACAACTAAAGACAGTATGCACGATTTTTATGTAATCCAAGCACTTGAAGCTGGTTGTGACGTTATCGTAGAAAAGCCGATGACAACTACCTTTGAAAAGGCAAACGCAATCAAAGCCGCAGAAGAAAAATCGGGCAAAACCGTTACGGTTGTTTTTAATCTCAGGTATCTTCCGTTTTTTGCAAGGGTTAAGGAATTGATTGCTGACGGAGTGATAGGTGACGTGCTCAGCGTGCATTTTGAATGGATGCTTGACACAGAGCACGGTGCTGATTATTTCAGACGCTGGCACCGTAAAAGAGAGAATTCAGGCTCTCTGCTTGTACATAAATCAACCCATCACTTTGACCTTGTAAACTGGTTTCTCGATGATGACCCTGTTGCCGTCAATGCATTCGGCACAAGGCGATTTTACGGTCCTACACGCGAAGAGCGTTCGGAGCGTTGTCTTACCTGTCAGTATAAAAAGAAATGTGAGTTTTATCTGGATATAAATCACCCGCCTATGGATAAAATTTACCTTGCCTGCGAAGACGCTGACGGCTATTACAGAGACAGCTGTATATTCTCGGAAGAGATTGATATTGAGGACAGCGTAAGCGTTAACGTGCAGTACAAAAAGGGCGCTGTTATGAGCTATTCGCTTACTGCACATTCACCGTACGAAGGCTTAAGAATTGCATTTAACGGTACGGACGGACGTCTTGAATTCTGCAAAATGGACTGGAGATATCCCGACCTCGGTCAAGGCGTTAACAACGTTATTTCTATCTTTAATCGCAGGGGTGAAAAAATCGCAATTCACGCACCGCAGGACGGCCCCGGAGGTCACGGCGGTGCAGATGAAAAAATCAGAGATAATCTGTTTATCGGTTGCACAAGCGACCCTCTCGGTCAGATGGCAGATACCCGTGCAGGTATGATGTCAATCGGTATAGGTATGGCGGCTAACGTCTCGATGAAAGAAAACCGCAGAGTATATCTCAGCGAGTTTTACGGTGATCTTTAATAAATAAAAAAGCACTTGCGTTCGCCCGCGCCCGACAAGGCTGTATTTCTTTAAAATGTGAATTTTCAGCACAATAATGCGTCAAATCCCACAGATATGCGTTAAGCATTATCTGTGGGATTTTCCTTTTCTTGTATCTTAAAATTTCATTTTAAAGTGCTTCGCAGTTTCGTAAGA
>JAZRSU010000032.1:0-10109 GCA_045651645.1 Acutalibacteraceae bacterium
GCAAGGTTTTCCGTCAGCTTATCAAGGGTCTTGTCAAGACGACGCTTACGGACAAGCGAATTGACAGATGCAAGCTTGTAAAAGACGTAGTCAAGCTCGATATTCCTGCTGTACTGGATCAGTATAACGGTGATATTCTTCACGATGTTGCGCTCGGCGCGGCAGGCCTTGTTGAAAAGTTTGACGTCGAGAGGTATACTCCTTTCCTCAACAAGACTGCAGGTGCAATCCGTTCCGTTACGGATAACGGCATAATGTTTATTGATAACTGTTACTACTCAAACCTTTCAATTCCGTGTAAGGCAGGTCCTATCGAGTATAACGGCAAAGCCGAGGAGAAAGCCTGCTTCTCACCGCACGGCTACGACTTTATGGTCGATACTCCGCTTTATAAGCACGCAAGCTCATCACGTACCGATGCTATCTTCGGTGAGCACGCAAACACACAGAAGCGTCTTGGCGTTCCCGTGCTTGTAGGCGAGTGGGGCGGCTACTCCGAGGGTACGGAGTGGTATCCTCACGTCCACCATCTGCTTAAATTCTTCGATGACCGCAAGTGGAGCAACACCTATTGGGCATTCCACGAGGGACTTATAGGTGACGGCATTATGGATGAGCTTCACAGACCCTACCCGAGAGCTGTTACGGGCGAGATAAATGCATACCGCCACGACAGAAAAGAGAATACATTTACCCTTACATACGAGCAGACCAAGGCTTTCGATGTGAAAACTGTCATCTACCTGCCTGCAACCCCTGCAGAGGTCACCTGCACAGGCGAGTACGAACTCGTACCCTGCGAGTATGGCGGCTTCACCCTCGAAATCAAAACCGACATCGGCTCACACGAGGTTAAGGTTAAATTCTAATTCGCAATTCGAAATGCGCAATTCGCAATTATTTATAACACAGATAACTGTCTTCTGTGTTGCTTTTGCGATTTGGATGCTATGTTGTATAATAAAAATAAAAAGCACTCATTTAAACGGCATCAGCTCTTCTGAATATAGTATAGGAGAAATAAATCAAATGAATCAAGATTTTTTGTTCTTAAGCATCATTGTTCCGGTTTATAATGCAGAAAAACACTTAAAATTTTGTCTGGATTCTTGTTTGAACCAAGATTTTCCACATGAACACTATGAAATCATTTGTGTGAACGACGGTTCGACCGACGGCAGCTTAGAAATCCTTTTGAATTATAAAAAAAGCTATAACAACATTGTTATAGTTAATCAAAATAATAAAGGACCATCAGCAGCAAGGAATAAAGGTATCGAAACCGCTAAAGGCAAATATGTTTGGTTTATCGATTCGGATGATTTTATTCCTGATGGTTTCTTAAAAGAACTTCGCGAAAAATATCACAGTAAAAATTGCGATATGGTGCTTTTTGGCACGTATGCTTTTGGTGAATCTTTTTCTAGTGACGAAACAGAGCAATATAAAAACGGAAAATTGCAACCAAACCAACCAATTAAAACCGTTTGTGTTACCAGACGACTTATAAAAAAGGATTATCTAGATGCGAACAGCATACGTTTTGATGAAAGAATATTTTATGGAGAAGATTCTCTGTTCGACTATATTGTTTATACTAAAAATCCCAAAGTTGAAATTTATAATAAAATAGGGTATTTTTACAGAATTCATTCCGGTTCTTTAATGCGAAACAGAAACTATGAGAATAAAATTAGATATATTGACTCTCACTTAATAGGGATTGAAATAGTAAAATCATATTATGATAAAGAGGAGAAAAAGCGATTTAGAACGATAAGATATATTTTGGATGATATTCAAACTATTCTTGACGTTATTGCGGGAATACCTTTTGATAACGCTAAAGACGAAATATTAAAGATTCAAAAAATTAATATACTTCCATTTAAAAAATATATCAGCTTTAATAAAAAGGATTTTATTATTACACTTTATACGAATATTATGTGTTGTATATATAACATATTTATTCATATCTCAACAAATAAAATAGGTTTTCGCTTGTTAAGATATGAATCAAAACTGATGAACGGAAAAGCAGTGAAAAAAATCTTAAAAAAAATTAAAAACAATTACAGCCATTTTTCCAAAGATTAAGAGAACACAGGGGACGGTTCTCTGCGTTGAGCGTCTTTTTGATTTCAAGCGAACACAGTTTGCTCATACAGTGTCATTCTGAGCGACAGCGAAGAATCTAAAAAAAAGATCCTTCACTCACGTTCAGGATGACATTGCTTTTATATCGATGTTTAAACAGCTCCCTCTGACTGAGGGAGAGAAAAGTTAAATATTTTTGCTACCATAATTCAATTGCGAATTACGAATTGCGCATTGCGAATTGCGAACACAGGGGACGGTTCTCTGTGTTGAGCGTCTTTTGATTTCAAGCGAACACAGTTCGCACCTGTTGTGTCATTCTGAGCGGCAGCGAAGAATCTTAAAAAAGATCCTTCACTCACGTTCAGGATGACATTGCTTTTATATCGATGTTTAAACATCTCCCTCTGACGAGGGAGATGTCAGCGAAGCTGACTGAGGGAGAGAAAAGTTAAATATTTTTGCTGCCATAATTCAATTGCGAATTACGAATTGCGCATAGCGAATTGTTTTTGTTGCATAATATGTAAAAATATGTTGTTTTATTTCGTAGATTTATGCAATAATTACTTGATAATTTCTTTACATTTATGTATAATATATCGTGAGATTCAATGGCTCAGAAATCAGAAAGGAGAATACAATAATGAACTATTCACATGAAGTGGAAAAAATGTGTATCGTGGCTAAAGGCCCGCATCACGGTCCCGCTCCTATCCCCGAAGAGGGCAAGTGGGTAAAGGCATACGAAATTAAGGACATCTCCGGTTTCTCACACGGTGTGGGCTGGTGTGCTCCTCAGCAGGGTACTTGTAAGATTTCTCTCAACATCAAAGAGGGTATCGTTGAAGAGGCTCTTGTTGAAACAATCGGTTGCTCCGGTATGACTCACTCTGCAGCTATGGCTGCTGAGATTCTCCCTGGCAAGACACTCCTTGAGTGCCTTAACACAGACCTTGTCTGTGACGCTATCAACGTTGCAATGCGTGAGATCTTCCTTCAGCTCGTCTACGGCAGAACTCAGTCCGCATTCTCTGAGGACGGCCTCACAATCGGCGCAGGTCTTGAGGACCTTGGTAAGGGTCTTCGTTCACAGGTCGGCACAATGTTCTTTACAAAGGCTAAGGGTGTTCGTTACCTCGAAATGGCTGAGGGTTACGTTACACGTATGGCTCTTGACGAGAACGATCAGGTTATCGGTTACGAGTTCGTAAAGCTCGGCAAGATGCTTGAGGATATCCGTCACGGTGCAGACCCCGCAGAAGCATACAAGAACAATATGGGCAGCTACGGCAGATTTGCAGACGCTGCTAAGTATATTGACCCCAGAGAAGAATAAGGAGGAGGGAGAACAATGGCTGTTACATTTGAAGGTAAAGAAAGAAGAATGGAAAAAATCGAGGCTTGCCTTGCTCAGTACGGCATCGAGAGCCTTGAAGCTGCCAGAGATCTCTGCCTCTCCAGAGGCATCGATGTCGAAGCTATCGTTAAGGGCACACAGCCCATCGCTTTCGACAACGCTGTCTGGGCATACACTCTCGGCGTAGCTATTGCCCTCGCACAGGGCATCGAGAATGCTGCTGACGCTTCCGCTGCTATCGGCGTAGGCCTTCAGGCATTCTGCATCCCCGGTTCAGTTGCTGAAAACCGTAAGGTTGGTCTCGGCCACGGTAACCTCGGTGCAATGCTCCTCAAGGACGAAACAAAGTGCTTCGCATTCCTTGCAGGTCACGAGTCATTCGCTGCTGCTGAAGGCGCTATCAAAATCGCTCTCACAGCTAACAAGGTTCGTACAGAGCCTCTTCGCGTTATCCTTAACGGTCTCGGTAAGGACGCTGCTATGATCATCTCCCGTATCAACGGCTTCACATACGTTGAGACAGAGTATGACTTCTACAGCGATGAGCTTAAGGTTGTCAACACAACACCTTACTCAAACGGCGACCGTGCTCTTGTTCGTTGCTTCGGTGCTAACGACGTTCTCGAAGGCGTTGCAGTTATGAAGCACGAGGGTGTTGACGTTTCCATCACAGGTAACTCAACTAACCCCACACGTTTCCAGCACCTCGTTGCAGGTACCTACAAGAAGTGGGCACTTGAAAACGGTAAGGAGTACTTCTCTGTTGCTTCCGGCGGCGGCACAGGCAGAACTCTTCACCCCGATAACGTTGCTGCAGGTCCTGCTTCCTACGGTCTTACAGACTCTATGGGCAGAATGCACGGCGATGCTCAGTTTGCAGGTTCTTCTTCTGTTCCCGCTCACGTTGAGATGATGGGTCTCATCGGTATGGGTAACAACCCCATGGTTGGTGCTACAGTTGCTTGCGCTGTTGCAGTTGCAGAAAGCTACAAGAAATAATAATTGAAATTATGCTAAAGCTGTTGGGCAGAGCAATCTGCCTGACGGCTTACAGCATTATTAAGGGGATTATTAAAAATGAAAAAAACATTCCTTAAGGTTATTGCCCTTGTTATGACAGCGGCAATGCTTTTCTCTCTCACAGTTTCCGCTGCTGAGGATTACACAACCAAGTCCGATATCGAGCTTCAGTTTGGCGATGACGGTAACTTCCGTATTATTCAGTTTGCTGACTGTCAGGACGATATGTTCCCGGCCCCCGGTATGCTTCAGATGATTGAAACCGCAATCGAGAAGTACGAGCCCGACCTTGTTGTTTTCACAGGTGATAACACAGGTGCTGTTGATGCTAAAATCAGCGCAAAGTACGGCCTTGATGCTATTCTTTCAATCGTTAATGATGCTCAGGTACCCTTTACACTCGTTTTCGGTAACCATGATGCTGAGCACGTTTCCAAAGAGTATCATATGAGCTGCTGGAGAAGCTACGAGTATTGCCTCGCTTACGATGCAGACCCCGAAATCTACGGTATGGGTACTCACAACCTTACAATCAAGTCTTCCGACGGCACAAAGGTTGCATACAACCTCTGGATGTTCGACTCCAATATGTATGATGATGTTGAGGGTTACGACTACATACACGAGGATCAGCTTGATTGGTATGTAAACACATCCAACGCTCTCAAAGAGGCTAATGGTGGCGAGCCTGTTCCCTCACTTGCTTTCCAGCACATCGTTCCTTACGAAATCAAGGACTATGTTATTGAGACACCTGAGGCTGACCCCAACGGCTTTACATCTGTAAACCAAGACACAGGTGAAAAGCATCACTATGCTCTTGACCCCAACTATGCAGAGGCAGGTTCAATCCTTCGTGAGAATCCCTGCCCCAGCAGAATCCACGGCGAGCAGATGAGCAAGTTTGTTCAGCAGGGCGACGTTAACGCTGTTTTCGTAGGTCACGACCATGTTAACGATTACATTGTTCATACAACAATGAACGCTGCTGACGGTGCTGCTATCGATATCGTAAACACAACAGGTGCTACATTCCAGTCCTACGGCACAGACGAAATGCGCGGCTGCCGTATCATCGACATCAATGAGGACAACGCATGGGAGTACGAGACACAGTCTCTCAGATTCTTCGACGTAATGGGTGACACAGAAGAAACAAGAGCTCTCTCCTTTGTTTCCGACCAGATCGGCTGGTATTACGTATCATTCATCGCAAGAATCATTCCCTTCTTCGGTGAGACACTCCAGAAGATGTTCTACGTTGCTATCTACAACGCATTCAAATAATTTTAATGAAAGAACGGTGAAAAACAATGAGTGCTTTTCTCCAGTCAATTTATGAATTCGACCTTTCAGTCTTCAGTGCTGTCTTTGCAATCGGCAACGATGTGCTTGACACAATAATGAAGGTCATCACAACACTTGGCGACGGTTGGATTATGCCTGTTTTCGCAGTCATTCTCCTTATCTTCAAGAAGACACGCAAAGCCGGTATGACAATGCTCGGTGCTCTTCTTGTTATGCTTATTCTCAATAACGAGATTCTCAAGCCCATGATTGCAAGAATCCGTCCCTGCTTTATGTTCAGCCTTGAAAACCTTATGAGCATGAAAGAGGTATTTATTGAAGAGGGTAAGGAAGCTATGTTCAACAACATTCTTCCCAGAGTTCAGGAAAACATCAGAACTCTTCCCGAGCTTGCAGCACGCTGGAATGCTGAGTACGTATTCCCGAACGTTGTAAGTATGCCCGACAGCTGGTCATTCCCCTCAGGTCATACTTCTTCTTCCTTTGCTTTTGCAACAGCTGTTTTCGCAAATAACAAGAAGTGGGGTATTGCCGCATACGTTCTTGCTGCTCTTATCGGCTTCTCCCGTATCTACCTTGGTGTTCACTACTGTACTGATGTTATTGCAGGTGCAGTTCTCGGTATCGTCTACGGTGTTATCGGTGCACTTGCTATCGGTGCACTCATCAAGCTTATCAAAAAGAAAGACAATAAGCTTTCCAAACTTTTCTGATTTATATTTTAACGAAAGGATGTTACCAAAATGAATAAACCTGTTCTTATCGAAACATCAGCACGTCACGTCCACGTTTCCCGTAAGGACCTTGATATCCTCTTCGGTGAAGGCTACCAGCTCACACACAAGAAGGATCTTTCTCAGCCCGGTCAGTTCGCTTGCGAAGAGCGTGTAGCAGTTATCGGCCCCAAGGGCAGCTTCCCCGCTGTTTCTATCCTTGGCCCCGAAAGACCTGCAACTCAGGTTGAGATTTCTGCTTCCGACGCTCGTTCAATCGGTGTTGTTGCTCCCGTTCGCGAGAGTGGCGTTATCGAGGGCAGCGGTGCTTGTAAGCTCGTAGGCCCCAAGGGTGAGGTTGAAATCAGCGAGGGTGTTATCGTTGCAAAGCGTCACATCCACGCAACTCCCGAAGACGGCGAGAAGTACGGCATTGCTGATAAGGAAATCGTTTCCGTTAAGGTTGAGTCCGACGGCAGAAGCCTTATCTTCGGCGACGTTGTTGTTCGTCTTAACCCCGCATATGCTCTTGCTATGCACATCGATACCGATGAGTCAAACGCAGCTTTCTGCACACCCGGTATGATGGGCGACATCATCAAGGGTTAATTGACAAAACTTAAAAAATAAGTTATAATAACTGTATCCTGACAAGAGGAATTATCCGACTGAAAGGTGCAGTTATTTTTTGTATTCAAAGGGGCATACTGTACCCATATACGATTAAAGCCGCACCTGTGTCAGGTGTGGCTTATTTGTTTTTAAGGAGGAATTTGTTATGGATACAAGAGTTGCCGTAATGGGCATTATTGTTGAAAATAAAGACAGTGTTGAGCAGCTCAATTCTCTGCTTCACGAATACGGCGATATTATTATCGGCAGAATGGGCATACCCTATAAAGAGAAAGGCATAAGTATTGTCAGCATTGCGGTCGATGCCGCTCAGGATACCATTTCAGCTCTTTCGGGCAAAATCGGTAAGCTTGACGGTATCAGCGTCAAAACTGCATACTCGAACGTGATAAGCCATGAATAATGAAATAAAAGATTTAATAAATAAGCTTGCGAAGTTTCACTGCCTTAGCAAGGAAGAGTATACGCTTCTTATTACAGAGCGTGATGAAGAATCCGCAGAGCTTCTTCGCAAAAAGGCAGATGCTGTACGCCGTGAGTACTACGGTAATGACGTTTATGTCCGCGGCCTTATCGAAATCAGCAATTTCTGTAAGCAAAACTGCTATTACTGCGGTATCAGAGCGGGCAACAAAAACTGCGAGCGTTACCGACTTACCGAAGAGGAAATACTCGACTGCTGTAAAGAAGGCTATAAGCTTGGTATCCGCACCTTTGTTTTGCAGGGCGGTGAGGATGACTATTTTACCGATGAGGTTCTGTGCGACCTTATTCAGCAGATTAAATTCAATAACCCCGGTTGTGCGGTCACTTTGTCACTCGGCGAACGCGGTTTAGCGAGCTTTAAAAAGCTCTATGAAGCAGGAGCTGACAGATATCTTCTCCGTCACGAAACAGCAGATATGAATCATTATTCAAAGCTTCATCCGCGCGGCTCTTTTGCTAACCGTGTTATGAGTCACGGTTATCTCAAGAGAATAGGCTACCAGACAGGTTGCGGCTTTATGGTCGGCTCACCGTATCAGAAGCCTGAGCATATTGCCCTTGATCTGCTGTATATCGGACGGCTCAAGCCCGAGATGTGCGGCATAGGCCCGTTTATTCCGCACCATGATACTCGGTTTGCCGGTTTTGAACCGGGCAGCGTTGAGCTCACCTGTTACCTGCTGTCAATAATAAGGCTTATCTGTCCTAAGGTGCTTCTTCCTGCCACAACGGCACTCGCTACACTCGACCCGCAGGGCAGGGAGAAGGGAATACTTGCAGGTGCAAACGTAATTATGCCGAATCTCTCACCCGTGTCTGCCAGAGATAAATACGAGCTTTACGACGGCAAGCTGTCAAGCGGCACAGAGGCGGCAGAAAATATAAGAAAAATAAAAAACTCAATGAAAAAAATCGGTTACCGTGTAGTCGTTTCACGCGGTGACGCCAAGCAATAGAAAGAAGGCTAATACTATGGCAAATTACAATCCAAAATCACTCAAGGCAGAAGAGTTTATCAGCCACGAGGAAATACTTGCAACGCTCGAATATGCCGAGCAGAATAAAAACAACGTCGAGCTTATCGACTCTATACTTGAAAAAGCACGCCCCAAAAAGACTGCCGACGGCACAGTCTGTGCAGGTCTTACATATCGTGAGGCAAGTGTGCTTCTTGCCTGCGAAATTCCCGAAAAGGTTGAGCGGATATACGAAATCGCCAAGGAAATCAAGCTCGCTTTCTACGGTAACCGTATTGTTATGTTTGCACCGCTCTATCTTTCCAACTACTGCGTAAACGGCTGTGTCTACTGCCCCTATCACCTCAAAAATAAGCATATCGCCCGTAAAAAGCTGACTCAGGAAGAGGTTAAGAACGAGGTTATCGCCCTGCAGGATATGGGTCATAAGCGTCTTGCAATCGAAGCAGGTGAAGACCCCGTGCACAATCCTATTGAGTATATTCTCGAGTGTATCAAAACTATCTACAGCATCAATCATAAAAACGGTGCAATCCGCCGTGTAAATGTAAATATTGCCGCAACAACGGTTGAGAATTACCGCAAGCTCAAAGAAGCAGGTATCGGCACTTATATCCTCTTCCAGGAAACTTATCATAAGGAGAGCTATCTCAAGCTTCATCCGACAGGTCCCAAGCACGATTATGCTTACCATACCGAAGCTATGGACAGAGCTATGGAAGGCGGCATCGACGACGTCGGTCTCGGTGTGCTCTTCGGCCTTGAACTTTATAAGTACGAGTTTGCAGGTCTTCTTATGCACGCAGAGCATCTTGAGGCTGTCCACGGTGTCGGTCCTCATACAATCAGCGTGCCGAGAATCAAGCGTGCGGACGATATCGACCCCGACGTTTTCGATAATTCTATTCCCGATGAGATTTTCGAAAAGATTATCGCTTGTATCCGCCTTGCAGTGCCCTATACAGGTATGATTATTTCTACACGTGAGTCGCAGGCTGTGCGTGAGCGTGTGCTCAACCTCGGCATTTCGCAGATAAGCGGTGCTTCACGTACCTCTGTAGGCGGTTATACAGAGGAAGAAAGACCGCACGATTCCGAACAGTTTGATGTTTCCGATCAGCGTACACTCGACGAGGTTGTCCGTTGGCTTATGGAAAACGGTCACATTCCGTCTTTCTGTACCGCTTGTTACCGTGAGGGCAGAACAGGCGACAGATTTATGAGCCTTTGTAAGAGTGGTCAGATTCAGAACTGTTGTCATCCGAACGCTCTTATGACTTTAAAAGAGTTCCTTATGGACTACGCAAGTGAAGAAACCAAGAAAATCGGCAACGAAATCATCTTAAAAGAACTAAACAACGTTCCTAACGAAAAAGTAAGAGACATCGTTGTTGACAGACTCGAAAAAATTAAAGACGGTAACCGTGATTTCAGATTCTAAGGAGCAAGTCTTATGAGCCTTAACGCTACTCCCTCAGCTAACAGAATACACATAGGTTTTTTCGGCAGACG
>JAZRSU010000033.1:0-183476 GCA_045651645.1 Acutalibacteraceae bacterium
TTATAAGTCCGTTGTTTTCGCGAATTGTCATCCAGGAATAGGTTCTTACGAGGAAGTTCATCCACATAGGAAGCATAATTATAAGACTGGCATTTCTCTGTATCTTTCCACTTGCTCTTGACATACTGTATGCAATGGGGTAAGCAAGCACCAGGCAGATTACCGTTGCAATAAAGGCAAGGCGCAGGGACAAAAACATAGTGGAGCGATAAGTATATATCCACTTGAGATTCTGGAGAGTGAATGCTCCGTCGGCATTTGTAAAAGCATAATATACAACAAGTGCCATAGGAACAAGCACAAAAACAGTCATCCAGGAGGCAAAGGGAGAAACCGTTGCCTTCTTGTTGCCTATAGTTACAGTCTTACTCATCGCCCGAATCCTCCGCATCAATTCCTGCATTTACATCGGACAATTCATCGAATTCGTCAGAATAACTGGAGAAATCACCGAAGGTACCCGAATACTCGGATTTTTTCATAATATGTATAGCGTCGGGTTCAATTACAAGGCCGATTTCAGAGCCCTCATACTGAATATCCGTGGACTGAATCATCCAGAGGAAGCCGCCGATATCAACAATAATTTCATAATGCACGCCCTTGAAGGTAACGGAGGTAACCTTACCCGTCAGCATACCCTCACTTACGGGAACAACGTCAACGTCCTCGGGACGCACAACAACGTCAACAGCCTCGTTCTTGCCGAAGCCGCCGTCAAGACAGTCGAATACGTGGCCGGAAAACTCTACAATTCTGTCTTCCTTCATAATACCGTCAACGATATTACTTTCACCGATAAAGTCTGCCACAAAGGCATTTTTGGGCTCGTTATAGATATCTGTGGGGGAGCCTATCTGCTGAATCTTACCGCTGTCCATAACAACGATAGTATCGGACATTGAAAGAGCCTCTTCCTGGTCGTGGGTAACGTAAATAAAGGTTATATCAAGGCTCTGCTGAATCTTTTTAAGCTCGTTCTGCATATCCTTACGAAGCTTCAGGTCAAGCGCACCAAGAGGTTCATCAAGAAGCAGCACCTTGGGATCAACCGCAAGAGCACGGGCAATTGCAACTCTCTGCTGCTGACCGCCCGAAAGAGAATTGATATTTCTGTTTCCGAAGCCCTTTAAGTTAACAAGAGAAAGCATTTCCTCTACCTTCTTGTCAATCTTATCCTTGGGCATCTTTTTAAGCTTCAGACCGAATGCGATATTTTCTGCAACGTTGAGATGCGGAAAAAGTGCATAACGCTGAAAAATGGTGTTAACCTCTCTTTTGTGAGGAGGAACACCATTGATTCTCTTGCCGTCGAAAATCACATCTCCCCCGTCAGGCTCAAGAAAGCCCGCAATAATCCTGAGCGTTGTGGTTTTACCGCAGCCTGAAGGACCGAGGAACGTAATAAACTCTTTATCTCTGATATAAAGATTAAGGTCCTTTAAGATAGGCTCGCCGTCAAAAGAAACGGAAATGTTTTTAAGGTCGATAATTATATTATTTTCCAATTATGCAACCCCTCTCTTTTATATATATTACAACGATTACAAATATAGAGGTAAAATCGCTAAATGTCAACAATTTTTTTAATATTTTTAACATTTTTTCATCGTAATCAAGCCATATTTTTCGAAATACTCTCGTTAGCTCCCGAATGCTCGTTTTTTCTCTCAAATGCTCACTTTTTATCAAAATAAAAAAATCCGGCTTTCACCGCAAAAGTGAAGCCGGATTAATATTTTAATCAGCGGACTTTGCCACCCTTCATTCTGATAAGATCACGATAGCTGATAAGCTCAACGCCGTGCTCCTTAAGATACTCATGAACATAAGGATCTTTCATAAGCTGGTATTCCCAAACTCTGTCCTGCCATCTTGCAGTGATACCCTTAAGTTCATCAGTTTCAACTGAAGGATGAACAAAGGTCTCAGTAACACCGTCTTCAGGTATATCTGTCCATATTTTAAGAATAGTATCTCTGTAAACCTCATAGCTGACACGCATATCGTCGTTCCAATCCGGGAAAAGAAGATAATCCGGAATAACAACATTATACTTTTTGCCCCATTTCTTTGAAAGAATGGTGATAGCAGCATAAAGGAAATAAGGTGTACCGTTAGGACAGATACGCTTATCGTGCTTGGTATAAAGACGGTATGCATAGCCGTACTCACCACAGACACGAAGTGTCATTTTAGCAAGTCCGAGACGACCTGTATAATGACCGTAGAGAGAGCCCATATGATTATCTGTATGAGATGGTTTCATACCCATATTGTGTGCAAGGTCAATCTGCGCACGGATTTCTCTTTCAAGGTCTTCGTAAGAAGCGTTTTTCTCGACCTGATCACTCTCGTGCCACATAAAACCTTCTTCATCGACAAGTGTTTTACCGTCTGTAAGAGGTTTCCAGCGGTATTTGCCCCATTCACTTGTCATTGTAAGGTGAACACCTATTGCATATTCGGGATGAGCAATTGAAAAATTAACAGCATCGGCTGCAGTCGGACAAGGCATCATAATAGTAGCTGATTTCAGCCATCCGCCCTCAAAAAGCTCATTAACCGCCGTATTGGCAGCGTTACACATTCCGTAATCGTCTGCATTAACAATCAGATATTTAGCCATAAAAATTCCCTTTCATAATTACAAAAGTTTCCTTATATATCATAGCACAAATATAAAAATATTCAATTATCAATTTGAATAAACGGAACACGGTTATTTTGTAATTTGTGCTAAAAGATAATGTAAAATTAAAAATATACGTCAATTAATATTTGTATCAGCACTTGAAAAAGACAAGTGTTTATAGTATAATTGCAATAAATATGCATCAAGGTGGTGTTTTTTGCTGAAGAAAATTTTTATTCCGATGCTTATTTTATGTGCTGTATTTCTTGTTTCCTGTTCATTGGATAGCGAGCCGAACACACCGACCACTACTGCAATACCTACGGTAACCATAACATTTCGGGAAGGATTGACCGCAGAAGAATGCGCAAAGCTTCTTGAAGAAAACGGCGTATGCAGTGCGACAGATTTTATAAATGCAGTAAACTCCCCTGCTACTAAATACGATTTCATTACCGAAATCGCAAATCCGCAGGACAGACCTTTCGTACTTGAAGGATACATATTTCCCGACACTTATGAATTTTATTATGATATGGATGCTCAGTCTGTGCTTAATAAATTTCTGGATAATTACGAAAGAAAGATTACCGACGAATATAAAACACGTGCTGAAGAATTGGGTTATACAATGGATGAGGTGCTCCGTATCGCCTCAATAATACAAGAGGAAGCTACTGACCCTGAAATGAAAAAAGTTTCTTCAGTACTTCATAACCGACTCAATTCATCATACGGTAAGCTTGAATGCGACGTAACGATATTTTATCTGAATAAACACGTAGCACCTTACGTTGAAGACGTTTCAGTTTACACTGAGCTTTATAATGTATACAAATGCAAGGGTTTACCTGCAGGACCGATAACAAACGTTGGTACAGCGGCAATTGAAGCGGCCCTCTACCCTGCTGATACGGATTATTACTTCTTCCTCACTGACTCAGATATGAATTTCTATTATGCAGTGACGTGGAAAGAACACTCTGCAAATGTAAACAAATATTACAAAAAGTAATCAATGCCGAAAGGCATTTAAATACCGAAAGGAGAAAAACCAATGAAAAAACTCGTAGCACTTCTTCTTGCCGTTGCAATGCTCCTTAGCTTTGCAGCATGTGGCGAGAAAACACCCGAAGCAGAAACAACAACCGCACCCGAAGAGGTAACTGAAGCAGTCGATGCAACAACAGCTGACGGCACAGTTACAGAGCCCGTTTCTGTAGACGGCACAACAGCCCCTGACGCAACTACTGACCCCAATGCAACAACAGATCCCAACGCAACAACACTTCCCGGTGAAACAACTACTGCAGCTGCTCCCGCAGAAGCTCCCACAGCTACAGCTGACATTATTGCTTACTACAACACAGCAGTAAACAAGGCTGTTGCAGCTAAGGTTGGTTTCAACAAACTTCGTTATGTTGATAATGAACAGCTTAACGCAGGTATCCTTCTCAAGACATTCGGTGACATTATGTATCAGTTTATGGGCATCGGCGCTGAAAACAAATACACAATGGACGTTACTAAGGGCCAGTGGGAATCCGATCTTCCCCACCAGTACCTTCGCAAGAGCACTCTTTCAACATCTGATGTAACAGGTGCTACTTGCACAGTAAACGGCAGCCAGTACACAATCGTTCTTAACGTTAAGGGCGGTTCAAGCTATGCAGACAAGAAATCAAAGTCAAACAACTCACCCATCGACAAGTGCGGTATCTGTATCGGTGATGGTGACAAGAGCTATTTCGACCACAAGACTGCTATCGTTATCTACGATGCAATCGATGATATCCTTGGCGGCGCAAAGGTAAGCGAAAGCTACAAGAACGCAAAGGTTAAGGCGGTTATCGATTCTACAACCGGTAACCTTGTAAGCCTTACAGTTGAATACGATATCAACGTTGTTATCGATACAGCAGGCGGCGGTAACGCAACAGGTTCAGCTCACGTCTTCTACAAGAACTTCAAGTATTAATCAGTTCACAATATAACTTATGCCCCGGATGTTTAAAACATCCGGGGCATATTTTTTATGCTTATTAATCTCTTCTTAATGCTTCAATCGGTAACATTTTAGCTGCACGACGTGCAGGATAAATTCCGAAGAATATACCTATCGCACTTGAGAAGCCGACGGCAAGAAGAATTGTAGAAAACTGAATTGAGATAGGAACATCAACATACGCCGCTACAGCAAGCGCACCACCGACACCAAGCACCAGACCAATAAAACCGCCTATACAGCATAGTATAACCGATTCTGTAAGGAACTGAAGCATAATGGTAGAAGTCTTTGCACCGAGTGCCTTACGTATACCTATTTCACGAGTACGTTCGGTAACTGAAACCAGCATAATATTCATAACACCGATGCCACCGACTACGAGAGAAATCGCACCGACAGCTGCAATAAACGCAGTAAAGACATTTATAACGGTATTGATAAGCTCAATATAAGTAGCCATATTGCTGACCTTATATACTTCACGACCCGAATTTGAATGTCTTGCTTCGAGAACATTTACAGCGGAAGCACCGGCACTGTCAAGAAAACGGTCATCATTAGCTGTAAGGTAAACCATCTGATACTTACCGTTCTGAGCAAAAAACTCATTATAAGTAGTTGACGGCATCATAACGCTTACCATTGTACCCATCGCACTGGAAGATTCCATCATTGTAGCTAATGATTCGGTATCCATTTCCATCATGGAAGTGCTGTCACCTACACCGATAATTTTAAAAGCAACCGTATTTCCGTTATAAGTGATATTCAGCTTTTCACCGACACAGTTTTCGTATCCGAATAGTGAAAAAGCACTGAGGTTATCAATGCACACAACATATCTGGCTGCCTCATAATCAGATTCATTATAAAATCTGCCATAAAGCATTTTTGAAGCCATAATGTGCTGCAAATCGGTTGTACCAGCCATAATCATACCGGTACCTTTTTCATAATTGCTCTCACACATTGCCATATTGAAAGCCATAGGCGAAACAACACCGACGCTTTCAAGCTGTTTGATCGCTTCAATATCAGCATCAGTAATATAATCGTTGGTTGTTGCAACATCATTTGCAACAGTGATACTAACCATATTAGAGCCCATCGACTCAATCATACCAACTATATAATCACGTCCGCCGTTACCGACAGTAACAATGGCAATAACAGATGCAACACCGATAATGATACCAAGCATTGTAAGCAACGACCGTGTAAGGTTAGTCCGTATACTGAAAACAGCTATACGGATATTTTCTATAATATTCATAGATGCACGCACCTCACATCAGACAGCGGCATCAGACGAATACGTCACTGCAACCTTTTTGCCGTTTTCTGCAATCTCTTTAAGTGCTGTAGCAGGATTCTGCACTATTTTATCACCTTCAGAGCAGCCGGAAACAACCTCATAATGAGTATCGGTTGCAAGACCGAGTTCAACTGCTACACGTGTAACAGTTTCATTATCGTTATTAAGTTTATAAATATAAGTGCCTGTAGCATCAGTCTCAACAGCTTCAATCGGAACTGTAATCGCATTATCAACAACATCAAGCTCAATATCAATATCAACGTCAATACCGATAATTATGCTTTCATCTGGATTCTTAATGAGAACACGTGCCGGAATTGAGTTTGAGCCGTTGGTTGTCGAACCTGTCATACCACCGAGCATTGAACTGATATCAAGGCCGGAACCGCTGGAAGCAACGGGGCTGATGTAGATAACCTCGCCCTCAAGTTCATGACCGAGAGAAGTAATTTTTGCCTTCTGGCCGACTTTTACATCAAGTATATCGTATTTGCCGAGTGAAAATGAAGCTGTAAAGCTGTCGTAATATTCAACTGCAATACCGATATTCTTTGATGAAGAAGACGATGAAAAAGCAGAAACAAGTGAGCCTATATCAGCGCTTCCGCCACCCGAAAGCAATCCCATAAGTGAGGATATATCGGGAGTTGATGAACTCTGAACAGCGGTGAAAGACTCGCCTGCTTTAATATTGATTTCGCTGACTACACCGTCGCCGTCGGCATACCAGCCCTTGGCAAGCTTTTCAACAGAAAGCTTTGTTGCATCAAGAGAAGCTTTGGCAGAATCCATAAGTGATTTATACGTACTCTCAAGAATGTTCTGCGACTGAGTTTCAAGCAAAGTTTTCTGTGCCTTGAGAGTCATAAGACTCATCTGTGCACTCATAAGCTGTGCTTCTGCCGAAGAAGCACCGAGCATTGAAGAAATATCAAAAGAAGAACCGGAATTAAGATTGTTAATGATATCTGAAATTGTTGTACGGTCAGCACCACGATTAGCAAGGCGTACAAAATAATCATAAAGCTCATCAACCGTATAAGAGTTGCCGAGCAATTTTGCAAGACGCTCAAAATCAATGTTCTTTACCCAACCAGGCACATTCTCAGTCTGAGTCTGAGAACCAGTATCATCCTTAGCCTTTTCGGCTTCAGCTGTCAATCTTGCAATTTCTTTTTCGGCTTCAGCAATCTGAGCTTCAATTACAGGAAGCTTTACAGATGCTTCTTTTGCCGAACTTACAGAATTCTGATAATTGATTTTTGCAGTGTCGTATGCGGACTGCTTCTGCGCGATGATACCATTGAGTGAGGAAGCTTCAAAAGTAGCAAGAAGCTGGCCTTTTTCAACCTTGTCACCAAGCTTTACAAAAACCTCTTTGACAACCACACCATCAAAAATTTCATATTCTCCCCTGTTAAGTGACTCGACCGTACCCTGAGTAGACAGAGTCTGTGTTACTGTTGACGTGGTGACATCCATAATTACAGCCTGGAATTTGTCGGCTTCGGTTTTCTGTTTTACAAAAACAACACTACCGACCGCAACAGCAATAACCAACACAACAGCAACAATAACTTTAATCAGCTTCTTTTTGTCCTTCACAGCTGATTCCTCCCTTTTGTGTGTATAAATTATTTCAAAGCATCAAGTGCTCTTTTGCCTATATCTGTACGCTTATGTGCGCCCTCAAAATTAATCTTATCAGTTGCAGAATAAGCCTTTGCAAGTGCATCGGGCAGAGTTTGAGCTCTTGCTGTAACGCCAAGTACGCGACCGCCGTTTGTAAGGAACTTACCATCGGAAAGCTTGGTACCTGCATGATAAACGGTTGCACCGTCAACTGCACCGTTTTCATCAAGACCGTTTATTTCGATACCTTTTGCATATGATCCGGGATATCCGCCTGAAGCCATAATTACACAGGCACAGGAATCCTCTGAAAAGACAACGTCAATCTTGTCAAGTGTTTCATCAGCAACTGCTTCAACAATATCAACAAGCGGAGTTTCAAGAAGAGGCAGAACAACCTGAGTCTCGGGATCACCGAAACGTGAATTGTACTCAATAACCTTGGGACCGTCAGGAGTCAACATAAGACCGAAGTAGAGGCAACCCTTGAAAGGACAACCTTCACTGCACATAGCTTTAACGGTGGGCATAAAGATAGTGTCCATACAAACCTGTGCAATTTCCTTGGTGTAATAGGGATTGGGAGCAACAGTACCCATACCGCCTGTATTAAGACCCTTGTCACCGTCGAGTGCACGCTTGTGATCCATTGAAGAAACCATTGGAGCAAGAGTTTTACCGTCTGTAAAAGCAAGAACAGAAACCTCGGGACCTGTAAGGAATTCCTCAACAACGATATTGTTACCGGAAGCACCGAAAACCTTATCCTCCATTATTGACTTAACAGCATCCTTAGCTGCATCAAAGTCTTCGGCAATTATAACGCCCTTACCGAGAGCAAGACCGTCAGCCTTGATAACAACAGGGAATTTACCGCATGACTCGATATAGTCAATTGCAGACTGAGAGTCAGAAAAAACTTCGTATGCAGCAGTAGGAATATTATACTTTTTCATAAGGTTCTTTGAAAAAACCTTACTGCTTTCAATTCTTGCAGCAAGAGCAGAAGGACCGAATGCCTTGATACCCTTTGCCTCAAAGGCATCAACCATACCTGCTGCAAGCGGATCATCAGGTGCAACAAAAACAAAATCAACTGACTGCTCCTCAGCAAGAGCAATCATACCGTCAATATCCATAACATTGACAGGAAAACACTGTGCATCACAAGCAATACCACCATTACCGGGAGCACAGATAACACTGTCTACCCTATCACTTTCAAGAAGCTTTTTGATAAGAGCATGTTCGCGGCCACCAGAGCCAACCATTAAAATTTTCATATTGTACCTCCAAATGTATTATACATATATTTTCACAAGTGGATTATATCACATTATTTTATAATATTAAAGAGATTTTATGAAAATTCATAATTTTACAATACCGATATTAAACTTTATACAGTTATCACTTTTTAAAAATCATCATATACTGATAAAGCACCAAAAAGGAGTGATATTAATGGATAATTTTGATCAGTGTATAGAAAATTATAAGCGTGAACTGTTAAAATATGCAAAGAAAAACGGCAATATTTTTATTGGAAACAATGATGGATTCAAAACGGTTGAAGAAATTAAAGAACCTACCGAAAAAAAGCCAGCAAAAAAATATAAAGATCAGTATGTAAGCAACAGACCGATGCCTGTTGAATACCCCGGCACTGAAGAAAGCACAGAAGCCTCCGCACAAGTCAACACCTCACCTCAGAGACCCGGTGAGCAGACATCACCCGAGGCAGAAGGATACAGCAACTACGAGGATTTTATTTCAAAAAACCAGAAAGCCGGTAAGCTACGTGTTCAGACATATGCTGCATCTCAGGTGTTCCCTATTCAGAATGCACGAGTGATTGTAGAGAAAGAATTTGATGACGGTAAACATACGTTTGCCGAAGAATACACAGACATCGACGGTGTAGCTGATGAAATAATTCTTCCCACAAAGAACAAAACCCTATCTTTGACTCCCGAAGAAGCAATCCCATACGCTACTTACACGGTAAAAGTAACGCACCCTCAGTTTTCGTCGATTACTTTTCATAACGTACCGATTTTTGATTCAATCGAATCTCTTCAACCTGTTGCAATGCAACCCTTAAACAGGCCCTACGTTTATGACGATGTTTATGAAGAAGCGCCGAATCTATGAGGAGGTATCATTTTGGCAACACCGATAATACCTGATACGATAACAGTTCATCTGGGTGCACCTGATTCTTCGGCACAGAACGTAAGTGTAGGCTTTGCAGATTATATCAAAAACGTCGCTTCGAGTGAAATTTACCCTACATGGCCTGAGAATGCAATAAGAGCAAATATATATGCAATCATATCTTTTGCACTCAACAGATATTACACTGAATTTTACAGAAGTAAGGGATATGATTTTGACATTACATCCTCAACACAATATGATCAGAAATTCATAAACAACAGAGAAATATTTGAAAATATAGGTCAAATTGTTGATGAAATATTCAACGATTACGTAACAAAAGGAAACCAGATTCAGCCATATTTTACAGCGTACTGCAACGGAACAACTGTACAATGTGACGGACTCTCTCAATGGGGCACCGTAACACTTGCAAACCAAGGCAACACACCGTATGAAATACTTAAGTATTATTATGGTGATGATATAAACATCGTTAAAAACGCACCTGTCGGAGCAAACACACCGTCATATCCCGGTATAATAATTGAACGTGGAGATTCAGGTGAAGACGTAAGAACGATACAGCGACAGCTAAACCGAATAGGTGCTAACTACCCTTCTATACCCAGAATTCCCGAAACAAACGGAATTTTTGATGAAACCACACGAAGAGCGGTACAGCAGTTTCAGCGTATATTCAATCTTTCTCCCGACGGCAGAGTCGGCAAAGCAACATGGTATAAAATCAAACAGATATATAACGGCGTAAAAAGCTTATCAGAGTTATATTCTGAGGGTATAACAATAACTGAGGCACAGCGTCTGTTCCGTAACAATCTTAAGTTCGGTGACAGCGGCACAGACGTTTCTACACTTCAATATTATCTTGACTTTCTTGGTTTTTTCTACGATACATTGCCTGATATCAGTATTGACGGTATTTTCGGTAACGAAACACGAAATGCGGTATTGGCTTTTCAGAAACAATTCGGACTTACTGAAGATGGTATTGTAGGCAGACAAACCTGGTACCGTTTGCAGGATGAATATGACGCTGTTCTGCGTTCATTACCCAGTGAATACACAAGCTATTCTTCGTTACTGTACCCGGGTTACTACATTACAACAGGTGCTACAGGCAAAGTTGTAGAACAGCTGCAAAACTTTATTAACACAATAGCTCGGAACAACTCTTCCGTGCCTTCAGTAACTGTTGACGGTGTTTACGGAGAATCGACTCAGAATGCCGTACGTGCTGTTCAGCGATTAGTTGGACAGAACCCGACAGGTGCTGTGGGACCTCTGACCTGGAATGCAATTGTGAACCTTTACAATGATTACCGATAAATGAATAAATAGAATATCAACCGCAAAAACTACCGTAAAAGTTTACGGGAAGTGATTTACAGTGCAGAGTTTTTCAAAAAATTATGAAGACAACATTAGTCTGATTGATAAAGAGTTACGGGTAAGGGAAAGTTTTGACATTGTATGCAGAAACTTTGTTTTTGCAGAAAGAAAAGCAAAACTATACTATATTGACGGACTTGTAAAAGACGATTCGATGGTAAAAGTAATACAGGGAATGCAAGCACTTACGCCTGATAAACTTAATGGAGTTAACAGTGCAAGAGATTTTGTCAACAGATTTGTGAGCTATATCGAAACTGACATTACAGGTGATATAAGCACAGTTAAAACCTTTACTCTATCCGGTGCACTGTGTATTTTTATAGAAGGATATGAACACGCAATAATAATTGATGCAAGAACTTACCCTGCACGCAGTGTCGGCGAGCCTGAGAATGACAAGGTGCTGAGAGGTGCACATGACGGGTTTACCGAAACGCTGATATTCAACACAGCACTACTTCGAAGACGTATGCGAAATTCACAGTTGACAGTTGAATATATGAACATCGGTAAAGCATCTCACACAGATACGGTAATATGTTATCTTGAAGATAAAGTGGATAAGAAAGTATTGAATTCCATTCGTCAGAAAATTCAAAATATTAACGTCAGAAATCTTGCTATGGGTCAGGCAACGTTAGCTGAAGCTCTGCTCACAAAACAACATTTCAACCCATTCCCAAAAGTAAGATATACAGAAAGACCCGATACGGCAGCAGCGAGCATCAACGAAGGCAATATAATAATTATTGTTGACAATTCACCATCTGCTATGATTATACCTACGGGAATTTTTGATTTTTTGCAGGATGCGAACGACTATTATTTCCCTCCGCTTATCGGGTCTTATCTTCGCATTGTTAGAATGGTTATATTCGCCCTCACTCTGCTTTTGACACCGGTTTGGTTATTGCTGATTCAGAATGAAGAATATATACCGACGTGGCTTGAATTCATCAAGATTCAGAATGATTATCTTATTCCCCCATTTGCTCAACTGCTGATTGTAGAAATAATCATCGATGCTCTTAAACTCGCTTCGCTCAATACACCATCGGCTTTAAGCAATTCATTAAGCGTTGTCGGAGCTTTGGTTCTTGGAGAATTTGCTGTACAGTCTGGCTGGCTGTCATCAGAAGTAGTTTTATATATGGCATTTGTAGGTATTACAAATTTCACTCAGCCGAGTTATGAACTGGGTTATGCCTTTAAGCTGTGCAGGATGATGCTAACCGTATTAATTGCACTGTTTAACTTTTGGGGATTTATAGCAGGAATGGTAATAATAGTTCTGCTGATTTCATTTAATCCGACTATAAGCGGCAGATGTTACCTTTACCCGCTAATCCCATTTAATGCACAAAAGCTTTCAAGCTTATTGATAAGAAGAAAAATCAACAACAATAACAACTGATTAACAGCCGATTCTCAAAGAATCGGCTGTTAATTTTATATGCAAAATCTTTTTATTGATTTAGAGTAAAATATTTGATATCATTGTTTTAATATAATTTATCGGAGGAATACATTATGTTAAAGAGCTTTCTTCAGATAGCACAGGAAACTGCTGCGGCTATTGCAACCAGAACAGCTAACGCTGCTAAGGTCACTATAAAAAGCCATAATTCATACAATAATGGTGTTGCACTCACACCGCCAATGGGTTGGTCAAGCTGGAACACATTCCGTAACAAAATCAACGAAGAACTTATTCTTGAAATTGCAAATGCTATGGCCAAAAGCGGACTTGCAGATGCAGGTTATCAGTACGTTAACCTTGATGACTGCTGGCAATCTTCCGAACGCGATGAAAACGGAAAGTTTGTCGCTGACTATGAAGCTTTTCCCCGCGGTATAAAACCGCTTGTTGAAGATATAAACAAGCTTGGACTTAAGGTTGGTATATATTCTTCAAACGGTACACATACCTGCGAAGACCTTCCCGCTTCGCTTGGACACGAAGCTGTAGATGCAGCAACTTTTGCTGAATGGGGAATTGAATATTTCAAGTATGATTTCTGCCATAATAAGCCTTTCCCGACATCTGCACCTTTCATCGAAAGCATAATTATAAGCACTGTTGACGGAACTGAAATTGCATCACTGAGTGCAGACTGTGCGGAGCTTCAGGGACATGCAAGACTTGCAACCGACACAAAGCGCCCGAATGAATATATTGTAGGATTAAGTTCAAATATCGGTTCAGCTACATTCAGCACAATAGAAGCTCCCGAAGACGGTAATTACGTACTGAGCGTTATAATCCGCAAAAAAGGTCAGTACTATAAATATGCACGCGTTGTTGTAAACGGTAAAGATGAGTACGATATGTACGCTGCTCCTACAAGAGGATCGACACCTGACGGAAGATTACAGCTTAACATAAAACTTAAAAAAGGCATAAATACAATAAGATTCTTTAATCCCTTTGCTTCACGAATGGATGCAGCTGCCTGCCAGTACACAAGAATGGGTGAAGAGCTTAAAAAGGCAACTACAGAATTTGCCAAGAAAAACAGCACTGAAGAAAAGCCGATATGCTACTCAATCTGTGAATGGGGCTTCAACAGACCTTGGAATTGGGGCAGACAGGCAGGCAACCTCTGGAGAACAACACTTGATATATCGGCTAATTGGGTATCAATTGTTGCGATTTACGAGCAGAACGTACGCCTTGCAAAGCACGCAGGCCCCGGTGGTTGGAATGACCCGGATATGCTTGAAGTAGGAAACGGTGATCTTTCTATGGACGAAAACCGTGCACACTTCACACTGTGGTGTATGATGGCTGCTCCCCTTATTCTCGGTAACGATATACGCCGCTTTATTGACAAAGACGGTAACGTAAAAGCCGAAGATGAAGTGCTTCAGATACTTACCAACAAAGAGCTGATTGCCATTGATCAGGATAAGCTTGGTATACAGTGTCGCAGACACAAGACCAACATCAAGGTAGACGTACTTGTCAAGCCGCTTGAAAATGGTGAAACCGCAATCTGTTTCTTTAATAAATTCGGTGATAAATCAACAGAATCTGTAAGTATCAGAGAACTTCTTCCTACCGAATACTGCAACCTCCCCAACGCAGACGAATACGAATGCAAAGAGCTTTGGACAGGTGAAGAATTCACGACAACTGATGTTATAACAAATACACTCGAACCACACACTGTAAAAATCTACAGGATAAAAGCTAAAGAGGATTGATAAATCAATGTCACTCAAAGTTACAGTAATTACAGACACCCATTATTACTCACCGCTTACAGGCACAAGCGGCAGTGCTTACGAAAATGCACTTATGAGAAGCCAGAAACTGCTTGGCGGAAGCCGTGAGCTTCTGAAAGCCGCATTTGACAAAATTATCGCTGATAAAACGTCGGATATTGTCCTGATTGCAGGTGACGTTACAAACGACGGTGAAGAAGCTGCACACATTGAATTCCGTGAGATGTTGCGTAACCTTAAAGCCAACGGCAAAAAAGTATACGTAATCACAGCAACACACGATTATAAAGAAAAATGCAAAAAATATGTCGGTGATAACATTGAAGATATGCCGGGACTTTTGCGTGAAGAGCTGTTTGAATTCTACCGTGAATTCGGCGCAGACGAGGCAATCAGTTGCAAGCCAGAGTATATGAGCTATATTGTGCAGTTACCCGATAACGTGCGTCTTTTTGCACTCAATGACGACAGAGGTATTGAGGGTGAATTCCTCGACTGGGTAAGCGAGCAAGCTGAAGACGCACGCAACAACGGACAGTTCATTGTTGCAATGACACATCATCCGATAATTCCGCCGTCGCCTATGTACGAGCTTATCGGTAAAGGTGATATGCACCGCAACTACAAAGACATACGCAAAGAATACGCAGATATGGGTATTCAGCTGATGCTTACAGGTCACACTCACACACACAATATCGGTAAAATTTTCAGTGAAAGAGGTAACGCTTTTTACGCCGTAAGCACAGGTGCTCTTGTAGGATACCCCGCCCCTATAAGAAAGCTTACAATTGAAGACAACAAAGTTAAAGTTGAAACCGAAAAAGTTGATAAAGCATATATCGATACAAACGGACTTACACTTGAAGAGCATCTCAAAAAACAGCTCATAGGCGTAATTGGTGATATGATAAAAGCCGCAGGCAGTGATATTGATAAATTTGCTTATATGGGTCAGGCAATCAGCATCAAGCCTAAGCTGATATATAAATTCGGATGGATTATCAAACCGATTTTCAAATGGCTTAACAGCGTTAAATTCGGTACATTTGCAAAATGGACAAAAAAAGAAACAGGTTTGAAAACAGCTGATTGGAACGACATCAAAAACGATAAGGTTGTTGATTTTATAATTTCACTTGTATCAAACCTTTTCTCAGGCGAAAACAATTTATCGCTCAGCGACCCGAAATGCCGCATATACATAGGATTTCTGAGAATAATAGACAGCCTATTATCAACACTACACGTTGACCTCGGAAAAATTGTCAAAGTTGCTCCAGATGCTACAAATCTGCTTGCGCCGCTTTGCTGCAGAGGTGAATTTGACGCATACGATACCGAGCTTGAAATTTTCGACTTTATTGATGAGGGAAACCGCAGAGAATATCAGAAGTATATTCCCGAGTACGAAGCAATGCCGAAAAGCCGAAAAGGTCCTGCAATTCTTGTCGGATTGATTCTTGCAGTTGTTATTTTCTTACCGATAATTCTGTTGGCACTTCTTTTCGGATTTGTAGCTAATCAGATAAAATATTCAAAGAAAATAAAAGGATAATATATATGAATTTCAATATTGAACAAATAATTAAAACAGTAAAAGATGCGGGTGAAATAATCCTGACAGCACATGAGCAGGAAGATTCAGTAACAGCAAAAGAAGGCAAGAAAAACTTTGTAACCAAATATGACGTTGCAGTACAGGAATATCTTTTCAGAGAGCTTGCAAAAATAGTACCTCAGGCTGAATTTGTAGGCGAAGAAGGTGACTCAAACACCGAATCTACAGCACTTCGTTTTATCATTGACCCGATTGACGGCACAACAAACTTTATGCAGGATTACAGATGCAGCTGCATTTCCGTAGCAATTTGTGAAGGAGATGAACCGATACTCGGCATTGTTTATAACCCGTATTCAAATGAGATTTTCAGTGCAGAAAAAGGCAAAGGAGCTTATCTTAACAATAAAAAAATCAGTGTCAGTGAGCGTACCCTGGCTGACGGACTTGCACTGTTTGGCACATCCCCCTATCACCCTGAAAACACTGACGAAACATTTGCACTGCTGAGAAGAGTATTTGATTATTCACGCGACATACGCAGAAGCGGCTCTGCAGCATACGATATATGTGCTGTTGCTTGCGGCAGATGCGAAATTTTCTTTGAAAAAGAACTTCAACCCTGGGATTATGCGGCAGGTACATTGATACTGCGAGAAGCAGGCGGTGTAGCAGAAACATATGACGGCCACTCCCCTTGCCTTTCACACGGCAGTGACGTTGTTTTTGCCAACGCAAACGCTATAGAAGAATTTAAAAAGCTTATCTAAAAAAAGAACGGTATAAGAATTATAAATATTTAAATATTTTAGGGAGGGATAAATATGTTTTCATTATTTGTTAAAAAGAGTATGAACGAAGAAGCTGCTAAGGCTTTTTGGAAATGGTTTGCTGAAAAAGAAGAGTGGATTATCAACTGCATTTTTAATCACGATTCCGCTTTTGTTTGGGCTATCGACGAAAAATTAAAACCGGTATTTCCTTATTTCAAAGGAGAACTTGAATTTCAACTTGGATACAACAATGGAGTCGGCGAATTTTTCTTCTTCCATTTTGGAAAAAAAGAGCTTGTTCGTGATGGTGAAGTATTGGGGAAAATGATGCCTTCGGAAATTTCAAAAAGATGGCAACTTGTTCTTGAAAAATAAATTATTTGAAGAAACAACATAAAATATAAGCTGCGGATCGCATTGATCTGTGGCTTTTTTCTATGCCTTGAAAGTCTATCTCTTTTTCCTGCCAAGCACTGTATTTGTGGACATAAATGCAAAAATACGGCATATCTCGAAAGAGGTATGCCGTATTTTGAGAACCGACCTTTAGAGCAACGCTACAATACACCATTCTTTTTTATTCAAGGTTTGATTTTGCGGCTAAGATTATCGGGGCATCAACAGCTTCAAACACTTCAGCGGCTATAAGTTTACCGTTAAATTCAGGAACTTTACCACCGAATACAACAGCGTCAATCACTTCACCGCTGTATTTTTTTATACCGAGTTTTTCAACACTTGCAATATTTGAACCGAGTTTTCTGTCTTCACCGAAAACTTTAACTTCAGCATCAATATACTCAACTGCGTCAAAATACATAATCGGTGCATTATTTGACTTTGCAAAATCAACTGCTTCGTTAAGTGACAAGTCGGTCATTGACGAATTGACAAGTACTGTTGCACCGTTCATTCTTTCTGAAATTGCATTGAGTGCTTCTTCTCTTGCAACTTCTTTGCCGTCAACTGTGCAGACTTTTACTCTGTCGGGATTATTGAGCACAGCAAATCCGAAAGCACCTGTTTTGCAAAGAATACCGCCGTCTGCAGGCTCACAGCGTACGATTGTATTGCCGCTGGTATGAACGTTAATCTTGCAAAGCTTTGCACAGCCGTTACATACTTTTTCGGTAACTTTTGTATCGAGCGGAACATTTTTCCTGAACGGAGTTTTAGGCTCAAGAGCACCTGTCGGGCAAAGTGCAACGCACTGACCGCAGGAAATACAGCGCGACGAGTCAAAATTATGACCAAATTCAGGTGAAACGACCGTAACGAAGCCTCTGTTTACAAGACCGAGAGCAGTAACGCACATAACTTCATCACATACTCTTACACACTGACCGCAAAGAATACACTTATCGTTATCGTGAATGATAAACGGATGTGATGAATCCTTGCCGACAACAGCTTTTTCACCGCTGTATACAGCAGGCTCTACATCGTACATTCTTGAATATTTCAAAAGCTTACACTTGAAGTAGTCAAGACAACCGCACTCAAGACATCTGTTTGCATCTGCTTTTGCCATATCCTCGGTAAAGCCGAGAGCAACTTCGGTAAAGCTTGTTTTACGCTCACAAGCTGTAATAACAGGCATTTCGGGTGCAGAAACCTTCACTCTGTCAGATAAATCTTCTGCTGTTACCTGCTTTTCGACAACAAATGGTTTACGATAACCTACAAGGTAACCGTTGAGATAGCTGTCAATAACATCAGCCGCTTTATGTGCTTCACCTATAGCCGCAACAGCAATAGAAGCACCTTTATTGGTAGCATCGCCTACAGCAAATACACCATCAATATTGGTCATAAACGTTGACTCATCAGCAACAATCGTGTTTTTTCGTGTAAGTTCAAGACCGTCAAGGCCGTTGATATCTGTCTGCTGACCGATAGCCATAATAACGCTGTCAACATCGAGAATTTCAAACTTACCTTCGACCGGTACAGGAGAACGTCTGCCGCTTGCGTCAGGCTCACCGAGTTCCATTACCTGAAGTTTTATTGAGCTGACTTTACCGTCAGTACCGATGATTTCGGCAGGATTTGTAAGGAATTTATAAATTACGCCCTCTTCTTCAGCTTCTTTAATTTCGAGCTTTTCGGCAGGCATTTCATCGCGTGTTCTGCGATAAATAACGTAAACTTCTTCTGCACCGAGACGCACTGCTGTACGGCAGGCATCCATTGCAGTATTACCACCGCCGCAGACTGCAACTTTTTTGCCTATTTCAAGCGGATTGCCTTCAATAACCGTGCGAAGAAAATCTATACCGCCGTAAACTCCGCCAAGGTTTTCGCCCGTAACACGCATCGGACTGCTCTTCCAAGCACCGACAGCGACAACAACAGCATCGCTCTCTGCCTTTAGACTTTCAACTGTGAAATCCACACCGAGAGTTTTACGGTTAATCATCTCAACACCGAGCTTTTCAATAAGCTCAATCTCCTTGTCAAGAAGCTCTTTCGGAAGTCTGTACTGCGGAATGCCGTATCGGAGCATACCGCCCATTTCAGGCATTTTATCGTAGATTTTAACATTGTAGCCTTTTATACGCAGGAAATATGCAGCCGTAAGACCTGCTGGACCACCACCAATAATGCTGACAGTTTTGCCGTTAAATTCTGCAAGCTCCGGAACAAATGCATTTTCACTTTCAAGGTCAATATCAGCTACAAAGCTCTTAAGGTATGCAATCTGTATAGGGTCTTCAACAAGACCTCTACGGCAAGCAGTCTGACAAGGATGCGGACAAACTCTGCCAATAGCCGCAGGAAGAGGAATACGCTGTTTTATAAGCTTGAGAGCTTCTTCATATTCTCCGTTCGCGATCAGACCGACATATCCCTGGCAATCTGTACCTGCCGGACAAGCAAGAGAACAAGGTGCTTTACAGTCACCGGTGTGATTTGATAGAAGCATATCAAGCGCAAACTTACGTGATTTGACAACACGTTCAGATTTGGTATTTATATCCATACCGTCGCTGATTTTAGTTGAGCAGGCACGGAGAAGCTTTGGGATACCTGCGGCTTCGACAACACAGATACCGCAAGCACCATACTCTTCTATACGCTTATCGTGACAGAGTGTGGGAATTTCTATACCTACGCTCTGTGCAGCTTCAAGGATAGTAGTACCGGGAGCAGCCTGAAGCTCAATTCCGTCAATTTTTATATTAAACATTTCGCTCATTGCGTCTCCCCTCCTTTATTTCTTTTCAACTGCACCGAAGCGGCAGGCATCCATACACTGACCGCACTTGATACATTTTTCGTTATCAATAACAAACGTTTTTTTAATTTCGCCGCTGATTGCACCGACGGGACACTTTTTACTGCAAAGAGAACAGCCGATACACTTATCAGGATTGATTGTATATTTTACAAGATCGATACATTCACCTGCAGGGCAACGCTTTTCTCTGATATGTGCCTCGTATTCATCACGGTAATATTTGATAGTAGTTAAGACGGGATTAGGGGCAGTCTGACCGAGACCGCAGAGTGCACCCGCCTTTATTTCATTGCAGGTTTCTTCAAGAAGCTCAATATCGCCTTCTTTTCCCTCTCCCTTACAAATTCTGTCAAGAATTTCGAGCAGACGCTTTGTACCTATACGGCAATGTGTACATTTACCGCAGGACTCTTTTGCAGTAAAATCAAGGAAAAAGCGAGCCATACCGACCATACAGGTACTTTCATCCATAACAACCATACCGCCCGAGCCCATAATTGCACCCGTTGCAGAAAGCTTTTTATAATCGATAACAGTATCCTGCATATCAGCAGGAATACAACCGCCGGAAGGTCCGCCAAGCTGAACACATTTATAATCTCTTTCAGTTTTCATACCGCCACCGATATCAAATATAACATCGGAGAGCTTTTTGCCCATAGGAATCTCGACAAGACCACCACGCTTGATTTTGCCTGTGATTGCAAAAACCTTGGTACCCTTGCTGTCTTCAGTACCGAGCTTTGAAAATTCTTCACCGCCGTTTTCGATAATCCAAGAAACATTTGCAAAAGTTTCAACGTTATTGATATTTGAAGGCTTGTGCCAATAACCTGACTGTGCAGGGAAAGGAGGTTTGAGTCTGGGCATACCTCTCGAGCCTTCAAGAGATTCGATAAGAGCTGTTTCTTCACCGCAGACAAACGCACCTGCACCGGCTTTGATACGGAAACTGCAGGAGAAACCACTGCCGAAAATATTTTCGCCGACAATACTCTTTTCCTTTGCTTGCTCAATAGCTCTTTCAAGTCTGATAATAGCAAGCGGATACTCGGCACGGACATAAACAATTGCTTCTTTTGCACCTATTGCATACGCACCTATAAGCATACCTTCAATAAGGTTATGCGGGTTACTTTCAATAACAGCTCTGTCCATAAATGCACCGGGGTCACCTTCGTCAGCATTACAGATAAGATACTTTTCTTCACCCTGACTGCTTCTAGCGGCATTCCACTTAAACCATGTCGGGAAGCCTGCACCGCCACGACCTGCAAGACCGGCAACTTTAATTTCATCAATAACACCTTCGGGAGTCATTGACGTAAGAGCTTTTTTAAGTGCGGAATAACCGCCATTGGCAATATAATCGTCAATTTCATCCGGGTTGATAACACCGCAGCCGCGAAGTGCAATACGGGTCTGCGAATCAAGGAAGAGCTTGTCCTCTTCAGATACAATAAGGGTTTCAATAAGAGTTCTGTCACCTGTTGAAATAAAATCAGCAACAGCCTTTGCATCAGTATCTTTAACTCTGACAAGTCTTATAAGCTCACCATCGGAATAAATATCGACAATAGGCTCAAGGTAGCACATACCGATACAGCCCGTAACCGAAAGCTGCACATCGGAATTATTAACAAGTAACTGTTCAAGAGCATTATAAACCTTAGCAGCTCCTGCAGAGATACCGCAGCTGCCCTGACCGACTTTAACTTTTATCATTGTTCAGCTGCCTCCTTGAGTGCTTCGCCTTTAAGATGAGCAAGAATGTCCCTTACCTTCTGTGGAGTAAGTGAGCCGTAGGTTTCGTCATTAATCATCATAACAGGTGAAAGTGAACAGCAACCGAGACAAGCAACGTTTTTAAGAGTAAACAAACCATCTTCAGTTGTTTCACCGTCTTTGATACCAAGAGTATCAAAAATAGTTTTTTCGAGCATAAGCGAACCGTTTACGTGGCAAGCAGTGCCCTGACAAACCATAATAAGATACTTACCAACGGGCTTGAAACGGAACTGAGTATAAAATGTAGCTACGCCGAAAACCTTAGCCGCAGGAATCGACATCTGTTCAGCAATATAATTAAGCACATCGGCAGGCAGATAGCCGTAGACAGACTGCGCTTTTTGTAAAACGGTAATAAGACTGCCCGGTATAGCAGCATAATGTTCAAGAGTTTCTTTAAGCAGTGTAAGATCACTAGAGTTATGTGAGCAATTGCAGGACATTTATATGCCTCCCTGAAATTATTAATAATAATTATACGCTATCATTTTAAAATAACAAGTGATAAAACGAATTTTATCAGATTTATTACAGTAAAAATATAATTATTATTGAATAATAGAAAATATTGTGTTATTATTCAATAGTATTTTAATTTTTAACATAGGGGTGACATAATGCAGGATAACACGACAAACGTTCTGGAAACTATTGAGCCGTCGCAAAAGCCGGTACTTAATAAACAACAGAGAAGATTCCTGACACCTAAAGAAATTGCCGCATACGTTTTAACGTCATACGGAACAAAAAACCTTAACTCTTACGTTGATACCTGGAAACAGTATTTCCTGCTCAACTATACAGGTCTTTCAGGCTCGGCAATTGCATCAATGAATGCTGTTACAAGTATCTGGGATGCACTTGACGACCCGCTTTCAGGTATTGTTATTGACCGTATGAGAACACGTTGGGGCAGACTTCGTCCTTTCCTCATACTGCCGATGCCTTTATGGGCAATATGTACGATGCTGTTCTTCATCGTTCCTTATGCAATCCCTATGGCATACAGACCGATATATGCAATCGTTATCAGCATTCTCAACAGTATCGGTTGGTCATATTACAATGCTTGGACAATTCTGCTTTATAATATCACGCCAAACCTGAACGAACGAAACACGCTGATTACGGTACAAAAATTCGTTGAACTTTTCGGTGTATGGATACCGTCAATGGTACCTGTTACAATTGACTTCTTACCCGGTCTTACCGGTTGGTCGCAGGAAGGTATTTACGGCGGATACGCATTGTTCTTCGTTGCAATGCTTGTTGTATGCTCGGTATTTGCATTCCGAAACATTCAGGAACGTGTTCCGATTGCTTCAAAAGAAGATATGGAAAACGTTTCTATACTCCAGTCAATCAAATACACGATTAAAAACAGACCGCTCTTTATTTATATTCTTTCCAACTTCTTCGGAAGCGTCAAGGGTATAGGCGGCGCCAACGAAGGTCTGTTCTGGCAGAACTGTACAGGTAAGCTTACAAACGGTACAATCTGTGGTCTTTTCACAGGTATCCCCAACTACATAGTCACTCCCCTTGCACCAAAGCTTATCAAGCGTTTCGGTGCAAGAAAGTGTGCGGCATACGGCGGTATTTTCTCCGGTATCGCATATACTACACTCTATTTCTGCGGATACACACCCTTCGGTGATGAATTCAACGCAGTAAACCTTGCATTTGTTACGTTTATGCTTACAGTATGCGGTCTTCCCAACTGCCTTATGGGCGTTTGCGGACCCGTACTCCAGGGTGACGTTTACGATTATCTTGAATGGAAATCGGGCGTAAGAAACGAAGGACTTGTAAACGCAGTACAGGGCTACGTTACAAAGCTTTCCGGTACACTTATCGGTGCACTTTCAGGTCTTGTGCTTGAATTTATCCACTACACACCTATGAAGGATATCGCAGGTAACATCTTACCTCACACAGACCCGTCTGTTCTGCAGGGTATCTGGGGCATCTTCTGTCTTGCTCCTGCTGTAGCAAGATTCGGTTACGGTTTATCACTGCTTCTGTTTAACGTACACGGTAAATTCCGTGAGGACATGCTTGCAGAGCTTAACGCAAAGCGAGAAATGAAAACACTTAGTAACAAGGAAAACTGATAAAATGAATATTCAGATTTTCGGTAAATCCAAATGCTTCGATACAAAGAAAGCTGAGCGTTATTTCAAAGAACGCCGCATTAAATTACAGATGATTGACGTTGCAAAATACGGTATGAGCAAAGGTGAATACAACTCGGTTAAATCTGCTGTAGGCGGTTTTGATAACCTTGTTGACAAGGACTGTAAACTGTATGAAGAGCTGTTTATGGCTTACCTTGCAGGCAGTGATGCAAAAGAAGAAAAGCTGCTTGAAAACCCTGCAATGTTTAAAACACCGATTGTAAGAAACGGTAAAAAGGCAACCGTAGGCTACTGCCCTGAAATCTGGAAAACCTGGGAATAAATTTAAAGGCTTATGAGCGTTATGCCCATAAGCCTTTATTCATTCTGATTCTGTCTTTTTTATTCCGAATATCATTCTGAGTACACTGCTAATAGCCTTGGGACTGCGCACAACAACAATTCTCATATGTTTATCCCCTTTCATTATCCTGCTACATATTATGCAAACAGATTGAAAGGGTTACTTGTTATCTGAGCTCCCAATCCTTGATATCCTTAACGTCGTTATACATCGAAACGTAGCTCTCGTGACGGGATTTCATTATCTCGCCCGCCTCAACAGCTTCGCAGATTTTACAGCCTTTATCCGCAACGTGAGTGCAGGTTGAAAATTTACAAGTACCGAGATAAGGAAGAAACTCTTTGAAACAGAAAGGAAGATTTTCTTTTCTGATAAGCAGATCCATACCTGTCATATCAATTGCGGCAAAGCCCGGAGTGTCGGCAATATAGCCGCTGCCGACCTTGAAAAGCTCCACCTGACGGGTTGTGTGTCTGCCTCTGCCTAATTTGTCGCTTATTGCCGCTGTTTCAAGCTCGAGCGATGGAATCAATGCGTTAAGCAGAGTTGACTTGCCAACGCCTGAATTGCCGCAAAAAACGCAAATTCTGCCGTTTACAGCTTCTCTTATTTCATCAACGCCTTTACCGTTTTTGGAAGAAACCGAATATGTTTCAAAGCCCGATGAGCGATAGATATTAACCAGCTCATCGATTTCCATCAGATCTTCTTTAGTGAAAACAATGGCACACTCGATGCCTTTATCCTGAGCAAGTGCTGTCATTTTATCGATAACAAGAGTACTGGGCACAGGCTCACAGGTTGAAGCAAGAATAAAAAGTTTGTCGACATTGGCAACGGGCGGTCTGATAAGAAAGTTTTTTCTGTCGTGCACTCGGTCAAGTGAGGCGTAGCCACCGTCATTAACAGTAATTGTAACCGTATCACCTGCGAGAGGAGCTATACCCTTGCGGCGGTTGATACCTTTTGCCTTGCATTCATATATCCGGTCGGTGGCCTCTACATAGTAGAAGCCGCCTATTCCTTTAATTAAAGTACCTTCAAGCTGAATCATCCCAAAACACCTTTTCCGATATAGATAACAACAGTAGTATCAGTCTGATATCTCTTATATTTATCTATACCCTTGATAGACGGAGTCTGGTCAATTATAAGACCGACGTTTGAGGGATTAGCTGTTGTTTTATCTCTGACAGAAACGTTATAAAAGCCCTTGTCATTAAGAGTTCTGATAGCTTCACTTTCTGTCATACCTGTTACATCGGGAATATTATTTGAAGCACCTTTATAGAATGAATCGGCATAAGCATCAGCTATAGTCTTTTCGTTTGTAACCGTAACAGGATCAGTTGTAAAGTTGATTGTACAGCTGTAAATATCAGAGCCGTCGATTCTTACAATAAGAGAATCTGCACTACCTGAGCCGCTGACCATAAACGTATAAGTGCTGCCTGTGAGAAGCACCTCTGCACCTGCTGTGTCAACAGCGGCATTATTGAGATAAACCTTAAGTGTACCTGCATTGCCGTTCTTATAAGGCAAGGAAATTGTCATTTCGGTTGTAACCGTCGGAGCCTTACCGGTACTTACATAGATATCAACCTTATCACCGGGATGTGCAGTTTCATTTTCTGCAGGCACCTGCTCAACAACCTTACCGGGAGTATCAAGGCTGTCCTTAGGAAGCACTTCACCGACAACAAGACCTACTGACTTTGCCAGTTCAATAGCTTCTTCAGGTGTGAAGCCAACTAACTTGGGAACAAAGACAGCATCTTCATCGGTATGAGTTGAAATATAAATAGTAATTGTAGAACCTGCAGCTACAGTTTCGCCGCGTTCAGGAGATGTGCTGATAACCGAACCTTCGTCAACTGAAGTGTTATATACCATATCGTAAACAGTTACAAATCCGCTTGATTCAAGATTTTGTTTCGCAGCAAGATATGACTGACCGTAAACATCATTTACAACCGCTGTTTTATTTGTATTAACAGTAAGATAAATGGCTTCTCCCGCAGCAATTTTCTCACCTTTTTCAGGGCTCTGCTTAATAACTACACCATACGGATACTGAGTATTGAACTCATATTCAACTTCAATCTTATAATCATCGTACTTACCGTTACCCTTAATCTGAGTTTCATAATTCATATTTATGAAATTAGGAACTTTACCGGGTGAATTAAACGCATCCGTAAACAACGCAAGAACTGCAAGAATAACAATAAGCACTGCACCCAGACCGATAGCAACACCTGTAAGAATAGGAATAGCCTTTGAGTTATTCTTTGCCTCTTCTTCGTCAATCTCATTGATTACAACAGGCTTATTTTTAGCTTTTGTCTTGGTATCGTTTTCAGGTTTAATATTATTCATTGTTCTGTCGATATACTTTGTAGGCTCATTATCAACAAAATACGAATAATCAAATTTAATAGAAGGGTTACGCTTATATTCATCAAGATCAAGAAGCATTTCAGCGGCTGACTGATAACGTGCTTTAGGATCTTTCTGCATAGCGTGCATTGTTATCTGCTCAAGACCTACGGGGATACTACCGTTAATCTCACGCATATCTGCAGGCTCGTCATTCATATGCATCATAACAACAGAAATCGGATTTTCTGCCTTGAATGGCAGATTACCTGTAAGCATTTCATACATAAGAACACCGACAGAATATATATCCGCCTTGGCATCGGTAATATCGCCTCTCGCCTGCTCAGGGCTTATATAATGAACTGAGCCGATTGCACCGTTTTCAGCTATAGTTGCAGTTTCACTTCTGCTGAAGCTTGCTATACCGAAATCGGTTACCTTGATGCTACCATTCTGAAGAAGCATAATATTCTGCGGTTTAACATCACGGTGTACTATACCCTTATCGTGTGCGTGCTGAAGGGCACGAAGAATCTGCGTTACAAAGTGAACGGCTTCTTTGGGCTGAATAACCTTCTGCTGTTCAATATACTCTTTAAGAGTAATGCCCTCGATAAACTCCATAACTATATACTGAAGTCTGTCACCAAAGCTCATATCATAAACTTTCACAATATTAGGATGCGAAAGAACAGCAATATATTTGGATTCATTCTTGAATCTGCGGCGGAATTCTTCGTTAGCGAGATATTCTTCTTTAAGAATTTTGATAGCAACAGTTCTGTCATCAATTCGGTCATAAGCTTTATAAACAACAGCCATACCGCCTACGCCGATTATTTCGAGAACTTCATATCTGTTATCAATTCGTTTATTAACATAATTTTCCACAGTAGCTACCTCCTTTAAGAAACTATAGAAACAACCGTAATGTTGTCTCCGCCGCCATTTTCGTTTGCCAGGTCAACAAGCTTTTCGGCATATTCAAAGCAATTTGAAGAACCTGCAACCGAAACTATTTCATCATCACTTACATAATTGGTAAGTCCGTCAGTACATAAAACCAAGATATCGCCTTGAACAAAATTGCTTTCAACAAAGTCAACAGCAACTCGGCTGTCAACACCGATAGCTCTCGTTATTATGTTTTTACCCGGGAAATTTTTAGCTTCCTCCGGGGTAAGTTCGCCGTTTTCCACAAGATCCTGAACCATAGAATGGTCACGCGTGAGCTGAGTGAGCTTACCATCTGCTGAAACAATATAAGCTCTGCTGTCGCCAACGTGAGCAACATAAACCTTATCTGATTCAACAATTGCCGCTACGCAAGTTGTACCCATACCATTGAGTGACTCATCATTCTGAGCCATATCGTAAAGGCAGGCATTTGCACCGGCGATACCTGATTCAAGCATATTATATACGGAAGATGCTTTCATTCCGCTTCTGTAGCATTCATTAATCGCATGCGATACCATACGGACCGAAGTGCTGCTGGCAACGTTTCCGCCTGCTGCACCACCCATTCCGTCACAGACCACTGCCCATGCGACGCCCTCCGACAGTTCACCTGCCGAGTACGAATCCTGATTGGAAGTACGCACCTTTCCGATATCTGATTTAGCTGTAATTCTCATAATTTGCAATTTGCAGCAATATGCTGCATCTCCTTTCCTTGGAGTTATGCTGTATGATTCAGTTCTTTATATGTTTACTGCGAAGCTGACCGCAAGAAGCATCAATATCGCCACCAAGACTTCTTCTGACAGTAACGTTTCTGCCTGCTTTTTCAAGTATTTCGGAAAAGCGTTTGATTCGCTCGGGAGTACTTGATTTAAGTCCGCTTTCAGTTACGTCGTTAGCGGGGATAAGATTAATGTGCGCTAAAGTACCTTTAAGCTTTTCAGCAAGCTCAGCCGCACACTCATCACTGTCGTTGACTCCGCCGAACATAGCGTATTCATACGAGATACGACGCGACGTTTTATCTGCATATTCTTTGCAAGACGATAACAATTCATCAACCGGATATTTTTTGTTAACCGGCATTAATCGTGAACGAACGTTGTCATTAGGTGCGTGAAGAGAAACAGAAAGTGTCAGCTGAAGATTCTCGTCCTGAAGTTTTTTAATGCCGGGTATAATTCCGCAGGTTGACAGCGAAATATTTCGCATTCCGATATTCAGTCCATCATCATTATTGACAAGTTTAAGGAAACGGATAACATTATCGTAATTATCCATAGGCTCTCCCATACCCATAAGCACGATATGAGAAACCTTGATATCCATATCATTCTGTGCAGCGTGAACCTGACTCAGAATCTCAGCAGCTGAAAGGTTACGGATAAAACCTCCGACACCGGTAGCACAGAAAGCACAGTTCATACGGCAGCCAACCTGAGTTGATACACAAAGAGAATAGCCGTATTTGTATTTCATAAGTACGCTTTCGATAAACTGTCCGTCATAAAGTCTGAAAAGATATTTAACCGTACCGTCAAGCGCAGAAACAGATTTACGTTCAACTTCACAGAATTTGATTACATATTTATCGCTAAGATTATCACGTAACTGTTTTGAAAGGTTAGTCATTTCATCAAAAGAACCAACGCCCTTCTGATGAAGCCATTGCCAGACCTGCTTTGCTCTGAATGCAGGTAAGCCGAGGGATTTGAGAGACTCGGAAAGCTCATCAAAATACATTGATTTTATATCAGTTTTATCCAAGTTTTACCCCTCCTTTTCAAACACGGCAATAAAGAATCCGTCGGTGCCATTGATATGCGGCATAAGCGTAACAAAGCCATCTCTAATAAAAGTACCTTCGCAAATATTTGTCGGAATTACTGATTTAAATTCAGTATGTGATAAAAGAAAATCTTTGCACACGTTTTCATTCTCTTTAGGATTAAGTGCACAGGTAGAATAAACAAGTCTGCCTCCGGGTTTAACATAACGAGAAGCAGTATCAAGAATCTGACGCTGTATAGGAGGAAGCTCCTTTAATCCGTCAAGCGGTTTGCATCTGATTTCAGGCTTACGTCTTACAATGCCGAGACCTGAACAAGGCACGTCACAGAGGACTTTATCTGCATAAGGAATATCTTCATTATAAAGTGATGCATCATTTATAAGGCACTCTATATTTGTTATACCAAGCCTTGATGCACCTGATTTAATAAGTTCAAGTCTGTGATTATGTATGTCACAGGCAATTATTCTGCCCGTATTATTCATTCGTTCGGCTACAGTGAAGCTTTTTCCACCCGGTGCGGCACAAAGGTCAAGCACTGTTTCGTCAGGTCCGGGATCAAGAGCCGCAACACATAGCTGTGAAGCAGCATCCTGCACGTGAAAAAGGCCGTCTGTAAAACTTTTAAGTTTTTCAACACTGCCGCATTTACTAAGCTCAACCGAATCATCAGCAACAGAACAAACTGAATCCACACCTTCGTTCTTCAATGCTTCAATCAGTTCATCTGTGGTTATTTTCAAAGTATTGGTGCGTACTGTCAGCGGCGGTCTGCCGGCACAAGCACTCATTATTCCAACAGCATTATCTTCACCGTAGCTTTTAATCCAGAATTTTACAAGTTCTTGCGGAAAAGAATATTTTACTGAATAATAAAGTGTTATATCGGATATATCAGGCAAACAAAGACCTTTTTTTGCAATATTGCGAAGCACTGCATTTATAAGCCCGGAAGCAAAGGCACAACCGTTTGCTTTAGATAGCTTAACACTCTCATTGACAGCAGCAGATTCCGGAATCTTATCCATAAAAAGAAGCTGATACGCACCAAGCCTTAATATTATAAGAACCTGTGGCTTAAGTTTTTTAAGAGGTTGCTTCAAGTTTGCAGCAAGCTGATAATCGAGAGTAAACGAGGACTCCAGCACACCGTAAACAAGAGCACTTACAAATGCAGAATCTGACTCATTCAATTCACCCGATGCAAGAAAACTGTCAACTGTGAGATTTGAATAAGACGAATCTTTTTGAATTTTGCAAAGTATATCAAAAGCAGTCTGCCGTGCGTTTTTCATTATCTTCTCCGATTAAAGCGCAGAACAAGTCTGAGCAGATTTGCAAGCGAAACAAGCAGTGCTGTAACATAGGTCATTGCCGCAGCAGTAAGAACTTTTTTAGCACCGCCTATTTCATCTTCCTGAAGCATATTTGTTTCTTCTATAACCTTTACTGCCCTTTTACTTGCGTCAAGCTCAACAGGCAGAGTAATAAACTGAAACAGTGCAATAAACGAATATAAGATAAGTCCGATTGAAATTAAAGGCTCGAAGCTCATAATATAACCTATCATTGCAAGCGGTATACCTAGCCAAGATCCGATATTACAAACGGGAAGCACTGAATTACGTATTTTTATCGGTGCATACCCTTGGGCGTGCTGTACTGCGTGACCTGCTTCGTGACAGGCAATACCGATCGCAGCAACACTGTTACTGTCATATACACCTTGTGACAGCCTTATAACATTTGACCTCGGATCAAAATGATCTGATAACTTACCTGACGGTGACAACTCAATTCTTACGTCTGTCACACCGTAATGATAAAGCATTCTTGCCGCTGCCTGAGCACCGGTCAGACCTCTGGATGCAAGTACCTTTGACTGCTTGGCATAGGTTGATTTAACCATAACCTGCGCAACCAATGAAAGGACAACCATAGGTACTACAAGCAGCAGATAATATTGGTCATAATAAAGAAAATACATACGATTGCCTCCTTACCTTTTTGATTAATTTTTATAATATTGTTCCTTTTTCAATCTTAAAACCACGCAGGAAATCTGCGGCATTAAGCTTATTTTTTCCCTGAGCCTGAAGTTGAGTTATGCTGACTGCATTACCGTCACCGCAACAAACAACAAAATCACTGTCTGCTTTAACAACCTCACCTGCCTGCTTGGAACAGTTACCGGCAAGACGTGAACCGTAAAGCTTTACAATTTTTTCATTAATAACAGTTGTTGCAACAGGCCAAGGCTCAAGACCTCTGATGTGATCGTGTACCTGCTGTGCAGACTTAGTCCAATCAACGGGAGAAAGACTTTTGTCAAGCATAGATGCATAAGTGGACTGTGAATCGTCCTGCTTTACGGGGTTGAGTGTACCGTTTTCAATAGCATCCATAGTCTCGATAAGAAGCTCTGCACCGAGAACTTTAAGCCTGTCAAACAGCTCACCTGAGGTTTCATTCGGTAAAATGTCTGTCTTTTTAACAAGTAATATGTCACCTGTATCAAGACCTGCATCTAGCTGCATTGTTGTTACACCTGTCTCCTTCTCACCGTTTATAACCGACCACTGAATGGGAGCGGCACCACGGAGCTTTGGAAGAAGCGATGCGTGCACATTTACACAGCCATATTTCGGTATATCAAGAACTCGCTGAGGTATAAGCTTACCGTAAGCTACAACAACTATTAACTCAGGAGCAAGCTTTTCAAGCAGTTCTGCAGCCTCACCGTCTTTAAATGAAACAGGCTGATAAACGTCAAGCCCAAGCTCAAGAGCACGTGCTTTTACGGCAGGCGGAGTCATAATCTGTTTTCTGCCCTGAGGCTTGTCGGGCTGAGAAAAAACACCTACTACCTCATGACCTTTTTCAACAAGAATATCAAGACAGTCCACAGCAAAATCGGGAGTACCCATAAAAACTACTCTCATATATTTTACCTCCGATACTGTCAGTTATTTTGATTAGGTGAAAGTCTGTCAATGTAAAGATTACCGTCAAGATGGTCAATCTCGTGGCAGAAAGCTCTTGCTTTAAGGCCTGTACCTGAATAGAAAAACCACTTACCTTCTCTGTTCTGAGCTTTTACTTTAACACTCATAGGACGAAGCGTAACGCCGCTTTCACCCGGAAGAGAAAGACAGCCCTCAACCTCTTCCTGTACACCTTCACGCTCAATAATTTCGGGATTTACAAGTTCAATAAGACCGTCACCGCAATCGATAACTACAACTCGTCTGAGTATACCGACCTGAACTGCGGCAAGACCAACGCCTTCAGCCTTATACATTGTATCGATCATATCGTCAATAAGAGTTGAAAGCCTATCATCAAACGTTTCAACTACCCTGCTTTTTTTACGAAGCAAAGGATTTTCTTTTGTAATAATATTACGGATTGCCATAATTTCGCCTCATCTGTTTATAGTATGCTCTCCGGATTTATATCCGCAAAGATACTTACATCGTTAAATTTTGTATCTTTTCCGAAATTAACCAACAGCTCTGACATAAAGCTGCGGAATTTCGAATTGTTTTTACATTTTACTATCATACGGTATCTGTATTTACCGCTGATTTTAGATATTCTGGGTTGCATAGGTCCAAGAACAATAAGTTTAAGTTCAGGATATTTTTCGCTTGCCGATGCTTTGAAGCTATTAAAAAACAGCTTTGCGGCAATACGTACTTTATTCTCATCAGTTCCTGAAAAACCTACAACGCACAAATCACAGAACGGAGGGTAAGTCATAAGCTTACGCATCTGAATTTCAGTATTGTAAAAAGCAGTATAATCCTGCTTTTCGGCAAGCTTTATAACTTCATTTTCAGGGGTCAGAGTCTGAATTACGGCACTGCCCGTATGAGCACCTCTGCCTGCCCTTCCGACAACCTGAGTAAGAAGTGAAAATGTACGCTCCAACGAACGGAAGTCGTCATTATAAAGCTGTTGATCAACCGAAATAACACCGACAAGTGTTACGTTTTCAAAGTCAATACCCTTTGCAACCATCTGCGTACCGAGCAGAATATCATATTCACCGTCTGCAAAAGCTTTAAGTGCCTTTTCGTGTGAATTCTTTCGCATTGTTGTATCCTGATCCATACGAAGAATACGTGCATCAGGAAGTAATTGAGAAAGCTCATCCTCAACCATCTGCGTACCAAATCCCGCATATCGTATATCTTTTTTACCGCATTCAGGGCAAACCTGAGTAATCGGCTGCGAATAACCGCAATAGTGACACATCAGCCTGCTGTTTGCGTGGTGATACGTAAGTGATATACTGCAATTCGGACAGCTTACAACACTTTTGCACGAAGAGCACGAAGCAAACGTATTGTATCCTCTGCGGTTAAGAAGTAAAATCGCCTGTTTTTTATCACTGAGTGTGGATTTAAGCTCATCCGCAAGTGTTGTACTGATTGCCTTACTGCTGTCATTACTGAAATCAGATGCGATATCCACAGTGACAACTTTCGGAAGTGTTGCTCCAGCATAACGCTTTTTAAGCGTATTGATAGTATAAATACCACTCTGAGCACGTGCAAATGTTTCTACGCTGGGCGTTGCAGAGCCAAGAACAAGTAAACCACTATTTTCTTCACACCTGAAACGTGCAACCTCTTTAGCGTTATATCTCGGCGACTGTTCAGACTTATAGGTATGTTCCTGCTCTTCATCAATAATTATGACACCAAGATCTTTGACCGGAGCAAAAACCGCAGAACGTGTACCGATAACAACTCTGGCTTCACCACGCTTGACACGCTTCCATTCATCCATACGTTCACCAAGTGACAATGCTGAATGAAAAACTGCAACGTCATTACCGAAATGAGCATAAAATCTGTCTACAACCTGAGGTGTAAGCGAGATTTCAGGCACCATCATAATTGAGCCTTTGTTGTTTTCAAGCATATATTTGATAAGACTTATATACACCTGTGTTTTACCGCTACCTGTTATACCGTAAAGCAACGAAACTGTTTTATCGTTTGTATTGTACTGATTGACAAGCGAATCGTAAGCTGACTGCTGTTCGTCAGTAAGAACTATCTCGTTACTCCTATCAATACACTTATCCTTTACGGGACTGCGGTACTTTTCAGTTTCGGTCTGTTCAACTATATTTTTCTTTTCAAGTGTTTTGATTACTGCAACTGTAACGCCTGTAAAATAACATATTTCTTTTGCACTGGCACCACCCGTTGAGACAAGCAGCTCGCACACCGCCTTCTGCTTCGGAGAAAGTGAAGACTTAATACGCTCATATTCTTCATCATCTACGGAAATACGTACGATTTTTTCGGTGCAATCGCCAACGTTACGCTGTGCGTCAACGTTACGCAAAAGAGCACCTTTTTTATACATACGCTCAAGAATTCCGCTATCCGACTTAAATCCCTTAGCGTCAAGCAGCTTTGATTTTTCAACAAATCTGCAGGTCTTTAAAAGATCAAGATATATTTCACGCTCATCTCCTGACAAAGAGTTAAGCTCATCATCGGAAAGCTGTGGATTTGCACCGTAGAAATAATTCAGCTTAAGGTTGAAACCTGAAGGCAGAATACAACGGAACGCATCGAAAAACGTACAGAACGTTCTGTCTTTAAGCCAGAAAATAAGCTTAAACAAATCGCCGTCAATCATAGGCTTTTCATCTTTTATATCGCTTATTTTCTTGAGTTTTCCTTCCGGTTTTGTCTCATTTATACGCAGTATTACACCCTGACGCTTTGCGTTACCATTGCCGAACGGAACAATTACGCGTGCACCAAGGGAAACCCTGTCTGCCATATCGGCAGGCACAGCATAATCATACAGTTTATCAAAGTGATATACGGTATTTTCAAGCGCAACACCAACAGTAATTTCGACTGACATAGAAATCAGATGTTACGGATTTCTTCAGGCTCAACAAGAACGTAGTCACCATTGAGAAATTCGTTGAGTGCAAGACTTACGGGCTTTTCGATAATGGATTCACCCTCATCAATTGCCTTATCGGAAATAGCACGTGCACGCTTAGCTGTAGCAATTACAAGTGAATAACGGCTTGTACGGTTCTTAAGGACACCGCTGAGATCGGGATTGAATTTCATTTCTGTTTTCTTTGTTTCTGACATTTTAATTAACTCCTTTTAAAGGTTTTTGATAATATTATATATTTCACAGGCAGCACGGTCGACATCGTCGTTAATAACACGGTAGTCAAACTCGTTCTGTCTTGCGATTTCTGCAGGTGCAATTGCAAGACGCTTAGCAATCGCCTCATCATCTTCCGTTTGTCTGCCTCTGAGTCTTGTTTCAAGCTCTTCGAGCGAAGGCGGAAGGATAAAAATACTTACAGCATCAGATGCCTTTTCTCTGACTTTTGCGGCACCCTGTACCTCAATTTCAAGGAATACGGTTTTTCCCTCATCTTTACATTTTTCAACAAATGGTTTGGGTGTGCCGTAATAATTGCCGTTAAACTGAGCGTATTCAATAAACTGGTCCTGAGCTATCAGGTCTTCAAATTCATCGCGTGAAGCAAAGAAATATTCGACACCATTCTGCTCTGCTCCTCTGGGGGCACGGGTTGTCATTGAAATTGAAAGAACAAATTCATTATCATTCTCTTTGTCAATTTCAAAAAGCTTTTTAAGAATTGTTCCTTTTCCGCAACCTGAAGGAGCAGAAATAACAACAAGCTTTCCTTTATTATTCTTCATCGTCACTGTCCTCTTCTTCAATTCCGTCATCATAGTCATTAAGCCTGTTAGCAACAGTTTCAGACTGAAGATATGTAAGAATTACGTGGTCGCTGTCAGTAATAATAACAGCACGTGTACGTCTGCCATGAGTAGCATCAATAAGCATTCCACGCTCTTTACTGTCCTGGATTATTCTTTTAATCGGTGCTGACTCGGGACTTACAATAGCAACGAGCCTATTGGCGTTAACCAGATTACCGAAACCTATATTTATTAACTTCATTGATTTATGCTCCGTTTATTCAATATTCTGAATCTGCTCTCTTATTTTCTCGACTTCAGCCTTGATATTAAGAACTCGCTTGGTTATTTCAACATCCTGAGCCTTTGAGCCGATAGTGTTTGCTTCTCTGTTCATTTCCTGAGCAAGGAAATCAAGCTTTCTGCCGACAGGATCACCGCTTGAAAGAAGAGAATGCAGCTGATCGATATGACTGCGAAGACGTACTGTTTCTTCAGCAACAGCAACTTTATCGGCAAAGATTGCAGCCTCAGTAAGCAAACGCTGTTCATCAACGTTTATATCACCGATAAGTGTTCTGATTCGTTCAAGCAATTTTTCGTTATACTCTTTGACAGTCTGCGGAGAACGAGCCTCAATAAACTCAACATCACTTATTATAGTGTCGCTTCTTGAAAGCACGTCAGCTCTGAGCTTCTCACCTTCAACCTCACGCATCTGAACAAAAGATTCTGCAGCTTCAAGAGCAACTTCCTTTACAGCTTCCCACACGGCATCTTCATCTGCAGCAGCCTTGCGTACAACAAAAATATCATTACTGCATCTTGCAAGAGAAGAAACAGAAATATCTTCTCTCAGACCGTATCTTTCTGCAAGCTCTTTGAGAGCTTTATGGTAACCGCCCGCAAGTGAATGGTTTACCTCTACGATACAATCATCGGTATCGAGTGCACTGATCATTACATAACACTCAACCTTACCTCTGAAAATTACGCCCTGAAACAATGATTTTAACTTTTCATCAAGAAAACCGTATGTACGAGGTGTTTTACAGTTAAATTCAAAGCCTTTATGATTTACGCTTTTCAGTTCAACAGATATGCTCATACCGTTTGTTTCACGCTGAGCTCTGCCAAAACCGGTCATACTTTTAACCATCTGTGTTCATACTCCTTAAATATATATAAACATTTATATATGATTATTTTCATACTACAATAATATCAAATATAGATTTACAGCGTCAACAAAATGACATTTTATGACATTTTGTTGTGACTGCAACCGCAACAACCTGAAAGCAGAAACGGAATTTCTCCGTACAAGATACCGTTACGCTCAGAAAAGCCAAGGTTTACGGCAATATTTGTAAAAACTGACGGCAAATAATTAACTGAATAAATATTTCTGTTTGCCGCAGCTGTAAGTGCACTTCTGATAAGACCCTCTGCTGTTTCATCATTGACAGCCTCAATGCTCTGAAGAGTTGAATGGGTAGGTGCATCAAGAGTAAGCATTACGTTGCCCGTACTCTTTCCATTCTCAAAAGATAAATACTTAACTGTAGTGCCGTTGATGTCGGGTTTAAATTCAATCATCCTTAACAGCCCCTCTCTCGGCAGCAAGCATCAGCTTACGGACTTCATCTTCTTTGAGCTCGCGCCATTTGCCCTGAGGAAGCATACCGAGTTTTACAGAGCCGACTGCAATTCTCTTCAGCCTTGCAACCTCAATTTCAAGTGCTTCAAACATCTTTCTTATCTGACGGTTTCTGCCCTCATATATTATAACTTCAACTACAACTCTGCCTTCTGACTTGTCTATTACCCTTATGCTTGCAGGCGCAGTCATTCTGCCATCGATTTCAATACCATCCTGGAAAGCCGCAATCTGTTCATCGGTAATACCGGGACGGATTGTTACACGGTAAGTCTTAGGGACATGACGTGTAGGATGAGTCATGGCATTTGAAAAAGCACCGTCATTAGTCATCAAAAGCATACCTTCTGACTCTCTGTCAAGTCGGCCGACAGGATAAATACGCACACCGACATCCTTTACGAGTTCAGCAACACATTTTCTGCCCTGCTCGTCCTGCATTGTTGTAATATAGCCCCTTGGTTTATGAAGGAGGATATATACAAGATTGTCCTTAACAGCAATTTTACGACCCTTAACGGTAACTTTATCTTTTTTAGGGTCAACTTTATCACCGATATGTGCAGTATTTCCGTTGACTTTTACTATTCCCTGCTCAATCATCTCTTCACACTTTCTGCGTGAAGCAATACCGTTATCTGCCATAAATTTTTGCAGTCTGACAAGTTCTTTAGCCATAATTTTATCCGACGGGATAAGTTAATACCGTCGCCTTTCTTTAAGAAATCCTTTTATTTTAAGATAAATGTTATTAAAAAATGTTTTAATCCGATCTGAAACAGAAGGTTTATCAAATCTCTCCTGCGTTATACATAATACGTCTTCATCCGATACAACAGCACCAGTCAGGACAATGTTATCTTTTAACATTACTCTTATTTCACCGACAATATCGCCGCTTTTTATCGGAGCATATTCAAATGGTTTTAAACATACCTCTATATCGAAATCTGATAAATCGCTATATGTCGACAGTTGCAGCCCGGAAGAAAGTGAGATGAAATTTTTATTCCCACCGACAACCTTCAAATCAGGTAATTTCAGATCTATATTTTTTACCGTTACACGCTCAAATCCGTACTCAAGCATTTTTCTATGGTCGTTCCAATCATCCGGTGCGGCAAGGGTTACACAAACAAGTGTAACACCATTACGTACAGCAGCAGAAACAAGACAGCGTCCACTTTTTTTAGTAAACCCCGTCTTGATACCTATTGCTCCGTCAAAGCTTTTGAGAAGCCTGTTATGATTAGAAATACAGCGTGTATATGGTTCATTGCCATAGCAAAGCTCAGCACTGTACGAGCTGCAAGCTTCAAGGAAAAGAGGATTTCTCAAAGCATAACACCCAAGCAGTGCCATATCATAAGCAGTAGAATAATGATTTTCGTCATCAAGACCAGACGGTGTAACGAAATTGGTATTTTTCATACCGATTTCGGCAGCACGGCTGTTCATTCGCTTAGCAAAAGCAGTTAAACTTCCGTCAATTGAAATTGCGGCAGTATTGGCAGCATCATTGCCTGAAGCCAGCAGCATACCGTAAATAAGATCACGAAAAGTTACTTTATCGCCGACTTGCAGACCCATTGAAGTACCTTCAACGTTAACCATTTCGGCAGTCGCAACAACAACCTTATCGGGTGTTGCATATTCAGCAACAAGTAATGCCGTCATAATCTTGGTTGTACTGGCCATTCCCCTTCTTTGGTGAGCATTTTTTTCAAAAACAACTTCACCGGTATCAGCCACCATCAGAACAGCTGATGAGGCTGATACAGTTAAGCCACTTACTGTAAAGCGACATAAAGAAAATATTATTGCCAATACAAGAAAAACCGAAAACCGTCTTTTCACCGTATCACCGCCAACATATAATCAATAAACTATATGCGACAGTAAAAGAATGAATTCTGAATTATTCAGCAGTTACAGCAGTTTCTGTAGCTTTAGCTTCCTTATTCTTGTTGATAAGACCAGATACAGTATCAACAACCTCAGGAACAATACCTACAATCTTTTCTGCGGTATTATCACCTGAAGGAACTGACTTGATTGTAACGTTACCATTATTGATAACAACAAATGCTACCGGAGTGATAGTGATACCGGCACCACCGCCACCACCGAAGAGCTCAACATTTGACTTTGACGGGAAATCGGAACCGCCTGAAGCAAAGCCGTATGTAACTTTTGATACGGGGATGATTGTGATACCCTCTGCAGAGAATACGGGCTCGCCTACGATTGTGCTGACATCTACAAGGTCACGGATCTTATCGATTGCTGTACCGAGGATGCCTGATGCTGACTGTTCTTTCATAATTTATTTTCCTCCTTGAGAAATATTTTCTGTAGTTATTTCAGAATCTTTTGCCTTTTTAGCGGCATCAGACTCTGCGGGTTTATTTGAAAGCAGTTTGAAAACCACCTTAAATAACAATTTAAATGCGAGAACAATAACTGCATTTGTAATAAATATCGGTCTCATTGAGACAATAGCTTTAAAATATGCACTTTTTTCAGGTTGAATAAAATTCGGTTCGACACCGCAACCATAATCCTTGACTTTACACGTGCTCGTAATCAGACCCATTGCGGGAAAAACGTATGAGCAGGTTTTGCCGTAAAGCATAGCGGTTTCAGCTGCATCATCAGCACCGACTCTGAGATAGAGCTTAAGCTCTTTAAACACAAGGTGCTTAAATATTGAGCCGAACATACCTTTGATTGCAGAAACCGTATCGTTAAGTAACTGCATTACACCGGAAAAGCCCTGATTCTTATAAAAAGACACCAGCATATTGTCTTTTTTCGGAGTATTGTCAATTTGTTCCGGAGGTTTCTCTTCTTCAGTTTTTTTCTCTTTTTCAGGCTTTTCTTTTTTTGTTTTTTCTTTCTTTTTCTCTTCCTCGGATTTAGGTAAAATGGTTTTCTTGATAAACAACCATCTTACATCAACCTTAAATTCACTATCATAAGTAAGATATAACGTAAACTTAACAGAAAATAATATAACGAAAAAAGCAATAATCGCCAGAATTACATACAGTGCAGTCAAATAACAACACCTCACTTCACAAAATTGATTAGGGATTATGTAAAATCTTCATTGAATACATCGTCATCAGATTCAGAAACAAGATTTTCATCGTTTGATTCAGGAATAACAAGTGTTTCTGTACCACCTTTATCAGAAGACGATTCACCTGCCTCAAGAGCCTTTTTAAGTTCACCCTCATTCTTTTCGGGGAGAGGAGGTAATTCACTTAAATCAGACACGCAGAAGCAACGAAGAAACTCTGACGTTGTACCGTAAATAAGAGGTCTGCCGGGCAATTCAAGTCTGCCCTTTTCTTCGATAAGACCACGCTGACAAAGTGTAGATATAACACCTGAACAATCAACGCCTCTTACCTGTTCTACAAAAGATTTGGTAACGGGCTGATTGTAAGCAATAACAGCAAGAACCTCAAAAGCCGCACCTGAAAGAGGTGTATTACGCTTGAGATCGAGTATATCGCGGATTAGAGGAGCAAACTCCTGACGGGAACACATCTGAGCCTTATCGCCGAGTTTCAGCACACAAAGACCGCTACCGTTTTCATCAAGTTTAGTTGCCAGATTAAGTACGATATTATCTACCTGCTCGGCATCGCAACCAAGAACTTCTGCTATTCGGATTATTTCAAGAGGCTCACCTGAAGCAAAAAGCATTGCTTCTACAGCGGCGCTCAATTCTTTTGCATTCATTGTGTTTCTCCTTCCTGTATAAGTTCAACGGTTGCAGTAGTTTTTTCACCGTCGATATAAATCTGTTTTGATTTTACAAGGGAAAGTATAGCAAGGAAAGTTGCAACCATCTCTGAGCGTGACGTTGAATTTTCAAAGAAATGTTCTATATTGCGTTTTTCGCCAATACGAAGCTGAGAAAGAATAATGCTGACACGCGAGCCGACAGACACAATCTTAGCAGCGACAATTTTTGTAAACGCTTCAACAGGCGGAGGCAGCTTACGCATGCTTTTACCTATAGCCGAAATATATGCTTTCAGAAGCTCGTCCGGAGCATGAGTACGGGTATAAGTCATATCCGCCTCAATTTTCTCAGGCGGAGTTTCAATAAAGTCAAATCCGTTTGCTATCTTTGAAAGCTTACCTGCCATAAGCTGACAGTCAGCATATTCACTCAACTCACCCCTGAGCTCTTCCTGAAGCTTTTCACCGTCATCATAAACAGGCAGAAGTGACACTGTTTTGATATAAACAAGACGGGCAGCCATCTCGAGAAACTCACTTGCAATTTCCATATTTTCAAGCTGAAGTGCTCTTATATATTCGATGTATTGATCGATAAGATCTGTAATCACAACGTCATTGATGCTGACCTTATGCTTACTTATGAGAAAAAGTAGCAGGTCAAGCGGACCTTCAAAGACATCGGTTTTATACTGAATAGGTTCCAAGATTATTTACTCCTTATGCAAAAATGAGTCTGAACGGCAGAGAAACTATACTGTCAAAAGCTCTGTATACAAGATCTGAAAGAAATGAAAGCGGTGTTGTAAGAATACCTGTAAAAAGAAGTACAAGTATCGCAATCATTATATATCTTTCATATTTCATTATGCTGAAATAAATTTTGTCGGGAAGAATAACGCTTATCAGTCTTGAACCGTCAAGAGGCGGTATCGGAAGAAGATTGAAAACCGCAAGGTTGATATTGATGCTTGCACAAAAGCTGAAAAATGTAACAACTATATATGCAATCAATGATATGGTTGCATCGTTATTAGCTGCAAGATAAGCGCCAAACGCAACGCCTGCAACACGCATAAGAACCATTGAAATAAAAGCCATTATAAGGTTTGAAACAGGACCGGCTGCCGCAACTGCCGCCATACATCTTTTCGCATGACCGGCATCAAAAACGGTATCACTGCCCATATAGTAGATATTACCTGCAGGCTCTTTTCTCTTTTTGCGGAAATTACGGATATTTACCGGCACAGCCTTAGCGTAACCGAAGCCGCAAAGCAAAGTCATAAGAGCACCTATCGGGTCAATGTGAGCAAGCGGAGATAACGTAAGTCTGCCTTTAAGACGTGCAGTATTATCACCTAATTTATTGGCTACCAGAGCGTGCGCATACTCGTGCACAGGCAGTACGCAGATAATAACAAACACTCTTACAAGAAAGCTCATTATAACTGTTAAACGGGCATCTCCACTCATACTGCCCATTCTTAATAAATCAAAAAGCATTTTTCATTACTCCAATATAATATTTTTAGCCGTTACAACACGGTCATTTCCCGAAAAATCTTTTATAACTTCAACATCAGCAAAATATTTACTGAAAATTTCACTGACGTCACTTCCCTGCTCCTCACCTATCTCTACGGCAATCATACCGCCAGGCTTAATGCAAGAGAGCCATTTTTCAGCAATGGCACGGTAAAAATCAAGACCGTCTTCTCCGCCATCAAGAGCCATAGCAGGCTCTTTTTGAACTTCTCGTTGAAGTCCGGGAATAATATCTCTCCTGATATAAGGAGGATTTGAGAGAAGGATATCACATCTTCTTTCACCGAAAACCGAATATCCGTCAAACAAATCGCCCTGAACAACTTCAAGGTTGTATGTGTTATTCAACTCTTTGTTTCTTCTGAGATATTTTAAGGCTTCATCTGACTTTTCAAGCACGGTAACTTGTGAAGCAGGCAACAATGAAGCTAACGTTATACCTATACAACCGCTACCTGAGCATAAATCAAAGCAAGTTGGATTTTTTTTATTTTTCAAAAAATCAAGCGCTATATCGACGAGCAGTTCTGTTTCCGGTCGCGGTATCAGCACACCCTCGCCAACATAAAAGCTTTTGCCGTAAAATTCCCACTTGCCGAGAATATACTGTAGAGGCTCACCATTATGACGTCGTTGAACAAAGCTTTCAGCCTTTTTTTCAATCTCGGATGATACATCCGTACTACCGACAACCGGAAGAACAGAGTTTGTTACACCGAGAAGATCAGCAACAATACAGTCAGCCTCAAAACCAGCTTCTTCAAATGAACAGTCATCAAGTGCCGAGGCTGTTATCTTTCGTAATTCTTCAACCTTCATCTGAATCCTCATCGGCATTGTTTTCTGACGCTTCGCCAGAGGCTTCGTTTACTTCTTCAGGCTCTAAAACAGCCTTAATTGCAGCAATACCAACCTCGATAATATCATCCTCAGGCTCTTTTGTTGTTATACGTTGCATAAGAAGACCGGGAGCAGAAAGTGCTCTGGTAAGGAAATTATCGTGCTTACCTGCAATTCTGATACATTCGTAACCAATGCTCATAATAAACGGAAGCATAAGTACCTTGACAGCAATCCAGAGCCAGAGGCTTGTTGCACGAAGATCAGGAAAAGCAACATTAAGAACAGAAGATATTACAATACTGAGAATAAGCGTGATAAATATAAAGCTTGTACCGCAACGGGGATGAAATCTGCTCTGCTTGCGGACATTTTCAACTGTAAGCTCAAGACCATGCTCAACGCAGAAAATCGATTTATGCTCTGCACCGTGATATTTGAAAACTCGCTTTATATCACTCATCTGTGATACACCCCACATATAAGCGACAAAAATAATCATACGCATCAAGCCCTCGATAAGAGGAATAAAACGATCAAGCGTGCCGTGTGCTATATATGTGTTGATAAGGTCAGATGCTTTTGTGGGCAGATAAAAGAAAATCAAGAAAGCTAATGCACAGCCAAGAACCATTGCAATACCGCCGATGACGCTCATCATCTTAGGACCTAAATGGTCACTGAGCCATTTATCAAGCTTTGACATCTCTTCATCATTTGTATCTGAAGTGTCAAATGCAGTTTTCTCAGCAGACTCCATCATACATTTATAGCCAAAAATCATCTGCTCAACAAAATTGATAGGACCTCTGATAAAAGGTGCTTTGAGAAGCTTGCACTTATCGGTAACAGAATGCACCTCTTTACGTGTAATATCTATTGATCCGTCAGGCATACGGCAAGCAATAGCGGCACCATTGGGACCTTTCATCATAATGCCTTCAATCAGCGCTTCGCCGCCAACACCTGAATACTTGATTTTTTCGTTTTTGCTCAATTTATTTCTCTTCCTTTCGGTAATGCTCTTTTTAGTCTGTGTACGCTTCATTTACTTCTGAAACTTCAACCGGCAAAGTAACCGTTACGGTTGTGCCTTCGCCTACTACACTGTTTATTTCCATCTCACCGTTATGCATTCTGATGATTTCATCTGCAACAGCAAGACCTATACCCGTACCGTGTACGGACATATTTGCTCTGAAAAATTTTGCGGTAACTCTCGGTATATTTTCAGGTGAAATGCCGCAACCGGTATCAGTAAAGTAAACAACAAGTTTATCATCCTTGATTTCGGCAAGAATAATTACCTTGCCTCCGTGTTCGTTATACTTGATTGCATTGTCAAGGAGATTAACAAAAACCTGTCTTATTCGTGCCGCATCACCGTACATCGGCAAAGGAAAATGCGGTACGTTGTATATAACCTCAAGACCTTCACGTACAGCCCTGTCTTTAAGTGTAAAGACTGCATCGTCAAGCTCTGCAAGTACGTCAATTTTTGATTTATTAAGCTGCATCTTTCCGTTCTGCATACGTGAAAAGTCAAGCAACTCTTCAACCATATCGGAAAGTCTTTGTGATTCACCTATAATAACAGACATACCCTTTTTAGTTGTTTCAGGGTCACTGTCACCTAACTGAACAAGTGTTTCTCCCCACCCTTTAATTGCAGTTAGAGGAGTTCGAAGCTCGTGTGAAATTGTAGAAATAAAGTCGTTTTTCATACTTTCAGTCTGACTGAGTTCATCAGCCATATTGTTAAAAGTAGCGCAAAGCTGGTCAATTTCATCATGCATACCGCCGGTATTTACTCTGGCACTCAAATCACCTTTTGCAATTTTTTCTGCCGTTTCATTAACCTGCAACACTGGTCTGACAATTGAACGGATAAAGAATCTGCCAGAAGCGAGAACCAGCAAAAGCACAATAGCGGCAATAATAAAAATAAAAAGTGAAATGAAGAAAAGCATACTGTCAACATCTTCGAGTGAACATATATATCTGACAGCACCTGCATAATCACCTTTAACGTTTGGTATCATTGCTGTAACAGCCATTACCTTTTCGCCTGTTGAAAGTCTGCCTGTCCACTTGCCTTTGTCGGTTTCGGAAGTTCTTGCAAGATCATAATCAGGCATCTGCGTTTCGGAATCAACATCAAAGCCTGAAGAAGATACAATAGGATGTCCGTTTTTATCAATAACCCAGACTTCCATAATATCTTTATCCGAAAAATCCTCAACAAAGTTAACTGCACCTGAAACAAAGGTTTCATCGTTACTTGTTATATACTGCGAAAAATAGGAATTAACAAGGTCTGAAGCTCTTGAATCAAGAGTCATTTCAACATAGTTATAATAGTAGCCAAAAATCAGAAAAACAGCTGTAACTGCAAAGGCAAGAATAATACCCGCAATAACACAGAACGTGCCAAAAAACCAACGCTTTGATATACCGCTGATCTTTTTCAACTGTTTTCCCTCCTTTGTTTACTGCATTTTAATAATCAGTTAACCCACTTATAACCCATACCCCATACAGTAGTAAGATGGGTAGGATTGGACGGTACGTCCTCTATTTTCATTCTGAGTCGTCTTATGTTAACATCAACGACTTTATCTTCACCAAAATAGTTATCTCCCCAGACATGTGCGAGAATATCGTTTCTGTCAAGTGCCGCCCCCTGATTTGAAAGAAAATACTCCATAATCTGAAACTCAACCTGAGTCAGTTCAATAAGCTTACCGCTTTTTGTCAGCGTTCTGTTACGCAGATTAAGTACAAATTCACCACTACAAAGAAGATACTCACTGTCAGCAGACTTATCAGTTGATCTGGTGCTGACACTTACTCTTCTGTATATCGCATCTACTCTTGCCATAAGCTCAGACGGTGAAAAAGGTTTGGTAACATAATCATCAGCACCCATCATAAGGCCTGTGATTTTATCCATTTCCTGAGTTTTGGCAGTAAGCATAATTATACCGACATTTTCATTGAGTGAACGGATTTCTTTACAAACGGTCAGTCCATCCATCTCGGGCATCATAATATCAAGAATTGCAATATCGATTTCTTCATCAGTATTTTTATACAGTTCTAATGCCTGTAAGCCGTTTTCTGCCTGAGTAACTTTATATCCGCTTCGCATAAGGTTGATAACAATAAACTCACGGATAGCAGCTTCATCCTCAGCAACAAGTACGTGTTTCATATTTTCACCCCTGAGTGTTTATATTAAGTGTAAAATATTTCAGTAAATCTGCAGCAGTTATTCCTCTTTCTTCTCCGGCTGCGGTTATTTTACAGAAATACACTGTATCATTCTGCATCATCAGCATCTCTGTAACGTCGGAACGGTTTTCATCCCAATCTTCAAAATTGCAGGCTACAATTGAAAAAAGAACCTCTTCTTTCATATCCACAAAATCCCAGGTACGGGATGAAATATTGCTCTTTACAAAAACTTTATCTTTCCACTCTTTCGGATAGTAGAGTGTATAATTTTCAAGCAAATTAACAACATAATATTCCTGAGGAACAAGCTTTGAGTCAGCTATTTCACACCATTCGAGAACATAGCCAAGCGAAGTATCACTGTTAATGCTCTCGGACATAGGCTTTCTTAAAGGAATTTCAATAATTCCGTCACCATCAATATCCTTACAAAGAAGATTACTGCTTCTCAGAGTTATATCGGGTTCAGCCGTATCGTTAATAAGTGAAACAAACTTTCTTAGCTCTGAATTCCACTCGAGCACCTGAGTTATACTCTGAGTGTCGGAAATCTGTGCGTCTATATAGAGCCTTGGTGAAATATTTCCCAAAGGGACATCGGAAGTAATTGCTGAAAGGCTTATGATTCTGCTGTCAAGAATCATTTCGTTTATAAGCAGAATTTCATCTCCATCGCTTACTCCTATAAGCTTAAGTGTAGCTCTTTCTGAAACTCTGTTAGTGTTTGAATACGCAATAAGAAGTTGTTTGTTACCCGCACCGTAAACATCCGTAATTGCCATTATGCTGAACGGTTCACTTATTCGTGCAGAAACATTCAGTACGTTCTCATCAGTATCAGGTGTGTAAACCGATAACATTTTCTGCGACTTATCGTCGAACATAAACCAGGTAACAAGAATTTCATCATCGTTGTCGTCATTGAGGTCATTGAACTCAACATCAAGCACACCGCTTCCGTTGCCTGCAAAATCAGAAACCAGAAGCCAGTTTTCTCCGGAGCGTGTCAGCACACACATACGGACAACAGACGTGTCGTCGTTCTTGACATAAAAAACAATTGCTTCCTCTGTTTCATCACCGTTTATATCACGTAAAATTATTGCTGAATGATTTTCGCCTGATTCAGGAGAACGATATGAAATCTGATTACCGAGCAGCTTATTTATAGAATTCTTGAGTTCAGCCTCGGTAGCGGTATGAGGAGGACGCATAAGACTGTCAATAGAGCGAAGCTCAACCGAACATCCGCTGAGCATAGCGCACAAAACAATTACCGCTGCAATAACAGCAGCAAATGCTTTTTTCATGTCTTACACCTCCGTTAGTTTTATCCTATTACAACCGAATAAGCACCGCTTGCCCAACAATCAGTACTGTTCTTGATACTGAGTTTTGCAGGCATTGTCTGTTCACTTGCATTTACGTCAACATTTGACAAATCAACAACAGCATAAATATCGGACGCCTGTAATTTATTAATTGATTCCTGAGGACCAACAACAGTAACATAATCTATCGTCTGTTTAAGTGAATCTACAGTGTATCCGTCAGGAGCATTCATATAGCTGAGATTTTCTTCGTTTAAAGTAAAGGTACGTTGTGTACAGCCTGTAACATTCACGGTAACTACAAGCCTTTCTGTACCATCGGTAAATATTACAGAAGGTACGTTTTCAGCATCAACAACTATACTGTTTTTACCGGGTTTTAATTCTGCAAAATCGATTGTTGCGATGCTTATCGAATCCGGTACACTGTCTTTATCAACGACCTGTATACCGACTTTGACTTCTGACGGTGTAACGGTGTATTCAAATCCGTTTTCAATATACGCAGAAGGAGTATTCTTGAAATCAACCGATACCGGCTTGGTTGTTTCATAATATACAGGCTGAGTAATTGTAATTTCGGAATTTCCGTAATTAAAAGTAAGGTAATGCAACGCACCACCGTTTTCATTGTAAGCATTAATGCTTGCTGCCTGTGTTCTGGTAGTATCAAGCGCACGGTCAACAGACATTTCTGCAAAAACGTTGAATACAGAATCAACTTCTGTTGCAGGTCCTGATACAGTAACGGTATCAGCCGAAAGTATTGGTTCACCTGCAATATAACCGTCTTTGACTACTTTGCCTTTGGCATTAATCTTAGGCTCTATCGGGAAATCGAGTTCCTTGTATACGTCGAAATAAACTTCAATATAATCCTCAGACGTTTCGATTATTTCAAACTCATCATTTTCGTTAGTTTTTGTTACCTTGAGTGCAAGTGTATGCTTGCCAGCGGTATCAACGTAAGCGGTCTGTGCAATTACTTTAACCGAATCGGCATTTACTGAATCTGAGTTGACGATATATCTCTTACCAGAAACCTCAACGTCAACCGTAAACTCAGACTGACCGAACACTTGCAAATCGAGCTGAGCCGGCACGCTGTTTGTAAGGTCGATAGAAACAGGCACATCTTTGATAACAGCAGTATCGATCGGGCTGAGTGCAATAGTAACAACAAGCCATATCAATACTGCAAGGACAAAGGAGAATATCATAAGAACTTTATTATCATAAAAGATTTTATGAGTAAATCCTGCAATCTTGTTCATTTTACATTCCCCTCCCGTCAGTTCTTTTTCTTAAGCTTTGCTCCAAGCTTATCAAATATGTTTGATTTCTTATCCTGTTCTTTTTCAATAAGGTAATTCTGCAAGTTGTCACGAAGCTGTGCAGATGTGATGCCACGCTGAATCTTGCCTTTATTTACAATTGAGATGTATCCTGTTTCTTCTGAAACAACAACGATTACAGCATCACTTTCTTCTGACATACCGATTGCCGCACGATGTCTGGTACCCAGCTCTTTGCTAAGCTCATTATTCTTGGTCAAAGGAAGAATACAGCCGGCCGCCGCAACACGGTCAGCCCTGATTATTGCTGCACCATCGTGTAAAGGCGTTTTCGGAAAAAAGATAGTACCGATAAGTTCTTCAGTAGCTAAAGCATCAACAGCGGTACCTGTTTCAATAATAGAGCCAAGTAGAGTCTTACGCTCAAAAACAATAAGTGCACCTGTTTTACTTTCACTCATCGACGATACAGAACGGCATACTTCTGTAATCATTGAGTTCAGTCTCTCGTCAGCTACCTGACGTGAACTTTTTCCGAAATTGAATATTGATATATTGGAAAGTCCGTTTCTTCCGACGCTTTCAAGTGCGTGACGAATTTCCGGTGTAAATATAATTATCAGAAAAACAACTGCATTTGAAGCGATACTGCGGAAAAGGAAGGAACTCGCCTGCATTTCAAGCACTGTAATAACTGCATAAACAGCACCAAAAAGAAGTATACCTTTAAACAACTGTATTGCTCTCGTTTCACGCACAAACTTAACAACACTGTATACAACAAAAGCTACAAGACATATATCTAAAAAGTCAGCAATTCCAAAAGAACTGATTACTCCTGTAATCTGCTGAAATAAGCTTATAAAGCTATCACGATAATTCATTGCAAAATCACTCCATTCTGTGTTCATATATTATATCACGCGTATTATTATAATGCAAATAAAATACTTATTTTTTATTAAATTTTAATAAATATTTTATATATAAAAAGGCACACCCCGATTTTTCACGATGGGGTGTGCCTTTTTATTCTATTTTGCAATATATCAGAACATCATTGAACGTACAATCTGCTGGCACTGCTCCTCATCCATAAGCTTCGGTACAGGATACAGCGGATTAGCTTCATACATAGCGCGTTCTGCAATAGTGGGAATGTCTTCCTCTTTAATACAGTCAAACGTTGCAGGAATCTTCATTCTCGCATTCATAGCGCATATTTCATCAATAAAGAGGTTAGCCTTTTCTTCGCGTGACATACCATCTGTATTAAGGCCTGCAATTTCAGCAAGTGCAGCCAGCTTGTCATAAATCTCTTCACCGTAATAGCGGAGAACGTAAGGCAGAATTATTGCGTTTGCAAGACCGTGAGGAACGTTATAGAAACCGCCAAGGTTATGAGCAATAGCGTGTACGTATCCGACGTAAGCCTGAGTAAAAGCAATACCTGCAAGGAATGATGCATTGAGCATATTATCTCTTGCTTCAATGTTTTTAGGCTCGTTATAAGCAGTTTCAAGGTTTGCAAAAATCATCTTTACAGCCTTTTCAGCAGCTTCTTTTGTACCCGGAGTATTACTGCGACCGATATAAGCCTCGACAGCGTGAGTAAGCGCATCCATACCTGTAGTAGAGGTAATGTGAGGAGGCAGACCAACAGTAAGCTCGGGATCGAGAACAGCCATCTTCGGTCTGAGACAAGGATCGTTGATTGCAAACTTTTCGTGTGTTTCAGGGTTAACAATAACAGCAGCAATTGTAGTTTCTGAACCTGTACCTGCTGTTGTAGGAACAGCATAAAGAGGAGGTAACTTTGTAAGAACCTTAAGCGTACCTCTCATTGAAGGAATCATCTTATTGGGAGCAGCAACGCGTGCTGCAGCAACCTTGGCGCAATCCATCGGAGAACCGCCACCAAAAGCAATTACAGCCTCACAGTTATGGTTAATATAAAGCTCACGAGCTTCTTCTACGTTAGGAATTGTGGGATTGGGCTGAGTGCCGTCATATACGACATACTTGATACCTTTAGCATCAAGACCCTCTTTAAGAGAGTTAAGTAAACCAAGGCTGTGAAGACCCTTATCAGTAACAATCATTACATTTTTAATGCCACTGTTTTTAAGTACTGCAGGAAGTTTTTTGACACTGCCAGCACCTTTAAGTACCTGCGGACCTGTCCAGTCAAGAGCCTTACTTACCACTCTGAAAACAGCCTGGTAGCTGCGGCAATATGCACCGTAAACTTTGTTCATAAAATCGCTCTCCTTTATACGTTTTGTTATATTTCAAATAATAAAACTCAAAATAATCTTCAGAAGATTGCTATAAGTATCACAAATCTTAACTAATTGTATATCACATCATAGATATAATTGTGGGTATTCCGTAAGAAATAATTGACATAATTATGCCTGCAATAAGCACACCGAGAGCTATAATAGGCAACGCATATTTCATACGCATATCCATGAGTGCAGCGACAAGTGCACCCGTCCATCCACCTGTTCCCGGAAGAGGTATTGCAACAAAAACAAGAAGCCCCCACCTTCCGTATTTTTCAACAGACTTACTCTTTTTTGCAGAGCGTTCTTCAAGCTTGCGTATAATCTTACCAAAGAAACGCTTATCACGCAGGAAATGAAATATTTTACGGATAAACAGCAGAATAAACGGTATAGGCAACATATTTGCTACATAGCTGATAATAAATGCAGGAATAAAATCGACACCCAAAAGGCTGGCGGCAATCAAGCCACCTCTGAGCTCAAGAACGGGAAATAATGAAATTATGAAAACAATTAATTCCTCAGGAATTTTATCCTGAAAAAAATCGACTATAGTCTGCGCAAGTGACTCTGCCATTTAAACCTCCGTTATTCAGCGTCTATAACGCCAGTTCTGATAAGGAATTCATGTGCACGCTCAAGAATAGATCTGTCATTTTCGAATTTCAACGTTTTGATAGCTTTTGAATAATTCAGCCAGATATAATCCTCAATCTCTTCCTGCTGAATCTTTGTCTGAGTATCAGTTGTAGATGCAACGAAAATTGAAACCGATTTTTCTACCTTACCCTGAATTGTATATTCAGACGTTGATACGAAACCGGGAATTATGTTAATTCTGATTCCGGTTTCTTCAAGCACTTCTCGCTTAGCGGTATCTTCTTTTGTTTCTCCGTTTTCTATATGACCTTTGGGAAAGCCCCAGTTTGCACTGCGTTTATTCTTGATGAGAAGATATCTGATCTCCCCTGCAATTCTACGGAAAACTACAGCACCACAACTGCTTTCATATAAACATTCAATAGTGTAATCTTCTTTTTCTTTTCCTTCGGCAAAAGCAATAGCACGACGAATATCATTCACAATAAATCGCGTGCTTTTGGGTGCGGCAACCCAGATTTTTTCACCGTTTTTACGGTGAATCACAGCTACGACCCTGCCGTCGAAATTACGAACAGGATGGTCAATACCCATAATATAAGCATACTGTGTACCGGGATGATTATTATTTTCTACACGTCCGTAATTAAGATTATAAACAAGACTCGAAACTCTGTCTTGAGAGTTATATGGTTTTGTAACGTTTACCCTGACGTATTTACCTAACATCCGTAAGCTTTCCCCCTTTCTTAATTCTGACTATAATTTCACACATATAGATTTATTATATATGTTATCTTTTTTAATTACAAGATATTTTTTAAAATATAAATAAAAAAATCGGACAGATTTTACTCTGTCCGATGAATCACTTACAAAATCAGCAACCTGAAAGCTCTTTGATATATCTTTTGAAGAAAACTACAGCCTCACCTACAGTATCAAGCGGCAGACGCTCGTTTGTACCGTGAGTGCAAAGAAGCAGTTTTGTATCAGCAATGAACGGAGAATAACGATAAACGTTTTCACATACACGCTCATAATAATAAGCATCTGTACCACCCATAACAAGATAAGGAGCTACTATAGCCTCCGGATAGTCGGAAACCGTAATTTTCTCAAGTGCCTTAAACGCTCTTGAATCTGTGGGTGAAAAGTTTGAAGCTTCCTTTGCTTTCAGGCACTTGACCTGTATTTTTTTATTTTTTACTACCTTATGGATATGCTCTTCAATATCTTTTGTTGTAGTACCGGGCATAGCACGGAAGTTAACAACAATACTTGAACGCTGAGGCAGAACATTAGCCGCAGGGCTACCCTGTGCCATAGTTACACCCGTAGTTGTACGAATAAGACTTGCTCCCGGAGGAATAAGCTTAAGAATCTCCTTGATAACAGGATTAAGATACGGAAGATTACAGGTAATAAGCTTTGCAGGAAGGCTGACACGGCGACCGATTTTATCAAACAGTTCAGTCAGGAAAGGCAACATCTCAGCCTTGAACTGATTGTTTTCAAGATCACGTATAACGTTGGCAAGCTGACCAAGACCACTGTGTTTGGGCGGCTGTGACGAGTGACCGCCTTTGGTCTCAACAGTAATCTCAAAATCTGCATAACCCTTTTCAGCAATACCTATACCTGCTATAAAGCCATTGATAACACCTTTTATATTAAGCGGAAGAATTGCACCGCCCTCGTCAATAACACAGTCAAGATGAATTCCTCTTGATTTGAAAAGTTCGGCAATTGAGCGGGCACCTGAATGCTCAGACGCTACAATTTCTTCGTTATGGCCAAAGCAGAGATAAACGTCACGCACCGGCTGATATCCGTCTTCAAGAAGCGTTTCAACAGCTTCCATAACACAGATAAGGTGGTTTTTCATATCCATTGCGCCTCTGCCCCAGATAAAGCCGTCAGCTATATCACCGCTGAAAGGCTCGTGCTCCCAATCCTGCTCCGTACCCTTTGAAATCGGAACAACATCCTGGTGAGCAAGGAGTGCTATTGGCTCAAGTGACGGATCAGTACCCTTCCAGCGATAGAGCAGGCTTGCTCTGTCGACTACCTCTTTTTCGAGATGTTTAGCCGTAAGAGGATAAGCTTCATCAAGGAAGGCATGAAAGCGCTCAAACTCCTGCCAATCCATCTCGTCAGGATCGGGATATGAAACGGTTCTGAACTGAATAGCTTTGCTTATATGCTCGGCAGCACGGTCAGCGTCAACATTCTCTGCAGGTAACTGAACTCTTTCCTGCTTTTCGGGAGTATATGCAGCTGCACGCACAAAGTCAGCTGCCGCAACAGCACCAAGTGCACCAAGAATCACTTTAGTCTTATTTTTCATTTCAGCATCTCCTTTAAGGAATTATATAAAGAATTTTCTTAAAAGCCATGCTCTCAGACGCTTATTGGTCTTTACTGAAATAAAGAACGCAACGAGAGCCACGCAACAAGCGGAAATAACAATAGAAACTACCGGTAACATTTTGATAGAATAATAATGCCTGAACAACAGTTCAACCGCAAACGAAGCAACAGAAAACAGTATCAATATTGAAGTAACAAGAAGCGGCCAATCAAGACCTTTACGCTTAATCAACTCAACTACAGAAAACGCAAACACTGCAATGACAAGGATCAGCGGAATTGCAAGCTTGAAAAGCCAGCCTTCGCCGTGTTGCACGCTATAAAACACTGTTGTGTAAAGAATTACACCTATGGTGTCAATCGGGATTATATAGTAGCTCTTGGGCTTTTTAAGCAAAAACGGAAACACAAAAAGAAGCCAGACTATTACACTGGTTGCATTGATATAAGTTGCCCATAAATAGCCAAAGCTAAAAATAAGATTAATTACAAGACAGACTATATTAGGAATAAGAAATACCATCGATGCAATAAAAGCTGCATATCGTCTGCGGACACTTGCAGGAATAACCATCCTGACCGGAAAAGGATCGACAGCATCTTCAGGCTCAATGAGAGCACTAGGATTTATAACGGGAGTTGAACAAAGTGCACATTTCTTTGCACTGTCATCAAGCTCAACGCCACAGTTGACACAGTATGACATATATGTTTTACCTCCTGTTACTTTCAATTTTCACATGAACACCCATTTTTACAAGACTAGTGAAAAAGCGGCGTTCGATATCGCTTTCAGCATAAATATTTGCAAAGTCGATAACAAATTTGTCGCCGATACCGCAACCGGCACAACGCACTGCATTCAATCTACCCGGACCTGCCATAATCTCAACAAGCTTAACGTGTTCCATCATTTCGGGCGGAAGGTTAATTTTACCGAGGTTACTGAAAAGAACAGAGGTTTCCTGTTCGCCGGTAAGTACAAATGCCAAACCGATTGCAAAATCTTTAACGAAAAGCGGCATAACTCGCATAAGCGGTGAATTTGCAAGCTTCAGGTTAGCCGTTGTCATAGCACGAAGTGTTTTTTCGTTATTGATATCTCTTAAGTACAAAACAACGTGTTTGAGCACCTCTTCAAACGTATATTCACCCATCAAAGGGTCAATATCAATTATATAGTAAAGTGAAAAATTTCGTAAAGTTTCAATGTTAAACGCTTTTCTGAGGCTTACAGGTATCTGAACACTGACCTTTTTCTGCTTGCGCTTTTCTTCTTTCTGTTTTTCATAATGCACAAAAAGAAGCAATGCACCTACAAACTCAGTAATAGTTGCACCGTATTTCTTAGCAAGAGAACGAATTTCATCAAGAGGAATTATACCTCGTGTAATATTAACAGTGTGAGCCGGTATTTTTGTACCGCCGGCATGATAAACACGCTGAAGTTTTCTGCTTACCTTACCCTTTGATTTACCGCATTTAAGGTACGGATCGTCAAGTTCAGACTGCTTGGCGGGTACAGCAATATCGAGCACGTGACCGCCGGAAGATATATCGAGACCGCAAAGTCTCAGATATTCGGCGGCAAGAGTACAGACAAAAACAGAAGCACCCATTCCGTCAGTCAATGCATGATAAAAGTCACATGATATTCTGTTTTCATAGTAATAAATTCTGAACAGATAACCTCTGTTTTCCTTGAATTTAACACGGTGACACGGGTTGACAACGTCAGGTTCTATAGGTGGTGCACCGTTAGGATTTTTTTCGAAATAATACCAGAAAAGGCCGCGTCTGATACGAACATCGTAACACGGGAAACGCACAAGCACATTACTGAGTGCGTCTTCGAGAATATCCTTTTCGATTTTTCTGTCAAGAACTACTGAAAACCTGAATATATTGGACCATCTTGACGTGTTCTGCCCCGGAAAAACCGTTGCAGCATTGTCAAGCTTGTACCACACTTTAGGCGACGGCATAGGTCACCTCCATTCATAAATTATTTTTTACTTTCGCTTGCAGGCCAGATACGCTTGTGAAAACAAGAGCTTCTACCCTTATGACAAGCATATCCTGTCTGATACACCTTTATAAGCAATGAATTGTCATCACAATCAGCATATATACTTGCCAGTCTCTGAGCAGATTCACTGCTCTTTTTCCACAATTTCTGACTTGTACGACTGCAATACCAGACGTATCCTGTTTCAATTGTTTTTTCAAGTGCTTTCTGATTCATATATGCAACATTGAGCACTCTTCCGGTCTCTTTACATTTTACAACAACCGGAATCACAGAATAGCGCTGAAAATATTTTGAAGTATCCATTTTTTTGTTAACCCCCACAAATATAACAAAAAATCAAAAATCAAACAAGCTTATCTGCATACTGTCGGGTAAACCTTCAAGCGCACCTGCTTCACGGAGTGCAGCTATGACGCTGCTTGAAACACCTGCACGGCGCTGAAGCTCATCTACACACATAAACTCCCCTTCTCCGTCATCACGGGCAGCAGCAATAGCTTTAGCCGCATTTTCACCTGTGCCGTTGAGAGAAGAGAATGCAAGACGGATTTTACCGTCCTCAATATTAAATACGGTTGCATCAGATTTATAAAGGTCAACCGGAAGGAATTCAACACCTCTCGCCTTCATTTCAAGCAAAACCTGAAGTGCGGTAAACTGTGAAAGCTCCTTAGGTGTAGCCTCTTTGCCCTTATCGGTTATCTCTCTCATTTTGCGTCTTACCTGGTCTATTGTCGACATAATCAGCGGAGCAGTAAGATCGCCGCCGCGAACGGTAAGATAAGCCGCATAATAAGCAACCTTATGATAAATTTTGTACCAGCCAAGACGCAGTGCAGCGATAACGTAAGCTGCAGCGTGAGCCTTGGGGAACATATACTTGATTTTCATACACGAGTCAATATACCATTCGGGTACATTGTGCTTTCTCATTTCAGCCATATGTTCAGGAGTAAGAAGCTTGGTCGCATTACCTTTACGTACAATCTCCATAATCTTGAACGACATATCAGGCTCAAGACCCTTATGCATAAGATAAACCATAATGTTATCACGTGTACCGATAACTTCTGAAATTGTACAAGTACCGTTATGAATAAGTTCCTGTGCATTACCGAGCCAAACGTCAGTACCGTGTGAAAGGCCCGAAATCTGCAGAAGGTCGGCAAATCCCTTGGGCTGAGCCTCAAGAAGCATCTGACGAACAAAATTAGTTCCCATTTCAGGTATTGAAAGAGTACCTGTCTCACAGTCAATATCCTCAGCCGTAACACCAAGCGGTTCAGGGCTGACAATCATTCTGTAAAGCTCTTTATCACAAACATCGGCATCAAGCACAGATACACCCGTAAAATCTTCAAGATATTTATAGAGTGTGGGAACATCATGGCCGAGATTATCAAGCTTAAGAATAGTATCATGCAGTGCATGGAAGTCGAAGTGGGTTGTAATTGAAGCGGCATCAATGTCGTCAGCAGGATGCTGAACGGCAGTGAAGTCCTCTGCCTCATATCGGTTGGGAACAATAACCATACCACCAGGATGCTGACCCGTTGTACGCTTGATACCCGTACAGCCTTTACAGAGTCTGTCAAGCTCAGCGTTATGAACAGACATACCCTTTGCTTCAAAGTACTTTTTAACAAAACCAAACGCAGTTTTATCTGCAACAGTCGAAACCGTACCTGCTTTGAAAACGTGTGTTTTACCGAAAAGCTCTTCTGTATATCGGTGAGCATAGAATTGATACTCACCGGAGAAGTTAAGATCGATATCAGGCGACTTATCACCCTTGAAGCCAAGGAATGTTTCAAACGGAATATCGTGACCGTCACGAATCATGGGTTCACCGCATACGGGACAATCTTTAGGCGGAAGATCAAAGCCTGAACCGACCTCACCTTTGAGGAAGAATTCACTGTGTTTACACTTCTTGCAAAGGTAGAACGGTGCAAGCGGCATAACCTCAGATATACCTGCCATAGATGCGACAAATGACGAACCGACTGATCCTCGTGAACCGACGTAATAGCCGTTGTCTTCCGAGTTTTTAACGAGCTTCTGTGCAATCATATAAAGAACGGCAAATCCGTTTTTGATAATTGAAGTAAGCTCTTTTTCAAGTCGCTGTGCAACATATTCGGGAACAGGATCACCGAACATATTACGTGCTCTTTCCCAACAGATTCTTGTAAGTTCCTCTTCAGAACCCGGAATATCAGGCGGGAAGTTTCCGTTAGGAATAGGTATGATTCTGTCAATTGCGTCTGCAATTTTATTGGTGTTGGTAATAACAACTTCTCTTGCTGTATCCTCACCGAGATATGCAAACTCAGCAAGCATTTCATCAGTAGTTCTGAAATAAAGCGGTGCCTGCTGATCAGCATCTTTAAAGCCCTGGCCGGCCATAAGAATAGCTCTGAAAATACTGTCATCAGGGTCAATAAAATGAACGTCACAGGTTGCAACAACCGGTTTAGATACCTTGTCCGCTATATGCACAAGCTTTCTGTTGAGATTTTCAAGATCAGAATAGCTCTGTATATTCGGAAACTCCTCAGACCTGACAATGAAATCATTATTTCCGAGCGGCTGAATCTCAATATAATCATAGAACGAAGCAATATCAAGAAGCTTTGCATCAGGCTCGCCGCGGAGCATTGCCCTAAAGAGCTCACCTGCCTCACAGGCACTGCCTATAATCAGACCTTCCCTGTGCTTTATAAGCTGGCTCTTAGGTATTCTCGGGCGTTTATAGAAATACTCGAGATTTGACATAGAGATAAGCTTATAAAGATTTTTAAGACCTGTGTTGTTTTTGGCAAGTATGATTATATGATAAGGTGAAAGCTTTTTATAATCGGACTCATCGCCGTCAACATCATTTACAAGATAACCTTCAATACCGAAAATTAACTTGATATCACTGCCCTTTGCAGCCTTAACTGCGTCGGGGAAAGCCTGTACAACGCCGTGGTCTGTAATTGCAATAGCCTTGTGTCCCCACTTGATAGCACGCTTGACAAGGTCTTTTACGTCTGTCATACCGTCCATCGCAGACATACGGGTATGAAGATGAAGCTCAACACGCTTTTCGGGTGCATCATCAGTCTTGGAGACTTTATCAATTATAGCAATCGCTCTTACATCAATCGTGTTTTCACGGGCATATTTATCATACATAACGACACCGCGTAAAAGCACTGTCATTCCGTCTTTCAGGTTCTCTGTAAGATAATTTGTTTCTGATACAGGACCGAAGATTTTTGCAGAATAAGAACCTGAATCATCAGAGAAGTTGAATGTAATTATTCTGTTTCTCTGATCTTTGGTTGTACGTATTTCAAGCGAGAAAACATCGCCCCACACAACAACTGTACCGCTGTCCTGAGAGATATCCGCAATCCTTGAAGGCATTTTGGAAGGAATCTTTTCACCGTAAATTATTTTTGCATAATCCGTGCAAATCGGTAATCCCTCAAAAGTAGGCTTAATCACCTTTTTTACTTCAACAGGTTGCTTTGCAGCAATTTTTTCATCTTCCTGGCGCTGCATTTCCTCAATTGAGATTTTATCATCTTCACGAGCCTCAACCTTAGCAGTAACCGTAACACCGTAAAGCTCCTCAATTATTGAAGCCAGTTCCTTTTCAGCACCCATACTTTTAAGTACTGCCGCACCTGCCGCTGAAACAGTAAGAGTATACTTGTTACCGATAAGTTCAGCTGTAGCATCGCCCATAAAGCCACTGGCAGGAATTATACGCTGTTTAAGAGCCTCGCTTATACATGCAAGATCAATTTCTGCCGTTGACTGTGTTTCTTGCTTCATCTGCGGCAAAAGATTGATGTTAATAATTGCACGCTCAAGCCTGAGTGCCTGACACAGCTCCTGCTCCATTATTTTTTTACGGGGAGCATCATAAGGTGCGTCGAACACGTCCATTACAAGAACACGCTCAACTGTATTTATGTTTATTTCAATATTGTCATATTCCAAATATTCACGGCATAGCTCCGAGCCTACAAGAGGTACAAAAAGCTCTGCCAACTGTCTGCCTGTCATTCGCTTAATCCATAGCTGTACAGCTTGTACAGCAGTTCCTTTCAGTTACATTTTTTCAATTTCATTCATTAATTCTTCAACTAATTTATCTTCGCTTACTTTGCGTATAATCTCACCTTTTTTGAAAATGAGACCACAACCGTCACCGCCGGCAATACCGACATCCGCTTCTCTTGCTTCACCGGGTCCGTTTACAGCACAGCCCATAACAGCAACTTTAAGCGGCTTTTTACAGTCAGCAAGAAGCTCAGTAACCTTACCTGCAATTTCAATCATATTAATTCTTGTTCTGCCGCAGGTTGGACAGGAAACTATTTCCACCGAGTTCTGTCTGAGATTAAGAGCTTTAAGTATATCAATACCAGCCTTGATTTCTTCAACAGGCTCATCCGTAAGAGAAACACGGATTGTATCGCCTATTCCGTGTGCCAAAAGAGAACCGATACCGGCGGCCGATTTTATAATGCCCATATGTTTTGTGCCCGCTTCGGTAACACCAAGGTGGAGCGGATAATCACACATAGCGGCAACCGTTTCATAAGCTGCAACTGTATTCTGTACGTTTGATGATTTTATAGAAATAACAATGTTGTTAAAATCAAACTTTTCAAGAAGCGATGCGTGATACATTGCACTCTCCGCCATAGCTTCAGGTGTTGGTGAACCATATTTTGCAAGTATCTCTTTTTCAACAGAGCCTGAATTAACACCGATACGAATAGGTACACCGGCATTTGCACAGGCATCTGCAACGGCCTTGACTCGATCCTCTGAACCGATATTGCCCGGATTTATACGAATTTTATCAACACCAGCACTTACGCACTCAAGTGCCAGACGATAGTCAAAATGAATATCAGCAACAACGGGTATCTTAACAGCATTTTTAAGCTCATTAATAAGTCTTACAGCCGGCACATCGGGCACAGCAGCTCGGATTATATCACAACCTGCTGCCTCAAGCTCTTTAGCCTGAGCAACACTGCCGACAAAATCGACAGAACGTTTATTGAGCATTGACTGAACAGCTATCGGCTCGTTGCCACCGATAAACATATCACCTATCTTGATTTTTCGTGCTGCACGTCTTTCAAACAACGTACTCACCCCTTGATTAATTTTAATATATCACTGAATGTAACAACAACCATAAACAAAAGCAATAAACCTAAAGCAACCGCGTGCACCCAATTTTCGTACTTTGCAGGTACAGGCTTACGGAATATCATCTCAAAAATAATAAACAATAATCTACCGCCGTCAAGAGCAGGAATAGGCAACAGATTAAAAACGCCGATATTAATTGAAATAAAAGCCATTATATTTATAAGAGCAGAGTAATCGGTTAGCTTTGAGGACTCCTCAGCTATATCAGCAATTACACCTACAGTACCTATCGGACCTGAAATTTCATTAAGTCCGTATTTTCCGCTTATAAGGTCACCAAGACTCATCCATACAAGTCTCGCTACCGACGCTGTCTGCTTAAAAGCACAAGACGTTACGGTGATTATATTTTTATCTACACCGAGTATTGTCATATCATAAACAATCTGCTCAACGCCGTCTTTTTCGACAGTTGTAAATCTCACGTTGTCAAGATTGACTTTTTTGCCATCACGCTTGACTGTAATTTCGATAACTCCGTCATCATCCGTAAACATAAGATAAGACAGGTCAGAATCAGAAAAAACACGTCTTCCGTTAATTTTATATATTTCATCGCCTGCTCTGAGACCGCTTGCTTCAAGCTGAGATCCTTCGTCAAACGAATGTATTGTAGTTGTACCTACAAGATCCTGCTGACATATAAGAATTGCCAGCAAAACCGTACCAAGAAGAATATTTATAATCGCACCGGCACAGACGATAAGAAAACGCTTCCAGGGAGCTTTTTTGCAAAAAGCCCGCTCATCCTGACTCTCTTCATCCTCCCCTTCCATTCTCACAAAACCACCGATAGGAAACAAACGAAGTGAATACTGTGTCTCTTTACGCTTTTTCTTAAGAACAGCGGGGCCCATACCAATTGCAAATTCATTTATCTTTACTTTAAAGATACGGGCAACACTGAAATGACCAAGCTCATGCGATGTTATTATAAAACCGAAAAACAAAACCGCCAGTAAGATAGGCCACGCTTTATGCCAGATATTCGCTATATTGCTGACAACAGATAATAAAATAATTACTCCTCCTCAGATGCTTTTCCTTACAAACTCCCTTGCCCATATATCAGTCTCGAGTATATCCTCAAGAGAATAAGTATCCACCCGCTTACAATTGTCGAGCGCAGACGATACAAGGCGTGCAATATCAAGAAAACCGATCTTTCCTTCACGGAAAAGCTCATTTGCCATCTCATTTGCTGAGTTGACAGCGGCAGTACAAAGACCGCCAAGCTCAATTGCATTTCTGCAAAGATTAATACATTCAAAAGTATCGTAATCGGGTTTATCAAACGTTAACGTCTGCCAATCTTCAAGTCTTAACTGTTTGACAGGCGACTCAAAACGCTGAGGATAAGTCAGAGCATACTGAATCGGTATACGCATATCGGGTACACCAAGCTGTGCTATTACAGAGTTATCAACAAACTCAATCAGTGAGTGCACAATACTCTGACGATGAACAACTATGTCAACGTCTTTCGGCTTAACATCAAAAAGCCATACTGCTTCTATAAGCTCAAGACCCTTATTCATCATTGAAGCAGAATCGATGGTTATTTTTGCACCCATACTCCAGTTGGGATGCTTCAATGCCTGTGCAACAGTAACGTTTGCAAGTTCTTCCTTGGTTTTACCGAAGAAAGGACCACCCGAAGCTGTAAGAATAAGCCTTTTAAGTTCCTTCTTATCATTCATCCCTTGCAAGGCCTGGAAAATAGCCGAATGCTCACTGTCAACAGGAAGAATGTCTACACCCTTTTCTTTTGCCTTGCTCATAACAAGCTGACCACCTGCAACAAGCGTTTCCTTGTTTGCAAGAGCAATTTTGCAGCCTGCATCAATAGCACTAAGTGTCGGCACAAGACCTGCCATACCGACAATACTGTTAAGAACAATTGCCTGAGAATTATCGGCAGCACACTCGCACACGCCGTCAACACCTGACAGAACCCTGATATCAGTGTCTGCAAGTCTTATTTTAAGTTCATCTGCAGCAGCTTCATCAGCCATCGCTACCTTAGCAGGTCTGAATTCACGTGCCTGCTTTTCTATTATATCCGTATTTTTTGATGCTGTGAGGGCATTTATTCTGTAACCGTGCATACGTGCTACGTCAAGTGACTGCTCACCTATCGAACCTGTTGAACCAAGAACGGTTATAATCTTCTCAGACATTTTTTCTTATCCTTTCAAAAAGGCGAAGCCGCTTTTCTCAAAGCCAACTTCGCCGCAAAATCACTTATGAAAATACCTTGAGAGAAAAGTGTAATACACAGTAAACAAACGGTGCAACAATGCTTATGCTGTCAAGTCTGTCCATTATTCCGCCATGACCGGGAATAAGGTTGCCATAATCTTTTATGCCGTAGTTTCTCTTGATTGTGGAAGCGATAAGATCACCAAACATACTTACAACCGGAACAACAAAAGAAAGTACAATCATAAGTCCGACGGGAAGCGGAAACGGATTATAGCAAAGCCAGTTGCATACAAACAGAGCAATTATGTTAATAACAGCAGAGCCGATAACTCCACCGATTGCACCCTCGACAGTCTTTTTAGGGCTGACACGGGGGCAAAGCTTATGTTTACCAAACTTTATACCTGCAAAAAGAGCAAACGTATCGGCAAATACTGCACCTGCAAGACAGAACCAGATAAGGAAGCGTATATGTCCGCGTGTAACGATACCTTCATACTGTTCGGTCATATTACGCATACGAAGGAAACAGCCAATCGCTGTCGGCATTACCAACGAGAACAGAATTGAAAGTCCGACATGCTCAAACTTGGTTTTGCCGAAGTCAGCAACAATTGTAACCAGCATAATTATGCTATATATAATTACAATCGGAAGTACCGGGATATCAAAACCTATCATACCGGAATAGCCATGGTACCCCAAAGTTAAAGCCGAAAACAGTAAAGAAACACCGTAAACAAATTTATTTGTTACACCTATGCTCTTTTCAAGCTCAAACAAAGCCATCAGAGTGACAACAAAGACCACTATATCAGGCAGAGGAGAAAACGGGAACGCAACTATAGCTATACCCAGCAAGCCGAATAATACGCCGAATATTACTCTGTTTTTCATAAATAAATCACCTTTATCTCTTACACACCGCCGAAGCGTCTGTGACGTTTGGAATAATCTTCAATTACCTTATCTAAATCTTCGGTGGTGAAATCAGGCCAGAGCTTATCGGTATACCAGAACTCCGAATAAGCTGACTGCCATATCATAAAATTGGAAATACGCTGTTCACCGCTCGGACGAATAATTATATCCGGTTCAGGCTGACCTGCAGTATAAAGTCCGGCGGATATCATATCTTCTGTTATATCATCCGGTAACAGTTCGCCCTGCTGAACGTGTCTTGCGATATCCTTGACTGAATGAAGAATTTCTGCTCTGCCACCGTAATTTACTGCAATATTAACAGTAGTTCTTGTCTGATAAGCAGATTCACTTTCAGCAGTATCAAATAAATCAAGAATATCCTGTGGCATACCGTCACGCTCGCCCATATAATGCATATGCATTCCCTTCTGGGCATTTTCCGCTTTTCTGTCCTGAGCTTCGAGCAGATAATCACGGAAGATATTCATAAGGGCGGCAACTTCTGCAGGGGGACGCTTCCAATTCTCTGTTGAGAAAGCGTAAAAGGTCATACTCTTGATACCAAGATCACAACCGTATTCACATATCTCACGGAATGTGTTTGCGCCTGCAATATGACCTTCGGATCGGGAAAGACCCTGAGCTGTTGCCCAGCGGCCATTACCATCCATAATAAAGCCTATGTGCTCCGGTAAGATGAGACTCATACTCAGATCTCCATAATCTCTTTTTCTTTATCTGCGGAAATTGCTTCAATCTCCTTGATGTATTTATCGGTCTTATCCTGAATCTGCTTCTCGCCTTCCTTGAGATCATCCTCAGTGATTTCGGAAGCTTTTTCCATCTTCTTGAGCTTATCCATACAGTCACGGCGGATTGAACGGATAGCTACCTTTGAATCCTCGGAAGTAGCACGGATTGTCTTAACGATTTCCTTACGTCTGTCCTCTGTAAGGGGCGGGAAAGTAAGACGGATAACAGAACCGTCGTTCTGAGGATTGATGCCGAGATCTGATGTCTGGATAGCCTTTTCGATAGATGCAAGGCAGCTCTTATCCCAGGGCTGAATTGTAAGAATTCTTGCCTCAGCAACTGAAATAGCAGCAAGCTGATTTACGGGAGTAGGAGTGCCGTAGTAATCTACTCTGATTTTATCGAGAACAGCAGCAGAAGCTCTGCCTGCTCTGATTGATGCATACTCATTCTTGAGTGCGCTGATTGTCTTGGTCATTTTTTCGTCTGCAAAACTGTATACTGTTTTCATGGTAATTTCTCCTTTTTTATTCTTTTACAATTGTGCCTATTTTTTCGCCTTTAACGGCTTTTAATACATTTTCAGGGTCGTTGAGATTAAACACAAGAATCGCAATACCGTTCTCTCGGCAAAGAGAGGAAGCTGTACTGTCCATGACCTTAAGGCCTTTTGCAAGAACCTCTGTATGTGTAAGCTCATCATACTTGACAGCATCATCAAACTTATTCGGGTCTTTATCATAAACGCCGTCAACGTTTGTAGCCTTGAAGTAAACCTCTGCACCGATTTCTGCTGCGCGAAGTGCTGCTGTTGTATCGGTAGAGAAGAAGGGGCAACCTGTACCGCCGCCGAAGATAACTACCCTGCCCTTTTCAAGGTGTCTGACAGCTGCATCCTTGTTATATGTTTCACAAATCTGAGGAATCTGAAGAGAAGTCTGAACTCTTGCATCAACGCCGAGCTGAGAAAGTGCATCGCCGAGTGCGATTGAATTCATAATGGTTGCAAGCATACCGATATGGTCAGCACGTGTTCTGTCCATATTTTCACTTGAACGGCCTCTCCAGTAATTGCCGCCGCCTACAACAACGCCTACCTGCACGCCAAGATCACAGCATTCTTTGATAACACGGCAAACGGACATTGTCATATCGTTATCAATGCCATGGCCCTTTTCGCCTGCAAGTACTTCGCCGCTTACTTTAAGCAATATTCTCTTATATACAGTGCTCATTTCTGCTCACCCTTTCAAATAATCTTTATCTCTACTATTTTACTTTATAAAATCTTATAAGTAAAGAGATAATATATAAAATTCAAATTTATTTAAAAATTATAACAGTTTCATCAGTTAACACGGAAGAAACTCATAGGATCAACAGTAATACCGCTTACTGTAATCGGCTCATCAGTATAGTTGACGTATATTCTTGTAGTAGACTCATATTCGGTACAGTAAACACCATCTGAAACAGCATAATGATTCGTAATACGAGATCCTCTGAGATCATTCAACACCTCACCTGCCGCAGAGCCGGCATCATACATAGAGTTAAGCCAATTATCGACAACAAACACAGAAGTGTATTTTTCATCATCATCAAACACATTATTTGTCAATACATAACCGGGAATTGCACCGTATTCAACACACCGGAGTAATGCAGTTTTGCTGTCTGAAGCCATATTTATTCCGTCATAAGAAAACTCAACAATACCGTGAAGAATTATCTGAACGAACGGTACTGACTTATATGCTTCAGACTCTGTACGCGAACATTTCATCGGAATCTCCGATACAACGTCCGCGTTTTTCAGTGAATAGAAATTACCGCCCTTAACCATTACACGGCTGCTTGTTGACAGCGGAGCAATCTTTTCAACAATAGTTTTAATGGCTGACTGTCTGCTGATTTCTTCTGAAATATCAGTGTAAGCAAGCATACCTGCATCGGTAATACAGTAACCTGTTGAACCAAGTGAATCAAAGCGTTCAAGAACTTCAAGAACCGTTTTTTCAAGCGATGAGACGCCAAGCTGATATCTTGCACTGTTTTTAGCAGGAAAACCGAAAGAAGTAAACACATCAGCCGTATTTATCTCGAGTTTATCACCGTTTACAGAACGAAGCACGGATGAATCGGACTCTGTATCACTCATAAGAGCAACATCGTAAAAAACATTGAAATTCATACTTGCAGCGTAACGATCAAGCTCCTCTACACCTGACATTCCGCCAAGAGAAGACAAGGGAGTTGCCTCATAGGCATTACGCTCATCAAGGCCACCGGTGAGTGCACCGGTATATCTGAGATAAACGTTGTTGATACCTTTTGACTTCAGACGACCAAGTATATCATTTGCTTCATTGAAATCAGTAAGTTTTTTCTTTGAAGCCATAAAACTATCGTGTGCAGCTGAACCTATAACGTTGACAAGTACAGGCATATACTCACTGAGTTCGACACTGCGGGTTGAAAGCGTATGGTTTCTGATAAGCTGTTCACGGCAAGCAGCAGCCATACCTGCATACGTTGCGTTTGCACCACTTAAAAATCTGAAACAAACGCTTGCACCATCATTATAAGCAAAATCAGAATAGTATAATTTTTCACCGTCAATCATACTCGGAGTGACAGTAAACACCGTACCTACACGGTTATAGTCGCTGTCATTGAGAGCTTTGTTTGCAGTTATTCTTGCAACAGCATCGCCGCTTTCTACAACAGCAGCATAAGCATCATTTCCGCTTTTCATACCATAAGCTGCAACAATGCTCTTCATTGTGCTGCTGCCGGAAATATCATTACCATACACCGCAATATCAATCGGATCTGCTGTATCAGCTGAAGCTGTATTAATAAGAGCACCGCTTCCGTCGGGTACAAGTATGTAATCGCCTTCAACGGCTGTTTCAGCTGCACCGAAGTACTCAAGGAAACCGATATTCAGAAGAACATCATCCTTATCACCAAGGTTCAGCCAATCAATATCAGCGTAAAAACAACCGTCTTTAAGATAGTAAGCAGCAACTGCTTTAAATAAAATATTGCCTTTAGCCGCAGAAGAATATGCTTCATCTGTAGCACCGAGATCAATGTTTTTAAGCCAGTCACCATTATCTGTAATCAGATATGTAACCTCAAAACCGATATCGGTTTTTTCAGCATACACACCGCCGAAATTAACGCTGTTATCCTGCGAATTCAGGCAGTAAATTTTTCCGTCGTGTATAACCTCAAGTGAAACAATATCAGCCTCTGCAGAACTGTCACCCGTTTCAGAAGCCCGGGGCAAAGCCGACCAGAGCTTGCTTTCATTACTGTTGGCAACCCTCACTCCTACAGCACTGCTGACTTCATCATACATCAGTGTGATAAGTCCCGAGGTATCAATTTCTTCCAATAAATCTCCATTGCAGTAATGAGTGGAAAAATCAATATTTTCAGGGTATATTTTATCCTGCGTCAAAGAAACACTTTTGCTGTTAACCTTGCCTGAACAGCCGAAACAAGCTGTAAGCAAAACTACACAAAGAACAATAGAAATAAAACTTTTAATCTTCTTTTTCAAATTAACTTATCTCCTGAATAAATAAATTAGTTCTTCTCAAATCAGCTTATAAACCGATAACCTGTACCCCAGATTGTCTCAATGTGCTGAGTACCCAAGGAATTCTTATCAATTTTATCTCGGATTCTGTTTATATGCACGGTTACGGTTGAAGTTTCGCCCATAGAATCATATCCCCAGATTTCATTAAAGAGTTCATCCTTGCTGAAAACAACGTTAGGATTGGACGCAAGATACCACAGAAGGTCAAATTCCTTGTTTGTCATTGTAGTCTCAATATCTTCAACAAAAACTCTGCGAGAGCTTTTACAAAGCTTTATACAACCACTCTCAATGATTTCCGGTTCATTTTCTTTTCTGCCGACCAGGCTGTCAAATCTTGCTATACGGCTATCCACACGAGCAAGCAATTCTCTGAAATTAAATGGCTTTGTTATATAATCGTCTGCACCCAGCGAAAGCCCTTCTATAACGTCATCTGCCTCCTGCTTTGCCGTAACAAACAAAACAGGTGTATCCTTCTCCTCACGAAGCTTACGGCAAATTTCAAAGCCGCTCATACCCGGCAACATAACGTCAAGAATAACAAGATTATAGTTTCCGCTCAAAGCAGTCTCAAGACCGCTTAAACCATCGGTACAAACATCAACGACATAACCGTTTGCCGATAAATAATCTTTTTCAAGTTGTGCAATCATACTATCGTCTTCAACGATAAGCAATTTCTTTTCCATATTTTTCTCCTACTTATACCATCTTACAGGTATCTCGTTTGAACGGTGAAATAAAATTTTCAATGTCAGACCATTGCCGTTATTTTCTGCACTTATTTCCGCATCGTTAGAAAGCAGAATTTGCTTACAAAGGAACAGACCCAATCCGTTACCTTCATTTACGTTTCGTCTCACTTTGTCGCCGCGGTAAAACATTTCAAACAGCATTTCCTCAGTACCGGGCTCTATTCCTATACCATTATCGGAAACAGAACAGAGAATTCTGCCATCCGGGCTGTCTTCAAGCTTTATCGCTATTTTACAACGCTCATCCGCTTTCTTGTATTTTATTGAGTTATTGATAAGATTGTGAAGCACACGCTTACATCTCTTTATATCTATACAGCAAACAGCACTTTTACTGCAACAATTTTTAAACGATATATCTACATCCTGCAAACTAAGTTCGAGACTAAGGTCGTAAATATATTTACCCATAACGTCTGCCAAATCTATAGGTTGTTTATCCATAACAATATCGGCCTTATTATATTGCTCAATTGCCGAAATACTTTTAAGCATAAGATTAATATCTTCTGTGCTCTGAAGTATCATAGAGGCAAAACGTTTTATCTCTTCAAGATCTGTAACTATACCGTCAGTAACCATTGAAGCATAACCGTTGATACGCGTAACCGGTGTTGCTATATCGTGCATAAGTCCGCTTATATGCACTTTTTTCTGAGCCAGGTTCAGCAGTTCCTGCGCACGGTAATCTTTAAGCTTTGTGCGCACGTCTTCAACAGCCTTGAACAAGTCACCTATCTCGTCTTCGCTGATATGAGAAATCGGTGAATCATAATCACCCTCAACAAGAGTTTCAATTCGTTTTTCAATCTGTTGCAGAGGAATGATAATTTGTTTATATGCTCTGCGTTCATAGTATTTTCTCAGTATGAGAAGCAAAGCGATAACAACTATGTTGACACCACTTACAACACCCATTGCAGTTATTGTTGTACGCGAGTAAATATCATATTGGGGTGAAGACATAACAAAAAACAAACCGATAATCAGAAAGAGGTTTATTACCAAATTAATTATAGCCGCCACAACAACTGCCGAAAAAACAGGGCTTTTCAGCAGTGTTGTTTTTTGTTTTTTAAATCTGTTTTTCATATTTTAATATTTATTCACCGACTCTTCAAAGAAGCACGTAATATCATTTACCGTTATACTTTCACCGTTATCAAGCACTACCGTGCCGCTCATACGGCCGAACATAACCTTCTCGTTAAAAGTCTTCAATCCGATAACATGTTTTGAATCACTGTTAACGATAGGTGTAACCGTAACTTCAAATCTTTTATCATCAGAGCGTATTACCCATTTTTCGTTTCTGTTGTCCATAGGAATATCAATAAACACTCTGCCTATTTTGTAGCAAACACCGTCAACAAACACTGCGTTTTCACTAGCCTGCGACATATCACCAAAACCGTAACCGATATTAAAGCCGAATCTGCTGCCGTTTACATCGCCGCAACCTGTACACCAGATACGCTTTGTATCCTGAGCTGTCCATACACCCCTACCCCAATCAAGCACTGCAAAATCGGTTTCAGAATTAAATTCGTAACGTTCGGAATTAACAGTAACGTAACCGTTTACAGGCATACAAGCTGTCTTAACGTTATAACAAAACTGTGTACCGTCATCGCAGCAGAGTGACGCTACAGCAACAGTACTGTCTCCGGTTTTATATCCGAGATGTATATTAACCTCAAGTTCAGTACCGTACAAAAGGGAATATTTGCAGTACAGATGTCTGTCACCTTCGGTCAGAAGATACATATATTCGCAGAAACGGTCTTTATAAACCACACTGCCTCTTTCACTCGAACGAGGCATACAGATTTTTGCCGCAGGAAGAATTACAGGAAGGAAGCAATCGTACTGCTTGTTATTTTTAAGATCATAAAAGCAGGCGCTTACAACACCCGTTGACCTTTTATCGGCAAGCCACATTGACAGTGCATATTCACCGCTTGCACTGACAACAATATACCTGTCCCACTCTCTCATATTCATACGGTTGAGTTTAATGCTGCGCGGCTCATATTCCAGCAATGCCGAATCAGCCCATCCGGATTCGATAATTTTACCTTCAGAGTCAAGAAGTTTATGAGCAGAGCTGATTTTATTCTGCATAATATTTCCTCCTGAAAAGCAAATATAATAAGTTGGTGATAGAAATTGAATAAGTTTAAAGAATACTCGTTTATATATCTGTTAGGAGCTGTTCTTTACAGCCTGATAGAAGTTGCATTCCGCGGCTTTACACACTGGACAATGGCGTTAACCGGAGGACTTGCCTATCTGCTTATTTATATAGCAAACATAAAAATGAAAACAAGAAGTCTAGTTTTAAGGTGCCTGTCAGGCTGCATAATTATAACAGCACTTGAATTTATAGTCGGTTGTATTGTAAACAGAAAATTTCATATGAACGTATGGGATTATTCTCAACAGCCGGGGCACATCCTCGGTCAGATATGCCCGCTGTTTTCACTCATATGGTTTTTCATCAGCTTCCCTGCAATGTTACTTTCATTCTTCATCAAGGGCAGACTGTTTTCGGCTGATTCACACAACAGGTAATCAGCTGTTTTTAAAATAGTTCACAAGACCGTTTACAGTAGCCTGAGCAAGTGCATTCTGATTCTTATCGTTTGCAAGTGCGTTACACTCAGTAACATTGGTTACAAATCCATATTCTATAAGCACACTCGGGCACTCTTCTACTCTCGTTACCTTGAAGCCTTTGAATTTACAGCCTCTGTCAGCCTTTCCTGCCATAGTTGAATTTGAAGCATATATTTCGTTTTTATATGCCGAAACAATGCTTGTACTCAGATAATGTGCCAGCGGATAAGAGTAACTCTTGTAATAATAAGTTGTATTACCGGAAACGGAAGCAGAAGTTTCGGAAGCATCACAGTGAATTGCAACAAAAACATCGGGATTATTGGCACGGCAAAGTGCTGCACGCTCCTCAAGGCTTGAAGTCTGACCCGAAGAGTTGCGTGTAAGAATTACCGTAGCACCGAGTGCTTCAAGCTTTGCTTTTACCTTGTTCGCAATCGCCATATTGATTGATGCTTCATGCACGTTCTTGCCGCTGATGACAGCTGCACCGATTGCACCGGGATCATTTCCGCCATGACCTGGGTCAAGCATAATAACTTTGCCGCTTATCGACGATGATGCACGTTCTTTAATCGAGAAAGTGAGCGTACCGTCATTGTTATAATAATATTTTATGCCGTAAAATCCGCCTTTTTTCTTCAGGAAAAGACGAAGTGTACTTGAACCGTCACTGTTTTTAATCCACTGCGTTCTTGCAATTACCGACGTATTGATTGACGGTGCGGAATCTGTAGAAGGAGTATAGTAGAAAACAATATCGATATATTCTGCCGTAAAACTCTTAACGCTGTAAGGTCTGCCGGCAGTCTGCTCATAGAAGCTCTGCGGCTTTTCCTGCACGTTAAAAGGTACTTTCCACTTCATAGTGAATGTTATTTTGGTTTCATCGCTGCCCTTTGAAACGCTTACCGTACGAAGCTCATTGGAAGGCATATTATAACCCTGAGCCAGGTATTCAACGTCCTTCTGATAAACGCGTCTGCCTGATGCCAATACATAGTACTTAATGCCGTCATAAGAGCTTGTACCGGTTACATAATCGATAGTACCCTTGGGCAAAGCTGTAAAATAAGGTACGGAAACATCGTTCATCGTGGTGGACGGAAGGGTTTCGGAATAATTGTTTTTAACAACTATCATCTTGGATTTTCCTATAACACCGTTATTGGAATACGGTGTCAGCTGCTTGAAAATCTGTACTGTAGAAGGCTTTGTCGTTGGCGCCTGTGTGGGCGGCTGAGTTGTCAGAGTGGTTGACGTAACCGAAGATTCAGCCCCTGTATTATCTGAGGACGTACCGGGAATTGTAGTTGCAGCTACAGTTTCAGTAACAGTTGTAGTAGGAAGTGTTGTTGCAACGGGAACTGTAACAGACGGAACAACCACCTTTGCATTTACAGTTACCGAAGCACCGTCCTTGGTTTCAGTAATACCGGAATATGACGCAGTTACCTTGATTTTTCCAAGATTTCTGTCAGTAGCCGCAGCCTCAGGCAGAGTATAATATCCGATAAAATATGTGTAGTCTGAACCTACGTCAATATCATCGCCGTAATCATCCGATTTGGTAAGCTTTATCGAATTGCCGCTGAGTTTTGCCGTAACAGTTGCCGACTTATGTGCAACAACGGCAACGTCAAGCCTTGCACCACCCGGAGCGTTGACTGTACCGTTAGGAGAAACAGAATCAATAAGCTTGACCTTATATGTGATTTTATAGGTATACTGCTTACCGCAATGGTCAAACACAAAAATATTTTCACCGGGTTTCAACTGCTTTTCAAGCGAAAAGTATCCGTCTTCAACAAGCTGAACAGCTTGTCCGTTCACAGTAAGAGGCTTGGAGATATCACCTGTACCGACAAACGAAACTTTAGACTGATTTGTTTCAAAAACAGTCTTTTTAGGTGAAGACATAATAAGCTGTTTGAAATAGTCTTTCATTATTCCGTTTTTCATATAATCGGTTATCGCATCACGCAATGAGTTGGCATTTTTTGCAAGTATATCATATCTGTAGAATGCGTAACCTGAGCCTACAGTCTGAGTAACCGCTTCAAACTGTTTCATTAATTCATCAGGTTTATCATAACCTTCTGCATTACCTACAAGTTCCGTGTGCATACCGAAAACAGTATCTTCAGTTGTACCGTCACAATAATTTGACAGGAATACAGCATATTCACCTGCAACTTTTGATGTCGGGATAGTGATATCAATATATTTGTAATCAAACACATCTGCCTGACAAACAGGAGAATATGTTTTTGATGCCGATGAGAAGATGCCTATATAGAGAGATTCATCAATTTCACGAAGAGTACGTGCAACAAGTGCAACCTCATTCTGAGTTGCACCGTCAACAGCCTTGATAAGTATAGAATCAACACCGATACCGCCAAACGAAGCTGCAGCAGTTTTGTCTGCAACGCCCGACTTTACAATGGCATCAGAATCTATAAGATAAACACTGAAAAGACCGCTGTTTTTTGCATGAGTAGCAAGCTGTGCCGCCTCTGCAAAATCGCATTCACTGAAAATAACTGTATTGAAGCCCCATTCGGCAATATCAGAAACAGCATTGTAAGCTTTCTGAATATCGCTGAAATCTGTCCCTTTTTCAAGTCTTACGGCACTCATACCGTCTGCAGGTCCGTCTGCATGGGATATAAAAACATCCTGCAACTGAGCAGTTGTTTCTTCAGAAGCAGTCGGTTCATCTGAAAACAGCTTTGAGATATTCGCACCGAATCCGCCAAGGTAAAGTACAAGTGCAACTATACCCGTAACAATAACGCCGATGCATACAGCCATACCGACTTTCTTTGATTTTTTCTCTTCCATCTTCTTTCCCCTTTTGTATATAGTTATACATATTGAGTATAACATAAAGAACAGCCGTTTACAATATATTTTTACATACTCTATATAATAATATTATTATATGAGAACAATACGTAACCGCTGTACAGTGAATTGTCTGCATACTTTTTCTGCCGCTCAATAACGTCACTGCTGTTTATCCATTCATTGCTTCCGCTACCTGCAAGTTCATCTGCTACCCCCTGCTTATATGCGGCAAGACCGCACAACATATCCACACCTTCTGCTCTTTCGGATTCCAGCCATTTTCCTGCTGTTTTTTCAAACGGCATTTTTTCGTGTTCAAAGCCGTAATATACTTGTGGAATTATGATATCAGCATAACCTTTTTCTCTCATCCACAGCTTTACGTCAGCATAATAAGTTGAATAATTCTTTTCAATATCTCCTGCAGGGCTTATACTGAAAACAATATCATCCCCGTAAGAATGTACAAGAGAATAGATTGAACTGACAAGACTGTTCACGTTTTCACGTCTCCACTGTGAAAGTTCAAGCTTACCGCCTTGCTTACAGTAATCCGTATATTGGGGTTTATCAAAACTTTCATCTGTAAGCGGATAGAAATAATCGTCTATATGTATTCCGCTCACATTGTAATTCTTGAGTATTTCTCTGATTCCTTCAAGCACCAGCATACGGCTTTCATCCATACACGGGTTAAGATAAATACCTGCGTCCGTACAAACAACAGCTTTTTCATATTCACCATTTAAAGCTACACTGTCTTTATCAAGCTGAGACAGTTTTGTTTTATAAGATATGCGGTAAGGATTAACCCAAGCGTGAATATCTATATCGGCTTCACCGGCAAGATGAATAAAAACCTTCAACACGTCAAAATCCGGTGCTCTGCCGGTTGATGACAAAACGTAATCCGACAGAGGAAATATTTCAGAAGGATATACCGAGTCAGCAAAAGGTCTTACCTGCATAATAACCGTATTAATCCCCTGTTTTTTACATACACCCAGCATCTGCTCAACCTCTGCCCTGAAAGCATCTTCACTGCTGTCCTCAAGCATTGATTTCAGTTCGTAACAGGTTAACCATACGCCTTTTACCTTTGTTTTCACAGTTGTCTGGGTTTCGGTTGCCGTTTCATTAACATTACAGCTTTTTTCACAAGCAGATAAAATAAAACCCAACAGCATCAGAAGAATAATAAGGTTTATGGCTTTTTTGAATTTCATTGCTACTCCGTTCTTTTTGTGTTGACACAAAAGCAATATTATATTAAAATAATTCAAATACTCAACATTGAAAGGTCGGTTCAAAAACCACTCGGTAATATTTTATGGATAAAATCATCTCCGTTTTTGCTTCTCTGTTTGATCAGATGCTTCCTCTTATAGTCCTTTACGTTGTAATAGGTGCTTTTTCCGCTATCATCACTGTTTACGACAAAAAAGCAGCTAAAAAAAGGAAAAAGAGAATACCCGAAAACTTTCTTATGCTTACAGCTTTCTTCGGCGGTGCGATTCCTATGCTCATTACTATGAAAGTAATTCGCCACAAAACCCAGCACAATAAATTTATGCTCGGTCTGCCCGCAATTATTCTTATTCACCTTATCGGTGCAATAGGTCTTATGTATATGCGATACTGTTAAATTTAATACACAAATAAAAGCGGCTGCTTTATGCACACAAGTGTCAAACCTGACTTATGTGTATAAAGCAGCCGCCGTTTTTTATTTATTCGGTTTCAGTATTTTCCTCAGGAGGAATATAAGGTATAGCGGTTTTCTTGACATCAACCCTGTCATACATTTTCATAAATCTGACAGAAACTTTTGTCATATTACCGCAACAGGGACATTTGAATATCGTACGGAAGAATCGGTTGGAATATTTCCATTCCTTCTGACGCTGTGCATTCACACGGCAATCGGGACATACATATACAAGCTGTTTTTTATCGACAAGCGGATTTTTAAGGTTGCTTATCGGATAAGGCTTGAATGCTAACTTAGCATAGAATTCCGTACCGCAGGGTCTTATATAATTCTGAAGCTCGTTAAAATCAAATACCTTTCTGAAGCACTCTGCACTAAGCTTACTGTCATCAAGTGCACGGTGATGTGAAAAGGTTGTATCATCAATACCGAGTGCCTCCGCAGCCTTGCCAAGACCTATCTGCTGACCCTTTTCGGTCTTTACACGTCTTTGCACAAACATCTGCAGGTCAACGTAATCGGTAAGGAAAGGTATAAATGCAATACCGTTGAGATACTTGTAATTTTCGATAAGGACACGGATATCACCGTCTCCCCATGTAAGAATAAGAGTAGGCTGTGATCCTATCCATTTGCGGAAATCCGAAAAAGCCTGAGTAAAAGGCTCACCGCCAAGCACATCATCGTTTGTTATATTTGTCAGCTTTTTTACACTACCGCGAAGCTTTTTACCGATACTCGGCTTTACAAAGCTGGAAAATGTTGAAATTTCGTTGAGGTCTTCATCAAGCTTTACAGCACCGATTTCAATAATTTCGTTTATAAAACCGTTTATTTTTCTGCCGTAAACATTATTCCATTCAAGGTCAAAAACTACATACTGCATTGTGAAGAAGCCTCACTCCTTTCATAATTATTTGTCTGTATAAAGTTTTACTAATTCTGTCGCACGCTGAGCTACAGCCGCACGAAGTTTTGCAGGGCGTATTACTTCAACGGAATTGCCGTACTGAAGCAACCACGAAATAAAGCCTTCGCCTGTAACAGCCGTAATTTCAGCTGTAAAATTATCGGCATTGCGTGAAGAAAAACGCACATTTTCGCCAAATCTGTCGATAATCTCTTCAAGAAATCTGTTTGCACAGCGGAGCGTTACCGTCTGCTCCGTACCCGAAAACATATTGAAAAGCTTACCTGCGTAATCGGCAGAATCAAACTTATCTTTATACTCGGAAACCTCGCTGAAATGACGCCACGGCTCGTTTGTACAGACAACCTTTTTCATTCTGTCGATACGGGCATGCATAAGATTATCGTAATTTGAGTTGTTGCAAACAAGATAATAATGGTCGTTTGACCAGATAAGTGCATAGGGGCTGACTGTAAACTCACGCTCGTTGAGTGTCGGCGTAAGGTCGTCGGATACGCTGAGATTTGAATACACAAAGCTGACCTTCAGCCTCTTTGCAATCGCGTTGTGAAGCACGTCAACCGTATAATAAATCTCTTCATTCTTGCGTTTATGGCTTTTATCGATATAAACCTGCGATTTGAGTTTATCTGCCTGAGGCTCACTGAGCAAATCACCGATTTTGGTTACAAGCGAATCGGTCTTTTTGGCTGTGATAAACTTTGCCGCCTGTACGGCATCAATCATAAGACGCACTTCAGCCTCTTCAAAATCGCGAGAAGCGAGGAAAAAGCCAGCCTTGGGTGTGCGTGTGCATACAATATCGTAACCCGAAAGCTTCAGGGCATCAATATCGGAATATAGTGCTTTCCGCTCAGCATCTATCCCCTGATGTGCAAGCTCCTCAATAATCTGAGAAGCGGAATATATATGCTCTTCGTCGGTTTTACTTTTAAAAAACTCTGCAAGAGCAATAAGCCTTTGTTTGCCGTTACTCATAAGCTCACCATATAAAAATATATACTGTTGATAACTTACTAATTATACAAAGGCTTTATATGATTGTCAATGATTATCAGCACTTTTATCAGGCATAGCAATAGCCAGACGGATTACGTTTTTAGCTACTCTCTGCATTTCACCAAGCTTTATACCGTCTGCTTTACCGTAAGTTTTCAGCAGTGTACCGTCAGGCTTTTTCTTACCAGTGCGGCCTCCGCCGGGCATAAGCACGTCAACCTGAGCTCGTACACGGTATGCGTTGTCGCAAAGATTCGGGAATTCCGGGCTCTTGCTCTTTCTCATCCACCAATCGGTCATAACCATACCCTTGTAACCCCATTCCTTACGGAGCACTGTGGTGCAAAGCTCATAGTTATAGTGACCCCATACACCGTTGATTTTGTTGTACGAAGTCATAATACACTTAGGTGCTGATTCCTTGACACAGATTTCAAAACCTTTGAGATAAATTTCACGCAGAGCACGCTCGGAAAGTCTGGAATCGTTATGGCAACGGTTTGTTTCCTGATTGTTGCATGCAAAATGCTTCGGACAAGCGCTAAGACCGCTTGACTGTACACCTCGTACAACGCAGGCTGCAATCTTACCGCTGACAAGCGGATCTTCAGAGAAATACTCAAAGTTTCTGCCGCAAAGCGGACTTCTGTGAATATTCATACCCGGTGCAAGAAGTATATCAGAACCTTTTGCCTTCATTTCAGCACCGACGGCAGTATAAAGCTCTTCAACCAGTTCTTCATTCCAGGTACATGCAAGAATTGCACCAATAGGAAGAAGAGAGCAGCTTGCCTTGAGTCTTATACCTGAAGGACCGTCTGTTGTTGTAAGTGCAGGTATACCCTTATCTCTTAAGGATTCAAGCACACCGCCGAGTGTACCTGCATTACCCTTTGCGCCGAGAGGACTACCCATTACGTAATCGCCTCGGCTTATAGCTTCAAGCTCATCGGGAGTGAGCTGTGCAACAAAAACGTCAAGAGAAATCTTACCGCTTCTTACGTCATCAAGCTTATAACCCTTATCACCGGTAAAGGTTATATCCAGGGGCATATTATCAAGAATAATATCCTTGAGATTTGTCTCAGATACAGGAGTTCTGTGTTTTACAGGTATTTTTTTGCCGTTTACAGTCTGCACTGCATCAATTCTGTCAAACGGATACTGAGCGGCAGAAACCTGAGTAAGCTGCTCAACACACTTTGTTTCAGGGTTTGAGAATGATTTGACGGCAACAGCATTGAGTGAATCTGTACCGAGATAAAGTGTATAATCTCCCTTTTCAAAAACCCATGCATACTTACAGCCCGTAACACCGCTGTCATCGTAAGATGCAAAAGCTGAAGCAGAGAATTCAACACTAAGCTCCTGACTTTCACCGGGTGCAAGAAGCTTCGTTTTTGCAAAGCCAGCAAGCTGTCTTGAAGGATTAAGAAGCACTGTATTTTCTGCAGAATAATATACCTGTACGGTTTCTTTACCGCTGAATTTATCGGAAGTATTTGTAACCTTAACCTTAACTGCAACATTGCCTTGTTTAACGTCTGCAGAAATGAATTCAACTGAAAAATCGGCATAGCTCATACCAAAACCGAAGGGATAGCGGATTTTATCCACAGCAAATGTGGAAAAATAACGGTAGCCGACAAAAACATCCTCGGTATAGTTATTATACGCTTTTGCTCCGAAATCATCTGATGACGGATAATCGGCATAAGAATCTGCAACCGTATCTGTAAGCTTACCACTGGGTGAAACCTTACCGCTGAGAATATCGGCAAGAGCATTACCGCTTTCCATACCGCCCTGCCAGGAAATCAGCACAGCACCGATTTTATCTTCGTATTTATCAAGCCACGCAAAGTCAATAACACTGCCGATGTTCAGTACTACAACCGTGCTTGCAAATTTTGAGGTAACCTTATCAAGCAGAGTAAGCTCTTCCTCTGTGAGATAATAGCTGCCTTCTTCAAGTGCGTTTTCACGGTCTTCACCTGATGAACGACCTATAAACACAACTGCACGGTTGCTTGCAGCAGCCGCATCAGCAATTAATTTATCATCAAAAGGCATTTCAGGGAAATAGCGCGGCCAACGTCCCCATACACCCTCGTCAACAGGATTTTGGGCACACCATGTCTCATATTTTTCTGCAAGGTCACTATTGATATTTATAGCACCCGATGACCTGATACCGTCAAGATAACTGATTTTATAGGGCTCATTTACGTCACCGCCGGAGCCGTAACCTACGAAGAAAGTTTCAATCTGCGTTCTGCCGAAAAGAGCAACGTTATCTTTATCAGTAAACGGCAGAACACCGTCGTTTTTAAGCAGAACTGCACCCTCAGCTGCAACAGCTCTTATAAGCTCAGGCATACCGGGAGTTACCGTTTTGTCAGTCTTATCGCCTGTACCCTGCTCCTGTGAAAGAGAGTTCACAAACTTACCTGCTATATTATAAATCTTTCTCATTACTTTTTCACTTAATTTCATATCAGTTCACCTCATAATACCTTTTGAATCAGCACGTCTTAGTGCAATAACAATAACCGGAATTAAAATAAGCTGCAGTATTATTCCCGGTACAGCTTCTGCAAAAGCACCCGCTATAAAAAGACTTAACGAAAACTCAGTATAACCTAACCCGTAAATTATAAAACGCACTAAGCCCCATACTGCTCTGCCTGCAAGCATCGAAACAATCAGATTGACGTAGATATACACAGGCTTTGCGGGCAATTTTTTATTAAGCAAACCCGTCATAAAACCGTATACGGCAAGCTCAAAAGCCATAGAAACCGCTTGCGGAAAAAGCGGCGGTGCAAAAAACAGGAATGAGCGCAACAGCGGTGCAACAAACCCGACAACCGAACCGTATTGCCAGCCGCAAATAAATCCGCACAGCATAACGGGAATGTGCATAGGACACAGCATATTGCCGATTTCGGGCACCTGACCTGTTATAAAGGGCAAAACAAGGCAAAGTGCCAACGAAACACCGGAAGCCGTAAGTCTACGTATATTTTTATTGCCTTTAACCGACATTATCCTGCCTCCCATACACAAAAATTTAAAAAAGGCAGAGAACAGAATATTACTGCTCTCTGCCATATTAGCAATTAGGATTGATTACTGAACCATCTTTGCGATTTCGTCAGCAAAGTTGTCCTCACGCTTCTCAAGACCCTCGCCCTTGCCGTAACGGACAAAGCCCTTGATCTTGATTTCAGCACCCATCTTCTTAGCAACGTCAGCGATGTAGCCGCCTACTGTGCCGTCGAAGAGGTCGGAACGAACGAACGGCTGGTCAAGAAGGCAGATTTCCTTAAGCTGCTTCTTGATACGGCCTTCAACAGCGCCGGAGAAGATCTTGTCGTTGATATACTCTTCCTTACCTGCAACTGCAAGCTGAGCAAGTGTTGCAACAGCTTCCTTTGAAAGGAAGTTGAAGAGGAAGTTGTTGTTCTTCTGCTCCTCATAAGCCTTGATATCTTCATCGCTGAAGAGCTTCTCGCTGATAGCCTTGTCAAAGAGCTTTCTGAGAATGGGCTTGGGAAGAGATTCGGGCTTGTTGAGAGAGCTGTCAATTGTGATTGCCTTCATGTTTGCAAGCTCAGCCTCTGACATATCTTCCTTGCTGAGGTACTCGGGGCTCATAGCTGCAACCTGCATTGCAACGTTCTTACCCATAGCAACAAACTCTGCATTGTCAGCAGCAATGTCTGTATCGAAGTTAACAAGAACACCAACGGAACCGCCGCCGTGGATGTATGTTGTACAAACACCTTCAACTCTCTCGAAACGGCGAACCTTCTGGTTCTCACCGATGGAGAGGATGTTGTCCTGAAGATTCTCCTGAACTGTTCTGTCGCTGCCATCAAGCTTGCAAGCAAGAAGAGCATCAAGATCAGCGGGATTATCATTAACAACTGTATTTGCAACAGCCTTTACGAATGTTGTGAACTTATCGTTCTTAGCAACGAAGTCTGTCTCTGCGTTAACTTCAACAACAACACCGACTTTCTTGTCAGCATCGTAGTAGGGATAAACCATACCTTCGGCAGCAATTCTGCTTGCCTTCTTTTCAGCAGCTGCAAGACCCTTTTTTCTAAGGAACTCAATTGCCTTTTCCATATCACCGTCTGTTTCGGTGAGAGCCTTTTTGCAGTCCATCATACCAACGCCTGTCTTCTCACGAAGAGCCTGGACATCTTTAGCTGTAAATGCCATCGTATTAGTCCTCCTATATTAAATAGTAGTTGTATTTTAATTATTCAGCAGCTTCTGTTGCTTCTGCAACAACCTGCTCGCCCTGCTTGCCTTCGAGAACAGCGTTAGCCATCTCAGCAGCGATGAGCTTAACAGCACGGATAGCGTCATCGTTACCGGGGATTACGTAGTCGATCTCGTCGGGATCACAGTTTGTGTCAACAATAGCTACAACAGGAATACCGAGCTTCTTTGCTTCTGCTACAGCATTCTTCTCCTTGCGGGGGTCAACAACAAACATAGCAGCGGGCTGCTTCTTCATGCCTGTGATACCGCCCATGAACTTCTCGAGCTTCTCGATCTCGAGGTTGAGCTTGATAACTTCCTTCTTGGGAAGCATCTCGAATGTGCCGTCAGCTTCCATAGCCTTGAGCTGAGCGAGTCTCTTGATTCTCTTCTGGATTGTCTTGAAGTTTGTGAGCATACCGCCGAGCCAACGTGCGTTTACGAAAGGCATGCCGCAACGGATAGCTTCCTCACGGATAGAATCCTGAGCCTGCTTCTTTGTGCCGACGAAGAGAATTTCGCCGCCTTCTGCTGCGATATCTGTTACGAACTTGTAAGCCTCATCGAGCTTCTTAACTGTCTTCTGAAGGTCGATGATGTAGATACCGTTGCGCTCCGCAAAGATATAGGGAGCCATTTTGGGGTTCCATCTTCTGGTCTGGTGACCGAAGTGCACACCTGCTTCAAGCAGCTGCTTCATTGATACTGTTGCCATTTGTTTTTTCCTCCTTAGTTTTTCCTCCGCAGAGCCTTGAAATTTACCGAACAGCCTTTTGGCTGCACCAAGGCATAATGCTCTGCGTGCGAAATGCACGAGCAATTATATCACAGAGTATATCGTTTTGCAAGTGGTTTTATGAGATTTTTTGAAAAAATATTGCTGTTTTTTTACAAAAATCTGCGGGAAGCAATAATCTTGCTCCCCGCATGATATTATTTCATTTACTTAGTCGAGCTCAACTACAGTTTCGTAGTTACCGAACCACTTATGAGTGACAAAATTTCTGGCACGGATAACAACTTCATCATCATATACTTCAATCTGATAGCCCTTACCGCCGAGCACTGTACCGAAACGGCTGAACAGACCGTAAGAAGGAAGATTAATGTAATTTACGCCGTTTACTCTGTCGTAATAAGAAACGCCGTATTTCTCGCTGGTGAACTCACCGTTAAGACCGATATGAATATGACCGCTGATATAGAATACGTTTTCATACTTCTCAAGAATCTGCTGCACCTGAGTTGTATAGGGCTCGCCCATATCACCGTCATCCCATGCTGTCTCTTCGCCGTGTGTGCCTGCAAGAGGCCAGTGAGATACAACAAAAACCGGCTTATCGTCGGAACCGCTGCTTGCAAGCTCAGCATCAAGGAAATCAAGCTGATCCTGGAAAAGGTCGGGATGGTCCCATGAATCGTCAGACTGATCGGTAAGAACTATGAACTTATAACCGTCAATTTCAGTACTGTAGTAGGATTTTTCAATATTTGTGCCCTGATAAGCATTGTACTTATCTACAAAATACTGTCTTGCCTCTTCAGCCTCTTTATCTTCTACGTGACCGATATCGTGGTTGCCCATTGCGATAACAGCCTTACCGTCCCAGTTTTTCTCCATTGTGTCAAAGAATTCGTCAATAGAGCCTTCATCACCATAGTTGGTAAGATCACCTGTGACAAGCACTGCATCAACAGGAGTTTTTGCACGAGCCATATCACGAAGACCTATGCCGAGAAACCACGCAAGAGGTGAAAACTGCTCATCAAGATGAGTATCGGAAACAACTGATAAATTAAGAAGCACGTCCTCTTCTTTTGCTTCAATCCTTGCAGGAATCATCGAAGTAAGCGAAGACATTGCCGCTACAAGAGCAGATATTATTATAGGAATAATTGTTGACGTTAAAGACATTTTCAATCTCTCCTTTTTATATTTAATGTATTATAGCATTATTATCCGATTTTAGTCAACGAAGTTTAACAAAGCAAAAATCATTATTTTTTATTATTTTCTTTATCACGAGCAAGATTCACTGCCACACATATACCAAGTGCAAGAATTATCAGCGACGCAACAGCGGCATAAGTAAACCCTTTCTGCAGTTCCACCTGTTTTACAGTCATTACCGTGGTCTCTTCCTGCATCAAAGGACTTGTATCTGCATCAGTTGTCACCAAATCATTAATGTAAGCTTCATCCGCAGATGCCGTCTTTTCAGGTTTGGTTGTCTTAGCTTTTGTTGTTTTAGGCTTTTTAGTTGCAGATAACTTAGTTGTCTTCTCATCACTATCTGCAGGTTTGTTATCCTTTACCGGTTGTACGGTTACAGATTCTTCAGCTGAATCAGACGGAATCTCCATAGTGTAAACAGTCGACGGCAATCCGTCAGCATCAATAAACCTTACACGCACCGTATCAACTGAATCCACCCCGTATTTAACACCGATTATAATTTCTGCACCAAAAGCTGAATCGGAATAAGCAGCGACTTTGGCTTCAACGCTGAATTTATCGGTATCGTAAGACGATATACCGTTCTTTGTTGCCTTGATAAAGTCACCGTTGCCAACAGAAACCGCAACACCGTACAAATCGTTTTTGTCATCAAAAACATCTGACAGACTTACTTTAAATCCGATGTGAATCTTTTCAGTTGAATCATCGCAAAAGATACTTACAACACCTTTATCAACAGCACAGTTAGCCTCATCAGAATCAGTTACAAGCACGGTAGGCTGAGTATTTTTCCATTCGGTTTCATTAAGAAAACCGTCAATTTTTATAGCTGAAGATTCAAATGACAAAACAGCCATAATCAGACTGATGCACAGCACAAAAGTAAAAATTGTCTTGATTTTCAATTTCACTCACCCGAAAAAAGAATTTATCGGCGAAATAATCTTACAAAAAAGTCGGAAACTTTCCAGAACATACGCCACAGCTTAAGAAAGAAACTGCGATGACGAACGTAAAACAGATATTTTCTCCCTTTTACGTCTATTACTCTTCCTCTGCGTATAAACGAGCAAGCAACACCTACAACATCACTGTCTCCGCTACAAACCTCTGTTGTGCTGCAGTTATCTCCTTGTAACGTATATCCGCCGTTATCAAGTGAAATCACTCTGTGAAGCACATAGCGACCGTCAGTTGTTCTGCAAAGAGCGACGTCGTTAACCTTAAGCGGTAACCTCGGCAGTTCAAGTATAACACTGTCTCCCCCATCGTGAAGCAGAGGAATCATACTGAAGCCGTGAGTTTCAAACTGAACATTTTTTCCGCTTTGCAAAGTTTTACGCATTTCGGGAATCTGATATTCAATTCCTTTAGGGTTACTCAACGAAACCCTCTCCTTTTATTTTTAAAATAAACTCATTCACGTCATCGGCGGCAGTTTTCTCATCAACACCGTATTCGTCAACAAGCAGCTTTATAAGATCAGCTTCATCAGCACCTGTCAGAAGTCGCTGCCACAGCATTTCTCCGCTTTCATTAAGCGTTACCATACCGTTGAAATCGGATGCATTTTTGCCTACTGCCACAACGATGCTGTTGCCGCACATTTTTCTGAGTTTATATCCTTCTTTAATTTTCATTATATATTCTCCCAATCAGCCGAGTTCGTTTACAACAAACTGCTTATCTTCAATCCTTACCTCAATATTACATACTGAAAGTGCGGCTTTTTTATGTGAAACTATAACGCAAGTGCTGTTTTCGATAGTTCTGATATTACGCAGCACTCTTTCTTCCGTTGCTTCGTCAAGAGCAGACGTAGCTTCATCAAGCAGCATAATCGGTGCACCGCGAAGTATAGCACGAGCAATCGCAATACGCTGCACCTGACCTTCAGAAAGCCCCCTGCCTCTCTCGCCTATCACCGTCTGTAATCCGTCGGGTAAATCCTTTACAAAGTCATCACAGCAGCTGAGTTCAACAGCACGCTGTACTTCTTCGTCAGTTTTACCCTCACTCATAAACGTAATGTTTTCATATATTGTACCCGAGAGAAGCATATTGCCCTGCGGAACGTAAGAAAACAGCTCACGGTATTCACGTCCCGGTGAAAACTGACCGGATTGAGTATTGAAAAACACACTGCCGTTGCTCGGAGAAATAACACCGAGCATCATTTTAAGCATAGTACTTTTACCAATACCTGAAATACCGGTAATCGCTACAAAATCGCCTTTTTTAACAGAAATTGACGAATTCTCAAGCACAGTATCTCTGCCGTAGCTGAATGTAACGTCATTGAAATCCACACTGTTGAGCTTGGAATAAAATTCTGTTCTGTCACATTTTTCGGTTGTTTCATCGTCACCGCTTATATCGATTATCTCTACCAATCGCTCTGCAGAAGCAAGCATCTGATAATATGACGGCAAAAGACCCGAAAGATTTTTAAACGGTGTCTGAAGCTGTGTTACAAGCTGAAGTATAGCGGTTATTGTGCCGTATGTAATAAGTCCCGGAGTCAACAGCTTGAACGAGCAGAAAATGCACGCAAGAATATACGCAAATCTGAAACCGAGTGACAGAAAAGCTGAAGTAGTTGAATAAAATTTGGATCTGTTCCACTTGTTCTGAGAGTGCTTATCAAGAAGCTCGCCGAATTTACCCGAAACAGTATCAGCCGCACCAAAAACCATAACAACAAGTATATTCTCGATTATTTCCTGGGTAAACGAACGCACACTGCTCTCTGATTTTTGAGCAGTAAGATAAAGATTTTTCAGGAAATTACGAGATAATCTTGTTAGAATAAACACAATAATTCCAAGACCTGCAAAAACAAGAGCAAGTCGGTAATCAAGAATAAACAAAGCTGCAAAAGCGGCAATAATACGGAAAACAAGACCGATTACCGTAGGCATAAGCGTAATAAGCCCATCCGCCACACAGCTGACGTCACTTGAAAACCTGGTCATAAGATCACCGCTGTGATAAGCGGAAATCTTCAGATAATCCTTATCAAAAATATTGCGGATATAATACGTACGGAAATCTGCTTCCATATCGATGTGAAGTCGGGAACTGATAAGCTGATACCCGAGCCTTAAAAGAAACTGAAAAATTACAACAGAAAGAATTACAACGCTGACCTTAATAAGTCTGCTGCGGTTTCCGCTTACAGCCGTATCGATAAGGTCTTTTGAAACGTATGCATTAACTGCAACCATAAGTGATAAAACCGAGTTGAGAATTATCAACACAGCTATTTTAAACCTGTATGGTTTTACCCTTTCTTTAAGCCAGGGTAAAACGTTTTTATTTTCAGCTCTGAGTTTTGAAAACATTATTTACCACTCATTTCATTATAAGCGAGAATTGCCGCATCACGGCTTATATTACACGAAAGAATAAAAGACGGCACACGGGTAACAACCGCCTCAATATTCTCAAAAAGCCTGTCCATCCTGCCCTCTTCTTCAGGTCTTATAGTCTGGTCAAGAATCATTGTTGCAGCCTTAAAGGGTGTAATCTGTTTTATGGAATTAGTTTCAGCGCGTTCAATAAAGCAGATAGCTTTCAGCGGTACGGAAGTATTGACGCTGATGTCGTATTTACCGCTGAAAGGCGTACCGTAAACCGTAGGCACACCGTCAACAAGCTTTATTGCAGGCTTGTCATCGTTAATTATATAAGCGCCCTTATCTGCAAAAGTTTCTAACCACAGCGAAGTATGGGTTGATTTACCCGTACCGCTCGGTGCAGAAAAGCAATAAGCCACACCGTCAACAACAACAGCAGAAGCGTGCAGTAAAAAGCCTCCGTTATCTATCAAAGCAGTATAAAAAACACTACCTGCAAACATATATTCAAGTGACTGAATATCCAATAGAGGATACTCAGGCAACGATTTTTCAAGTTCATTATAATCGGGCTTAATTACAACCTGAACAGGCTGTGCCTCATTACAAAGGTAAGGCACACTCCGTTTTTTCAGCATATCATATTTTGCATCATAGCCGACCGTAATGCCGGCAATTGAATAAACGTTCATATTACTTACTCATTTACTCCGATAAAATAAAAAAGGGAAAAACGGGCAGACAGTAATCTGCCTGCCCGTATAGTGGGTCACTGTAATTAGAATTCGTCGCCTGCGCTGGGTGCTACTGATTCATCGAAATCAAAAATATCCTTATCAACAGTAACGTTGGAATCTGTAGTACTCTCAGTAATAACATCAACTACTGTGAACTTTTCAACCTCAGCAACGGGTTTGATATACTTTTTCATTTATTTTCATCTCCAATCAAAAGAAACAATCAAATAATCAGTACAGATTAAAGTGTGCCGGAAGCGATGCTTGTGTAAACAGTTTCAACAGCACCTGTATCAATGTTCTTGATGATAGCATAGCCACGGCCGTAAAGTGTACCGGAAGCAATCTTGACACCAAGCTCATAGTAGAGGTTGTTTACAAGGTAACCGTCAGTACCGTATGCGTCAGACTTTTTGACAGCAACACCTGATTTACCAATGAGGTCAAGCGTCATTTTATCCTCTGTTGCATATTCGGTATTCTTAGTTACAATGATACCAACTTCAATAGCCTTCATATTATCAGGAAGGTTTACATAGTTACCAAAGTAAACTCTGCTTGTAGCAGGATCAACTGTAGCAACGATGCCCTGGTCAACAGGAATCTCAATATCGAGCTGTGCATCGTATACAGCGTATACGAAGAAGTCGTCTGTTCTGCCAGCGATTGCATCGACAAGCTCATCATTGGAGAGAGCTGCATCAGCTGTTGCAACCTTTTCAAGTGACCAACCTGCAAATGTCATACCCTTATATTCAGGAACAACAACGTTTGCAGGATCAACACCTGCTGCTGCACCGTCATAGTCGCCGATCCAGTTGTAACCGAGGTTACCGTCTGTAAGGAATACGATATTTACATCATCGTCATCCTGGCTATCCTTTGCAGAGAAGTTAAGTGTGATTGTGATATCACTACCTACACGGAAGTTAGCAAGTGAAGAAACAACCTGCCATGAACCGTTGGGCTGTGTAAGAACATAGTCACGGAAGAGTACTTCCGCATCATCATACTCAACAGGAAGAACGGAGAAGAACTCGCCCTGCTCTACCTTGTATGTCTTGAGAACTGACTCAACTTCGCCGTCAACTGAGAACTTACCGTAACCAGCAACCTTAACAGTAACGTTACAGTACTCTACGTTCTCATCAGCGGGAGTTTTGATAACAGCATTGTCTGTGAAGCTGAATACGTTGAGGTAATAGCCTTCAACCTTGCTGTTGATATCAAAGTACTTTGTGGGATTCTGGAGAATATCGAGAGCCTTGAGAGCGTACTTCTTGCAAAGTGCACCTGCTCTGTCACCGTAAGTATCGATGAAGCTGCTTGCCTTAAGCTCTTCGTACTTAGCCTTGACTGACCAGTAGTATCCGCCGTCAGCCATAAGCTTATCAGCATAAGCGATGATTACGCTTGCGTCGCCGAAGTTCTCGGAAAGAACACTCTGGAGCTGAGGATCATCAAGAAGAGCATAACCATACTCAACAAGCTCAAGAGCTGCATCGATAACAGCAAGAATTTCAGCATAGTTTTCACCGATATACTCTGCTGCTGCACCGACATCGTTGAAATCGGAGTAGTCAGCTGTAAGAGCAAGGCCCTTGAATGTCTCGTAATACTCATCAAAGAGCTCGAGGATACCGATACCTTCGCCGATATCACCTTTGAATGCATAGAGAGAATCTGCTACGCCGTCGCCGTCTGTATCGAAGATCTTACCAAAATCTTTTTCCTGATTCTTAAGAGAAGCAACAATAGCCTTTGCCTTGATTGTATCGTCCCAGTTGGGGTTAACCTGAGAAACAAGACCCTTATTACCTGTGTTGCCTGTGTAGTCCATACCCTTAAGAGCGTAAACAACACCCATGAACTTTTTGACAGCATCCATATTTTTGAGACCATCTACAGTGAAATATGCACTATAGATAAGGTCAAGATACTCGTTGAACTTGCCGTATGCGCTTTCGCCCTCAAAGTCCTTGATGAAGCGGCCGATTAACTCGGGAGCTCTTTCAGCGTATTCAGCTACCTTTTCAAGAGCGGTTGTAACATATGCCTTCTGTCTTGCGCCCATCTTGACAGAGAGTGTGTAATCAAGCTCTGCATCAAGCTCTGCGTTTGCTTCAACACCTTCGAATGTAGCTGCGTATGTACCGTCTGCCTGCTTAACGAAGTCAGCTGTTACACCGTCGATTGTGCAGGTATCGGGTGTGTATCTGTAAGAATATCTGTTTGCAACGTCAGCCTTTTCGTTTGTTGTGTCTGCCTTAGCAATAACTTTGAGAACGTCTGTCTCTGCATCGTATTCGCTTGTGGGAGCCTCAAAGGAAGGAGCCTTAGCTGTTGCGATAACAGAGCCTACTGAAAGGTCGCCCTGGCTGTTTGTAAGGCCTGCGATGTACTTCTTCTCTGAAGCAGAGAGAGAAACGCCGTCATTAAGGAACTCTTCAATAACGTCAACTGTCTCGTACTTGTTGTAACCGTCAGCAAATGTGACCTTATTGAGAATGTTGATAGCTTTGTACATACCAACGAGGATAGCATCCTCAATAGTAACTGTAGCCTTTGTGTTATCGAGAGCCTTCATACCTACGGCAATAACGTCCTTAAGAACAACGTTACCGCTGTTAGCGTTGATACCGTTACCGTTTGTTACCTTAATGGTGTGGCTGTTGGGAATACGGATTGTGGAACCTACTGCTGTGATGCACTCGAGAGTTACGTCGCCGCCGTTGATGGAAACTGCGGGTCTGTAATCAACAAGAGTTGATGCGAAATCAATAGCACCCTGATAAGCTTCACACTCAGCAATAAATGTACCGTTGTAAAGTGTAACATTACCACCCTTGACATTAACAACCGACTTGCCGGGAGCACCGGTAATAACAGCGTTGTTAAAATCGATAGCAATGTTGCCATTGATAACGAGTGTGTTTTCGAGTGTTACGTCGCCGCCGGTCCATTCATAAGTTTTTTTACCGTTGGTGATTGCTGCATTGATGCCTGTCTGGAGGTCAGTAGCAGCAGCGAGTGCACTGAAACCTGTTGCGAAACAACCGAGAATCATGCACAGTGCGAGGACTGCTGAGAGAATTCTTTTGCTTGTCTTCACTTGATTTCATCTCCTTAAATATTTGTACACGCATCTTTACGCATACTATTCATTCTTAAGTATATTTATTATATAAAGCTTTGTCAATAGCGGTTTAGAAATATTTTACAAATTTGTAACCTTAAAAAGCAAAATTATAACTATTATGCTTAAACGGAATTTATGAATCAAGGAAGTCTCTGAGCTTCTTGCTTCTGCTCGGATGACGGAGCTTGCGAAGTGCCTTTGCTTCAATCTGACGGATACGTTCACGTGTTACGTTGAACTCTTTACCGACCTCTTCAAGTGTACGGGGATGACCGTCAGCAAGACCGAAACGAAGCACAATAACCTTCTTCTCTCTGGGAGTGAGAGTGTTGAGAACTTCGTCAAGCGACTCTTTGAGGAGAATATTTGATGCAGCGTCTGCAGGTGCAAGTGCATCGTCATCGGGAATGAAATCGCCAAGATGGCTGTCTTCTTCCTCACCGATGGGAGTTTCGAGAGAAACCGGCTCCTGAGCAACACGGAGTATCTCACGTACCTTATCTACAGGCATATCAAGCTCCTGTGCAATTTCTTCAGCACTGGGATCACGGCCGATTTTGTGAAGGAGCTGGCTGTTTGTCTTCTTAACCTTGTTAATAGTTTCAACCATATGAACGGGAATACGGATAGTTCTTGCCTGATCGGCAATAGCTCTTGTAATAGCCTGTCTGATCCACCAGGTTGCATAAGTAGAGAACTTAAAGCCCTTTGTGTGGTCAAACTTATCAACAGCCTTGATAAGACCGAGGTTACCTTCCTGAATAAGATCAAGGAACTGCATACCTCTGCCGACGTAACGTTTTGCAATACTTACAACAAGACGCAGGTTAGCCTCGGCAAGGCGGCTCTTTGCAGCCTCGTCGTTGTTTGCAATCTTGACAGCAAGCTCAATCTCTTCCTCTGCGGAAAGAAGCTGAACGTGACCGATTTCCTTAAGATAAACCTTGACAGGGTCATCCATAGCGGCATTTTTAGCGTCACCGCCCGCACCTGCTTCACCGGACACTTTGATGTCAGTGTCAAAAGAAAGCTCTTCAAGTGCAGCATCGCCAAGGTCATCGATAATCTTGATATTCTGAGTTTCGATAGTATCATAGAGCTCGTCAAGTTCTTCGAGCTCAAGATTCATCTCTTCAATCGCAGCATCAATTTCGCGTGTAGTCAGCTTACCTGTCTGCTTACCGCGCTCAACCAACGCACGAAATGCACTTTTCTTATCTGTAGTTTCAATTCCCATTATTTCTTTCTCCTTTACGAGTTGAATAATTTTTTGAATTCTTCATCGCTTAAAGCCGAGGGATCTGCCACATCCGATTTAGCTTTCTCCTCAATAAGCTTGTCTATGCAATCGCTACACTCGGCAGCGGTGTTGCCTGTATTGATTTTTGTGTTGATAATCCTTGACAGAACAGCAGCCTGCTCACCGTCAAGCGACTCAATCACCTGCCCGTACTCGGGCATTTCTCCCCTTTCAAGGTACGGAAGCAAAGCCTCGTAAACAGCTTTTCCGAATTCACTGGGGAATATGTCAGCCGAAAGCCTGTCCGAAAACTTACGGTAGTTTGACGGAGCACGCATCAGATTTGCCAGAAGTGCCTCTTCAGCACGTCTCGCACCTACCGTACCCGATACTGAGCTGTTGGCAGGTGAAGCAAATGACGAAGCCTGAATACGCTTCATTGCTTCGGCTTCTTTTGCACGCACCGACCTTTTACGCACTGATTTAACCTGTGCGGTAATCGCCTCTTTTGATATTCCAAGGTCGGTTGAAAGACGGTTGATATATACGTCACGCTCTATCTCTGAGCTTATTGCCGCAAGTACGGTAACAGCTTCACGCATAAATCCTACCTTGCCGTCATCCGTCATAGTGTTGTACTTCGAGCGAATGCTCTGCAAGCGGTATTCAACGTCGTTTGCAGCACCGTCGACGATATTACGAAAACGCTCAGCACCATATTTTTTAATTATCTCGTCAGGGTCTTTACCGCCCGAAAGAGCGAGCACACGCACCTTGACGCCAGTTTTTTCAAAAGCCTGAATAGCCCTGCGTACAGCCTTCTGACCTGCTTCGTCAGAGTCGTATGCAAGAAGCACCTCATCAGCATAACGGCTTATAAGATTGACCTGCTCATCAGGTAAAGCCGTACCGAGACAAGCAATTGTATTCTTAAAGCCCGCCTGGTGAAGAGCTATCGTATCCATATAGCCCTCTGTTATTATAAGACTTCTCTCACCACTGTCTTTGGCGAGATTAAGAGCAAACACACCCGAGCCTTTTTTATAGACAAGCGTATCGGATGTATTGATATATTTCGGCTTCGAGTCATCAAGTACTCTGCCGCCGAAAGCAATGACGTTACCGCGCACGTCAATAATCGGTATCATTGCACGGTTTCGGAAATTATCGTAGTAATTTACCTTGCCGTTTTTCTCACTCTTACGCACAAGGTTAGCATCAACAAGCTCACCCGGTGTATAGCCGAGCGAATGAAGATGGTTATACAGTGCACGCCAGTCATCAGGTGCAAAGCCCATACCGAATCGGCGTATTGTTGCCATACTGTAACCGCGCGAGAGATAGTAATCAAGGCACTGTCTGCCCTTTTCACTCATCAGCGATGAATGGAAAAACCTTGCCGCTTCACGGTTAGCCTCTAGTATTCTGCGTCGACGCTTACTTATAACGTCGTCGAATCCGTCCTCCGGCAAAGCCATACCTGCACGCTGAGCAAGGCTCTTGACAGCGTCAATATATCCGAGGTTTTCGATACGACGGATAAAAGTAATTACATCACCGCCTGCACCGCAACCGAAACAGTAAAAAGACTGCGTTTCGAGATAAACTGTAAACGAAGGAGTTTTTTCGTTATGAAACGGACAAAGACCGTTCATTGTAGTGCCCCTTCGACGCAAATTGACATAAGGAGAGATAACCTCGGAAATTTCGTTCTTTTCCCGAAGCTGACGCAAAAAATCTTCATTCAAGCGATTAGCCATTTCTCTCTCCAACTAACTATATAATGTATTAATATATGTAATAACCACAACAGAGCACGATATACTTATGACCAGGAAAGAGGAATAAACAGCTCCTCAAATTTGCGTACGGCAAATCTGTCAGTCATACCTGATATGTAATCGCACGCCGCTCTGTCAGCACCCTCACGCAAACAGATTTCTTCGTATGCGTTGGGTAAATCTGCAGGGTTATCTGCAAAATAATGGTAAAGCTGTTTGAGCATTGTGTCAGCCTTGCCCTCTTCACCTTTGCAGTAAGGATTTGTGTATACGTTTGCAAACATAAAGGTATGAAGCTCATCCATAGCCTCAGCAACCTCAGGGTTGAGAGTTATATCATCCTCACTGTTTTCTATTGCAGAAAGTACAAGCGTATTGATTCGCTCAGATTTTGAAAAACCGAGCACCTTGCGTACGGATAAAGAAATATCATCTTCCGTAATTACACCTGCACGGATTGAATCATCAATATCGTGATTGATATATGCTATCCTGTCGGCCAGACGTACGATCCGTCCCTCGAGCGTTTTTGCTTTTTCACCGTTGGTGTGACGCTCGATACCGTTAATTACCTCATAACTGAGATTGAGACCCAAGCCGTTTTTTTCGAGTTTTTCACATACACGCACACTCTGCTCATAATGTCGGTAACCGCCGGGGTGCACAGCATTGAGTGCTCTCTCGCCTGCATGGCCGAAAGGTGTATGTCCAAGGTCGTGGCCGAGCGCAATAGCCTCTGTAAGGTCTTCGTTAAGGCGTAAACCTACAGCTATTGTACGTGCAATCTGCGAAACCTCGAGAGTATGTGTAAGTCTTGTACGGTAATGGTCGCCCTCGGGTGACAAGAAAACCTGCGACTTGTGCTTGAGTCTGCGAAAGGCGTTTGAGTGAATTATACGGTCACGGTCACGCTGAAAGCATGTACGGATATCACACTGATCCTCATCACGCTCTCGGCCGATACTCTCATCGGCGAATGCGGCATACGGAGATAATACAATATGCTCGTTTTTTTCCGTTAACTCTCTTATACTCTGCATAACCTGACCTCACCTGCCTTTTTTCGCTTTTATATAGTTATAGTTTCTCTGAATGAAAAACCCTTTTTTCTTTTTATTTTATTTCAAGAAATATTTTTTCCAGAATATCTGAACTTACTTTTCCGAAGCTGCACTCGGTAAGCTGAGCACAGAAATTACCGTAAACTGTCTCAGGCATAGTAAACGTAACCTTTACAATATCGGTAAATTCACTGTTTTCAACAGTGCCGCCGCACTCAGGAATTAAAGAAGCAAGTCTGCCGTAAAAGCCATAATCACATTCACATTCGGCACGCACACACATCGACATTTTTATTACGGTTGCACTGTCAACAGCAAGCTTTGCCGCGTGAGAATATGCACGCACAAGACCGCCGCCACCAAGAAGAATACCACCGAAATAGCGTGTTACAACAACACAGCAATCGGTCAGCCCTTCCTTCTGAAGCACGTCAAGCACAGGAATACCTGCAGTGCCCTGAGGCTCACCGTCATCGGAATAACGTCTTGTCTGACCGTCACGCAGAATATAAGCGTAAACGTTATGTTTTGCGTCCCAGTGTTTTGATTTTATTTCATTGATGAAAGCAACCGCCTCTTCCTGAGTCTGGACAGGCTTTGCGTAACCGATAAAGCGTGAGTGCTTGACGGTAAATTCATCATTGTTTTCATTTTTAAGTGTAAGATATTCTGTCATAAAACTCTCATTCCTACAGTAACCGCTGAATAAAACCGGTTTGCGATTATCAGCGAGATAGTTTTTTGTCAGAATATTCAAAAAGCGCAGGCAATACTTTGTGTATTAACGAGCATTTTTGAATAATTATGACGGAAAAATAGCCGCTGAGAATTGTAAAAAGATTTTATTCAGCGGTTACCAACTAAAAGTTAAGGCGGTGGTAGCCCACCGCCTTATATCTTTTCTTATTTGCTTTCGAGGTTGTAACGCTTCTTGAATCTGTCAACACGTCCGCCTGTATCAACAAGCTTCTGCTTGCCAGTGAAGAACGGATGGCACTTTGAACAAATATCAACACGCATGTTAGCCTTTGTTGAAGATGTCTCAAGAACAGCACCGCAAGCACAGCGGATCTCTGTCTTCTCGTACTTAGGATGGATACCCTGCTTCATTTCTTTTCACCTCTCATTGGTACATTAGGATACATAACGAATGAATATTACCACACTATTCTGAAAAATGCAAGCATTATTTTATTGTTTTTTCAATTTTTTGTAAATTTACACTACTTTACAGTACTCTTATCTCTTTTTTCAGTGAAAGAGAATAAATATAAGCCGCTTTTACCTTATAATCGGTGCATTTTTCCATAGCCTTTGAATAAAGAGTCAGCTGGTCTCGGTGTCTGTTACAGATTTCTTCTTCCGTAACTCCCCTGTCGGTTTTGTAGTCTACTATAACTATTTCACCGTCTTCAACAAAAGCAATATCAAGCATACCTTGTACAACTATGCTTTCACCGCTGACAATATCAGGTAAACCGGGATAAGCTTCACGCACGGGAAGCAGCATTGCAAATTTTTTCTCTCGCATAACCTCTGCAGAAGCTCTTATGCGTGCACAGATATCTGACGACATAAATGCCGCTATCTCATCACGTTTCAGCTCTTTAGCCTCCTGCTCGCTGAAAATACCGTCGGCAACCATACGCAGAATCTGCTTTTCGGTATCGTCATCGCAAAAATCACAGTACTGCAGATACTTATGGGTAAGCGTACCCTTCTGTGCCGCAGTAAGACCGCCGCTGTTCATAAAGCCCGGTCGTGACGACGCAAAAAACTCTTCCTCAAAGTTATCGTCCGCAAATCCTGAAGCCTGCTTCTTTGCAACCGCATCGGTAAGCGAAGCATAAGGATATACGTATTCCATACGCTCTTTTATTAACTTCATCAGTTCATCATCAGGCTGAATAGCTTCAGAAGTCTCAATTTCCTGCAACTCACCCTCAGTTTCAGCCGCACCTGCTTTTATTACCGATACATCTACTGCAAAATCAGGTGATAACACGAGCGAAGATATTCCGTTATCGTCATACATACGCAGGTCGCACGCATCAATATGACGTGTAAAAATCGGTAAAAGCCAGTCGATATAATTCGAAGCAGAGCTTGCATAGCCGTACGTCAGCCCTTTTCCGTATTTATCAAATGCCGAGGAGACAGTTTTAAGCTTTTCTTCAAAATCACAGGTTCCGATTATAACAAGCTGTTCCTTGGCTCTCGTCATCGCAACGTACAGTACTCGTGTTTCTTCTGACAAATCCATCAGCCTTGCGCTCAGGTCTGATGCAACAAAAGGCAGAGTATAAAGCGATTTACCGCTGAATTTCTCGCGAAGCAACATACCTAAGCCAAGATTACGGCTGAGCACTACACTGCCCTTTTCTGCGTGAATAAGGCTTCTTGACATATCGGCAAGAATACATACACCGAATTCAAGACCCTTGCTCTTGTGAATTGTCATAATTTTTACTGCGTGCGAGTTTTCACTCACGTTGAATTCTGTGCCCTTCTGCTCTGCAGTATCAAGAAAACGCAGGAATGCACTAAGTCCGCAGGCACCTGTTGAATCAAAACTGCCTGCAAGGTCGAGAAGTGACCACAGATTTGCAACACGTTGGTCTGGCTCATCAAGAGCACGTGCAATAGACAAAATATCGGTTTCATCGTAAATACGTCGCAGGAACTCAGCCGCACCCATACCGATACTTATGCGGCGTACGGCATCGATTCTGTCAAGGAATTCACGGCAACGCATATTACCTGCATCAGCTGCCGCTACAACACTTCTGTAAACAGGCTCGCCTTTTTTCACACCCGTACGGATTTCAGCAAGCTCGCTTGCAGTAAAGCCGAACAGAGGAGACATCATTACGGCTGTAAGCTGAATATCCTGAAGCGGATTATCAAGCACACGAAGCAAGGAAAGAATTATCCTCACCTCTGCAGAGCCGCTCAGTTCACCCTCAACAACGCATACTGCCGGTATACCCGCCTCTTCCAACGCCTCAGTATAACTGAGCATATGTGACTTTGCACGGGTAAGTATGCAGATATCACCCGCAACAATCGGTCTCTGACCATCACCGTCTTTTATATACCTGCCAGAAGCCAGTAAGCTTTTTATATATTTTGCAATATACTCAGGCTCGCTCTCATTTTCATCCTTTTCACGAAGCCTCAGTTCAACGTCAGCAGTTTCTTTTTGCGGATACTTCGCCATAGGATTGAGCTGTTCATTTTCATCATACGTTATTTCGCCGAGTTTATCTGACATCAGCTGTTCAAACACAAAATTGACAGCAGATGTCACACCGTTACGGCTACGGAAGTTTGAGCTTAAGTTTACCCTTGCAGGATAGTTTTCACCGTCAAACATTTTAAGTTTATCACGTCTGCCAAGGAATATTTCGGGCATCGCCTGACGGAATCGATATATGCTCTGCTTTACGTCACCGACAAAGAAAAGATTCTTTTCGTCATCGGATATTGCCGAAAACAGCATATCCTGAAGCATATTGGTGTCCTGATATTCGTCAACCATTATTTCAGCGTAAGTTTCCGACAGTGACTGTGCAAGTGCAGTTTTACTGACGTTATCACCGTCACGCTCAACCAAAAGCTCAAGAGCAAGATGCTCAATATCGCCGAAATCAAATTTTTCATTCAGTCGCTTTATTTTGTCAAGCTCACGAGAGTACTGCACGACACAGTCAGAAAGGCATTCAACAAGCGGAAGCAGAGCCTTTCTGTCCTTTTCAAAATCAAGCGAATTTACGCATATATAGCTTTTCACCTTATCGGCAACAGCTTTTGCACGGTCACGTCTTTGCTTGACTGCATTTTTTATCGTTGCATCAAGCTTACGTTTTCTTGTAAAAGGCTGATACACGCGGTAATTCACGGCATAATAAAGGTCATCCCAATTACCTTTATCAGCCATATCTGCCATATCACGGTAAAGTGCAATCTCTTCGGGTACAAGAGAGCCGAGTGCATCGGCAACCTCCTGCACTGAAGTATCAGGCTCAGAGAGTATCTCTGAGCACTGCTCCATAAGCTCCTGACAGTATCTGAGCTTTGCAGAAGCCTCTTTCAGAATATACTTACCCCATATACTTTCACTTACAGGCTCACTGCCTCTGTAAGGCTCTGCAAGCTTTGCAACCTCGTCCTCAGGAAAAGGAAACGAAGAAACCGAAGCGTAAATACTCTTGATTACTCCTTCAAGTGCCGCATCACTGCCACCCGTTGAAACAGTATCTGAAAGCTCTTTGAAAACAGGGTCGCCCGAGTTGTATTTCTCGGCAAGTACCTTTTTTACAGCAGTATCTTCAAACCGTGCAAGCTCACCGGAATCTGCTATCTGATAATCGGCACTGATACCGAGCATATGAAAGTTTTCTCTTACAAGGTCACCGCAGAAGCTGTCAATAGTACATATCTTTGCCGACTGTAAAAGAAGCTGCTGTTTCATCAGCCAGGGGTCACCCGTCTTGGCTATCTGTTTTGAAAGTGCCGTATCAATGCGTTCTTTCATCTGTGCGGCAGCGGCCTTGGTAAAGGTAACGATTACAAGTCTGTCTGCAGGGCAAGGGTTTGACAAATCAGTAAGCCGCTGTATAACACGTTCGACAAGCACGGTTGTCTTACCCGAGCCTGCGGCGGCGCTTACAAGCAGTGTACCTGACCTGCCGTCAATGGCAAGCTTTTGTTCAGCGGTCCATTCAGGCATTTCCGTCTCCCTCCCCTTCAAGTATTTCAAGGCACTCATCAAATTTCAGAGTGCCGTATTCATTCTCTTCGTTTTCACCCTCGTGCAGACAAATATCCGCATAAAGGCAGTATTTGCAAGGCAGTTTATACGTACCGCCAAATTTCGGATTTGCAGGAATCATACCGCCGTGAAGGCTGTCACCCATCTCTCTTACGGTATCCGTAACCCTTTTCTCAAGTGCGGCAAGCTGAGTCAGACTGATAAGGTTATCGTAAAGACCGCTTCTGTTCACCGCAACAACAGTACCCGTATGGTCTGTATCAACAGCGTGCGTAACACGCTCATCATCGAGCAATATTCCCGACATTCTGCCCTCTTTAATAACGTCGGCTTCAAGCTTATCCTTGGTAACGTCTCTGCCTATTCTGCCCGAAGCACTCTTCGCAGGCACGTAGAGCACACCTGCGGGCACAACGTTGCCGTAACGCTCGCCTCCGTTTGCTTTAATTGCAAACAGATACAGAAGCATCTGCATATTAAGTCCGTGCATAACGTCATTGAGGTCAAACTTTTTACTGCCTGTTTTGTAATCCATTACACGCACAAAGGTCTGACTCTCGGTTTTAAGCACGTCAACACGGTCAACCTGACCGCTGAGTATAACCTTTCCGCCGTCTGAAAGTTCTATTTCAAACTGCTTTATTTCGGGCTCTTTACCGCCTATCTGAAGTTCAAAGTCAGCAGGCTCAAAATCGCTGAGCTTCATCTCATTTATAAGCCTTGCTACAACAACGCACAGAGAATCGCAAAGACGTCTGTAAAGAAAATCAAACCGCTCATCACGCTGCTCTGCACCAAGGTTAAGAGCAAGGAATTCATCAAGCAGCAACACAACCTCAGCTTTCACACGGTCAGAGTCAAACTGAGTAAGCTGTTTGCCGAATTTTGAAACTATATTTTCAAGCACGTAATGCACAACAATACCGCTGAGCATTGCATCAATTTCCGCTGTCCTCTGCTCATTGAGTTTGAGACCGTGACGGCAGAAATACAAAAACGGACACTTTCCGTAATCCTCAATCTTTGTAGCTGAAACGTAAATATCACTGCCGAAAAGTGATTTTGCAGTTTCGGTGTCATCTATTTTAAAATCAAGCTTACCGCCTGCACGCTCAAGAGCCTTGATACGCGAAGCATACTCCGGCATATCGGCAAAGCAGGCTTTGAGTGTACTTGCAAGCACACTGTCCGTTTTCCATCCCCTTGCCGCAGCTTCAAAAGCCGAAGCCTCGCTCTGTATCATATCAATGCCGTCAAAATCCGAAGAATCCAGCATTTTACAGCCAGGCAATATTCTTTTGATCTGTCCTATAATTTCAGAAGGAGATTTTTCACCGCCCGAAAAATCGGTACGGCAGGTTGAAACATACAGCCGCTCACTTGCACAGCAAAGAGCACTGTATGCAATATAACGCTCTTCAATAAAATCATTCTGTGATGCGGCGGCCACACTCAGCCCCATATCCGTAAGCGTCTGTCTGTCAGCATCACCGAGCACTCTGCCCGAAGACGGCTTTTTCGGGAACACACCGTCATTAACGCCCACAACAAATACGGCACGAGGTCTGTTGACACGTATTCTCTCTGCAGAGCCGATTATAATTTCATCAAGACCGTGAGGAATAACGCCTATATCCTGCACACCGAGTACAAGCGAAAACAGCTGTAACATACGCTCGGGGTCGGTTTTGCTCTCTGCAAGTGCGGTTGCAAGCTGGTCGAGTATCAGCATAAGCTTATCCCATACTCTGCCAAGCTCAATCGCATCGGATTTCTCACCGCCCGCATTGAGAGCAACAGCAAGCTTCTTCAGGTTTTCGGATGCATTGACATCTGTAAGATAAACGTATACCGCTTTCATCATATCGGTCGCATTATAACTTTTTCTGAAAGCAGCTCTGAATTTTTCAATCGGTAAAATACATTTTTCTCTGAGTGAATTCAGATGTGCAAGATAAGCCTTATCTTTGTCACCAAGCGACTGACCGAGACCTGACGGATGATTGCACCAGGAATCCAGCCATTTTCTGCCGTCAATCTTCCACATCTTCACATAGTTTTCAAGCTCGCTTATCTCTTCTACGGTAAGGTCGGTAAGCTGAGTTTTGAGCAGACGGATTACGGCATCGGTAGAATAGCCTCTTGCGGCAATCTCAATTGCGGCACGTGCCATAACAACGGGCGGCTGTGAAACGAGCGGTCTGCGTTTATCTTCAAACACAGGCACACCATGTCTTTTCAGTGCGGCACGCAAAGATTTTGAGTACTCATCCTCACTTCTTGATATAACCGCAATATCACGGCAACGGTAACCCTCTTCGCGAAGCAGACGCTTTACAGTCAGTGCAACATAGTTACACTCTTCATAAGCGGTTGAAGCAGAATAAAGCGTTACATCGGAGCAATCGCCCTCAAACTCATTCGGCGAAACCGAATAAAGCTCGCTTTCAAGCGCTTCAAGGCAGGCTGAAGCATAACGACCGCTGTACTCGGGCACACGCACCTGAGAAACAGCAACACCGTTTTTCTTTGCGATATTCATCAAGGTTCTTGCAGTGTCACGCACGCTTGCAAACGGCGTAATATCGTATTCCCCTGCAAATATTTCATCAAGACAAAGTGTAACATAAGTATCTTCGCTTTGAGCTACGATACGGGATATAACATCAAATTCCTGCTTTGTAAAACCCTTGAATCCGTCAATTACAACCGTAACACCCGAAAAGAATTTATCGTCGAGCAATTTGTCAGCAAGCAATGTCAGGTCATCTCTCGAATCCGAAAAGCGCTGAGCAACAAGTGCATCAAAAGCGGAGATTACAAGCGACAAATCGCTGAGCTTTTTACGGAGCATACCCTGAGGAAGCTTGTGTGAGGTTTCATCAAGCATCGCAGGTGTAACGGCACACTTTTTGAATTCGTCAGATATTTTAAGCATCTCCGACACAACACCGATACTGCGTGAAAAGCGACCGTATACGTTGAGCTTGTCAGCTGTTTCTTCAAGCGCAGTGCTCATAAGCGCAACTCTGCCCGCATCATCAAGCATACGCACACCGTGTATATCACCGAGCACATTCTGCGCAAGACGTGAAAAACTGCAGACCTCAACCTTCAGTGCCTCTTTTTCGCCGAGAAGTGTAAGCATACTGCGTTCACTCTCAAACGAAAACTGCTCAGGCACAATCAGATACACCTTATCTGCGCCCGAGTCAAGTTTATCCTTGATAACACTGCGGATATATGTTGTTTTGCCGCTGTTTATTCTGCCTGTAACAATTTTAAGCATCGCTTTTCACCTTTCGGTTAAATAATTACGCGTATATAATAACACATTTCGAAATTTCATTCAACAAAACTTCCAACATTTGTGTAATGAAGCCAGTATAAAAAAATGGTATAATTTTCGTGACTCTTTCTTTCGGCAAATCAGATACAAAGGAATGATAACAACAATGCGACGAAGTATCACCGCCGCACTTTTTGCGGCAATTTTATCAGTGTTCTGCATGTTCACTGCAAGTGCGGCGACCAACCTGCCTGCGGCAGGCACAGTCACAACTTCATCAGGCAATCTTTACGTGCGAAGTTCACCGGGTGGCAGTATAGTATCAAGCCTTGCAAGAGGCAGTAACGTAGCAATATTATCCGAAGAAAACGGATGGTATAAGGTAGAGTATAAAGAAGGCACATACGGCTACAGCCACTCGGACTATATTACACCGATAAAGTCAAGTGTTTACAAACAGGTAAAGACAAATTCGGGCAGGCTTTATGTCAGAAACAGCCCTGCGGGCACTATAGTAAACTCGCTTGCAAGCGGCGCAAAGGTTGCCGTAATCAGTGAAATCAACGGCTGGAGCAAGGTTGTTTACAACGGCAACTTCACGGGTTATGTGAGCACCGGTTACCTTGTGAGTATCGGCGGAACATCAAACAAATACCGTGCGATATCACTTAAAGTACCCGACTATAAGCAGACAGACAGCCGATGGGCTAACCACAAAATAGGCTCAACAAAATACACAATCGGTGATATCGGCTGTACGACTACAGCACTCGCAATGACAGAGAGTTACCGCACGGGTACAACAATCTATCCGCACAAAATGGAGGATAAGCTGACCTACAGCTCAACGGGTATGCTCTATTGGCCGTCAAACTACTCAACCACAACCGATTTCAATAACTACCTCTCAAGAATCTATTCGCTTTTAGAGCAAGGTAAGCCCGTAATAGTCGGAGCCAAGAAGGCAAACGGAAGCCAGCACTGGGTAGTTGTAACGGGTGTAAAACAAACCGATTCACTCAAACCTACAGATTTTATCATCAATGACCCCGGCACTTCATCACGCACAAACCTCGGTCAGTTTTTCAGCATCTACCACTACCTGCACAGAATAGCATGGTATAAGTGACAAAAAAGCCCCACGCACAAGGCAAGTGCGTGGGGTCGTTTGATTATTTCTTATTTTTTTGGAATTTTGATTTAAATTTATTAAAGAATGATTGCATGGCGTCTTGCTTGTATGCCTTTTCGTATTTACGTTTAACAAGTTTCAGATTCTTTTTATACCTTGCTATATCGGGACAATTTTCAACAAGCATTTCGTATATATCAACAGCTTTTTTTAGATATTGAGTTTTATTATTAACGTCACAAAAAGCAAAATTATAATACGATGTCGCAAGGTCATCATAACTTTCTGCGGTACCCATTTCTTTCGCGAGAGCAACAGCGATTTCAAGACCTTTTTCGTAGTACTCTTTTGCAACACTGAGGTTACCCTCTTTCTGGCAAACATAACCGAGATTGCTATAAATTACCGAGAGGTCTCTTTTGGTTTGGACAGTAGCCGTTTCTTTCGCGAGGGTCAAACGTATTTCCAAACTCTTTTCGTAGTACTCTTTTGCACCGCTAAGGTTCCCCTCTGCTCGGCAGATATCGCCGAAATTGTTATAACTTACCGAGAGTTCTCTTTTTGCCTCAACAGTACCCGTTTCTTTTGCGAGAACTACAGCGATTTCAAGACACTTTTCGCAATACTCTTTTGCCCTACTGAGGTTGCCCTCTTTCCGGCAGACATAATCGAGATTGTTATAACTTGCCGCGAGAGCTCTTTTCGCCTCAACAGTACCTGTTTCTTTTGCGAGAGCGATAGCGATTTCAAGACTCTTTTCGTGATACTCTTTTGCACTGCTGAGATTACCTTCTGCATAGCAGATACCACCGAGATTGTGATAACTTATCGAGAGGTCTCTTTTTGCCTCAACTGTACCTGTTTCTTTGGCAAGAGCAAAACGTATTTCAAGACTCTTTTCGTGATACTCTTTTGCACTGCTGAGATTACCTTCTGCATAGCAGATACCACCGAGATTATCATAGCTTACCGACAGGTCTCGTTTCGCCCGCACCGTTCCCGTTTTCTCTGCAAGCATAAGAGATATTTCAAGCAGCTTTTCGTAATATTCTCTTGCACCTCTGAGGTCGCCTTCGGCTTTGCAGATATCACCAAACTTTCCATAGCTTACTGACAAGTCTCGTTTTACCTCTACAGTTCCCGTTTCCTCTGCAAGCTTAAGATTTATTTCAAACATCTTTTCGTAATATCCTCTTGCTCCTTTGGGGTCGCCTTCGGCTTTGCAGATATTACCAAGTCGCTCACAACTTACAGAATAATTTCTCTTTTGAGTGTTGGTTAAATCATCAAAAGCAATACTATCAAGCAGAACTTTTACCTGCTCGAATTTTTCTTTTGCTTTACCGAGCTTTGCAAGTTCCTGATAATAATCACCGCAATCGATAATTACACAGAACAGTTCACTCTGATTATCTTCACTCGGGTCTGCGTTATATTTTTCTTCAGCTATTTTAATAAGCTTCTCCTGCCATTCGATTGCTTTAAGGTAGTCACGCTCGACACCATAACCCGTACGGTACATTTCGACGAGCTTGTCGATTGCTTCAACTACGTTGTGCTCTGCGGCAAAAGTGATAAGCTCCACTGCTTTTTCGTGGTCGACCTCTACGTCAACGCCGCCGAGGTATGCAAGGCCGATGAAGAAATTATGCTCGGGATTTTTATCGTTTTCTTTTAGTGCAATATTCTTTACTGACTCAAGCAATGCAGAACTCAGCATTTCATCGTTATATGCATCCGTACATTCGGGGATACCCTCATACTTTTCTGCAAGCAAATTTTTATCTGTCTCAACAAGCTCGGCAGGCAGAATCAGCTTACCTGCTTCCCTTGCCATAGGGTATTCAGTAGTCATAACGTAGTTGACTTCGTTGACGAGGTTAGGCGTAACCGCAAGTACAAACAGACCGCTTTTCTCAAAAGCAGCCTTTATTGAATCGTTGAAGTTTTCGCCGGGTGTAAGGAACTCATCGTACCATATTGCTATATCACGGCAGAAATCGTTCTTATGTATGAGCTTCATAAGCTCCTGCGCATACTTTCTATCCTTTTTACGGTAACTCAAAAAGATATAAGCATCGAAAGCGTTGCGGATTTTTTCTGCCATTTCATCACCGATAAGCACTGATGAAAGATATTTCTCAAGCTTCTCATCATAGCTGATTGCAGTTGCATCGTTTACGTTTTTATCAAGAAACTGCAGGTCACCGCATTTTTCGTTGAAAACCTTGTCAAGCCCGCTCTCCTGCATAAGCGGCAGAACGGGAATATGATTTTCAATTGCAAACGGAAACAGCTCGGAAAGCGCCGTATTTTCGATATAAAGAAGCTCACTCGTTACAGGCATTACAAAAAGCTGCATCTGTTTTAAATCGAGGAAAAACTGCTCGTCTCGCTCTGCATCAGGCGTGCTGTCGTAAAAAACGGCACAGTTCTGCTTTGCGAGAATTTCATCCGAAACAGACTCAAAAAAACGGTCGAAATCCTTAGGATGACAGCAGTAAAACACCTTCGGTATACCTTGAGGTATTTGTTCACCTCGGGTCTTATATTTTAATCTTTCAATATTTTCCATAACCGTCCTCCGTAATTCTACAATAAAATCATATCATTCTGAACGCAGTGAAAATCTTAATTTGATTATACAGCAAAATAATAATATTTCAAGATAACTTACTGTATTAGTTTTAACGATTAGAAAAAAGCGATGTTTGACAACACCGCTTTAATTGAGTATACTTGTTTTACTTTTAAGGGAGAAACTGCTGAATGAAACCTAAAGCATTAAATCTTACAATGACGGCACTGTTTGCCGTTATAATATGCATCTGCTCTATGCTGAGTATTCCTGCCGCTGTACCCTACACGATGCAGACCTTTGCCGTATTCCTCGCACTGTTTATGCTCGGCGGTAAATACGGTACGCTCAGCATTGCCGTATACATACTGCTCGGCATTACGGGTCTGCCCGTATTCCACAATTTCACCGGCGGAATAGGCATACTTATGGGAAGTACAGGCGGATTCATTTTAGGCTTTATACTTTGCGGAGCCGTATATCTGCTGATGACCAGACCGATAAGCAAAAAGCCGTTTTTCAAGCTTATTTCAGCATTTGCAGGTCTTGTTTTATGCTATTCTGTCGGTACGCTGTGGTTTGTTTTTACGGCTTCACAAGGAGCAGGTTTCGGCACAGCATTACTTACCTGCGTTGTACCGTTTATAATACCTGATGCGGTTAAAATCCTGCTAGCATATTTTATTTCACAAAGGCTTTCTAAAATCACTCGCTTAAACGCAAACTGATTTCACCGCTACGGAGCACGTCTGTACTGCCGTCACTTTTTTCAATTATCAATCCGCCCTGTGTGTCGATTCCGACGGCAGAGGCGGTATTTTTTTCGCCGTTTATATAATAATCTATCTTTTTGCCGATTACCATACTCTTACGGCGGTATTCATCGAGTACATCTTCGCTGATTTTGCCGAATTCAAGAGAAAAAAGCTCATCGGCAACAGCCGCAACAAGCTGAGTCTGATATGAACAGTCACAACCGAGAGAGCCTGCACTATTCTTTAATTCATCGGGAAAACTGCACTGACCCAGATTAATACCGACACCAACAATAATGCTCGACACAATTCCTTTTGAAGCTACTGCTTCGCAGAGAATACCGCATACTTTTTTGCCATTGTAGTAAAGGTCGTTTACCCATTTGATATCGGTAGCTTTACCCGTAACACGCTCTACAGCGCGGCTTACAGCAACAGCCGCCGCAGTAGTAATGCCTACCGCATCATCAAACGCTGTATTCGGTTTAAGCACAACAGACATATAAACCGAACCGTCATTGAGCGAAAAAAAGCTCTTGCCGTTTCTGCCTCTGCCGCCTGTCTGACGGTCTGCTGTTACTATAAAGCGGCTATTTTCGCCGTCATTTATAAGCTTACGGGCAAGCGTACTTGTAGAGTCAATTTCATCACAGCAAAAAACTTTTACGTTCTCAGTATTGAGATAAGATAATATTTCATCTTTATTCAGCATAACTTACCTCTCAGTCTGCGATATCGGCAACGCTGTAGCGGATTACTTTGCCGAGGTCTGCAAGGCACACTTCAACGTGACATCCGATTTTGCCGCCGCTGAAAACAATAGTGTCAGTCTCTTCTGCCGTTGTATGAAAGGTTGTACGCAGAAACTTTTTCATACCTATAGGAGAGCAACCGCCGTGGATATAACCGGTAAGCGGCAAAAGCTCTTTGGATTTAATCATTTCTATTGATTTTTCGCTCACAGCCTTTGCGGCTTTTTTGAGGTTAAGCTCTTTTTCTACAGGCACGACAAAACAGTAATGCTCACCGCTCTTACCTACGGTTACAAGCGTTTTGAACACCTTTTTCGGGTCAAGGCTGAGTATGTCGGCAACCTGTGTGCCGCTTGCCGCCTCCTCTGCCTCGTAGGTGTGAGGAATATATTTTACCTTTTTGCTGTCGAGAATACGCATTACGTTTGTTTTTTCCGCCATTGGTTTCACCTTCGTCATTTTTCTGCAAATTATTATAGCACTTTACATTTCTTTTGCAAGTACAGCCGATAAATTTACAGATTGTTAATTGAAATTATTTCACATTTACTATACAATAAACTTGAATTTATTTCACATTTTATGTATTGGAGTGAAGAAATGCAGATTGCAATTTGTGACGAGAAGAACGAAGATAACGAAATACTTGAAGATTGTCTGAAAAAATATTTTGCCGAAAAATCAATAACGTTCGATATTATGACGTTTCTGAGAAATTCCGACCTGATGTACGAAATTGAAGACGGAAAGAACTTTGATATAATCTTTATCGAAAACCTGCCCCATAATCCAAGCGGCATAAATACCGCAAAACTGCTGAGAAACAGCAGCTATTCCGGGCAGATAATTTTCTCTGCCGATACCGCCGAATACGCTGTAGACGGATATGACGTCGATGCCTGCGGTTATATTGTCAGACCGCTCAGAATGGCAAAGCTCAGTGAAATAATGGACAGAGCAACGCACAATTATTCAGATAACTTTTACTGTATCCGTCACAGAGGCGATGTAATTGCACTGCCGCTCAACGATATATTCTTTATCGAAAGCAACAACACCAAATGTATAATCCACGGAAAAAGCGGAGATAAATATACAGTTTACAATAAGCTTGGTAAAATCGAAGATGAGCTCAACGATTCAAGATTTCTGCGGTGTCATCAGAGCTATATTGTAAATATGAATCACATCTGCAAGGCTAACAAATGCTTTGAGCTTACAAGCGGTGAAAAAGTGCTGATAAGACAGCATAACTTAAAGGAAATAAGAGACATTTACCTTGATTACATAGAAAACATAAGATAAAAAACAGCGGGTTTCAGGTTAGCACCTTGAAATCCGCTGATCAATTTAAATTCTGTTTAACAGGCTTTAAGCTGCAGTCTGAATTTATCCGCAATCATTGCGACAAACTCTGAGTTGGTAGGTTTGCCTCTCTGAGACTGAATAGTATAACCGAAATATGAATTGAGCACCTCTACGTCTCCCCTGTCCCATGCAACCTCGATTGCGTGACGGATTGCACGCTCAACACGGGAAGAGGTTGTTGAATACTTTTTAGCAACACCCGGATAGAGAAGCTTTGTGACTGCGTTTATACTCTCGGGGTCTTCTATTGACATAAGTATTGCCTCACGCAGATACTGATAACCCTTTATATGCGCAGGTACACCTATCTGATGCAAAGTCTGTGTAATACGCATTTCAAGACTGTCACTGCTGCTCGCGTGCTCACTCTGCTTATTTGAAGCAAACATAGCAAGAATACGCTGTGACATACCTTCATAGTCAAACGGGCGCAGGAAGAAATAATCGGCACCTGCATTCATAACGTCACTTTCAAGAGTCGGATTATCAAAACCGAAAACAACAATAAACTTAGTGGAAAGCATAGGAAACTGCGTACGAAGGGTATTCATAACGGTTATTGCATCAGCACCGGGAAGAAAAACATCCATAACAACTGCATCGGGTCTTGCTTTTGCAACCGTATCAATAAGCCTTTTGCCGTCTTTATCGATACATTCTGCATCAATTCCGTGGTTTCTCAATGCGTTACGACAGGGTTTACCGAAATTATCGGTAGAATCCGCAACAATAATTCTTAATTTTTTCTCCATAACAATAAATCCTTCCTTTATCTTTTATTTTAGCGGCTGTTAATACTTTATATGACAATTGCTTTCAGAATATGCCTGCTCACCTCCGTAATTCAAAAGTTTTCACACCGGCACTGAAAGAAATATTATCAGATAAAAAGGAGAAAAAGTAAGATTTTATGAAATAGGAAAATAAGACAATGAAAGCGGCTGACGAAAAACGTAAAATTAAAAAGAAAAACAGTGTGACCGACATAGCCGTCAATCACACTGCCCCAAATTATTTGAGTTTTTCTGCCGAAATAACGGTAAGAACACCGTCGGAAACTGTAAAACGGATTTCACAGCCGGCAAAGCCAAATCCGTACACCCTGTCCGCATCATTCTGATAAGAGGGTCTCGGATCCTGAGCAAGAACCCCAATTAAGGTTTCTCTTTTATCTTCCGGAATAACCGAAAGCAAATCATCGGATATTGAAACCTCAAGGCTTCTGTCGGCAAGAGTATCGGTAAAACCGCCTGATGCGTCGGGATGAGAATCGGTATAAGACAGATACGGCTTGATATCGTATATAGGCGTACCGTCCATAAGGTCACCGCCGCTGACGTAAAGTACCGGACCTTCTTTATCCGCAAAATCAATCCGCTCAAGCTTTACAGATGACAGACCTATGGAATTCGGACGGAAAGGAGAACGGGTTGCGAAAACGCCTACCCTTTTATTACCGCCGAGCATAGGGGGACGCACCGTAGGTGACCATCCGTCACGCACAGCTTCGGAAAACTGCCACAGAATCCAGATATGCGAGAATTCTTCAAGCCCCCTGAATGCTTCGTGGACACGGAATTCCTCTTCAAAAACGATTTTACCGGTTATGCCTTCAACGAGTCCGCTCTGACGCGGCAGACCGAATTTTGACGAAAAATCCGTAACAATACGGCCGATTATTTTCATTTCTTTTCCTGCTCTTTTTTTGCAGCTTCTGCTTCCTGCTCTTCGAGCTTCTTTACAAGCTTAGCATAGTTCTCTGCAGGAATTTCGGGGTTGCCCTTTGAGTAGCCGGGAATAAGCATATCGCCTGCTACCTTGGGATCGGTACAGCGTGTATCGTTGCGCCACTTTTCACGCTCTTCCTTATTGCGGAAGTTGGGCACATCCATAGGCATACCGCCCTCGAGTACCGAATAGTAAGCGAACATACCGGGCAAGAACATATCAAGAGCCTCGTAAACGTCGATAATATCGGCATCCTTATTGCCGTTGATATACTCGATAAAGTTGTACATTACGTAGAAATCGGAGCCGCCGTGACCGTAAGGCTCTGCCTTATATGCAAGCTCATCGGCAGTAGAAGTGAGTACGGGCTCAGAATCGTTGTCGCCCTCATTCTTGTCGCAGTTAACGTAGAGAGTGTGAACGTACTCTTTGGTTTCGTCATCCTCACGGGCACTTTCCATTCTGCCCTTTGAGCCGTAGATTGAATACCAGATAGAATCCTTGGCAGGACCTACACCGTGAATACTCTTGAGAACAGCACCGTTTTCGAGAGTTACCATCTCGATACCGATGGGACCTGCCTTAGCACCCATACGCTCCATTCTCTTGTTGAACGGAACCTCAAAACCGCTTACCTTGACGGGACGCATACCTGTGATATGTACGAGCGGACCGAGAGAATGTGTGCAGTAGTAGCAAGCGTGCATCTGATTACGCCAGTGGTCGGGCAAGCCGCGTGTCCAGTTGTGCCAGCCACCCTCACAGTTGTGCATATACTCGCCCTCGCCATACTCGAATTCACCGAGTACGCCTTCACGGTAGAGCTGACGCATCATACGGGGAGCAGCCATATAGCAGTAGTTTTCTGCATAAGCATAAGTTCTGCCTGTACGCTCAACAGCCTCAACAAGCTCAACAGCCTGCTTGAGAGTCTGTACGGGAAGAACCTCACTGATAACATCGAAGCCTTTTTCCATACACTTGATTGCAAAGGGAGCGTGCTCGGTTGCAAAGTTTGCAAGAACAACGGCATCCATATCGTGCTCGAGGAATTTATCAAAATCGTCATAGAAAACGATTGTATCGTTACCGTAGGAATTCTTTGCCTTTTCGAGTGTGGGCACGTGATTGTCGCAGATTGCAACAAGCTCTGCATTATCCTGCTTGACGCAGTAATCCATCATTGTTTTGCCTCTGCCTGCACCGACAACACCGATTTTTACTTTACGGGGAGGTGTATAGCCCTTGCGGTAGATAGGATAGCAATAAACGCCGTTTTCATCAACAGCATCAACCTTATCGATGCCGTACTCGGTAAGAACTGCCTCCCAGCGCTCTTTCATGCCCTCGGCATACTCGACAGGATGGAAGCCTGAAGTAAGATAGCTCTTTACGGCACCCTTACGCCATTCGTCAGTTGTGAGGTAGATGTATTTAACGCCCTGTGCTGCAAGCTTTTTGATTGCAACGTAATTGAGGTATTTGCCAAGGCCCTTACCTCTGAATTCAGGGATCATACCAACCATATGAAGCTCGCCGCAATTCTTCTCAGGGTGAAAAATCGCAGTAGAAGTAGCAACGTGTCTGCCCTCGTAATCAAGGAAGAAAATATCGGTTTCCATATTAATATCGTCATGATTTGTAAGTCTGTCATCAAAATCTTCCTTATCAGCATTATCGCTGAGAAGACCGTTTTTGCAGCACTCGATCCAAGCATTTACATCCTCATCGCTTGTTGTGCAGTTTGAGAAAGAATAGCCCTCGGGAAGAGTAAGCTCTTCGATAGGAGTACCTGCAGTCCAGTACATTTTAAGCTGTGCCATTTCAAATACCTCGTAAAATAAAATATTTGCTGTTAGTATCGCATTTTTCAAACCAATTTTCAAGTCAATTATGAAAATATATTGAAAAAAATTTAAGATTATATTATCATTTTCACAACACTTAATTAAGAGGTTGATTACTATGTGGAAGCATAAATTATGCCTTGGTGCTTGTTTGATATGTGAACTGAGTACGGAAGAACAGATAAGACTTTTTCACAAAACGGGATTTGAAGGGTTCTTTACAGAATACAGACATGGTGAGCCTACGGAAAAATATGCCGCACTTGCAAAAGAGCTTGGTATGGAGTACCAGTCGATTCACGCACCTTTCGGAAAATCTGCCGATATGTGGCACGGTAATAACGAAGAGGCAAAGGCCGCAGTTGACGAGCTTATCGAATGTCTTCACGCTTGTGCAGACAACGGTGTACCGATAATGATAGTACATACTTACATAGGATTCTACGACGGCAGAGTACCGAATAATCAGGGACTTGAAAATTACGGAAAAGTTGTAAAAGAAGCTGAAAAGCTCGGAGTGAAAATCGCCTTTGAAAACACCGAGGGCGAGGAATATCTTGCCGCACTTATGGAGCATTTCAAAGACAATTCAACTGTCGGTTTCTGTTGGGATTCGGGTCACGAAATGTGCTACAACGGCTCGAAGGATATACTTGCACTTTACGGTGACAGACTGATTGCAACCCATCTCAACGACAACCTCGGAATAAAAGATTTTGGCGGCAGAATCACCTGGCACGACGACCTTCATCTGATGCCCTTTGACGGAACAGCCGACTGGGATAACATTGCAAAAAGACTTGACGGATGCGGTTTTGACGGCATTATGACCTTTGAGCTTAACATACACTCAAAACCCGACAGACACGAAAACGACGTTTACGGCAGAATGAAAATTGAAGAATACGTTGCCGAATGTTACAAACGTGCCTGCAGATTGGCTGTTAAAAGAAAGATTGAGACAAAAATATAGTAAAAAGCAATAAAAAAATATTGTAAAAAATAAAAAATTAATAAAAAGTTAATAGTATATTTTTTACTTTTTTGTTACACTGTAGAAAACCCAATTCTTAAGGAGATGGCAAATTTGAATCTGCAAAAGCTCATTGACAACAAAAGCAAAGCCGCAAAGTATATGGTTGACGAAATCACGCACATCATCAAGACGTTTGAAAAGCGTGATCCCGGCTCCAAAGGTGAAAAACAGGCATGTGAATACATGGCAGACGTACTTAAAAACGACTGTGGATGTGAAAAGGTACAGGTTGAATCCTTCAAGGAAAATCCCCGCTCATTCTACGGTTGGATTTATTTTACAATGAGCTTTGTACTGCTTGCAATCGTACTCTTCTTCTTCTTTCCCCTCGCAAGCATCGCACTTATCGGCATAGGTTTCTTCCTTGTACTTGCACAGTTCGGTGTTTACAAAAAGCTGCTTGACCCCCTCTTCCCCGAGAAGACCGGTCACAACGTAACAGCTATCAAAAAATGCACAGGTGAAACCAAGAGAAGAATCATATTTAACGGTCACCCCGATGTTGCCTGGGAATGGCCCGTTAACTACGCACTCGGCGGTGTAGGCTTCGAAGGTCACGCAATCATCTGTGTTGTCGGTGCGCTTTACTACCTTGTTCTTTCCGTTATACATATCATCAACAACGGTTTCACTCCCGAAATTGATTTAGACAGCACTATCATCAAGTGTGCTCTCGGCGGTCTTGTATTCGTACCGTTTATGATCGGTCTTTTCTGGATGGTCAACTACAAGCGTCCCGTTGACGGTGCTAACGACAACCTTTCCGGTTGCTACATGGGTATTGCAATACTCAAGGCTCTCAAGGACGAGGGTATCGAGCTTGAAAACACTGAAATCGGCGTTATCCTCACAGGTTCAGAGGAGTGCGGTCTCCGCGGCTCAAAAGCTTGGTGTGAGGCTCACAAGGGCGAATTTGACGATGTACCCACATTCATTTACGCATACGACACAATTTACGACCCCAAGTACCTTATGGTAAACTACCGTGACCTCAACGGTACAGTCAAGGCTGATAAGGATGTTTCCGATCTGTTTATGGAAGCAACTCAGGAGCTTGGCATTCACTGCTCAAAGGGTATGGTTCCTCCCCTCGGCGGTGCTACAGACTCCGCAGCATTTGCTCAGGCAGGTTTCAGAGCAACAGGTATCACAGGTCTTAACCACAAGCTTGAAAACTACTACCACACAAGACGTGATACATACGACAATATGAACGAAAAGGGTCTTGCAGATTGCTTCGCAGCAAGCGTAAAAGTTCTCGAAATGTTCGACGCAGGTGCAAAACAGTAAATCATAATAAAATAAAATCAAGGTGCGTTACTTTAATCGGTAACGCACCTTTTGGTTTACTATCGATTAAGTAATTTTTCACCAATACACCATAAAAAAAGCTCCCTCGAAAGGGAGCTTTTTAACATTATGAATTGCGGATTACGAACTGATTTTCGCCGCAGGTAAGGTTTGATTTATATTCGTCGCAGGTGAACTCGGCTGTAGTATTTTCGGGCAGAGTGACGGTAAAATAAACTGTATCACCTGACTTCTCGTATGCAACGGAAATTTTGCCCTTTACGGTGGTGATATGGCCGCTCGCTTTATTCATACCTTTGACAAGCTGAGGACAGATTGTTATTTTTTCAAAGCCTGCACTGTCCTTTGCCTGTGAAATACCGAGAAGGTATGTAAACAGATAACGTGTAAGTGCACCGAACATAGGATGATTGAGCGAACGCTCAGGAAGCCAATCCTCCCACAGAGTTGTTGCACCCTGCTCCATCATATAGCCGAATGACGGTGATTTACGAGCTGTCATAAGGTCGAACGCAAGCTGTGCGTTACCGCTCTCAAAAAGGATTCTCGGCAGTACGTCGGTTGCGACGATACCGGTATCAAAACGCTCTCTGTCACGGTATTTATCAACAGTCATCTGTAGTGTTTTTTCGTCGCCGAGACCTGCATCAAGTGCAAGGCAGTTAGCACCCTGAACATCGCCGCAGTAGCAATGAGTCATCGGGCTGTAGTAAGCGACATCAACCATTTTTGATGCTTTTTCTATAAGGTCTGTAAGATGTGAAACAAAATCCCCTTTACCGACAATTTCTGCAAGCTCTGTGAGCATTTTCATCTGTCTGATAAAGAGCACTGTATTAACATACGTTTCGGGAATAAGCACACGGCTCTTGGTATGAGGCTCGGGCTTGTGAAGCTCCATCGGAGCACACCAGTCACCAAGACACCACTCGGTTTCTTCACGGCAGACAAGACCGCACTCGCTATGGTCAACCATATAGTCAACGTACTTGAGCATATTGGGAAGATACTGCTCGATAACGCTCTTGTCACCGAAAGTTTTATAGAAAACATATGGCACAACAACTATTGCACCGCCCCACGCAGCAGGGCCGCCGCCACCGCCGCAGAAAGGTGTTGTATGCTGGACGTGACCTGTTTCAACATCCTGACAGTCGGCAATATCGCCCATCCATTTGAGATAAAAATCCTTACTGTCGGTCATAAGCATTACGGTTTCGGCACAAAGCTGACCGTCGCCCGTATAGCCGAGACGCTCGATATGAGGACAGTCTGACGGCACACCGCAGTGCATATTGTCAAGCTGAGTGCGAAGATAAGTTTTATAAAGCCAGTTGAGGACTTCGTTATCGCTTTCGAAATTACTTGTAACGGCACAATCGGAATGAACAACGTTAACAGTCACAACTTCGGCATTGTTTGAAACCTCGATATAACGGAATGCGTGCCAGCAAAAATGAGGAATATAGCTCTCCCCTGCTTTTGTATTGGCAAAAACTTCCTGCTGTAATTTTTCACCGTCACCGCCACTCGGATAGAAATCAAGAGTCATATCCCCTTTGAGGGCATCGGCATAGCGTGCGGTAAGTGTTACACCGTCTGCCTTTGACTTGACAACGGCAAAGCCTGTGATACCTTCACCACAGTCGTATATGCTTGTTTCACCGAAATCTTTAATTTTTACGGGTGTGATATTGCGTACAACTCTGTCGGCAGGACAGGTCTGGACACAAAAATCCGTATCGGGTGCAGAAATAACCGAAGCGTTTGCCCAATCGGAGTCATCATAACCGGCCAAGTCAAAGCCGTATCTGGCAAGAGAATAATCGTGACGCTCGCCGCCATAGATGTTGTTGTAGGTTATTTCACCGGCAGAGCACCTGACGCTTTCATCGCTGAAGATTTCAGCTGAAGTGCCATTATTAAATGTAATATTTATTTTATAGCAGAGCTTCGGATTGCCGTAAGGATGCCAGGTAGGGTCACCGTCATACTCATCACAGAGCTTATACCAGCCGTTACCTAAACGGACACCAAGTGCGTTGTCGCCATCAAGAAGATAATCGGTTATATCATACTGTAAAACATAGGTACGGTATCTCATTTTGTCCTGACGGATTTTATAATGCTCACTCAGATCACGGTAGGAGTACTGAGAAAAAGCAGGCACCAAAAGATCATCGCTGACCTTTTTGCCGTTGAGATAAAGCTCAAAAAAGCCGAGACCGCAGATAGTAACCTCTGCCTTTTTCACATTTTCTGCAGAAAACTCTGCACGAAAAAGAGGAGAAGAAATATCTGATGCGGCACATATCCATTTTGCACTGCCAAACATTTCGTTATGTGTCATAGTTGAATTCCCCTATCAAAAAAGCCGTGGGCATACCACGGCTATATTGTTTATTTATTAAAGTTCTGCAATCCAGACAAGGTCGAAGCTCTCTTCAGGCTCGAGGCTTTCGATACCACGCTTCTGTGAAATGTCCTCGTATCTGATTCTGTCGTCATTTACACCGTACCACGGCTCAATGCAGACGTAGGGTGCGTTAGGCTTTGCCCAGATGCCAAGGAAAGGAGCATCACCGAAATCGAAACGCACGGTGCGGTCGCTGTTATCGCTCTTAAGAGTGACAACGTTGGAGTTAAGCTCGGAGAAGATGAGTGCATCCTCAGCAAAAAGGTCGGGAGTAAGACGAAGGCGTCTGCCCTCTTCAAGCTCAACGTCGAACTTTGTGCCGATGATGATATTCTCTTTATCAATCTTCTCTACCTGTGCACCCTCTTCACTCTCCTCAAACTCGAGGTAATCGCCTATTGCGCAGTTGAAGCCCGGATGTGCACCGCAGGAGAAATACATAGTTTTATCATCAAGATTTGTAACGGTATGAGTAACCTTGATTGCTCTGCCTACAAGTTCGAAGCAGACAGCAAACTCAAACTCAAACGGGAACATACCGCGTGTTTCATCGTTACTGCGAAGAATAAACACAGCTCTTGCACCCTCAACGTCAGCTGCCTCAAAGAGCATTTTACGTGCAAAACCGTGCTTTGCAAGAGGATAATCCTTACCGTCGTAACGGAATTTATCCTCAAAAAGCTGACCTATAACAGGGAAAAGGACAGGAGCCTGACCGTACCAGATATCGGGATTGCCCTGCCAGAGATACTCGTAGCCGTCATCCTTGGTAACAAGTGAATGAAGCTGAGCACCCATATCATCAATCTGTGCGGTAAGATATTCATTTTCGATACTGTAAAACATTGTCTTAATTCTCCTTATGCATTCTGCTTTTGTCTGTAAGATTCAACTTCCCAATTGGTAATAAAATCGGAAAGCTCATCAGTCATATGAAGAGGGCCGCCGAAAGATTCGGAATAGGTTGCAACCTTGAGTGCATCGTTGAAAAGGGTTGCCGCCGTGTCACTGCCCTTGGGGGTCATATCAACTGCAAAGAAGCCACAACCGCTGATAATAATAATCTTCGGCATATAGCCTTTTTCTTCAAAATATGTATTGACTGCACCCCTGATACAGCCGTTACAGAAACCGTATACCGGCTCTGCCTTGCAGTAAACGATATGGTCAGGAGTAAAAGGCTTCATAACAGCCTGAGCTGTTTCGGGGCTTTCGGCAAACTTAAGTGCCTCGGCACTCGGCTCATATGTAATAACCGCATCATCACCGTAGATTTCGTAAATAACGTCAAAGCATTTCTGTGCCTTTTCACCGTCGTAATCGCCGCTGTCAAAATCGGGATAACGGACAACTGCGGCATTGAGCTTTGACATAACGTCGGCAAGTTTATCACCAATTTCTTCTGCAGTGTCGGCAGCAATAAAGATACCGTGATTCTGAAGAAGAAGCATATCGGCAGCCTTGCCGTATTCAGCAGTATATGCAGTCATTTTATCGTAACAGATTTTTGAGAGAGTATAACCCGGCTTACAGGACTCAACCCAGATAAAGCCGTTGCCAAACATACGCTCTGCCTCAGCCTTGCCGTTGACAGCACAGGTAAGACCGTTGACAAGTGCAGGATGTACGTGAAGCACAAAGGTATGAGGAAAGAGACTGTGAAGCAGAGTTTCAACGCTCGGACGCTTACTCTCTTCACCCGGCATTCTTGCTGCAGAGAGGTCAGCCAGAGCCTGAGCCTCGCGTGCGTCGTCATCAGTCGGATATTCCTTTGTAAAAATATCGGCAAGTGCCTGTCTGCTCATTTTAACAAAGCCGTCGGCTGTAATTGTTGCAAGCTGTGTACCCGAGCCTTTGATGTACATAACATCGCCGTCTTTAGCAGAGGTATTGCCGCCGCCTGCAAGCACAAGCTCTTCATTTGAGCCGTAAAGATTTGAAAGTGATACTAACTCGTCAATAATCATAACATTTCACCTTTTATAATAATTATTTCAATAATATACGAAACTCTGGGAAATTGCAAGAGTATTCGGAACTAACAAAAAATTTTTTGCAGATTACCGAAAAACGCTTGACAATTATTTTACAAAAAGGTATAATCGAACACGTAATCGAACATTTGTACTATCACCTTTCGGAGGATATGGAATATGGCAGATAAAGCAGTACTTAAATCAGCAGATAAGAACAGTGCTCTCGAAACAGCACTCAAGCAGATTGAAAAAACATACGGCAAAGGTGCTATTATGCGTCTTGGTCAGGACAGAGGTCTTAACGTTGAAGCTATTTCAACAGGCTCACTCACACTTGACCAGGCAACAGGTATAGGCGGTCTTCCCCGCGGCAGAATTATTGAAATTTACGGCCCTGAATCATCAGGTAAAACAACACTTGCACTGCACGTAGTTGCTGAAGCACAGAAGGCAGGCGGCGAAGCAGCATTCATCGACGCTGAGCACGCACTTGACCCCGTATACGCTTCACACCTCGGTGTAGATATAGATTCACTCCTCGTTTCTCAGCCCGACAACGGTGAGCAGGCACTTGAAATAACAGAGGCTCTTGTACGCTCAGGTGCACTTGACGTTGTAGTAGTCGACTCTGTTGCCGCACTTGTACCCCGTGCTGAAATTGAAGGCGAAATGGGTGACTCACACGTAGGTCTTCATGCAAGACTAATGTCTCAGGCTCTTCGTAAGCTTGCAGGCGCAATCTCAAAATCGAACACAATTCTTATATTTATTAATCAGCTTCGTGAGAAGGTCGGCGTTATGTACGGCAATCCCGAGGTTACAACAGGCGGTCGTGCACTCAAATACTACGCATCAATGCGTATTGACGTACGCAAGGTTGAGCAGCTTAAAGGCCCCGGCGGTGAATTTATCGGCAGCCACACAAAGGCAAAGATTGTCAAGAACAAGGTTGCTCCCCCCTTCAAGACCGCAGAGTTTGATATTATGTTCGGTAAGGGTATAACAGTTGAAGGCGAAATCCTTGACCTTGCCGTTCAGTTTGATATTGTACACAGAAGCGGTGCTTGGTTCTCATACAACGATGAGAGACTCGGCCAGGGACGTGACAACGTAAAAGAGCTTATCCGCACAAACAAGGCACTGCGTGAAGAACTTGAAGCAAAGGTCAGAGCAAAATTTGACGATAATTCACTCGCAGATAAGGCTGACGAAGCAGAGGAAGATGACTCCCCTGTTATGCCCGTTGCACCTGCACCCGTTGCTCCGCCCGCACCCAAGGCAAGAATCAAAGCAAACCTTGACATTGCAGTTGACGACTGATAAAAGATATGATAATTACAGCTCAAAAAGGTAAAGCAAACAAGATACACATCAGCATCGACGGTGAGTACAAGCTCACCGTTGATGCTGATTTCTGGTTTTCGAGCGGATATATTTCGGGTGATGAAATAGACGAAGAGCAATATCAGACACTTGCGGACAGAATTGCCAAAAGGCGTTGTTTCAACCGTGCACTCAACATTCTCTCAAGGCGCGACCACTGCGAAAAAGAGCTTTACAACAAACTACGCAGAGCTGACGGTGACACTGCCGCACAGGATGCAGTTGAAAGAATAAAGGCACTTGGATATTTAAACGACGAGCGGTATGCAGTTACTCTTGCTGAAGAGCTTGCAAGCAGAAAAGGCTACGGAATACGTGCAATTAAAGCTGAGCTTTTACGCAGAGGAATTGACCGCGAAACTGCTGAAAACACAATTAATTCAATTACACTTGACGAAAGCGATAATATTAGGGTATTATTAAACGGTAAGTACGCACGCAAGCTCACCACTGAAAAAGGGAGAAAGCAGGTTTTTGCCGCCTTAACAAGGCTTGGTTACAGCTACTCTGACATTAGAAGTGCGATGAGCGAATACGATGAATTTGACGAGGATTTTGACGTATGAGTACTGTTGGTTTTATTTCACTCGGCTGCCCCAAAAACCAGATAGACGGCGAATGTCTGCTTGCTTCACTTTATGCAAACGGATTTGAAATTTCTGACCCGTATGACGGTGTTGACGCAGTAATCATCAACACCTGCGGTTTTATTGAGTCAGCTAAAAAAGAGGCTATTGAAAATATACTTGATATGGCTCAGCTCAAGGAAGACGGTGTTATAGGAAAGATCATTGTAACAGGTTGTCTTGCCGAGAGATATAAAGATGAAATACTCGGCGAATTCCCCGAGGTTGATGCTGTTGTCGGCATTGGCGCAAACGGTGATATAGCTGAAATCTGCCAAAAGGTAATTGACGGCGAAAGAATCAGCACTTTCCCCGACAAGTGCAATATGCCGCTGAACGGTGAAAGAGTGCTCACAACCCCCGAATACTATGCTTACCTCAAGATTGCTGACGGATGCAACAACTGCTGTACCTACTGTGCAATCCCCTCGATAAGAGGCAGATATCGCAGCAGGGAGATTGAGGATATAATCGAAGAAGCAAAGAGCCTTGCTGAAAAAGGTGTGAAAGAGCTGATAGTTGTCGCTCAGGACACAACGCTTTACGGCAAGGATTTGTATGGCGAGCTTAAACTGCCCGAGCTTCTCAGACAGCTGAATGACATTGACGGAATTCACTGGATAAGAATGCTGTACTGTTACCCCGACGAGTTCACAGACGAGCTTATAGAAGCAATGGCTACACTGCCGAAGGTGCTTCACTACGTTGATCTGCCACTTCAGCACGCCGATGACAACGTACTGAAAAGAATGAACCGCAGAGGTACACAGCAGCAGGTCAAAGAGCTTATTGCAAAGCTCAGAGACAGGATGCCTGACATAATTGTACGAACAACGTTCATAACAGGATTCCCCGGTGAGACAGAGGAAGAGTTTGAAAACCTTGCACTGTTTGTAAACGAAACAGAGTTCGACCACCTTGGTTGTTTTGCATACTCTGCAGAGGAAGGTACACCTGCCGCAGAATTCGAAGACCAGATTGACGAGCACACAAAGCTCGACAGGCAGGAAATAATAATGAACGACCAGTACGACATCGTACTTGATAAGCATAACAGCTACATCGGCAAGAGCTTTGAAGTGCTTGTCGAAAGCTATGATGCTTACAGTGACAGCTACACGGGCAGAACATATATGGATGCACCCGAAATTGACTGCGTTGTCAAATTCACAAGCAGTAACGATTACGGCGAAGGCGATTTCTGCACAGTAACAATTATCAACACAGATGAGTATGACCTCATCGGAGAGGCTGAGTAAATGAACACACCCAACAAACTGACTATTGCAAGAGTTATTATCACGCCGCTGTTTATGCTTGCTTTTTTAAGCTCAATCCCCCACCGTTTTCTTATCGGAGCAATTATCTTTTCTGTTGCTTCGATTACGGATGCGGTTGACGGCAAGCTTGCTAGAAAGTATAACCAGATTACAACATTCGGTAAATTCCTTGACCCTGTTGCCGACAAAATGCTGACGACTGCTGCCCTGCTTGCCTTTATTCAGGAAGGACTTTGCAGTGCGTGGCCTGTATTTATAATTCTCACAAGAGAATTTATTGTAACATCGATGAGACTTATCTCCGCCGCACAGAATATAGTTGTGCCTGCAAATATCTGGGGCAAAGTCAAGACAGCTACACAGATGACATTTACCATTGTCATTCTGCTGTGGGGTGACCTTGTTGAAACATTCGGTTTCCTCAAAGTACATTTTTTCGATGTATCAAATATAATGATCTGGATTACTGCTATACTTGCGGCAATTTCGGGCATAGTTTATCTTGTTCAGGCTAAAAAAACAATTGACTTCTCAAAATAAATTGCATATAATATTATAAGAAAAATTAAAAGGCATTGATCGGGAAGAAGTACCGTAGCCCTTCGGCTTTCACAGAGAGGTGTGCACATCGCTGCAAGCACACTGTCAGCTGAACTATGGGAATGCACCCCGTTAGCTTACGGCAGGAAATGGCCGTACGGTAAGCCCCGTTACCGGCTGAAGGTTTCTTAGAACCTTACTGAGTATAATGTCGGAGTGGAACCGCGACTTTAATCGCCTCCGTCACCTTTTGAGGTGGCGGAGTTTTTTTATATCAGAGGTGATAATTTTGTTCAGACAGTTGAGAGAAGACATACAGTGTGTCAAAGAGCGTGACCCGGCGGCACGTTCTTCGCTTGAAATATTATTTCTGTATCCCGGTCTTAAAGCTGTAAGGATGCACCGCAAAGCATATTTTTGCTACAACCATAAGCTGTTCTTCCTTGCAAGACTGATTTCGCAGAGATGCGTAAAAAAGACGGGAATTGAAATTCATCCTGCCGCTAAAATCGGAAAGAGATTTTTCATTGACCACGGTACGGGTGTTGTAATCGGCGAGACCGCTGTTATAGGTGACGACGTTACCATTTACCAGGGTGTAACGCTCGGCGGTACGGGTCATCACACAGGCAAACGTCACCCGACTATAGGTAACAACGTGCTGATAGGTGCGGGTGCAAAGGTGCTCGGCCCATTCACTGTAGGAGATAACTCAAACATTGCCGCAGGTGCGGTTGTACTCGACGAGATACCGCCTAACTCCACAGCGGTAGGTGTGCCTGCAAGAGTTGTAAAGCAAAACGGCAAGCGAGTTGACGACCTTGACCAGATTCATATTCCAGACCCGATTGCTATGGAGCTGTGCAAGATGCAGATTCAGATAGATAAACTCAACAAAAAAATCCAGACTTTAGAAGAGGAGAAAAAATAAATGAAAATTTTCAACACTCTCACACGCACAAAGCAGGAACTCAAGACTATAGAGCCCGGTGTACTCAAGGTTTACGCCTGCGGCCCTACGGTTTACAACTTTATTCACATCGGTAACGCAAGACCGCTTTGTGTATTTGACGTACTCCGCCGCTATATGGAATACAGAGGCTATGATGTTAAATTTGTACAGAACTTCACTGACATTGATGACAAGATCATCCGCCGTGCAAATGAAGAAGGTCTGACATACAAAGAGGTAAGCGAGAAATATATCGAAGAATTCTGGAAAGATGCCAAGGGTATGAACGTACGCGAAGCAACCGTACATCCCAAGGCAACAGAAAACATTGATGAAATTATCAATATCATCTCTACACTTATTGAAAAAGGCTATGCGTACGCTGTTGACGGCGACGTTTACTTCAGCCCCAAGAAGTTTGACGAGTACGGCAAGCTGTCACATCAGCCGCTTGAGGAGCTTGAGGCAGGCGCACGAATCAACGTAGAAGAAATCAAGCACGAGCCTATGGACTTCGCACTGTGGAAGGGTGCAAAGCCCGGCGAGCCTTACTGGGAGTCACCGTGGGGTCACGGCAGACCTGGCTGGCATATTGAGTGCTCTGCAATGGTACGCCGTTACCTCGGCACAACAATCGACATCCACTGCGGCGGTCAGGACCTCATATTCCCCCACCACGAAAATGAAATTGCACAGAGCGAATGCTGCAACGGCTCAAGCTTTGCAAACTACTGGATGCACAACGGCTATATCAACGTTGACAACGTAAAGATGTCAAAGTCGCTCGGCAACTTCTTCACAGTACGTGACGTTGCAGAAAAATACGGCTATGAGCCTGTAAGATACTTCCTTATCTCTTCTCACTACCGCAGCCCCATCAACTACAACACTGAAATCATTGAGCAGTGCAAGGCTTCACTTGAAAGACTTTACACCTGCCGTAACAACCTTGATTTCGCACTTGAAAACGCTGCTGACGGCGAGCTTGACAACGAAATCAACGACAAGGTACACGGCAGAATTCAGCAGTTTATCACCGCTATGGATGACGATATGAACACAGCTGACGCTATTGCCGCAGTATTCGAGCTTGTACGTGATATCAACACAGTAATTGCCGCAGGTGCAAACAAGGCAACACTTGAGCTTGCCGCAAAAGCATTTGACGAGCTTACAGACGTACTCGGTATTGTATACAACAGAAGTAAGGCAAGCCTTGACGACGAGGTTGAAGAGCTTATAGCACAGCGTGCACAGGCAAGAAAAGACAAGAACTGGGCACTCGCAGACGAAATCAGAGACAAAATCAAGGCAATGGGAATTGTGCTTGAAGACACACCGCAGGGCGTAAAATGGCATAAGGCATAAGAGACTAAAAGTAAAACAGCTCAACCGATTGGTTGAGCTGTTTTTTTACATACTCTTTTTATTCACATAGACTTTGTATTCGTAGGCATTTTCTGTCTGAATGCCGGGCAAGCCGTGATATCTGTCAGGACTTCCGAGAGAATTTGTAACGACCTTATATTCAATACCTTTTGCATTAAGGTCATCAGTAAATTTTCTGAGTTCTGTCAGGTCGCGGGTAACAAGGATTTCTTTACGGTTAATGAGAGTAATCATAAAATATTTCTCCTGTTTATTCTACATAGAAACAATCCGTTGTCCATTTGAGGTGGTTATACTTGATGTAATCGTAAATTTTGTTATAGTCGTCATCGTCACGGATAATATGGTCGTGAAAGGAGCGTTGCCACAAACAACCGCCATAAAGTTTGGTTGTGTATGATTTTAAGTAACCAATCACATCTTGTAGGGGAGGGTTTCCACGCCCTCCCGATTCATTGCTGATAACTACAAGCAAATGAATATGATTCGGCATTATTATGTAATTATCTACGGTTATGTGTGCATAATTATCCTGCATATACTCAATGGCTGATTTTACATGATAACCTATTTCTGTAAGTTGTATTGTCGGGAGGGCACGGAGACCCTCCCCTACAATTTCGGATAACAGCTTCTTTCGGTTATGGGTGCATATAGTTATAAAGTATGCACCGTTACTGCCATAATCATAATTTTTCAAACGGATTGGTTTTCGTTTGGGATATGTATTATTCATAATTGATTTTTAATTTCAAATGAGCAAAATACAACATATCGCTGTTTTGTCCGCTTCTTTTTAAATATTGCGAGAAAATCGATGAGAAGATGCGTTCTTTGCTCCAAAGTAATATGCGATATTACGAGTGAGCAAAAACGCGACATATCGCGGTTTTATCCGTAATATTTACACCATTTTCTCCTGCTTAACCTTATGGTCGATTACGTGACGAGAAGAAAGCTCGGCAAGAATATCCTCGGTTGTGATACCCATTTCGACCATCATAACCATTACGTGGTATGCAAGGTCTGCAACCTCGTAGATGGTTTCTTTCTTGTCGTCTGCTTTAGCAGCGATGATAACCTCGGTAGACTCCTCGCCTACCTTCTTGAGGATTTTGTCGATACCCTTCTCAAAAAGGTAGCTTGTGTAAGAGCCTGCAGGCGGATTTGCCTTACGGGATCTGAGAAGATCCTCAAGGTTCTGGATTGAGAAATCCTGATAACCTTCCTTACAGTAAACGGGCTTTGTGAAGCAGGAGTCAGTACCCTTATGGCAAGCAGGACCGTCCTTCTTTACTTTGATAACAAGAGCATCCTTATCGCAGTCTGCAGTGATGCTCATAACGTGCTGGTAGTTACCGGAAGTTTCGCCCTTTCTCCAGAGCTTCTGACGTGAGCGTGACCAGAAGCAGGTTTTGCTCTCTTCAAGTGTAATCTCAAGGCTCTCTCTGTTCATATAAGCAACGGTAAGAACCTTCTTGCTCATATAGTCAACAACAACGGCAGGGATAAGACCCTTTGAATCAAATTTAAGTTCATCAATATTAAGCATTTTTATATCCTCACATTTATATCATTTTTATTAAGCTCACGCTTGAGCTCGTCTATAGTAACCTCACCGAAGTGGAAAATTGATGCGGCAAGACCTGCATCTACACCCGGGAGAGTTTTGAACAGCTTTGTAAAGTCATCGATACAGCCTGCACCGCCCGAAGCAATGACAGGTACGGAAACTATATTGCAGACAGCCTCGAGCATTTCAAGGTCGAAGCCCTGTTTCACGCCGTCGGTATCGATACTGTTGACAACGATTTCACCTGCACCGCTGTCTACACCGAATTTAATCCACTCAAGAGCATCAAGCTCGGTATTGACTCTGCCGCCGTTTTTGAAAACCTTGAACTTACCGTCAACACGCTTGATATCGGCAGAAAGTACAACACACTGGTCGCCGTACTTCTTTGCGGCTTCACCGATAATAGACGGATTTTTAATTGCACCTGAGTTGACGCTGACCTTATCGGCACCGCACTTGAGCACACGCTCAAAATCGTCAAGAGTGGAAATACCGCCGCCGACTGTAAGCGGAATAAAAATCTTTGAAGCGGCTTCTTTGAGTATATCGGTAAAAATCTGCCTGCCTTCAACAGAAGCTGTAATATCGTAAAAAACAAGCTCATCAGCACCTGCTCGGCTGTAATAATCAGCAAGCTCGACAGGTGAAGAAACGTCGCTCAAGCCTTCAAAATTAACACCTTTTACTACCCTGCCGTTTTTGACATCGAGGCAGGGAATTATTCTTTTTGTAATCATTTATCTGTCCCCCGCTGTTATCTTTACTGCATCGGCAAGCTCGATTGCACCGGTATAGAGTGCCTTACCGAGAATTGCACCGTAGACGTTCATATCGTTAAGTGCTTTGACGTCGTCGAGAGTTGACACACCGCCCGAAGCTACGGTATCGAACTTAAAACGTGTTGCCATTTCACGGTAAAGCTCACGGTTTGTGCCCTGCATTGCACCGTCCTTTGAGATATCGGTACAGATTACGGTAGCTACACCCATTGCATCAAGCTTTTCGCAGAACTCAAAGCCGTCAACCTCTGAAACGTTAGTCCAGCCGTGGGTTGCAACCTTACCGTCGAGCATATCTACACCGACAGCAATTTTATCACCGTACTTTGATACCATTTCGGCAACAAAATCGGGATTGGAGATTGCAACAGTACCGAGAATAACACGCATTACACCTGCATCAATGTATTTCTTTATTATCTCTTCATTACGGATGCCGCCGCCGATTTCAACCTTAAGACCGCTGTTTTTTGCAAGGTCAGCGACAATCTCAAAATTGGGGTTATCGCCGTCCTTTGCACCGTCAAGGTCAACAACGTGAAGATACTCAGCACCTGCCGCCTTGAAGCCCTTTGCAGTTTCAAGAGGATTTGTGCCGTAAACAGTCATCTGATTATAGTCGCCCTTGTAGAGACGGACAACCTGCTTATCTTTTAAATCAATCGCAGGAAAAAGTTTCATATTCACTCACCTCTTATAACTCACAGAATGCCTTGAGGATATTAAGACCTACCTCACCGCTCTTTTCAGGGTGGAACTGACAACCGTAGACATTGTCTTTCGCTACAGCCGCAGTAAGCGGTGCACCGTATTCAGACACTGCAATAGTATCCTTTGCACAGTCTGCCGCATAGAAGGAATGTACAAAATATACGTGGTCGCCGTTATTTATATACTTGAACAGCTTACTCTCACGGGTAAAGTCGAGCGCATTCCAGCCGATATGCGGAATTTTGAGGTCAGACGGAATAACGTCGGAAATCGGCATAACACTGCCTCCGATAAGACCGAGACCTGCGTGCTCACCGTATTCGAGGCTTTTATCAAAAAGCATCTGCATACCAAGGCAGATACCCATAAGAGGCTTACCTGTTTTAACCTGCTCTTTGACAACGTCTGCCATACCGCTTTCGTCGAGCTTACGCTTTGCATCAGCAAAAGCACCGACACCGGGCAGAATGATATGAGAGCAGGAATCAATAACCTTTTTATCGTTAGTCAGCACAACATCTTCGCCTATAAACTTGAAAGAAGAATAGAGCGAGAAAATGTTGCCGACACCGTAATCAATAATTGCAAGCAAAATTAAAGCACTCCCTTAGTTGACGGAATTTCGTTACTGTATTTTTCATCAATGCTCACAGCGTTACCGAGCACACGTGCAAGAGCCTTGAAGCTGCCCTCGATGATGTGGTGAGTATTTGAGCCGTAAAGCAGTTTGATATGAAGCGTCATTTTAGCGTTACGCACAAAGCCGAGAAGAAACTCTGAAACAAGCTCGGTATCAAAATCGCCTACTGTAGGCTTGATATCACCGAGGTCAAGGCTCAGGTGTGCTCTGCCGGAAATATCGACAGCACAAAGCACAAGCGACTCATCCATAGGAAGCATAATATCGCCGTAACGCTTGATACCTGCCATATTGCCTAAAGCCTGAGCAAAAGCCTGACCGAGGCAGATGCCGATATCTTCGACAGTGTGGTGATAATCAACCTGAGTATCGCCCTCGCAGAAAACATCAAGGTCAAATCGGCCGTGTTTTGCAAAGAGAGTCAGCATATGGTCAAGGAAACCGCAACCTGTATTGATATTGCTTTTGCCGCTGCCGTCAAGGTCAAGGCTGAGCCTGATACGGGTTTCGGCTGTGTTTCTTGTAATTTCACTTTTACGCATATTTATCATTCCCTTTCTGACAGAATTGCGTCTAACGTATTAAGCAAAGCATCCATCTGCTCTTTTGTACCGATAGTGATACGTAGAAAATCGGAAAGACGCTCTTTGTTGAAGTAGCGTACGAGAATTCCTCTCGCCTTGAGCTTTGAATAAAGCTCCTCACCGCTCGCAGTTTTATGTGCGGCAAAGACAAAATTTGTTTTTGACGGCAACACTCTGAAGCCACGTTTTTCAAGCTCAGCCACCGTATACTCACGGTTTTCAATAATCTGTTTACATGTAGCTTCAAAGTAAGCCTTGTCGCTAATCGAAGCCTCACCTGCAAGCAGAGTAAGTCGATTAATATTGTAAGGGTTGGTTGAAAAACGAACCGTGTTGAGGTCGGTTATTATATCCTCGTGTGCTATGGCAAAGCCGAGTCTTGCACCTGCAAGCTGACGTGACTTTGAGAAAGTCTGCACAACTATGAGGTTATGATACTTATTTGTAAGAGTAACCGCACTGTCTGCACCGAAATCGACGTAAGCCTCGTCTATAACAACGATATTGTCGGGATTCAAAACAAGAATTTTCTCGATATCCGAAAGGCTTACAGCCATACCCGTAGGTGCGTTGGGGTTGGCGATAACAACTGTTTTACCGATACCGCAGTAATCATTTACGTCAAGCGAATAATCCTCTTTAAGAGGTATAACGTCAGCCTCAATACCGTAAAGACGTGCAAACACCGAATAGAAGCCGTAGCTTATATCAGGAAAAGCAACGGGTGTATCAGCATCACAATAAGCCTGGAAGATGAAAGAAAGAATTTCATCCGAGCCGTTACCGAGGACGACGTTTTTGCTTTCTACGCCGTAGTAATCGGCTATAGCCTGCACTGTGCGTTTGCATTCGGGGTCGGAATAAAGTCTGAGCTTTGCGACCTCTTCGCTGTTTATCGCCTTGATAACTTCGGGAGAAGGCTCAAACGGTGACTCGTTTGTATTGAGTTTTATGTACTGCTGATCCTGCGGCTGTTCACCGGGGGTATAAGCCGTAAGAGAATCAAATCTGCGGCTGAAAAATCTGCTCATAGTGTGTTACTCCGAATATATTAATTAGTCTTCAAATCTTACTGTTACGGACTTGCCGTGAGCCTGAAGTCCTTCCTTCTGTGCGAAGGCATCAATCTTCTCATAAACAGCCTCGAGAGCCTGCTGTGAGTAGGACATAAAGGATGACTTCTTGACAAAATCATCTACTGAAAGAGGGCTTGAGAAGCGTGCTGTACCGCTTGTGGGAAGAGTATGGTTGGGACCTGCGAAGTAGTCGCCGAGTGCCTCGGGACAGTTTTTGCCGAGGAAAACTGAGCCTGCGTTACGGATAAGAGGAAGCAGGTCAAACGGACGGTCGACACAAACCTCAAGATGCTCGGGAGCAATAGCGTTTGACATCTCGATTGCCTTATTAAGGTCGTCTACAACAATAATCTTGCCGTTATTGTCAACAGAAACACGTGCAATTTCGGCACGGGAAAGCTGAGGAATCTGCACCTCAAGCTCGGCGCTGACAGCCTTTGCAAGCTCGATGCTGTCGGTTACAAGGACAGCGCTTGCATTTTTATCGTGCTCAGCCTGAGAAAGCATATCGGCTGCAACAAACTTCGGGTTACATGTGCCGTCGGCAATAACGAGAATCTCACTCGGGCCTGCAATCATATCAATTGCGACAGTGCCGAACACCTGACGCTTAGCCTCTGCAACAAAGACGTTACCAGGGCCGACAATTTTATCGACCTGCGGAATAGTTTCGGTAGAATATGCGAGTGCGGCAACAGCCTGAGCACCGCCTACCTTGAAGATACGGTCAACACCTGCGATTTTAGCCGCAACGAGGATTGCGGGCTTGATACTGCCGTCCTTTGAAGGAGGTGTAACCATAACGATTTCATCACAACCTGCAAGCTTTGCAGGGATACAGTTCATAAGAACAGATGAGGGGTAGCTTGCTGTGCCGCCCGGTACGTAAAGACCTACACGTTCAAGCGGAATTACACGCTGACCGAGGACAACACCGTCACGCGGAGTAATGGCAAAGCCTGTTCTGACCTGATGACGGTGAAACTCGCGGATATTCTCCGCAGCCTCTTCGATAATTGCAACAAACTCGGGCTCAAGTGCTGCAAATGCGGCATCGATTTCCTCAGCAGAAACCTCGAGACTGTCGAGCTTTGCACCGTCAAATTTTTCGGAATATGCCCTAAGTGCATTGTCGCCGTTTTTACGTACGTCTGCAATAATATCGGCGACAATCTCGCCTACCGTATTTTTTTCTTCTGTGCGGTCAAAGATATCTTCTGCTCTGAACTCGCCTTCATAAATCTTTATCATTTCTCAATTACCTCTTGAAGCTTTCTGCGTATATCTGCAATCTGCTCGTTTTTGAACTTTGTGCTTGCCTTGTTTGCAACAAGCCTTGCGCTGATAGGAATTATTGACTCGATAACCTCAAGGTTATTTTCTTTAAGAGTTGTACCTGTTTCGACGATATCGACGATAACGTCAGTCATACCGAGGATAGGTGCAATCTCAATTGAGCCGTTGAGCTTACAGATTTCTATATCTCTGCCCTTTTTAGCGTAATGTGCACGGGCAATATTTACAAACTTAGTTGCGACTCTGAGAGTCTTCTCGGGGTTGTCACGGAAAACGTCGGGAGCAGCAACGCACATTCTGCACTTACCGATATTCATATCGAGAAGCTCGTAGATATCGGGCTCATACTCGAGAAGAATATCCTTACCGACAACACCGATATCTGCCGCACCGCGCTCGACGTAAATTGCAACGTCGGACGGCTTTGACCAGAAATAGCGTACTTTATTCTCGTGGTTTTCGAAAATAAGGCTTCTGTTTTTTTCACGGATTGCGGGGCAACCGTAGCCGATACGCTCAAACATATCGTACACCTTTTCACCAAGTCTGCCCTTGGGCAGTGCTATATTAAGATATTCCATTACCGGCTCACTCCCCTTCCTTGATTGTTACAAGTTGCTTGTATTTGAGGCCTTCGGGTATTGTGCTTAATACCTTTACGGATTTACCCTGAGCGGTAAACTCTGCAGCCTTTTCGGATATAGTTACGGGCGAAACACCCTTATCGTAGCAAAGAAGCACGTCAACGTCGTACTCCTTCTCATACTTTGCATAAAGTTCAAGGATATCGACATAAACAGCAAAGCCGATTGCCTGACAGTCCTTACCGAGCTTTTTGAGAAGGTTATCATATCTTCCGCCGCTGAGCACACTGCAAGGCACAGACTCAACATAGCCGCGGTAAATAACGCCGTTATAGTAGCTCATATCATTGACGATTGAGAAGTCGAGATTGATATGCTCACCCTCACCCGAAGCCTTGAGGAAATCATAAAGAGCTTTAAGCTCCTCAGCCGCATCGACCATAGCGGGAGTTACGGCAAGCTCCAGAATCTGAGGATAGGTAGACTCAAAGTCACCGTAGATTTCGGAGAGCATAGCTATACGCTGTGCTGTTTCAGGCTCAACACCGTAATGCTCACAGCTTGAAAGAAGCTCGTGAGTATCTTTCTTACCGAGGAAACCGATAAGCTTCTCCTTACGGCTGTCGCTGAGACCTGCGGTATCAAGCAGAGCAGAAACAAAGCCCATATGAGAAACATCGAGCACATAGTTACTGCTTACAGCCTTAAGACTGCGAGCGGCAAGAAGCACAACCTCACCGAGAGTATAGGCATCGATATCACCGATATACTCAAGACCGAGCTGTGTGATTTCTTTATACTCCTTTGTTTCTCTTGAAGCTCTGTAAACGTTCTCTTTGTAATAAAGCTTCTGTGCTTCGCCCGGCTTTGCATTCTTTGCGATAGAAAGTGTAATATCGGGCTTGAGAGCAAAGAGCTTACCGTGAAGGTCTGTGAATGTGATTATATTTTCTGTTGAGAGGAATTTTTTGTATTCAAGATAGAGGTCATATTCCTCAAACTTGCTCATCTTGAAACGCTTATAGCCCATCTGCTCATAGAGCATACGAAGATTATAAAGCGTTGTATCGTTGTAGTTATAAGTACCCATAAGTAAATCTCCGCTGAAAATTAAAGTAATTTATCGGTATCCGAAAGACGGATGCGTTTTGAAACGATATAAGTATGACGTTTTTCGTCAGCTGTAAATATGCCGTATGTAGAGGTGACGAAAGTACCGTCGTCAAGCACAACGTTGCCGCAGTAGCCGCAGTCGCCGTTTGCTACAATATCGGGCTCATTCTGATAATTAAGGTAAGTATGAGCAATCTTGATTCTGTACTGACCCTCTCTGCCGTTTTTGAGGTCGTCGTAAGTGCCTACCCAGGCAATCCAGCCTTCGCTGTACCAGCCGCGTTTGTTGTGACCCTTTTCGATGTTGATTTTATTCTTCTGCGGGTCGCGCTCGATTGAGCGGAATGTGATTATAAGTCTGCCGTCGGGCAGATAATCAGCCTTGTGACGTTCACCGTTGAGTGCCGCAGGCAGCTCTACAGGCTCAGACCAGGTTTTGCCCTCATCATTTGAGAAAGTAATGAGCGAATTGATTTTCTTTGTGTTGCTTCGTGTCAGCAGACAAAGCTCATCACCTTTGCCCTGCTCGGAGCGTATACACTCAACCTCGCACATATTACTGCCCTTTTCGATTCCGCGGTAAGCAGAAAAATACTTTTCGGGCTTGGACCATTGCATTTTGCCGTCCTTATCAAAGCTGAGTATTGTTTTGTAGTTATGGAAATGTCTGTCGTGGAAAAGTGCCATCCATTTGTCGGCAAACTTTCCGTTTTCTTTGAGCCTTGTAAGCGAAGCCATAGCAACTATGGTATTCATACCCTTGTAAAACAGCTCAAACTCGCTCCACGTTTCACCCTCATCACAAGAAAGTGAGCAGTTGAAGCCGCCCGTTGTAGGCTCTGTGCCCCACTTGGGGTTGCCGCAGACAAGGAGCAGTTTATCTGGTGTTGCAGGGTCATTGAACTCAAGGCGGTAAACGGTAGGAGTTTCGCGTGAGCCCTCCCACGATTTGGGAGGATTCTTAACACCGTCGATAAAAGTTACTCCGCCGTCGGTACTTCTGCGTGAAAGAGCCGCGCCCTTACCGTGACCCTTGGGGAAGAAAGTAAGGATATCGCCGTTTTTGAGAAGTACTGAATCGGGATGACCGAGATAACCTTCACCGCGATCAACAACAGTCTGCTCGTAAAGATATTTAAGCTCATCAGGTGTACCCTCGGGCATGACAGAGAGGTCAACCTGCTTTATTGAATAGTCACTGCCTTTGGATTTGTATTTATTAAAGAGGCTCATTAAAGCTCACCATCCTCGTGAAGTTTTTCCGCACAGCGTACAGATGCCATAGCGTCCTTACAGTAGAAATCAGCACCGATTTCTTTTGCATAATCTGCCGTAAGCACTGCACCGCCGACCATAACATTGCAGTTATGCTCACTGCGTAGCAAAGCAACAGTCTGAGCCATATTGGGCACAGTCGTAGTCATAAGTGCACTCAGACCAACAAGTTTAACGTTATCTGCTTTTGCTCTTTCGACTATAGTTTCGGGAGATACGTCTTTGCCAAGGTCGATAACATCGTAGCCGTAATTTTCAAGAAGCACTTTTACGATGTTTTTGCCGATATCGTGAACGTCGCCCTTGACCGTTGCAAGGATTATTTTACCTTTTTTATTTTCGCTTCCGCCGCTCTTGGCAATTGCGGATTTTATTACGTCAAACGCCGCTGTTGCCGCCTTAGCGGAAAGGAGAAGCTGAGGAAGAAACAGCTTCTTTTCTTCAAACAGCTTACCCGTTTCATCGAGTGCGGGGATAAGCATACCGTCGATTATTTCGAGCGGAGTTTTATCGCTCAACAATGAGTGTGTAAGTGTCGCTGATTTTTCGGCAAGACCACTGACAACAGCAGACTTAAGGTCATCTGCAGGTGCAGACACCTGCTGTTTTACAACGGGTGTTGCCGACTGAGATTCGGTCGACTTGCCGATATTGGCAATATAGTCAAGACAGCCTTTATCCCTTGCATAAAGTGCGTTGAATGCATAGTAAGAATCCATCATCGCACGGCTGAGCGGATTTACGATACCTGCGCTCAGACCGCTCTGCATTGCAATAGCAAAGAAAGAAGCATTTACTTTCTCACGCTCGGGCAAGCCGAATGAAATATTTGAAACGCCGAGCACTGTGTGAACACCGATTTCATTCTTAAGCACATCAAGTGCACGAAGAGTCGGTAATGCACCGTTGTCGGCTGTACTGATAGTCATTGTAAGGGGGTCGATAATTATATCGCTTTTATCGATACCGTACTGTGCGGCACGGTCGATAATACGTTTTGCAATTTCAATTCTGCCCTCGGCAGTTTCGGGTATGCCCTTATCGTCAAGCGTGAGACCTACCACCATAGCACCGTATTTTGCCGCAAGAGGAAGAACGGTACTCATAGACTCCTCAGAGCCGTTGACGGAATTGATAAGCGGTTTACCGACGTAAACACGAAGTGCATTTTCAAGAGCCTTGACATCTGAAGTATCAATCTGCAAAGGAAGTGTTGTTACCTGCTGAACAGACTTTACAGCTTCGGCAAGCACCTTTGCTTCATCAATCTGTGAAATACCGACGTTGACGTCAAGAATATCGGCACCTGCCGATTCCTGCGAGGTTGCTTCGCCGCAAAGATACTCGAGGTTACCCTCCTGCAAAGCGGCTCTGAGCTTAGGTTTACCTGTAGGATTGATACGCTCGCCTATGATAACGGTTTTATCACCGAAGAAAACAGTTTTGCATCTGGAAGAAACAAAGCTCTTGCGGTTTACTTCAGATTTTTGGCATATTCCTATAGGAGAACAACGCTCAACCAGAGCAGATATATGCTCCGGAGTTGTACCGCAACAGCCGCCGACAGCCGCACAGCCGAGACGCACAAGCTTTTCTGCACTTTCGGCAAAGTGTAACGCATCGACATTGTATACTGTTTTGCCGTCGATAACGTTCGGCATACCTGCGTTTGAATTTATAAGCACGGGAAGAGTTGTAAATCCGAGAAGCCCGGGTACAAACTCAAGCATTTTTTCGGGGCCGAAGCCGCAGTTGAGACCGACACCGTCGGCACCGAGGCTCTCAATCAGAGCGGCGGCGGTAATAATATCGGCACCGTTCATAAGTCTGCCGTCTTCGTCAACAGTGAATGTGACAACTACGGGCAGAGAGGAATTCTCTTTTGAAGCGAGTACAGCCGCTTTGATTTCAGCCGTATCGGTCATTGTTTCGATAAGAATAAGGTCAGCACCTGCCGCCTCACCTGCCCTTACCGTACGGGCAAAGCCTTCGTAAGCAGCATCAAAAGTCAGACTGCCGAAAGGCTCGAGAAGTTCACCCGTAGAAGTCATATCAAGAGCAACAAAAGCCTGCTTACCGCTTTCAGCTACAGCTGCTTTCGCAACCTTTACACCTGCCTCGGCAATCTGCTCAGGCGTATACTCACCGCCTGCAGGAGCTGAAAAAGTGTTTGCTGTAATGATGTCACAGCCGCACCCGAGATATTTTAAATGTACGCTTTTTACTTTATCGGGCTGCTCAACACTCCAATGGTCAGCACGCTTACCTGCAGGCAGACCGAGCGACTGAAGCATTGTACCCATAGCACCGTCACAAAAAAGCAGACGGGAGCCGAATTGCTCTTTGAAATTCATATTCAACGGTGCCTCACTTTCCGATAATATCTGAGAGATTTGCCATAATGCCTGCGGCAATATCAGGCTTATTCATCGTATAGATATGTATATTATTTACTCCGCTTGCAACAAGGTCGATAATCTGCTCGGTTGCATAAGCTATACCTGCCTGCTTCATAGCATCGGGATCGGAAGCAAATCTGTCAGCAATAGATTTGAAACGAAGCGGAATGCCCGAGCCTGAAAGCGAAACGATACGGTCAAGCTGTGAGCTGTTGGTTACGGGCATAATACCTGCGACTACGGGCACATTGATACCTGCCGCAAGAAGCCTGTACATGAATTTATAGAAAACGTTGTTGTCAAAAAACATCTGGGTTGTAAAGAACTGGCATCCGCTTTCAGCCTTTATCTTCAGACCATCAAGGTCTGCCGCAACGCTTGCCGACTCGGGATGACACTCGGGATAGCAGGCACCGCCGATACAGAAATCGCCATGGTCACGAATAAGAGAAATAAGGTCACTCGCATGAGCAAATGCACCGGGCACTGAAAGCTCACCTTTATCACCGCGAAGAGCAAGGATGTTTTCGATATTGTCGGCTTTAAGCTGCTCGATAACCGAAACAAGCTTCTGCTCATCTGTTGAAAGGCAGGTAAGATGAGCAAGAGCAGTAACACCACAGCTCTGCACCTCTCGGCTCAGGTCAACAGTGTGCTCACTTGTGCCGCCGCCTGCACCGTAAGTGACACTCATAAAGGAAGGTGAAAGCTTTGCAATATCACGAACAACCTGCTTGGCACCCGAAACCTGAGACCAGACCTTGGGCGGAAAAAGCTCGCAGGATACGTTTACTTTACCGTTATTGAGTATATCGATAACCTTCACCGAAAACACCAACCCATAATAAAATAAATATATTATAATATAGCACACTGTTACACGATATGCAAACAAAAATTTAATTAAATACATATTTCGTCACATAGTAGAATTTTTATGTATATTGTGTTTATTTTGTGTATACTTTAACGATTTACTTCATTGAAGCAGATTAAATAATTTTACAATTTAACAAAAAATTTACATTTTTGCATTGTGCACAGGAGCACTATAATGTAGAATAAGAAAGATATTGTAAAATAAAAATATAAGGAGGAGTCAAATGGCAAAGGTACTCAGTTATCTGAAATACGCTGCAGGTTACGCGGCACTGAGCCTGTTTTTTCTTATAATCCAGGCATTCACAGAACTGCTTCTGCCCTCTATGATGGCAACCCTTGTTGACGAAGGAATTGTTGCCCTCAACGGAAAAGAAGAACAGATGGCATTTATTCTCACGGAAGGAGCAAAAATGCTTACAATGGCACTTGTATGCGTTGCAGCGGCAGTAAGCGTAAGCTATTTTGCTACAAAAACTTCATCCATAATCTCACGCAAAATGCGTCACGACGTGTTTGAACGCGTACTCAGGTTTTCAAATAAAGAGATGGATGAATTCTCTACCGCATCACTTATTACAAGAACAACAAACGATATACAGCAGGTACAGGGAATACTCAGCGGCGGTATAAGGCTTGTATTCTTCGCACCTACAATGGCTGTAGGCAGCATCATACTTGCCCTGAGCAAAAGCAAGGGTATGAGCTGGATTCTGCTTGTTGCCGTAGCGATTCTGCTGAGCATTATAGGCGTTGGTCTTGTTGCGGCAATGCCCAAAATCAAGGCACTTCAAAAGCTGATTGACAAGCTCAACCTCGTCAGCCGTGAAAACCTTTCGGGTCTTATGGTAATACGTGCATTCGGCAACGAAAAGCACGAGGAAGAGAGATTTGAAAAATCCAACAAAGACCTTCGTATGACAAACAGATTTGTGCAGAGAACAATCGCAATCGTAATGCCTGCAATGACGATAATAATGAACTTTTCAACTATCGCTATTGTATGGTTCGGTGCTAACTCCATCAAAGACGGCACACTTGAAATAGGCGATATGATGGCATACATTCAGTACGCAATGCACGTTATTATGTCATTCCTCTTCATTGCTCTTATTTTCGTCAGCATACCCCGTGCTATGGTTTCAATAAACCGTCTTGCAGAGGTGCTCAAGGCTGAGCCGTCAATAAACGACGCTGTCAACCCTCAGGAGCTGACAGAAGCAAAAGGCGTTATTGAATTCAAAGACGTTTCTTTCAGATACAGCAACGCTGACGACTGCGTAATCAGTAACATTTCTTTCACTGCCATGCCCGGTCAGACTACTGCATTTATCGGCTCAACGGGCTCGGGTAAATCTACACTGATTAACCTTATCCCCCGTTTTTACGACGTAACAGAGGGCTCAATCACCTATGACGGCATTGATATACGCGAACTTTCAATGCATTCGCTTCGTGAAAACATCGGCTACGTGCCGCAGAAGGGCTTGCTTTTCTCAGGCACGGTAAAGAGCAATATGCTCATTTCAAACCCAGATGCAGACGACGAGCTTATAAAGAGTGCACTTGAAACAGCACAGGCTAAATTCGTTTACGATATGCCCGAAGGTATTGACTCCGATATATCACAGGGCGGTACAAACGTCAGCGGTGGCCAGAGACAGCGACTTGCAATTGCAAGAGCTTTAGTCAAAAAAGCTCCCGTATATATTTTCGATGACAGCTTCTCTGCGCTTGACCTCAAGACAGATGCGGCACTCAGAAAAGCACTTAAAACCTACACCTCAGATGCAACCGTACTGATAGTTGCACAGCGAGTAAGCACAATAATGAATGCAGAGCAGATAATTGTGCTTGACGAAGGCAGAATAGTCGGTAAAGGCACACATAAAGAGCTTCTTAAAAACTGTGAAGAATACCGCGAAATTGCCGAATCACAGCTTGCAAAGGAGGAACTGGAATGAAAGAAAAAGATATGAAACCCCACTCATTCCGCAAACCTCCGAAGCATGGAGGTCCGGGTGGGCTTGGTGGTCCCGGAGGACCCGGCAGACCGCACGAAAAACCAAAGGATTTCAAAGGCACAGTAAAGAAAATCCTCAGACTTATTGCTCCGTTCAAATTAAGATTTATTGCTGTTATAATATTTGCCGCAGGCGGCTCACTGTTTAACGTAATAGGTCCGAAAATACTTGCAAACGCAACAAATGAGGTTGCCGCAGGTGTACGCAGGATGATAGACTCAACCGGCACTATAGACCTGAAAAAGATTGCACAGATATTGACTATTCTCGTTGCAGTTTACGCTGTAAGTGCGGCTTTCAGCTACCTGCAGTCATTCATTATGGCAGGCGTTACAACAAGGCTTTCATTCAACCTTCGTAACGACATAATGAAGAAAATCAACAGAATTCCGCTCAGTTTCTTCCACAAGCAGAGTCAGGGCGACGTACTGTCGAGAATAACAAACGACGTTGATACACTTGAGCAGGCACTGACACAGAGCATTACACAGGTTGCAACATCCGTCACATCACTTATAGGTATACTGGCGATGATGCTGCTGACAAGTCCCCTGCTGACACTGATAATAGTACTGACCGTACCCGTATCACTGATAGTTGTTCGCAACATTGTCAAGCTTTCTCAGCCGCATTTCCGCAAACAGCAGGGCTTCCTCGGTGCTGTAAACGGACACATTGAAGAAATGTACGGTGCACACCTTGTAGTAAAAGCTTTCAACGGCGAAAAACGCTCGCTTGAAGAATTTGACGAGCTCAACGACCAGCTTGCAGAAAACGCAAGAAAGGCAGAATTCCTTTCAGGTCTTATGATGCCCCTTATGGGTTTTGTAGGCAACCTCGGCTACGTAATGGTTTGCGTGGTTGGTGCAATACTTGCTTCAAAAGGTCAGCTCGATATCGGCGGAATTCAGGCTATGCTTCAGTACGTCAGAAACTTCAACCAGCCCATCAACCAGCTTGCAAACATCTCTGCTCAGCTTCAGAGAATGGCTGCAGCGGCAGAGCGAGTATTTGAATTTCTTGAAGAGCCAGAAGAGGATGACTCCAAAGCAACACTTAAGCTTTCAGACGTTGAAATCAACGGTGATATAACCTTTGACCACGTAAAATTCGGATATGAAAATACAGACAAAATAGTTATAAGCGACTTCTCCGCCAAGGTTAAGAGCGGACAGAAGATTGCGATTGTAGGTCCGACAGGTGCAGGTAAAACCACAATGGTTAAGCTGCTTATGCGATTCCACGAGCTTACTGACGGCGCAATATACGTTGACGGATATAACCTTACCGAATTTGACAGACACGATCTGAGAAGCGAATTCGGTATGGTGCTTCAGGACACTTGGCTGTACTGCGGAAGCATAATGGATAACATCCGCTACGGCAAGCTTGACGCAACAGACGAAGAGGTCATAAAAGCCGCAAAATTGGCTCAGGTTGACCATTTTGTACGCACCCTGCCCGACGGATATCAGATGGAGCTCAACGAAGAGGTAACGAATATTTCGCAGGGTCAGAAGCAGTTGCTGACAATCGCAAGAGCAATTCTTGCCGACCCGAAAATTCTCATCCTCGACGAAGCTACAAGCTCGGTTGACACACGTACTGAGATACTCATTCAGCGTGCAATGGATAACCTTATGAAAGGCAGAACAAGCTTTATTATCGCTCACCGCCTTTCAACAATACGAAACGCAGACCTGATACTGTGTATGAACAACGGCGACATTGTTGAGCAAGGCAGCCACGACGAGCTTATGGCTCTTGACGGATTTTACGCTAACCTTTACAACAGCCAGTTTGAAAGAACAGAATAAAAAAGCAGAGGTAACACGAAACATATCGTGTTACCTCTTGATTTTTAATATACTGAAAACTCTTTGATTGTAGCAAATTTTCTTGTTTTAAGGATTACGAGCTTTACACGGCGTGTACGGATTGAAAGCTCAAGCTCGCAGATATGCTTACGGCCTATAACCGTACCTGTTTCAACCTTTTTCCACTTACCGTCTTTCTCAACGTAAAGCACAAATTTTTCAATCTGCTGACCCGTTTCGATATTTTCACCCAAAACAATACGGTCAACGTCGTATTCGTCGCCCATATCGAGAATAAGCTCGGCATCCTTCGGTTCGTTACCAGAATGCCAGTAGCCTGGTTTATCGGGCAAAGCCATTGACGGAGCGTGAAGGTCGTCGAGTTTGCAGTTGCCCTGCATTGTTGAATCGTTGGCAAGATTATCCTCAAAATGAAGGGAAAGAACAGCACCGAAGGTTACGAGAGTTTCGATATCCTTCTCGCTTATAAGACCGTCGGGATGAGGAGCAATACCAAGAAGCATTGAGGCATTGCCGCCGACAGAATTATCGTAAATCTGCTGAAGCTTTGAAAGCGGCTTTATTGAAAGCACGTTGCCTTTTTTATAAAACCAATCGTCACGCAGAGGGAAAGAAACCTCTGCAGGATACCAGATAAAATCGTCGCAACGCTTGATTTTGCGTCTGCTGCCGATATCTGTCTGCGTATAATTTACAGCACACTTGGGCACTGAAACTTTCTTATCGGAGTCAACGTCTACAGCTCTGTAATATGCAGGCACAACGCTCCACTCACTGACACGGCAGACACCCGAATTGTTACCGCACCAGCGCACATCCGGACCGCAGTTGGTGATTGCGGCATTCGGCTGAAGCTCACGGATGAGCTTGAAATAGCTTACCCAATCGTAAGATTGTATTTTACCGTTTTTTCTGCGGTCGGAAGCACCGTCAAGACTGACGCAGAAAACATCACCGTAGTTGGTAAGAAGCTCTCTGAGCAGATTCATAAAAAATATATCGTACTCTTTACCCTTACCGAAGCTCGGCTCGTGATAATCGAGCGGAGAAAGTGCAATACCGAACTTGAGGTCATATTTACGGCAGGCATCACTGACTGCCTTTACAACGTCACCCTCACCGTCGAGCCATTTGCTTGACTTGACTGAATAATCGGTGTATTCGGTCGGCCAGAGACAGAATCCGTCGTAATGCTTACAGTTGAGCACAAGACCTTTCATGCCGGCACGTTTTGCAACCTTTGCCCATTGTTCAGCAGAGAACGAAGTCGGGTTAAAAAGGTCGGGCTCTTCGAAGCCTGTACCCTCATTACGGCCGGTAAAAGTATTCATACCGAAGTATATTATGCCGCTGTATTCAACGTCCATCCAATCAAGCTGACGCTTGGTAGGTACCGTTGAAACGGCTTTTTCAAGAAAATCTGTAGCCATAGCCAAACCTTTCACACAAAATCTTTTTTAACAAGTGCATCGACAAGAGTGGGGTTGAACTCAAAAGCTGCAACGTCGCCTACCTTGCAGTCGATACCTGTAACGTCGATAATAAGGTCAGTAAGACCGACCTTGCCGATTACCTGAGCTTTTTTGCCGCAGACAACACAGCTGAGAGTCTGGTCGGCACCGAAGCGCTTGACCTTACGAAGCAGAGAATTGACCTTGTCGCCGTTTGTGAAAGCAACCTCTGTTTTGCTCAGACCGTAGCCGTCGCAAACACCGAGAGGAACAACAGCCGCCTTGGTTTCCCTGGTAGTTTTATATGCTTCACCGTAGCCTACAAAATGACCTGCGGGAAGAGTTTTGATTGAAATTACCTCGCACTCCATAAAGCCGACCTTTTCAAGACCCGGCTTATTCGGCACTGCTATTCTGCCGAGCAATGCAGAGCCAAGACGCACCGCATCAAAATGATACTCGGGATATTTTACGGCAGCAGCCGAGGAGCATATATGCTTTTTAAGTCCCTTAAAGCCTGCTGACTCAACAGTACCAACAGCCGTATTAAAACGGCTGACCTGCAGCTTTACGGAAGTAGAGTCGGATGAAAATGCGTTGTAAAAATGAGAATATATACCCTCAAAAGAAATATTCTCACAGGTTGTGAGAGCGGCAATAATATCGTTCTCCTCACCCGGCATAAAGCCGAAGCGTGCAAAACCTGTATCAAGCATAATATGTGCTTTAGCCTTTTTATTGTCAGCGGCACTGTTGAGAAGTTTTGCGGTAGACAGACTATCGACAGTAGAGGTAATATCAAGGTCAACACACGTCTTTGCGGAATCGGCATCAAACGGAGGGCTTAAAAGAAGAACAGCGGTATCAATACCGTTTTCACGAAGCGAAACAGCCTCATCAAGCCTTGAAACAGCAAGCGTCTGCACACCGTTTTCGCAAAGGAGCTTTGCCATAGGAATGAGACCCAAGCCATAGCCGTTGCCCTTGATAACACCTATAACCTCGGCTGTAGGACAGTGAGCACGCATTTTATTGAGATTTGTGATTATATTTTCCTTTTGTACAACGTATCTCATTATTTAAATCAGTGACCCTTTCTTAACTTTTTACGAAGCTTCTGTGCAAGCTCCATTGCGTTATAAACAAGGGGGTTATATACATAGTAGAAATCGCCGATAAACTCGGTAATTTCGGGGCAGAAGCCCTTCTTGAAGCGATAGAGACCGTAGAGAGGATTATTCTCATCAAGGTCACCTGAAATGCCGCGGAAGTCGTAAAGACGGCAGCCGTTTTCGACTGACCAGCGGATCATTTCCCACTGAAGCAGATAGTTGGGCATCTTGTTGCGCTCTTCGTTTGAAGAAGCGCCGTAAAGATACCATACCTTATCACCGCAGAGAAGAGCAAGAGTACCGGCAATAGCCTTACCCTCGCTGTATGCCATATAGATACGTGCGTTGTCGCCGTATGCTTCAACCATACGTCTGAAATAATCTGCAGGACGGATTGAGAAATTGTCTCTCTCGCCTGTTTCAACCATTATCTTATGGAATTCTTCAGCCGCCTCAGCACCCTTGATTACAACCTCAACGTTGTTCTTTTTGGCAACACGCACCTTATAGCGGTGACGTGAATGGAATGAAGCGAAAACCTCATCCTCTGTTTTGCCCTCAACGTCGAGACGGATAACAAATCTGGGCTGAATACCCTCGAAATTCTTTGAGCGGGGTCCAACCTTGAAGCCGTAATCAACGGCAATTTTTTCGTATTCTGTATCGTCTACCTTGGTGTCTGTATCAACCTGCAGTACGTAGCCGCCGAACTCTTTTGCAATCTGCTTTGCGGCATCCATAAGCTCGGTAAACACAGCCTTATCGTGCAGGTCGCATACGGGACCTCTGGGTGAATAGAGCATACTAACAAAAGGCAGACGGCGGATAATAACCGCCATTGTGCCCTTGATATTGCCCTGCTCATCACGGCAGATTATGCCGCGCCATACCCAATTATTCTTAACCTTTGCCCATGCGCTCTGCTGCATAAAATGACCCTTGGGGTGACTTGCCACAAAAGCGTCAAATTCAACAGCCGCATCAGCCTTAATAATCTCTGTCAATTTAAAAATCCAACCTTAACTTATTTTTTGATTGCAGCAGGGAACTCATCGGGAGCAGCACCCATTGCCATTGCGATACGGCGTGAAACTTCCTTGTTCTTGATATGCTCATCGTTCTGAACAAAATTGTCGGAACCGTAAATTGCAAGCGGAACAACTACACCTGAGTGTGAACCTGAGTTGTACTGGAATGAGCCGTCATCCTCGAGAGAGATTGCACCAGTCTCGTGGTCGGCTGTGATAACAACGAGTGTATCCTCATTCTCAGCAGCGTACTCGAGAGCAGCCTTACAAGCAAGGTCAAACTCGAGAGCAGAGGGAAGCATATTTTCGGGATCCTGGTTGTGAGAGTGCTTATCGATATGTGCACCTTCAACCATAAGGAAGAAACCGTCCTCATCGTCATCAAGCATATCAATTGCCTTTGCTGTAAGAGTTGAGAGATTGGGAGAATCAGCACCTGTGTCTGCATTCCAGAGGTTACCGTCGAATGCACCGAAGGAGCGCTCACCCTCTTCAAGAGCCTCAAACTCTGCTGTAGTGTTTACAAGAGTCCAGCCGTATTCGTTTGCCCACTCGTCTGTAACAAGACCGTTGTTGTGTGCCCAGATGAGATCAATGCCTGATTCTTCAATCTGCTGTCTTGTGATTTCCTCTTTTTCGTCACGGTCGTAAACGTGAGCGGAGAAAGAAGAAGGAGTAGCACCGGAATTATCGTCTGATGTGACAACACCTGTCATCTTGCCGTATGACTGTGCAAGCTCGCAAAGGTTCATTGCAACGTAAGTTACACCGAACTGATCCTGCGGGAATACACCGAGAGCACCGTTTGTTGTGCGTGTGCCGCAAGCAAGAGCTGTACCGCCTGCAGCAGAGTCTGTAACGTATGCACTTGAAGACTGAGTCTTGGAGCCGCCGAGATATTCGGTCATTGAGAAGATATTTGCGTCAACACCGTATGTCTGCTCCATCCAGTAAAGATGGTTGAAGCCCATACCGTCGCCGATAAGAAGAATAACGTTTTTGTAATCGCCGGGGTCAGCCTCTTCGCCACTGTAGAACATTGAGTTCATAGTGAGGTTAAAGGAAAGGAGTACTGTCATAAGAACAGCAATGACTTTAGCGAATGCTGTACCTCTGAGAGAATAAAAGAAATTTGCCATTGTTTTTACCTCCGTAAAATTAAATTTTTACCAATAAATTATATCCTTATTTAAAATTTATGTCAATAAAATAATATAAAATATAGGTGTTGTATTTTTTACAAATTATGTTATACTATTATGGATAATGTTTACAATTAAACAATCAAGGCTTAAGGAGGTAAAACACAATGTCAAAAAAGCCATACTATATCACAACCGCTATTGCTTACACTTCACGTAAGCCGCACATCGGCAACTCATACGAGATTGTTTTAACCGATGCTATCGCACGCTTCAAGCGAATGCAGGGCTATGACGTATTCTTCCAGACAGGCACAGACGAGCACGGTCAGAAGATTGAGGAATATGCAAAGGATGCAGGTATCTCCCCCAAGGAGTACGTTGACAAGGTTGCAGGCGAAATCAAGGACATCTGCGACAGACTCAACACAACATACGATAAGTTTATCCGCACAACAGACGATTATCACGAAAAGTGCGTACAGAAGATTTTCAAGAAGCTGTACGACCAGGATGATATTTATAAGAGTGTTTACGAGGGTTGGTACTGCGTACCTTGCGAGAGTTTCTTCACCGACAGCCAGCTTGTTGACGGCAAGTGCCCCGACTGCGGCAGAGAAGTACGCAAGGAGAAGGAAGAAACATACTTCCTCCGCCTTTCAAAGTATCAGAAGCAGCTCGAGCAGTATATTGAAGAAAATCCCAACTTCATATACCCCGAAAGCCGCAAAAAAGAGATGCTCAACAACTTCATCAAGCCCGGTCTTCAGGACCTTTGCGTATCACGTTCAACATTCAAATGGGGCGTGCCCGTAACGTTTGACGATAAGCACGTTATTTACGTCTGGATTGATGCACTTTCAAACTACATCACAGGTCTCGGCTACGACCCCGACGGCAGCGGCGACCTTTACAAAAAGTACTGGCCTGCTGACGTACACATCATCGGTAAAGATATTGTACGTTTCCACACAATTTACTGGCCGATTATGCTTATGGCACTCGGCGAGCCGCTTCCCAAGCAGGTTTACGGTCACCCGTGGCTGATGGTCGGTGCAGACAAGATGAGTAAATCCAGAGGTAACGTTATTTATGCAGACGACCTTGCAGACCGTTTCGGTGTTGACGCAGTAAGATACTATCTGCTTGCTGAAATGCCTCACGCACAGGACGGCTCACTCACATACGAGACACTTATTGAGCGTTACAACTCCGACCTTGCAAACACACTCGGCAACCTTGTAAACCGTTGTGTTGCGATGGTTAAAAAGTATTTTGACGGTGTGCTACCTGCTCCCACAGCACCCGAAGCACTTGACGATGAGCTTAAGACAGTTGCACTTGAATCAGTCGGCAAATGTGCCGCAAAGATGGACAGCTTCTGCATTGCTGACGCTGTTAACGAAGTAATGGCTGTTGCAAAGCGTTCAAACAAATACATCGACGAAACAATGCCCTGGGCACTTGCAAAGGACGAGGAGAAAAAAGAGCGTCTCGGCACTGTAATGTACAACCTTATCGAGAGCATCCGCTTCATTGCTGTACAGCTCAAGCCATATATGCCCGAAACAGCAGATAAGATTTTTGCACAGATTGGCTGCAACATCGACACATACGAGAGCCTTAACGAGTTCGGTGCAACACCTGCAGGCACAGTTATGGGCGAGGCTGCTCCCCTCTTTGGCAGAATTGATGCAGAAAAGCTGCTTGCTGAAATCGAAGCAGAAAACGCTGCTAAGGCTGCTAAGGAAGAAGAGAAGAAGCCCGCATTTGAAGAGATGCCTCCGATTGCTATAGACGATTTTGCAAAGGTTGACCTGAGAGTTGCAAAGGTTGTTGACTGCAAGCCCGTTAAGAAAGCAAAGAAGCTGCTTGAGCTTACCCTTGACGACGGCACAGGCACACCCCGTACAGTTGCAAGCGGTATTGCACTTTACTACAAGCCCGAAGAGCTTATAGGTCACAACGTAATTGTTGTTGCAAACCTCAAGCCCGCAACACTCTGCGGTGTTGAGAGCAGAGGTATGATTCTTGCAGGCGGTGAAGACGACGTAAAGGTAGTATTTGTTGACTACCTTGAGCCCGGTACAAAAATCAGATGACGTACACAGGTATATTTGACACACACGCACACTATGATGACGAGTGTTTTGACGAGGACAGATTTGAGCTGCTCGACGAAATGCTCGCATCAGACGTGAGCGGTATAATAAACTGCGGCTGTACTGTGGAAAGCAGTAAGACAAGCATAACATTTGCAGAAAAATATCCGCAGATTTATGCGGCGGTCGGTATTCATCCGCAGAATGCGGCTGAAGAAAGCGAAGATGCGCTTGATAAAATTGAAGAGCTTGCAAAGCACGAAAAAGTAATTGCAATCGGTGAGATAGGTCTTGATTACCACTACGATTACACACCGAGAGAGATGCAGATAGAGTACTTTGAAAAGCAGATTCTGCTTGCAAAAAAGCTTGATCTGCCCGTAATCGTGCACGACAGAGAAGCTCATCAGGACTGCGTTGAGATGCTGTTAAAGCACAAGCCGAGAGGAGTTATGCACTGCTTTTCCGGCAGTGTTGAAACCGCAAAACAGCTGACCGATATAGGCTTTTATATAGGTCTTGGCGGCAGTGTTACGTTCAAAAACGCAAAAAAGCCTGCCGAGGTTGCCGCAAGCATTGACCTCGACAGACTTTTACTTGAAACAGATTGCCCCTATATGACTCCCGTACCGTTCAGAGGCAGAAGAAACAACTCCTCACTGATAATTCACACAGCAGAAAAAATTGCAGAGCTGCGTGGAATTACAGCACAGGAAGTTATAGACAAGGCAAGAGAAAACACCTATAAACTGTTTAACATCAAATGATAAAAGCAGAGTTGATTTTTACGTCAACTCTGCTGTTTGTTTTTTTGAAATGGCAGAGGCAAGCCTCTGCCCTACAAGGATATAAAAATTACGTTGGATCGTTGTAGGCAACGCCCCCTACAAAAAAATGACAACGGGAGACCACGCAGGGTCTCCCCTACGGTAATTTTACAGATTTATTATACCGATTAATATATCGCAGAATTTATCAAACTCCAAATATTCTGCTTCTAATCTGTAATATATACCGTCCTTTTCAAAATCAGCAACACAGAGCCGATTTACTGTATCCTTTCCTACTGAATCAAGATAAAATCTAACGTCCACGCCGGATGATATAAACTGTACAGCTTCAACATTCTGCTCAGAAACATACACACAGTCGTAGGGCGAGTTCGTTTTAGATACAGATAATGTTACTACGCAGCCACTGTCTCCGTTATCATATCTGAAATAACAGGAATCTTTTTCAACCTTACCGTATTTGTCAAAAACAACTTTATGCTCACCATTACCTTTAAAGCAAAGGCTATCCGGCATAAAAGAAAGAGCAGAAAAATCTTCACCGAAATACTCAGTTGTCTGAGCATTTGTCCACATTTTGTTATCATAAAGTTCAGGAGAATAATACTTCGGAGAAGCCTGTTTTATATCGCTGATAAATCCACCCTTAAAATAAGTGATAAAAGCCATATGCCTCAAGTATCCGCCTGCTGAATTGCACACAAAAGAAATTGCTTTATCGGTTACGGTATTACGTGAAATCCCATAGCGTGCCAACTCTTCATCGGTCGCATTAAGATACCACTTGGGGGCAAAAGCCCTGCCATTGTGTATAATTGCATTGTCTGCAGGAAAAACTCTGCTTATTTCCTTGAGGTCACCCGAATATAATGCATCTATTTCCTCATCAGAAAAGTCATATTCATCCCTGATAATTTGCTCAGGTACATTAAAGGTTTTGATTACTTCTGATAAACTCGGCAGATACTCGGGGTCTGACAAGTCATATTTTGTCGCCAAAAGCAACGACTTTCTCGACTCACTCCACTGCACATAATCTACATTACATTCTTCTTTGATATAATCTATAAGACCGATATTTATTGAGTAAAGAACATCGCTGTAAGCATTAAACCAGCCGTAATCGTCACCACCGCAGTAATTGAAATTATCGGGATCGGCAGGGGTAAGTGTAGGCTCGACTGTTGTGTGTGCTGATGTTTCTTCGCCTTGAATCGGCTTAGCAGCGAAAAAGCCGCTTTTCCTTACACCCAAACCTGCAAGCACAACAAAAGCAACACAGCAGGCACAGGCTGTTATTTTAATCTTCTTCCTTTTAATTTTTATGTACTCATCGCGTCTGTCAAGTGCGTTCTTTGCAATCTCATCATAAGTTTTCATATTCAAATCCCTCCTTTTCAAGTTTTGATTTCAGTGCCGCCTTGGCACGGTAGATAAGATTTTCGGTTTGTCTTTTGGTCTTTTTCATTATCTGTGCCGTCTGAGCATTATCAAACTCTTCAAAAAACACAAGATACAAAACCTGTGCGTATTCGGGTTTGAGAGACTTCAAGCAGGTGTGCAGCTTAACCTTTTGTTCTTCTTTAAGATATAGCAACTCTATGCTTTCTTCTTCCTTTTGCGTATCCTTATGCTCTTCGATGCTCGTTTTTGCATAACGTGACTCTTTCCGAAGGTAATCAAGTGCAGTATTGCGACCTATGGAATAAAGCCAGGTTTTGAAACTGCTTTGCTTTCTGAAATGCGGTTTTTTAACGGCAAGCTTAAAAAAGACCTCTTCTGTCAAATCTTCGGCAATATGGATATTACGTGTGAAGCTGTTGATATACAGCATCAACCCGTCAGCATATTCACGCACTATATCTGCAAAAGCAGAATCATCTCCGTCGAGATAACGCTCATAGCTGTTAATATCAATGTCCATATTTCACCCTCCTTTTTTTGAAAAAGCTTTTTCATCTGTTTGACGGATAAGAAAGCGAAAACTCTCACAGTAAACTCAAAAAATAAAATTTACAGGCTTCCGCTAATGCAGAAGCCTGTTGTGTTATTTATTGAATTATTCTACCGTTACGTTTGCACCGATATTGCAGTTTTCTGCGAGGTTGATATTCATAACAGTGATGGGCTTATCGGCTGAAACTGATACGACCTTGCCGTTTTCCCACTTGAAGGAAAGCTGTACGCCGCCTGTGACGAGGTTTGTAATCTCGCCGTTTTTCCAAGCTGACGGAAGAGCGGGAAGAAGCTCTGCCTTGCCGTTTTCGCTATAAAGGAGAAGTGAATTGACACCTGCTACAAAGCCAAAATTACCGTCAATCTGGAAGAGATAAGGCGGATGAGTATCGAAAAGGTTGGAGAATACGGAGTAAGTGAGCATATTTGCGATAATCTCCTGAGCTGTATCCGGCTCGTGAAGAGTACCTGCAAGGCAGATTGCCCACGCAGCAGACCAACCTATATAACGCTCCCAATTCTTCTTGCGGAAGTGGTAAAGCTCACGCACCCACTCACGCTCTGTTTCGTTCTCATAATACTTGATTGTATTTGAGGGATAGAGACCGTAGAGCGGTGAGAAATGTCTATGACCGGGCTCGTGAAGCTCACGCTCCTCAGACCACTCCATAATGCCATAACTGTCACGCTTGTTGGGACGGAGCTTTGCAAGCTTCTCTTTAATCTGCTCTGCAAGCTCACCCTCAGACTCAAAGTCGAGATATGCAAGCATACCTGCCTTTGCAACAGCCATATCAAACGCACAGGCATAGTCGACAGCAATAGCCTTGCCGTTGAATTTATACTCGTTTTCGGGTGATGTTGAGGGAGCAATTACATACTCTCCGTTATGCTCAACAAGGTAATCGTTGATAAACTCGGCAGATGCTTTAACAGAGTAGAAAATCTTATCCTTATACTCCTCAAGACCGCCGTTTTTATAGTGGGTATAGACCTCATTTACAAGCCATGCACCGCAGAGAGGCGCATACATAAAGCAGGGGCCGCCCTGTACGGGTGAGGTTTTACGCCAGAGGTCAGAGTTATGGTTACAGCAGGCACCCTTACAGCCGTAGTTGACCTTTGCGGTCTCCCTACCCTGCTGCATAAGCTCGTAAACCATATTTACAAGCGGCTCTGCACACTCTGCCATATTGCTTGAGGTTGCAGGCCAGTAGTTCATTTCAGTGTTGATATTGACGGTATAGTTACTGCTCCACGGCGGACGTACCCTTGCATTCCAGATACCCTGGAGGTTGAGCGGCTGACCGCCTTTACGGCTGCCTGCAATCATAAGATACTTGCCGAAATTGTAGAAAAGCTCAACAAGCTTCGGGTCGGGAGCACCCTTCTTGGCTGTTTTAAGAAGCTCAACAGTACTGATTTCGCTGCTGCCGCCGATTGAGAAAGTCTGTCTTTCAAAAATTGACTTATAATCTGCGATATGGCGGCTGAGAAGCTCGTCATAATCGGTATTTGTAGCGTTAAGTGCAGCAATACACTGAGCAACAACCTTTTCTCTGTCAGTCTCGGGCATCTTATCGTAGCCAAGGAAGCCTGTTTTGGTTGTAGCGTAAACAGTTATATACTTTGCCTTTTTAACGGTAATTTTCTTGCCGTCGTCAGTTACCTTACCATCGGTAACAATCTTGACAGCAAGGCAGAAAGCCATAGCCTTACCCTGATCGTACATAACAGCATTGGGAATTTTGCCGAGGTAGCTGGGCATAGCAACATCGGGTGCATTACCTGCAAGGCAGAGAACACCGTCTTTTACAAACTTAGCTGCCTTGAGCTTTGATTTCACCTCAAAAACAGCGTCTGTAGCCTTTTCAGACTTTACTTTATATACAACGACGTCATCAGGATTTGAAGCGAAAGCTGTACGGATTTCACCGTTCATCGATACTGTATGTACTGCATTGTCAATATCAAGCTCACGACGATAGCCTCTTGTACACTTTGTGCCGAACTTTATTTTAAGGTCGCCGAGAGGCATATAAGCCTCACTATAGCCGCCGTCCATCTCATTTTCGACTATATCGTGAGCTTCATCCTGCTTGCCGGCAAAAATAAGCTCACGCACCTTAGCAAGTCTTTCAAGGCTCTTGGGATTATTCTGATCCTGCGGATAACCAGACCAGAGAGTTACGTCGTTAAAGCAGAGAGTTTCGTTCTTTCTGCCACCGTAAATCATAACGCCTGTATGGCCGTTACCGATAGGAAGTGCTTCGTTCCAGAGACCTGCCTGCTTTTTGTACCAGAGTTTGTTCATAATACTATCTCCTGTCAGTTTTCAGTTTTGAATACAACTGTAAATGTTATTTTGCCGTCATTTGTTTCAGCCGATATATTTGCCTTGTGTGCCTTGACAATAGCGCCCGCAATTGAAAGACCTATACCGTAGCCGCCCGTCTGACGTGAACGGGATTTTTCAGACCTGTAAAACCTGTCAAACATTCTTTCCGTGTCGACAACAGTGCTGTCTGCAAGATAGTTTGATGTTTCGAGGATTACCTGTCTGCCTTTTTTATAAAGATTAAGCTCAACCTTTGAGCCCTGAGGTGCATATTTAACCGCATTATCAAGCAGTATATTTGTAAGATCGGCGATTGATTTCTCTTTGCCCCAGATTGTAAGAGTCGGCTGTACCTCGGCAAAAAGACGTTTACCGTTGCGATAAGCAAGTGTTGAAAACGAAGCAACGGTTGCCGAAACAATATCGCTTATTGAAACCTCAGCAAATGATTCAACCTGAGATTTTTCTTCAGCCTTTGAAAGAACAAGCAGGTTTTTGATAAGCTCGGACAAGCGGTCAGTCTGGTGCTTGATTGACGTTATCCATTCGTTTTCACCGTTCATCATTTCAAGCACTTCTGCATTGGCAGAAATAATAGCAAGCGGTGTTTTCAGCTCGTGACCGGCGTCGGTAATAAACTGCTTCTGCCGCACTGTATTTTCTACAATCGGTCGCACAGCCACGGGTGATATAAGAACAATGACTATAAAGAGTAAAATGTAAACAGCCAGACCTATAATAAACGAATAATTTAAAATATAGATTACGGAATCAACCTCGTTAGTCACGTTTAAAAAGTATACGGTAGTGCTGTTATCCTCGCCTTTGTCGATAATATATTTAAAGGATCTGTTTATATAGGCAAGCTCTTTGTCTTTCTCCATTGCCTTGTAAGCAAGTTCCTTGGCGGTTTCAACGCTTATGGTTTCGAGGTGTTCGGTATTTACCGTCTGCACCTCACCGTTTTCGGAAAAGCGCACGTAGAAAAAGCGCAGAGAATAGATACCTGTACCGTCTTCACCGGCCATCGGATCAAAAAAGTCCAGAATATTGATATCGGAATCCGCTATATAATTAATAACACCCTTGCTGTCTTTAATAACAGTCAGCATTTCGTTTGCTTTAGCATCAGTATTGATAAAAACAAGCAGATTTACCAGAGCAAGCACAACGACAAGCAAACCCAGAGTAGCTGCCATAATAGCGGTAACAAAGCGGCGTTTGAGCTGTTTAATCATTTACGTCGCTCCTATCATCAAGATAGTAGCCTGCATTACGGGTTGCCTTAATCTCAACATACGTGCCGAGAGAGGCAAGCTTTTTACGCAGATTTGATATATACACCCACACAACACTGCTCTCGGTATCAGAATCGTAGCCCCAGACTTTTTCCATAAACTGTTCAACGGAAACAAGTCGGTTGGGGTCAGACATTAGCATTTCAAGCATCTGATACTCTTTACCTGCAAGGCGTATAGACTTATCGTCACAGCTGAGCTCATACGTTTCACGGTTAAAGCTGAGGTCGCCCACAGTAAGCGTATTGGGCTTGAAATCTGCCTTACGGCGTGTCATTGCACGCACACGTGCAAGAAGCTCACCCATAGCAAAAGGCTTTGGCAGATAATCGTCAGCACCTGCATCGAGGCCTGTAATTCTGTCATCAACCTCTGACCTTGCACTGAGAATTATAACAGGTGTATCAACACCTCTTGATCTGAGTGAAGAAAGCACGTCAAGACCGTTCATTTCAGGCATCATAAGGTCGAGCAGGATACCGTCGTAATTACCGGTAAGTGCCCAGTCGAGAGCAGACCTGCCGTCGTAAACGGTATCGACCGTATAGTTATTATGTTTAAGTATAGCCGCTATAGCATTGGTAAGCTCTTTCTCATCATCCGCAAGAAGCAGACGCATAACCGCACCACCTTTCAAGCCATATAGTGGTATTATAACACAAAACACTATAGATTGTATATATTTTTATAAAAATAATAAAACTTATTGATAGAATAAAAATCATATGGTAAAATAAAATAAAAAAGGAGGTAATTCAAATGCCCGGTATTGACAACACAGCTATGTTCAAGCTTTCATACGGACTTTTTGTACTCACCACTAAAACTTCAGATAAAACAAACGGATGCATAATCAACACCTGTATGCAGGTAACAGACAACCCGAAACAAATTTGTATCTGTGTAAACAAAGCCAACTACACAGCAGAGCTTATCAGCAAGAGCAAAGAATTCTGCGTAAGCATTCTTACAACAAGCGTGCCTTTTGCAGTATTTGAGCGTTTCGGCTTCCAGAGCGGTAGAAACGTTGACAAGTTTGAATCATTTACTGACTACACTCTTACCGAAAACGGTCTCCCCTATCTCAACAAAAACTGTAACGCATATATTGCCGCAACAGTAAAGCAGGAAATTGACTGCGGCTCACACTTTATGTTTATTGCCGAAGTTAATGAAGCTGTAAAACTCAGTGACGAAACAAGCGTAACATACGAATACTACTTCGCTAATATCAAGCCAAAGCCCCAGCCCGAAAAGAAAAAAGGCTACGTATGCAAAATCTGCGGCTACGTACACGAGGGTGAAGAATTACCGCCTGACTTTGTCTGCCCGTGGTGCAAGCATCCTGCATCAGACTTTGAGCCGCTCAAGTAAAAACAAAACAAGTTATAAAAAACCGCTCTGCCTGAGTAATCAAGCAGAGCGGTTTTTATTTATTTTATCAATTAACCAAAGATTTCAGCGATAAGATTGAGAGGAAGGATACCGAGAAGGAACTTAACAAGGTTGTCGCAGATAAAGCTTGCGATTACGCCCCAGTCAAAGAAGAAGCCCATATCCTGTGCTTCGGGAGCACCTTCGTAATCGAGCACGAATGCCTGTGAATAGCAGACACCGCCTGCACCGTAAGCTTCTGCACGGACGTAGCTGCCGATTTCATCGGAGTAATCGTCAAGGTCAATTGTATCGCCAACGTGGATAACCTTACCGTCTGCAATCCAGTGAATAACAAGTGCGTTATCAGCCTGCATAGCGATTGTATCTTCTGTTTCGTCAACAGTTACGTTTGTGAAGAGAGGTCTTGCTGCACCCTCGGGAGCTTCGTACTTCTGACCGCTGTCGCCCTCTGCCATTTCAGCCTCGCTCTGAGCGATGATAGCATCAAGCTGAGTTGCAAGAGCCATAGCATCAGCAGAGCCGATTACCTTGAGCTCATCACGGAGAGTTACAAGCTCATCGTAGTTACCAACGTACTTACTTGCTGCGAAGAATGCGCCCTCTTCCATATTCTTCTTAAGGTTTTCGGAAGTGAGTGACTCCATATAATGCATTGTGTAACCTGAATCAACAATGTTGAGGTTATGAGCATCGGAAGTAGCAATAGCAAATACGCTTCTGCCCTGCGGGATAAGGTCAGCAAGCATAATATCCCAGAGTTTTCTGTCAAAACGTGTTCTGCTGTCGCCCTTACTGTTGATGTCTATACCAAGGCAGGAATCGTACTTGAGAAGAAGGGTTTCAAACTTCTTGATTTTGTAGTTGTACATGACGTCGTCTTTATTGTAAGCATCTGCTGTGTAAACTTCGTCACGTGCATTTGTATATTCACCGGGATGGTTGATAACGGAAAGACCGCCCTTTTCGTGAACGTCTTTAATTACGCTCTCGTACTCTGCAGTACCGCCGAGTCTGCCGTTGCCGTAGTCAACAAACCATGTGTTTACGTGAGAGTTTGTGAAAGAAGTACCGTTCTGCTCGTTGCCGAAAGGAACGGAAAGCATATCCTTACCGCCTGCCTGTGCATAAAGCTCGTCACCTGCATCGGTAGTAGTAACTGTGTATGTATTGCCGTTTGCGGCTGTACCTGTTTCTGAAAGAACTTCGCCGCCGACAAGACCGTTCTTGATAAGACCGAGAACCTTCATGGCAGGAACATAGTCGTGTGCCATATAGCCGTAAGAAGTTGTGCTGTGATCGGTTCTTGCATAGATATCAAAGCCAAGCTCATAGTGTCTTTCAACCTGCTCGGGCAGAGAATCGTTACCGTCACTGAAAGTTGTATGGCTGTGAAGGTCAGCCTTGTATGCTGTGTAAGTGTCAAAATTGACGTTTGCATAGGGATTTTGGATTTTGTAGTCCACATCTGTGCCTGATGCAAAAGCAACTGATGCAAATGAAAAAAGCATAACAGCACCCAACACCAAACTCAGTGTTTTTTTCGTAAATGATTTGATTTTCACAGAAAACCACCCCTTTGATTATTTTTATTAGTAATTTTAGCACTTTTCATCAATAAAGTCAAACAAAACTATTTGTTTGTTATAACATTCACAATATCCCCTGCGACAGTTGCCCAGTTAAATCTTTTTGACTTTTCCAAAGCACTTGCAGAATAAGATGCGTAAAGCGAGCTGTCAGAACAGATTTTTGAAATAAGCTCAGCCAATTCTTTCGGGTCATCGGAAGTGATAAGTTCACCGTTAACACCCTCGTCAATGATTTCGGGCATTGCACAAATTTTACGTCCTATGCACGGCAAACCGAAAGTCATTGCTTCCACGAAAGCAATTCCGAAGCAATCAAATCTGGAAGGCAGAACAAACAAATCGCACTGCTGTAAAATATCAGTTAAATTTTGCTTGCCCACAAAACCGTGGTTAATTATATAATCACATTCTGTGTGCAAATCAGATTCATTAAGACCGCATACATGCAGGTAATAAGTTTTGTCCGATTCTTTATTCAGCAAATTAACTGCATCAACAGCCAGATCAACACCCTTGAGCTTATATAAAACACCTACAAGCAGTAAATGTATTTCGGTTTTGTTGTCAATATCTTTACTGTGTTGGGTTTTGGAAAGCTGAACTCCATGCCAATTTGCGCCTGCATACACAGTATGTACTTTATCTGGCGATACACCTGTTGTATTCACCATAGAATCCGCAAGCCACTGACTCATACAGAAAACACCTTGTGCATTCTGAAATATTTTTCTGACTGAATCCGCTGCCCTTTTAACGCTTTCAAGTGAATCATTCTCTGAACCAAAAGGCATATAACCATATTGATTAAAATAATCCAACTTCAAATCGTGTGACGAATCTGTATAAACATAATAAGGAGGTAATGAATCTTTGGGTTGGAAGCCTCCGAATTCCAACAAAACATCGAAATCCTTCTTGTTGCAATGTTCAAAAAGAAGTTTAGAATTAAGCGGATTCATAGCAGATGGACCGAGTTTAGAAACCAAAGAACGGGATTTAAAACTTTCTTTCAAGTCACAATGCTTCAAAGCGTTTAACCTAATATTAAATGCGTTATGGTACTGTGAAATATTAAGAGTAGTTATATCGTTATCATCATATGAATTCAACTCAGAATATAAACTAAGCGGTGTGCCCGACCAAGAACGTGCGTTCTTTATGTCATAGGGCGCAGCCATACAAATTCTCATAAACTCATCCCCTTTTAGGTTACATCTGCTCTGCAGAATATTTAACAGCAACATCAAGCAGAAAATCGTACATCGGCTTGAAAGAAGCGTAAATCGGTCTGACTTTTTCGATGAAATCTGCATTGCCAAGCTCATTGAGATTCGGAAAATCAAACATAAAGCAAAGGCTCTTGCAATTATAGTACGGCTCGAGCACCGGCATCGGACAGCCTTCTTTTGCACGCTTATAAAATTCACCGTAAAATTTCGCACCGCCACGCTCGGCAACTATAACAGCATCGTAAAAATCATCGGGACGGGATATAATCTCCTGACGGAAAAGCTCCATCATACGGGGAGGTGCGTAATATGTGCCGACACCGCCCGAATAACCATTCTGCGCAACCTCAAACCACATACAAGGGAAATGCGGCAAGCCGTGCTTATCACGGGTAAACATAGCCCAGAGATTCTCGCGGTAGAGGTGCTTATCCTTGGTGTAACGGGTATCGCGTCTGATTCTTGACACCATTTTCTGAGGAATTATCGGAATATCCTCATCAATTTCAATTATTGTATCAGACAGTGCACAAATAATCTGCTGAAGAGGAATAGTTATGCCGTCCTTCAGCTTTTTCTTGTTTTCTTCATAAAAATCTCTGCTGTTGCGAAAGCGGTTTTCGCTAAGCAGCATCAGCGTTTCGGGAGTTATACCGTCGTATCTGTAAGTGCTCATTTAAGCAGACCTCTCTTATAAATCTCCTGTGCGGCAAGCATTACGCCGACCTTACCGCTGTCAAAATTGAGCGAGCCTTGCATCCATACGGCAAACGGCTCACGAAGCGGAGCATCGGAAGAAAGCTCGATAGAAGAGCCGCCCGTAAACGCACCTGCGGACATAATAACCTGGCTGTCGTAACCGGGCATATCCCACGGCTCGGGACATACGTTGGAGTCAATCGGTGCACCCTTCTGCATACCCTGACAGAAAGCGACAAGTGTTTCGCTGTTGCAGAGTTTGAGAGCCTGGATTATATCAACACGCTTTTCACTGCTGTGAGGTGTTGTTTCATAGCCGAGCTGTTCAAAAAGACTTGCGGCAAATACCGCTGTTTTAAGAGCTTCACCAACAATATGAGGTGCATTGAAAAGGCCCATAAACAGTCCTCTCGTCTGACCGAGAGAAGGACCTACTTCACGACCGAGACCGGGTGTAGTCATACGGTAAGCACATTTCTCAACAAGGTCTGCACGGCCTGCAATATAACCGCCGCACTTTGCAATACCGCCCCCGGGATTTTTGATAAGAGAGCCTGCAATAATGTCTGCGCCGTGAGAAACCGGCTCTGTACGCTCTACAAACTCACCGTAGCAGTTATCAACCATAATTACGGCATCGCTCTTATTGCGGACGATTTTTGATATTTTTTCAATATCCTCAACACCAAGGCTCGGACGAAGCGAATAGCCTCTTGAACGCTGGATATATACCATTGCAATTTTTTCATCAAGTGCTTTTTCGATACCCTCATAGTCAACGGTGCCGTCTTCAAGCAAATCGACCTGTTTATATGTAACGCCGAAATCCTTGAGTGAGCCCATACCGTTACCTTTGATACCGATAACGGAGTGGATTGTATCGTATGGTGTGCCCGTTACGCAGAGCATTGTGTCGCCCGGACGGAGCATACCGAAAAGAGCAACGCCGAGAGTATGTGTGCCGCAAGTCAGGCTGTGACGGATAAGTGAATCCTCAGCACCGACACAGTCAGCAAGCACACTGTCGAGCACGTCACGACCTCTGTCGCCGTAGCCGTAACCCGTAGACTCAGTAAAATGGCTCTCATTTACGCTGTTTTTGATAAAAGCTGAGAGCACTTTCTCCTGATTGTAAGCACGTATTTCATCAATTCTTGCAAAAGAAGCGGAAGCGGCTTCAAGAGCCTTTTCGCCTGCCTTTGCAATTACATCATCGTATTTAAAAAAGCTGTTCATAAGTATTCCTTTATCTGTTCTTTATTTCTGCCCATACGTCAACGCATTTATAACCGATACGCTCATAAAAAGCGTTGAGCGCAGGCAGACAGCGAAGATAGATTGTATAACCGCCGAATGAATTGACAAGAGCTGAAGCCAGACCCTGACCGCGGTATTCCTTATCGGTTGCAACTGCACCGAGCACCGCCTTGTCGCCCGCTATATGAAGGAGGGAAGCGGTGGAAACAATCTTACCGTCCCGGCGGATAATTCTCATATCCGCAGTGCCTTTATTGATTCTGCGGCTGATATCCGCAAACCAATCGGCAAATTCACCCTTGATACCGAGTAAGTTATATACAGCCTCGTAGTCGGCTGTAGTTTCGGGACGCTCAAAATCAAACTCAACTGCATCGGCACTCTCTTTACGGAGCACCTGACCGCAACCGCAGGCAAACATTTCGAGGCTTACAACGTCCCTTGCCTGGCAAAGAATATCGCTGTAACCCGAAGCCTCAAGAAACTCTCGGAGCTCTTCAAAATCAGCCTTGAGAGTAGTGCTGATGACAACCTCACCGTTATAATTGCAGACAGCCGCGGTAAGGTAATCACCCGTAATCTGTATCCAATAGCGGCAGATATCCTCTTCGGGAGGATATGCATCAAGCATCGACACAATGTTTATACCGAAGCTGTCGGTGCAGAATTCCCTGAGAAGCTCCGCCTCTTCTTTGTTTTCTATAAGTTTAAGCATTTGCAAATTCCTCTGAAATATATTTTACAGCAAGGCTCATTTCGTTTATATCATTCTTGTTGATAACACAGGAAGCAGAGTGAAGATACCTTGTAGCAAAAGAAACGGTGAGAGTTTTTACACCGCCTGTGCTGTTTGAGATTGCTCTTGCATCGTTACCGCCTGCAACAACCGTTTTTGTCTGCATTTTAAAGCCTTTTTCAGCTGAAAGTCTGTTTGCAAGCTTATAAAGGTCAAGGTTGTAAACGCTCGCACCGTCCATAAACGGAATTACAGCACCGTCACCAAGCTTACAGACCTGCTTTTCACCGCTGACACCCGAAATATCTGCGGCTGTGGTTGTTTCTATAACAACAGCATAGTCGGGATTGATATTGTATGCAGCCGCAAAAGCACCGCGGCAACCGACCTCCTCCTGCACAGTGAAGGCAAACCAGGTATCGTACTCGACACCGCTGATTATCATATTGAGCATAACCGCACAGCCTGCTCTGTCATCAAGTGCTTTGCCCTTAAGGAGTGAGCCGAATTCGACACAGTCGCTGTCAAAAACAACTTTGTCGCCAAGCGAAACAAGACCGTCAAGTTCCTCTTTTTTACCTGCACCGACGTCGATACAGAGTGAATCTCTTTCGGGCATTTTGAGCTCATCGTCACCGCGTCTGAGGTGAATCGGCACAACACCGATTACACCGCTGATTTCACTCTCGCCTACCCTGACACGCTTACCGAGCAGAGCCGCAGTTTCGATACCGCCGACGTTGCTGAATTTAATAAGACCGTCATCGGTAATATAAGTGACAATCATACCGACCTCATCCATATGAGCAGCAAGCATAACCTTGTTCTTTGCAGTTTTTTTGCCCTTTGCAAACACAAGAAGATTACCCATAGCATCAACAGAGTATTCGGCTGATGAAGGCAACTTTGAGATAATAAAATCTCTTACGTTTTCTTCTCTGCCTGAGGGGCCGCCGATAAGGCTGAGTTCTTTAATCATTTCAAGCATCTGACTCACCCTCCTTGCTGAGAATATATGCCGCCATAAGCTGTGCGGTGCTTTCAATATCGTCAAGGTCGATTATTTCGACAGCTGTATGCATATTACGCTGAGGAATTGAAAGCAGAGCAGTTTTTTTGCCGCCTCGTGACTTGGCAATATCGTCTGCATTGGTACCAGTACCCGAGCCCATTACCTCAACCTGATACTTTATATCATCACGCTTTGCTATTTCTTCAAGCTTACGTGACATTTCAAAATTAAGCGACGGAGCGTAGCCGATAAGCGTACCCTTACCGAGTTCTGCTTTAATGCTGCTGTCTGTACCGGGAGCTTTTGCAAAGCTTACGTCAACAGCAATTGCTTCGTCAGCTTCGGCATTGAAACCGCCTGCAACAGCACCTGCGGCACCTGTTTCTTCACAAGCGGAGAACATTACTCTGATTGGCAGAGAAGCAACTTTATCACCGAGAATTTCAAGACAACGAAGAATTGAAGCTACACCGCAGCGGTCATCAAGAGCGGCACCGCAGACACGCTTGCCGAGCATCATTTTAAGGTCACCGTTCATTGTAATTCTGTCGCCGACAGAAATTATTTTTTCGGCATCAGCCTTACTCATACCGATATCTATTGCTATTTCGTCGATTTTGCGTGCTTTCTTCTCACCTTTATCGGCAAGGTGCGGAGGAGTAGATGTAACGACACCGTAAACCTTCTGCTTACCATTTACGGTTACCTCTGCACAGGAAAGAACGATAGGGTCAATACCGCCTACACGAGCAACCTTAAGGAAGCCTTTTTCGTCAATAGCAGTAACCGCAAAGCCTATACGGTCGATATGAGCATCAAGCAGAATCTTACTGCCTTCGACACCTGTATCACCTATAAGATTGCCCACAGCATCGATATGGACAGGCATATATCTGCCGAGCATCTCTGCCGCAACCGAAACTGCATCGGTTTCGTTACCCGGCGTGCCGTTTGCGTGGCAGAGAGCACAGAGCATATCAAACATTTCCAATTTTATTCACCTCAAACAAAAACCAAAAGGGCGGTCAACCGCCCTGTTTGAATTTATATTACGTTTACGCCGCCGACAGGTCTGATTGAGAGAACGAAGCAGTTACCCTCGCCAAATACAAGCTCCATACGGCGCTTGAAATCAGCCAGCATATCCATCGGAACAAAAGCCTGGATTGTACCTGCAAAGCCGCCGCCGTGCACACGCCATGCACCCTTGCCGTCAAGAAGCTCTTCACAAAGGCAGAGGCCGAGTGAAACAGGCTGTGAAATCGGGTCTTTGACAGAAAATACATTCTGGTTGTACATATAGGATGACTGACCGCTCTTGACAACGAGCTTTTTGAATTCGCCGAACTCTTTGTTTTCAAGTGCGTATACTTCCTTGTCAACTCTTGCATTCTCAGCAAAGAAGTGCTTTGCACGAAGAATCGCTCTGTCGCCTACAACACCTCTGATAAGGTCAATTGAATTGAGGAACTGAGCCTCATCAGCATCACGGAGATAGCTGTGACCGAGACGCTGAGCTACAGAAATCATCTCATTCTTGACTGCAGCGTATTCATCGGTAAGGTCAGAGTGGCTGCCGCCTGTATTGACAATGCAAAGAGCGTGAGCGCAGGACTCAAACTCGAACTTGACGGGTTTGATTATCGGCTGTGAAGGATCGTTGAAATCCATAAACACAAAACCGCCTACCGAGCAGGTCATCTGATCAAGCAGACCGCAGGGCTTACCGAAGAACTCGTTTTCGGCATACTGTGCAATCTGAGCAATCTCAACGGGAGAAACCTTACCGTCGTTATAAAGGTGGTTGAGGATTGTACCGACAAGCACCTCAAAAGAAGCAGATGAAGAAAGACCTGAGCCTGAAACAACGTCGTTTGCTGTTGCGGCATCAAAACCGCCGATTTCATAGCCTCTTGCAACAAAGCCTGCACAGACACCTCTGATAAGACCCTTTGACTTTGAGTATTCGGAAGTTTTGGGCTCAAGGTCGGTGATATCGACCATATCCATATCATAGCCCTCGGACTTGAGACGGATTACATCCTTGCCGTTTTTGGCAACTGCGGCAATAGCATCGAGGTTGATTGCAGCGGCAAGCACCTTACCGTGGTTGTGGTCGGTATGGTTACCGCCTACCTCGCTTCTGCCGGGAGCAGAAAAGAAGCCGATTTCGTTCTGCTCACCGAAAAGATCGGCAAAAGAGTTGAGCACACGAAGATAACGCGACTTCTGTGCCTCGGCACCTGCACCGTAGAGAGAAGTAAAGGCAGAGTCAAACTCTACACCTTCAAGACCTTTTTTTACAACGTCATAGCTGAACATAATTATGTTACACCCTTTCGAGAAAATTAAACTAATTATTTTTTTCTAATTTATTGAGAATTGCATTGAGAACAAGTATTGAAACGCCCGAAACCGCAAAAAGAATAATAAACGGAAGGAAGAACTTGAGCGACAGCGGATCGAACACGTAAACACCGATGAAGGTATATGACAGCAGCTTCGGCATAAATCCTATAACCGATATTACGAGGTATTTCCATAAATCGTAGCCCATTGCTCCGTACATCTGGCTGACGGAATTTATGGGGAAACACGGAATAAAACGGAAAATAAACAAAACCCATGGATTTCCCGAGCCTTTCCGCTCAACAAGCATTCTGCTTATGGTATTCCTGCGAAGGAGGCTGTATGCTTTACCGCCGCCAAAACGTACACCGAATTTATACCTGACTGTAAGCATAATAACACAGCCGATAATATTTACAAGCATCGCTTCAGTAGTCGGAAAAACCATACCTGAAAGCACACACAAAGCAGGCACGGTAATAATCGGAACAAAGCAACGGATAACGTAAAGAGCAAAAATAACAAAAACGATTATACCGTTATCACCGATTGAGAGGATAGCCATATCCATATCATACAACAGCTTTTCGTACATAGCATACCAACGCTGGATATTTTCATCGGTAATAACAAAATATACACCTATAAGCACAGCCGCAAGAATCAGCAGCAGTACACCGGTAAACGAAAGAGCTGAGCTTCGTTTTACCTCTTTTTTACTCAAACCGATTCTCACCGCCTTTCTTTGCGCAGTTATTGCATTTTAAAAAAATATATGTATAATTATATATAAAAATTGTCATCAGGTCAACTAAAACGGAGTGATTTTTTTATGAAAGCAGTTATTTTAGATGGTTACACAACAAATCCGGGTGATTTAAGCTGGGATTGGCTCAAAGAAATATGCGATCTTACGGTTTATGACAGAACTCCTTTTGAAGAAACCGCAGAACGCTGTAAGGGCTACGACATAATAATCACAAACAAAACCCCCATCAGCAAAGAAATTCTCGGGCAGCTTCCCGACTGTAAATTCATCGCACTGCTCAGCACAGGTTACAACATAATTGACTACGAGTATGCTGCATCAAGAGGTATACCCGTATCAAACATACCCGCATACAGCACAGGTGCCGTTGCACAGCTCACCTTTGCATTCATTCTCGAGCTTTGCAACAAGGTAGCAATTCACAACGCTGAGGTTAAAAAAGGCAAATGGAGTGAGTGCAAGGATTTCTGCTTCTGGAGAAGCCCCTTGCAGGAGCTTGGAGGTAAGACGCTCGGTATCATAGGCTTTGGCAGTATCGGCAGAGCGGTCGCAAAAATCGGCAGTGCATTCGGTATGAATGTGGTTGCTCACACAGCCAACCCCGACAAATACAAGGATGTTACAGACGTCAGCTTTGTTTCGCTTGACGAGCTTCTCGGCAAAGCCGATATCGTTACTCTTCACTGTCCGCTCACACCTGCAACAACGGGTATGGTAAATGCTGAATTCATCAGCAAAATGAAGAGCAATGCATATCTCATAAACACTTCACGAGGCCCTGTGCTCAACGAAGCAGACGTAGCAGATGCACTTAAGAGCGGCAGGCTTGCAGGCGCAGGTGTTGACGTGCTTTCCACAGAGCCGCCGTCAGCAGATAATCCCCTGCTCAGCTGTGAAAACTGCCTCATAACACCGCACATTGCCTGGGCGGCATTTGAGACAAGGCAGAGACTTATAAGCATACTTGAGCAGAATATAACCGCATTCCTTGCAGGTAAACCGATTAACACTGTTAATATGTAACACAAAAGCCATCCCTAAAACAGGGATGGCTTTCTTTTTTATTATTCCGCTTTGGGACAATCCTTGCAGTTTTCGGGTGGCGGGTCGTTTGTGATGTCAAACATAGCAAGTCGAAGGTCTCTTATCTGCAACTTGCGTGCAACAATATCGACGTATGATTTTTCCTCTACCTCGCCGCCGTTTGAATACTTTTCGGCAGATATCGGGCAACGGAAAATTTTACCTTCAACAAAAAGAGTATGAGTAGTCTTACAGTATTTGCAGAAGCTTTCTCTGTCTCTGATTTCGTAGTTGACTTCCTTTTCTTCAAACAGAGCCTTTATTTCGTCAACCTTTTCACCGTCGCTGTAAATAACAGCTGTCATACCGGGGTTGCGGAGAATATTGATAATGTCTTCATCAGGTACGATATTGCCTGAGCTTACAACTTCGATAAGCTTGATTTTCGGCATTTCACGAAGAATAACCTTTATAATATCAATCAGCCTGGAGTAAGCAAAAGGATCATCGCCGATAAAACGCATTTTTGCAATATTGTAGTTAAGCTCATAAAAAACGTGAAGCGTATACTCAAGGTTTTCGTAGTTTGCCTCGTAGCTTCCACCCGCAGTTTTAGTTGTGAGCACAACGTCGGTACACTCGGGAGTGAGATTCTGGATATTATAAAGTTCGCTGTTTGCAAGAATACTCAGCCACAGACCCGGATAACGCAGAATATTTATCTGCTTGAATGCCTCGGGTAACTTAGCGTAATGAGCTGAATAGCAACGGTTGACTATATATCTTTTTCTCTCTTTATTGGTCATATTTCAAAAATTCCTTTATGTAAATGATTTATAGAATTCAAGTGATTTGTACCTGCGCTGTGTTCGGGCAAGCAGATAGGTTTCGGATATATCGGCAAGGCTTTTAAGCCCTGTATTTGACAGAGTAAACGAGAAAATTTTCTCGGGGTCAGACAGGCAGATATGCCGCATTGCCGCAACAACACCTGCCGTAACAGGTACTGTATGGTGGTTCGGTCGGTGCTCCTCACAGTAAAGCTGAGAATGCTCGATATCAAAAAACATAGTATCATCGGAATACTTTGAGCAGACAGCACAGCCTATGAGGTCGGGCATATAACCCGTAAGGCTGAGAATACGGAACTCAAAAATTGACTTGAGCTGATGAACAAGCAGTTTGTTATTTGACAGCTTATAGAGTGTATTAAGAATAAGAGATAACAACTCTTGTGAATCTGTACCCTCGGGTGCAAGTTCACACACAAGCTCGCAGAAATACATTGCAAGCGAGGTGCGTGCAAAGTCACCGCGGATACCGAAAAAGACCTCAATAGGTTCCGCTTCGTCTATTGTGTAGACGTCACGGCTCATATAGATAGAAAGACGGGAGTAACCCAGAAGCTGTGTCGCAGAGAGCGAGCGGCTTTTAATGCTCCTCGCTCCCCTTACAAACGCCTTGATAACACCCATATCACGGGTAAGGACAGTAACTAATCTGTCCGCCTCACCCGTCTGTATCTCGCGTATTATCAGTCCGTCTGTGTTGAGCCTCATTGGCTATCTCCCTGTACTTCAAATAATCCTTGATTTTGCCGCTTTTAGTGAATTTTTCCCAAGCTTCGTTTTTATCCATTGCTCATTCATCCTTTCTGTTTATAAAGTATGAAGAAGCTGAATTTTTATTACTTGGAAATTAATATCAGTCAAGTCCGAAATTGTGAATAAGACCCTCTCTGTTACGCCAGTCTTCCTTGACCTTTACCCAACATTTGAGGTTGACCTTGCAGTCAAAAAACCTCTCCATATCTTCACGGGCACGTGTTGAGATACGCTTGAGCATAGCACCCTGCTTACCGATAATGATACCCTTGTGGCTTTCTTTTTCGCAGTAGATAATTGCCTCTATATCAAGAATATCGGCATCATCACGCTCACGCATACGCTCGATACTTACAGCAGTACCGTGAGGAATTTCTTTATCGAGGTTACGCAGAAGCTTCTCACGTATCATCTCTGCAGCGAGCACTCGCTCGGGCTGGTCGGTAAGAGTATCTTCGGGGAAGAAATGATATCCTTCCTCAGCAAGCTTCATAAGCTCTTCAAGCAGAGGCTCCATATTATCGCCCTTAACAGCTGAAACGGGCACGATTGCCTCGAAATTATAGAGCTGTGAAAACTCGAGAATTCTCTTCATAAGGTTCTCTTTTTCGGGCACTGTATCTACCTTATTGATTGCAAGCACTACCCTTGCCTTCTGCTGAGCAAACTTCTTGAGAAGCTCCTCCTCTGTAGGACGAAGCTCACCCATCGGCTCGACAACAAAAAGGCAGGCATCTACACCCGAAATTGTTTCGTCGACAGCTTTTATCATTTTTTCGCCAAGCTTTGTCTTAGGCTTATGAAAGCCCGGTGTATCGGTGAAAACAAGCTGTGTTTCGTCAACAGTAAGCACACCCATAATACGGGTACGTGTAGTCTGAGGCTTATCGGAAACAATGGCAATTTTTTCACCGAGAAGCTTATTGAGAATTGAAGATTTGCCGACGTTGGGGCAGCCGACAATAGCTATAAACGCAGTTTTCTGCTCATTCATATATTTATTTTCTCCTGAATTTTCTGAGATAAGTTTTGGGATTTACAAACATAAACAGCACAGCCGCAATAAAGCTGAGCACAAAAAGCACTAAACTCAGCGGATTTGCCGCATAATAAGCAAACATAGCTCTGAATGCATCGGGCTGATACAGAATTATAAAGCCTACTGCAACTGCAAACAAAGCCGTTATAAGCACCGCACCTGCGGCAGTATCCTTTGCAATACGTGCCGAGTCGCTTATTTCACCTTTGGAAGCAGTATCAACAGCACGCTCAACAGCTGTATTGATATACTCTGCAGCGATAACGAGTGCCGCCGCAAGAGCGAGTATTGCCGCCTGAGTACGGCTTACGGTAAAAAAGTCGTAACGCAGCAGGAAGAACACCATATAGGCAAGGCAGGTAAAATGAACGCGCATATTACGCTCATTCAGTATACCGAAAGCTACACCCCTGAATGCGTAGACAAAGCTTTTAAGAAACGAAAGCATAAATCAGTCCTCTTCGTCCTCGCCGAGATAATAGCTGCTTGTACGGTGAAGACCAAGCTTTACAAGTACCTCTTCCTCTTTTTCACGCATACGGACACGCTCGAGACCGCCGTTGACGTGATCGTAACCAAGCAGGTGAAGCATTGAATGTACTGTAAGGAAAGCAACCTCACGCTGAAGACTATGTTCGTAGAGCTTTGCCTGAGCAACGGCATGCTCCATTGAAATTACTATGTCACCGAGCATTTTCACACCGGTCTCGGGGTTTTCATCGTAAACACCGTTTTCACCGAGCGGGAAAGAAAGTACGTCGGTAGATGAATCAATATTGCGGAATTCCTTATTAAGCTCCTGTATACGCTCATCGTCAACAAAAGTTACGCTGACCTCTGCCGAGCCTTCAAAATTTTCACTTACAAGTACAGCTGTACAGCTTCGTCTTACAAGCAGTCTTAAACCCGTAGGAATTTTTACTTTTGTCTGTTCATCGGTAATAATAACTTTATTTTTCACTTCTCTTTTACCCCTCTCTTTTTATTTCTTCTTTCGTTCTTCATATTTCGCATAGGCTTTGACAATATCCTGAACAAGTCTGTGACGGACAACATCCTTATCGTTGAACGCTACAGTTTCAATATCGTCAACACCCTTGAGAATTCTGATAACCTCTACAAGACCCGAACGCTTACCGTCCGGAAGGTCAATCTGTGTAACGTCACCGGTTATAACCATTTTTGAGTTGAAGCCGAGACGTGTAAGGAACATTTTCATCTGTTCGGGAGTTGTATTCTGAGCCTCGTCAAGAATTACGAAGCTGTCGTCAAGCGTACGGCCTCGCATATAGGCAAGCGGTGCAACCTCTATGCTTCCCCTCTCCTGATATTTCTGAAAATTCTCTGCACCGAGCATATCGAAAAGAGCATCGTAAAGAGGACGAAGATAAGGGTCAACCTTCTGCTGAAGGTCACCGGGAAGGAAGCCGAGCTTCTCACCTGCTTCAACGGCAGGTCTTGTAAGAATAATACGGTTGACCTCTTTGGCACGGAAAGCATTGACAGCCATGGCAACGGCAAGATAAGTCTTACCCGTACCTGCAGGGCCTACACCAAAAACAATTGTATTGTTGCGTATTGATTCAATATAGTTTTTCTGACCAAGAGTCTTGGGCTTGACAGGTCTGCCCTTGGCGGTAATGCAAACACAGTCGTTACCCATTGTTGAAATCTGGGTTTCGTTGCCCTCGCCTACAAGAGTCATAACGTAACGCACGTTCTGCTCAGTCAGTGCTTCACCTTTATTGATTAAAGTAAGCAGACCGTTGATGGCACGCACAGCCTTTGATACACCGTCTGCCTCACCCGTAACTTTAAGCTCAGAGCCGCGGCTGACAACGGCAACACCGTACTCATGCTCAATCTTTCTTATATTCTCATCAAAGCTGCCGAAAAGACTTACGGCATGCTCCATTCTGTCAATATTTACCGTCTGCTCAAACAAAAGGCTACTCTCCTAACCAAAACAGAATAAAAAATAGTATAAACTTACAGAATTATATCACGCTTTTTGTGAAATGTCACTACTTTTCTGTTATTTTATCCAAAATATAGATTATTTTTCCGAGAAGTAAATATATACATATTTACACCTATTGCGTTTTTCATAGAATTAAGCTATAATTATTGAAAATGATGTATTACAGATTATGCTTATGCAAACTATAATACACGGGAGGTAAAGAAGATGAGTACCAACAACAACCTTCGTCCCTTTGGCTGGCGAGACAAACTCGGCTACGCTATGGGTGACATGGGCTGCGGATTCTCATTCCAGCTCGTAGCAACATTCATGCAGCTTTTCTATATGCAGTATATCGGCGTATCTGAAGAAGCTTATGCAATCATTATCATCCTGTCAAAGATATTTGACGCAATCAACGATATTGTTATCGGTAACCTTGTTGATACCAAAAGAATTGGTAAAAAGAGTAAGTATATGCCCTGGATTCTGCTTGGTGCGGTAACACTCGTTGTATTCAACGTTATGATTTTTGCACCCGTTCAGGCTTTCTCACAGTGGGGCAAATACGCATGGTGTCTCGGCTCATACTGCCTGTGGTCAATCGCTTACACAATGGTAAACGTACCCTACGGCTCACTCCATTCAGTTATCACCGATGACCCGCAGCAGAAGGTTTCACTTTCAACATTCCGCAGCATCGGTGCCGCACTTCCCGCAATAGTAATTATGATTGTTCTTCCCGGTATTGTATACAACAATACAACAAACGCTGCAGGTGAAGAAATCCAGATTCTCAAAGGCGAAACACTTCTCCCCGTAGCAATTGTCCTTTCAATCGTTGCAATGTTTGTACTCTGGGGCACAACAAAGCTTGTTACAGAGCGTGTAAGCCACGCTTCAAGCGACAACGCTGTCGGCTTCAAGGCAATGATATCTTCAACAAAATCATTCTTCACAAACCGTGCTATGGTCGGTGCAACAGTTGCATCGGTTGCATCCGTTGCTCTTTTCAACTCCACAATGGCACTCAACAATATGGTTTTCCAGTATTTCTTCCACGATACAGACAAAATCAGTATCGCTATGGTAGGCAGCTATGCACCGATGATTATATTTATGGTATTCATCGGCAAATTCACAAAGAAATTCGGTAAAAAGAACGTTATCGTAACAACAATGCTTATCGGTGCAATCTCCGGCATAGCCGCAATTTTCGCACCTATCACACCCGATTCAAAGGGTATGCTTCTTTATATTGTATGCCTTATGGGTCTTAACCTCGGTAACGCAGGCTTCCAGATTTCCGTATGGGCAATCGTTGCAGACTGTATCGAGGTCAGCTACAGAAAAACAGGCAAGAGCGAAGAAGGCTCACTGTATGCAATCTACTCATTCTTCCGTAAGCTCGCTCAGGGTATCGGTCAGGCTGTTGTTGCACTCGGTCTCGGTGCAATCGGCTTTGTCGAGGGCGAGGCAGCTGTTCAGCCCGAAGGTTTCGGCGAAGACGTCAAGAACCTTTACTTTATCGTACTTGCAATCGGTTCACTCATCGCCTTCCTTGCTATGAAGTTTATCTACAACATCGGCAAAAAGGAAGAAGCCGAGTTTGCCGCTAAAACCGAAGCATAATCAAGCCGAAAGGAATATTCAGCAATGGTTACACATATCGTATTCTGGAAAGTAAGAGACGACGAAAAAAAGCAGGCAAATATGGAGCATATGAGAGAGATTCTCACTGCTCTTGTCGGCAAGGTTGACGGCCTTATTTCAGCAGAGGTCGGCTTCAACTTCAATCCCAAAGGATATGACCTCGCACTGTACAGTAAATTCGAAAGCAAAGAGGCTCTCGAGGGCTATCAGGTGCACCCTGAACACCTTAAAGTCAAAGAGTTTGTGCACTCTGTAATCACCGACAGATGTGTAGTTGACTACGAAAACTAAAAATAAGCAAAAAAATTAAAAATTGTATTGACAATCTTAACTTAATTTGATAATATATTCCCGTTGTCAATTTTGTGGGTATAAGGTTGTCAATCACGCGGGTGTAGTTCAATGGTAGAATTCCAGCCTTCCAAGCTGGTCGCGTGGGTTCGATTCCCATCACCCGCTCCATTGTGCGCTGGTAGCTCAGCTGGATAGAGCAACTGCCTTCTAAGCAGTAGGCCAGGGGTTCGAGTCCCTTCCAGCGCGCCATTTATGGTGGACATAGCTCAGTTGGTTAGAGTGCCAGGTTGTGGCCCTGGAGGTCGTGGGTTCGACTCCCATTGTCCACCCCATAAAAACAAAAAGCGCACAAAGTCGTATCGGCTTTGTGCATTTTTTGAATAAAAAACGAATATTGGGGCGTCGTCAAGCGGTAAGACAACAGACTTTGACTCTGTCATTCGCTGGTTCGAATCCAGCCGTCCCAGCCAACTAATCACTACGACTTTGATACAAAGACGTAGTGATTTTTCTTTTCACCCTATCCCCTGCAATTTATTGCATTCTGATAAAAAAAGCAGAGCTCTGAAATTAATCAGAGCTCTGCTTTTTTTAAGCAAGTATTGTGGAGAAAATGAAAGAAAGAATCTTTCGGATGATGTTGAAAATATTGACAATAAAAATGCCAAAAGCGAAATCTTCAGTAGCCGGTGTTTCAACGGTTGTGTCATCACCTGCATCGGGTGTCGTTTCTGTTGTTGTATCGTCCTGTGTATCATCAGGCTGTACGCTTAATCCTGCAGACTGGTCGATGAGTGCGGCATAGTCGACATATGCTGACATCAACGAGAGTTTAGCAAAATCATTTTCCTGCGGAATATCGTTCTTTTTCAGACCTGCACCCATCAACAAATCAACATCCAATTCGTCGATTGCACCGTCGAAGTTACAGTCAGCAGCAAGACGCATATAATCAGGAAGATCGTCTTTTGAAAGCATACCTGATGAGATGAGGTTCGCAAGGAAGGCATCATTAGCATCATACCAGCCGTCGCCGTCAATATCGCCGTAGATGAGGATTGTGTATTCGGCAATTACTGTTTCACCGTTGGTGAGAATAGCCTTTGTGCCTGAACCGAACTGGTCAAAAATGCCGAGCTCGTATTCCCATTCAGCGCCGTCAACAAGAATGTTGAAGGAGCTGTCAACGGATGTAATACCCGCATCAAGTCCGAAGATTATACCGCTTTCGCAGTTAACAACCGCACCGTTTACGGCAGTGAAAGCAGTCAGGTCGCAGACAGCGCAGATGCCATCATTACCCGACCAATCGTGACCAAGAGTTTCATTGGTATTGCTGTACTTTGCGACTTCATTCTTGCAGTTCAGAACCTGATAGACCTTTGCACCGCCGAGAATGGGGTAATCATCGGTGCCGATGTTCTGGCCCCATGCTGTGCCCAGCTTGTAGGCCACCTCGCCGGAAGCCAGTTGCTCGTCCGTAACGGCGGTGATATAGCTGTCGTGTGTACCGTTGGTGGTAATATACGGCGCATTATCCAGCGCATAGCAGTTTGTTACACTGCCGATACCGTTCAGTGTACCAAATACGGAGATGTGTGCCTTTTCGCCAAGGTTTGTTTCGTTAATTATATTACCTGCCCAGAGAGTGTTTTCGATATTAGTCTGTGCAGATGATACGCTGTTTGATACGATACCGCCGATATAGATGGTATCGAAGCTGTTGTAGCTGCCGCTCTGATAAGAGGTTTTGATTGTGCCGTATGCGCCGCAGTTGCGTATGGTCACGGCAGAGTTGTCATTCGCCTTGCCTACAAGACCGCCGACGCCGTCCTGCGCACGGTAAGGACCGAGGTCAAGCGTGCCGTACCAGGAGCAGTTTTCAATCAGAGTTTCGTGGTTGGCGTAGCCTATAAATCCGCCCACACGGTTGGAGCCGTGAGAGCCTTCGCCAAGGGTTACGTTAACGTAAGAGGTAATATTGCGGATTGTTGCACCGTTATGGTCGGGCACATCGGAGTTTACACCGGGTGCAGAGCCGATAACACCGCCGACGTAGTCATACTTGCCGATGAGCTTTACCTCACCGTAGATGGTGAAATTCTCAACCGTACCGAGTCTGACTTCACCGAAGAAGCCGAGACCTGATCTGCCGCCCTCTGCGTACAGACCTGTGATGGTGTAACCCTGACCGTCAAAGTGGCCACGGAAATTGTTGTTACCCTCACCGGTAGAGCCGATAGGTGTCCAGGCTCTGTTTTCAAGGTTGATATCGGCCGTCAACTTTGCGTTTGCGGTTCTGTCTACAGTGTTGATATATTCGGCAAACCAGAACATCTGACCGCCGTTGCTGATCTGATAATATCCGTCCTTAAGCTCGGCAGGCTGATAACAGCCCTTCTCGCAGAAGCCGTTGGTATACACGCAGTCATGGTCACGGGCGCCGCAGACGCATTTGGTATTTGTGAAAGTATGTTCCTCAGTGGCTTCCAGCTTACAGCAGGACCAGATAAAGGTATGGTTGTCGCCCGTGTTGGTATAATTCTGCTTGGTGCCGCTTTCGTGGGTGCAGCCCGCCTTGACGGTGATGTCGCCCAAGTTGGCGATTCCAATCATAGTATCCTCAGGGGACAACATGGTGTCGCCTGCCCAGTAGGCGCAGCCGGTATCAAGCATCTTATTAATGCCGATGGCCGACTCACCATAAAGGCGGGTGGTGTAAAAACTGCCGGGGAAGGTGGCACCTACGCCGTTCTGCCCCAGAGTCAGCTTGAAGGTGCCGCCTTTTGCGTAATAAAGGTCAACCTCAGCATTGATGCTGCCGCCGCTGATGGTCACCGTAGCGCCGTTGGCTTGCACGCCATTGCGGCCGCTGCTGATGGTGCCGCCGCTGATGGTCGCCTTGCTGCTGCCGACATACACGCCATTCGCGCTGGTGTCGGTACCGGTGACGGTGATGGTGCCGCCGCTGATGGTCGCCGTGCTGCTGTCGCCGACATACACGCCATAGCGGCCGACGCTGATGGTGCCGCCGGTGATGTTCACAGTGCTCCTATCGGAGGCACGCACGCCATAACCGGAGCTGGCGGCGGTGATGGTGCCACCGGTGATGTTCACCTTGCTGCTCTTTGTGCCATACACGCTATAAGTAACGGCATATATTGTGCCGCCGGAAATCGTCAGCGTACTGCCGTTTTCCACATAGATGCCGCGATATGCACCGGTGATCTTACCGGTTTCACCGGAGTCCCGGAGGGTCACATGGACAGAAGCGCCATCCAGCCTCAACACACCGGAATCGGAGCGGCCCGCAATCTCGAAGCCGTTCAGATCAATGGTGAATACACCGCCGTCAATCTGCTGATGGTTGCTGCTCAGATTTATGGTTTGCAGAATGGTCACCACAGCCTTGTCGCCTGCCGCGCACTTCTCTGCCTCGGTGATGACTGCATCCAGCGTGGTATCTGCAAAGACATTCTTGCCGTTCTTGCTCAGGACTGCCACGGCATCGGGGATATACGCACCGCAGTGGGAGCAGATGCCGTTATTGTAGGTATGGTCAGCATAGACGGCATACAGGGTGGTATTGCCGCTGATGGAAATATTACCGTCGGGCTGATAAGCCGCCGTGGTGGCAGATTTATCCGAAGACAAACCAATAAAGCACTTGGAAGGGTGGGTATAGCTGTTATTGGGAATTGTAAATTGCACGCTCTGCTTCGCCACGGAAGAGGAACCGGCGTTGATGTACTGGGTGGCACTCTGGGCAGAGGGCGCACCGCTGCCGCCGTTGGCATCGTAAGACAATTTCACATTTGCAGAGTAAACTGCACGGTAGGTCTTGTCGCCGGTGATGTAGGTGACAGAGGGAGAGGTGACAGTTGCCGCACCGGCAGTATTGTCCTCCCGCCAGCCCTTGAAGGCGAAGGTTCTGCCGTCATAGGTCACCGAAGTGGGATAGGACGGCACCTTGGTCATGGTCTCCAGATGGTTCTTCACCGTGGCAGACTGGGTGGAGTTGGTACGGTTGCCGTTGGCATCCAGATAGTGATAGGTGGACTTCACCGTTTCGGAGAACCGCTTGTAGTGCAGATACAGATATTTTCCGCCTGCCTCCTGGTTCAAATCAATGACACTTCCGGAGTTATTAGTGGCGGTTTCATAGCCCGTCTTGGAGCTGTTCTCATCGACGGTGATGGCAGTCAGAGGCGCACCGTAGCTGGGATCTCTGGTGACATACATATAAATGTAATCACCGCCCGCTTTTGCATTCAGGTCAATATATCCACCCTCGCTGGCGGTGTTGGTTTCACCTTTGCCCACCAGATAGAAGTAGGCCTTGCCGTTGTCGGTGATGCGGTCTGGAGGATTCTCGCCCACACGGAACAGAATGCCCGTGATGGCCTTGGATGGATCGGTGGTGGTTTTGTAGCCCATGTAGACATAATCACCACCCGCACCGTCGTTCAGGTCGCGGTCAATGATGGTGTGACCGGAAAGCTCACTCTTGCAGTCATTGACGCCGGTGCTGCCGGTGCTGCCGTCCTGGGCAATGCCGATAGACGCAATATAGGTGGGTGTTTCAGCAGCAAATGATAGAAAAGCCGTCAAAGACAGCACAGACAGCACAACAAGCACTGACAATATAACGGATAAGATTTTTTTCATATATTTTCTCTCCTTTCGGAAGAATAAAAGCCTTAGGTTATTTATTGTTAAGTTTCTTAACTATTAGAATATTTACAAGACACAATAACCCAATTTCATTTTATCATATCATGTTATCCGATACAATTATAAAAAACGTAAAAATTTCTTTTTTGCATTTATGAAAAACAGATAAAATAAACCTTAAAGTTTACTTTACGCCCTTTCAAATCCATGACTCTATTATTAAAATATAAAGAGGTAAGATAACTTTCGTTACCTTACCGTTTTATCTGGCGGAGCGGGTGTTATAAAATCCGAACTCAACATTAATTTTTTAATTTCATCTATTCATACGGCTTTTATATCCCAAATTAGAGCCATCATACTTATACTTCGTTTCAATCTGAATACTAACAGAATCTTTTTACACCTTTATTGAATTTTTTACATCCCTACACCGTATTTTTACACCACTGCACCCTTGGGGTCGTTTTTACACCCTTGAAAGAAAATTTGCACCCTTGAGTTCTTTTTTACACCCCTAAGTATTTTTTATACCCAATCAACCTTTTTTGCCACCCGGCATCCACCGGTTCAAAAGCCGCCATCACACCCACGAAACCACTACGACTTTGATACAATTTCGTAGTGGTTTTCTTTTTTGCCCTATCCCCTACAAACGGCTATATATCAACAATTGCAAAAGCAAAAGCACGACTTCAACAGTCGTGCTTTTGCCGCTTTATTTGTTTCAGTGTATCTGGCAATTTTAAGAAAAACAGTAAACACTCATTAAAGTTACCCTTTATTATCTGCAATCGCATAAAATCAAAAGCGTCTTACTTTCAAGGGCTTCAAAAATATCGGTTTTTTCTCACCGGCTTTAACCATTTCTCTTGCAAGCAACCGTCTCATTTTTCGCAGAGCATCAAGGTGTTTTTTATCATTTACAAGGTTATGTCTTTCATCAGGATCGTTTTTCAGGTCATATAAAAAATCATCATAATAAACCAGTGCGCTGTGTTTAGTATTTCCCGATCCGAGTGCTCTGGCAGAATACTTCCAATCCTTTGTGCGTACTGCCCTGCCGACCTGTGATTCGCTGATTTGAACAAAAACACAATCTCTTTCGGAAACTTCCTTCCTGTTAACTGGCAGAATGTTTCCGGAATAAGCTTTCGGCACCTCAATTTCTGCAAGACTCAGAAGTGTAGGCGGAATATCAATAAGACTGACAAGACAATCCATAGCCTCGTCTTTATTTACTGCTCCGCCGCCAAACACAAGAGGAGTGTGTATACTCGAATCATGACAGCTGCGTTTATATTCGGCATTTCGTGTTTTAAAATGACACCCGTGGTCACTTGTGTAAACTATAACCGTATTATCATACAGACCTTTATCCTTCAAGGCTTTAACAAGCCGTCCGACATTTTCATCAAGCGAATGAATAGCGGCAAGATAGTCGGGATATTCTTCTTTGTAATTACCCTTAAGAAAAGTTAAATCCTCCGGCAAAGGATATTCACGGAAATCATCAACTTTATCTGTCGGGCCCTCAAAATGACCGCTGTCATTCTGGTGGTGCGGTTCAAGCTGTGAAACAAACATAAAAAAAGGCTTTTCACCGCTATGGTTATTTACATATTCAATCGCAAAGTCATTTATGCAATCCGCTCTGTAACCCTTAAAGTCAATCTGATTGCCGTCACCGTCAAAAACATATCCGTCATAACCGTGCGAGGTAAACTCCAGAACATCTGCCGCACGCCAATATTTATAACCGCCTTGTCTTTGAGTCGGAACAGCAGTTTTTTCACAATGAACACCGATACCTGCATAACGGTCTGAAGCAAG
>JAZRSU010000034.1:0-28989 GCA_045651645.1 Acutalibacteraceae bacterium
TTATGTTGTTCTCTATTTCGTAATGATTATCTTCTTTGCATACTTCTATGCACAGATTCAGTACAATCCCATCGAGATGGCAAACAACATCCGTAAGAACAGCGGTGCTATCCCGGGTATCCGTCCCGGTAAGCCCACATCCGATTATATTGCAAAAATCCTGTCAAGACTTACCCTTATGGGTGCACTCCTTCTGAGTGTCGTAGCTCTTTTCCCGACAGTGTTCAGCCAGATCGCTACAGCTTTCCTTAAGCTCGGCGGTGTTGAAGAAGGCCTGAATATCTCACTCGGCGGTACATCTATCATCATTATGGTCGGTGTTGCTCTTGAAACAGTTAAGCAGCTTGAGAGCCAGATGATGATGCGTCACTACAAGGGCTTCCTTGATTAAGGCTTTTGCCGGAAAGGACTAACGTTATGAAACTTATTCTTCTCGGCGCTCCGGGCGCAGGTAAAGGCACACAGGCTGAGGTAATCAGCGAGAAACTTGCAATCCCTGCAATTTCAACCGGCAATATAATTCGTGAAGCCCTTGCCAACGGCACAGAGATGGGTCTCAAGGCAAAGTCATTCATCGATGCAGGTCAGCTTGTTCCCGATGATGTCGTTATCGGCATCATCAAGGAGCGTCTTGCAAAGGATGACTGTGCAGCAGGCTTCATCCTTGACGGCTTCCCCAGAACAATTCCCCAGGCTGAGGCACTCGACACAATGGGCGTTTCCATTGACCGAGTAATCAGCATTGAGGTGGCAGACGAAAAGATCGCAGCAAGAATGTCCGGCAGACGTGTCTGCAAAGCTTGCGGCGCATCCTACCACCTTGAATATAAGAAACCGGCTGTTGACGGCGTATGCAACGCATGCGGCGGCGAGCTGATTCAGCGTAAGGACGATCATCCTGATACGGTTCTTGACAGACTTCATGTTTACCATGAACAGACAGAGCCGCTTAAGGGCTACTATGAGAAGAAGGGTATTCTTCGCATAGTTGAAGGCCAGGAGGAAGTTGCTGATACTACAGCACTTACTCTCAAGGCATTGGAGGATTAAGCATGATAGTGCTCAAAACAAACCGAGAGCTGAGTCTCATGCGTGAGGCTTGCCGAATCTCGGCAGGAGCATTAAGAGTGGCAGGCGAGGCGGTACAGCCCGGCGTAACAACCGAGGAAATCGACCGCATAGCTTATGAGTATATAATTAAGCAGGGTGCAAAGCCCAACTTTCTTAACTACAACGGCTTTCCTGCCACGGCATGCATTTCCATAAACGACGAGGTCATTCACGGAATTCCGAGCAAAAAGCGCGTCATCAAGGAAGGCGATATAGTAAGTATCGACCTTGGTGCAGTGCTGGACGGCTACAACGGCGATAACGCCGCCACTTTCGCTGCGGGCAAAATAAGCCCTGAGGCGGAGCGGCTGATCAACACCACTCGAGAGAGCCTTTATAAAGGTATCGAGGCGGCTGTTGCAGGCGGCAGAATCGGCGACATTTCAAGTGCAGTCCAGAAATATTGCGAGGAAAGAGGCTTCTCCGTTGTCCGCGATTTTGTAGGACACGGTATCGGAGCCAAGCTCCACGAAGACCCCAGCGTACCGAACTACGGCACACCCGGACGTGGTGTGCGCCTGTTACCGGGCATGACTCTGGCCATTGAGCCTATGATTAATATGGGCGGCTACGAAGTCAGACAATTGTCAGACGGATGGACTATCAAGACAAAAGACGGTGGTTTGTCCGCACATTTTGAGCATACCGTTGCAATAACAACGGACGGTCCGAAGATACTCACTGTAGAATGAGGTAACGGATTATGGAGCTCGGAATCGGAAGCGTCGTCCGCTCAGAGGCGGGGCGTGACAAGTTAAAGCTGATGGCTGTTGTCGGTACGGATTCAGATATGTTGCTGTTGTGCGATGGTAAAGAGCGAAGGCTCGAAAAGCCCAAGCGTAAAAAAGCCAAGCACACGGTATCGACTGGAAAAGTGTTAAAAGACAGCGAAATGGCGACCAATCGCAGTTTAAGAAGGGCACTGGCCGCAATATGGTCAGATGACCTGAACTCAGGGAGGTAAAGAGTTATGTCAAAACAGGATATGATAGAAGTTGAAGGTACAGTAATCGAAGCGCTGCCTAATGCAACCTTCCAGGTTGAGCTTGAGAACGGACACAGGCTGCTTGCTCATATCTCAGGTAAGCTGAGAATGAACTACATCCGAATCCTTCCCGGCGATAAAGTTACGGTTGAAATGTCACCGTACGACCTGACAAAGGGCCGCATTACGTGGCGAACAAAATAAGCACAGCGTATTATCAAGGAGGTATTCCTAATGAAAGTCAGACCTTCTGTAAAGAAAATTTGCGAGAAGTGCAAGATCATTAAGCGTAAGGGTAAGATCATGGTTATCTGTGAAAACCCGAAGCACAAGCAGCGTCAGGGTTAAGCTGACGCAAACCATTAACGGAGGTGCAACTGTAAAATGGCACGTATATCAGGTGTCGACCTGCCCAGAGACAAGAGAGTCCAGATCGGTCTCACTTACATCTACGGTATAGGTCCCAAGACCGCAAACGATATTATTGCGGCTACCGGTATTAATCCCGACACGAGAGTTAAGGACCTCACAGAAGACGAGGTTTCCAAGCTCCGTGAATACATCGACCACAACGTAAAGGTCGAAGGTGATCTCAGAAGAGAAACAGCATTCGATATCAAGAGACTTATCGAAATCGGCTGCTACCGCGGCGTTCGTCATCGTAAGAGCCTCCCCGTAAGAGGTCAGCGCTCCAAGACAAATGCTCGTACTCGTAAGGGTCCGAAGAAGACGATCGCTAACAAGAAAAAGTAAGTGAAGGAGGAAGTAAGAAATGGCAAAAGCTAATGTTAAAAAGGCCGGCGCAACCCGCAGACGCCGTGAGCGTAAGAACATCGAGCGTGGTGCTGCTCATATTCAATCCACCTTCAACAACACTATCGTAACAATTACTGATACACAGGGTAACGCTGTATCATGGGCAAGTGCAGGCGAGATGGGCTTCAGAGGCTCAAGAAAGTCTACTCCTTTCGCAGCACAGACAGCTGCAGAGACAGCTGCAAAGGCTGCTATGGAGCACGGCATGAAGTATGTTGAAGTTTACGTTAAGGGCCCCGGTGCAGGTCGTGAGGCTGCAATCAGAGCTCTTCAGACAGCAGGTCTTGAAGTCAGCATGATCAAGGACGTAACTCCCATTCCTCACAACGGCTGCCGTCCCCCCAAGAGAAGACGCGTATAACCTTATTATTCAGGAGGTGTAATTACTATGGCAAGATATACAGGTGCGGTTTGTAAGCTTTGCCGCCGTGAGGGTAAGAAACTTTTCCTCAAGGGTGCAAGATGCTACACAGGCAAGTGTGCTCTCGAGCGTCGTCAGTACGCTCCCGGTCAGCACGGCCAGAGCCGCAAGAAGACTTCCGAGTACGGCGTTCAGCTTCGTGCAAAGCAGCAGGCTAAGCGTTACTACGGTATTCAGGAAGGTCAGTTCCACAAGTATTTCCTTATGGCTGAGCGCCGTCAGGGCGTTACCGGTGAGAACCTGCTCAGAATCTGCGAAAGCCGTCTTGATAACATCGTTTATCTCCTCGGTTGGGCTAACTCCCGTGCAGAAGCAAGACAGCTTGTAACACACGGCCATTTCACAGTCAACGGCAAGAAGGTTGACATCCCGTCATACCTTACAAAGGCTGGTGACGAGGTTGCCATCAAGGCTAAGAGCAAGGAAAGCGACAAGTTCAAGGCTCTTCTCGAGTCCGACGGTCGTCCTGTTCCCCAGTGGCTTGACCTCAACGCAGAGGCTGCAACGGCAAAGATTGTCGCTCTTCCCGATCGTGAGCAGATTGCTACTCCCGTTGAAGAGCATCTCATCGTTGAGTTCTACTCGAAATAATGTTTTTGAGTTTCTGTCTTATTTACTCAATTTAACAAGGAGGGTTTTGAATGATAGGAATCGAGAAGCCCACAATCGAAACTGCCGAATTCAGTGCCAGTGGAGATTACGGAAAATTTGTGCTTGAGCCGCTTGAGCGTGGCTATGGTACAACACTCGGCAACAGCCTGAGAAGAGTTCTTCTCTCCTCACTGCCCGGCTATGCAATCACATCCGCAAAGATTGACGGTGTGTTCCATGAGTTTTCAACGATTAAGGGCGTTAAAGAAGACGTTACCGAAATCGTGCTTAACCTCAAGAGTGTAATCCTCAAAATCCACGGCGACGGTCCCAAAACAATGTACATCGACGCATCAGGCGCAGGTGTTGTCACAGCAGGCGACATCAGCACTGACAGCGAGGTTGAAATCATCAACCCCGAGCTGCCCATCGCTACACTCGATGCAGATGCTCACCTGAGCATAGAGCTTACCTGCGACAAGGGTCGCGGCTACGTCTCTGCAGAGCGTAACAAGGCACTTCTTCAGCCCGTAATCGGTGTCATTGCGATTGACTCAATTTATACACCTGTTCTTAAGGTGAACTACACAGTAGAGAACACACGTGTTGGTCAGATTACTGACTACGACAAGCTTACACTTGAAGTGTGGACAGACGGCACCATCAATGCTAAGGAAGCCGTTTCTCTCGGTGCCAAGATCCTCAACGAGCATCTCAGTCTCTTCGGAGATTTGTCAGACGAGGCATTTGACACAGAGGTTATGGTCGTTAAGGACGACAACGTAATGGAAAAAGTCCTGGAGATGACCATTGAGGAACGTGACCTCTCCGTACGCTCCTTCAACTGCTTGAAGAGAGCCGGAATCAACAAGGTTGAAGACCTTATCAACAAGTCCGAAGAGGATATGATGAAGGTTCGTAACCTTGGTAAGAAGTCACTTGACGAAGTTGTTGCAAAGCTCAGATCTCTCGGCTTTGACCTTCGCAAGGACGAAGAATAATTTTTAACCACAACTATTAGCCTTTTATTTATCGGCAAAGGAGTGATTTAAATGCCCGGTACCAGAAAGCTCGGCAGACCCAGCGATCACCGTATGGCAATGCTTCGCGCAATGGTTACTTACCTCTTGGAGAACGGCAAGATCGAAACTACCGTAACAAGAGCTAAGGAAGTCCGTTCATTAACGGAAAAAATGATCACCGTCGCTAAGGACAACACACTTACAGCAAAGCGTCAGGCTCTTGCATTCGTAACTAAGGAAGATGTTGTTAAAAAGCTTTTCGACGAAATCGCCCCCAAGTACAAGGATGTTAACGGCGGTTACTGCCGTATCATCAAGACCGGTCCCCGCCGCGGTGACGCAGCAGAGATGTGCATCATCGAGCTCGTAAACGACGATGCAGCTCCGGTTGAAGAGAAGAAGGCAAAGAAGGCTTCCAAATAAGTCTCGCTTAACTTCTTGACATCTTTTAAATCAGATACGCCCTGTCTTTAGGCAGGGCGTATTTTTGTTTTTGTTACGATATGTCATTCTGAGCGTCAGCGAAGAATCTTACTAAAGTAGGGGCGGATATTATCCGCCCGCATATTCGTATGAACGCAGAATGTCATTCTGAGCGTCAGCGAAGAATCTTATTCAAGTCGTCCGTATCTTGTAAAAGCTTAAAATGTATATGCCTTGATGTACAATACGTCAATACTAAAACATCCATAAACTGAACATAATGCCAAATTTTAAAAAACCACTTTACTTTAACGTGCTAATATGTTAAAATGCTAACACACTAAAGAAATGAAAGGTTGTATTTATTATGAAAAAGTTTTTAGCACTTCTTCTTGCACTTTCAATGGTATTCTGCTTTGCAGCTTGCGGCGGTAATGACGCTCCCGAGCAGGCTACAGAAGCACCCGATGCAACTGAAAAGACAGTTGTTGTCGGTTACACAATTTATGAGCCCATGAACTACCTTGACGAAAACGGCAAGCTTGTCGGTTATGATACAGAGCTTGCAGAGAAGGTTTTCGCTAACCTCGGTTACAAGGTTATCTTCCAGGAAATCGAGTGGAGCAGCAAGTATACTGACCTCGATTCCGGCACAATCGACTGCGTATGGAACGGCTTCACAGCTAACACAGCTGATGATGACGGCGTTCTCCGTTCAGAGAAGGTTGACTTCTCCTACAACTATATGGAAAACCGCCAGGTAGTTGTTGTTAAGAAGGATTCCGCCATTGCTACAGCAGCTGACCTCAACGGTAAGTTCGGTGTTGCTGAAAGCGGCTCAGCAGGTGAGGCTTATGCAAAGGCATTCGAAGGCACAGCATTCAAGGGCTTCACAAAGCAGACAGAGTGTCTCACAGAGGTTGTCGGTAAGACAGCTGATTTCGCAGTTGTTGACGCACAGCTTGCAAAGGCTTACGTTGGTAACGGTGACTATGCAGACCTTGCTATCGTAGAAGATCTCTCCAGCGATGTTGAGTACTATGCAATCGGCTTCAAGAAGGGCAGCGAGCTCACAGCTAACGTAAACGCACAGCTCGAAGCACTTGCAGCAGACGGCACAATCGCAGCTCTTGCTGAGAAGTACGGCGTAGCTAACACAGCTATCACAGATTTCGCTGACCAGAAATAACCCCTTACTTAAAGATATACTAATTGGAGTTTTAACATGTCCTTTTTAGAAGTCACGGCGTTTTTGTTCGACGGCTTTAAAATATCTTTGCTTATCTTTGCGGTGACGCTGCTTTGCGGCGCACCGCTTGGTTTGCCTATAGCCTTCTGTTCAATGAGCCGTTTTAAAGTTGTCAAGTCAATTTCAAAGGTAGTTGTCTGGATTGTCAGAGGTATTCCTCTTATGCTTCAGATATTTATTATCTACTATGTGCCTGGTCTCCTGTTCGATTATCAGATTTTCGGCCAGGTTGACAGGTTTATGTTCCTTGAGTACGGTATCGCCGACGCAGGCAGAATCCTTGCTGTACTTATTGCGTTCAGCCTTAACTATGCCTGCTACTTTTCCGAAATCTACAGAGGCGGTATCGAGTCTATATCCAAAGGCCAGTATGAGGCAGGTTATGTTCTCGGTCTTACCAAGTCACAGATATTCAGAAAGATTATTCTCAAGCAGGTTGTTCAGCGTATCGTTCCTCCGATGTCCAATGAGATTATAACTCTCATCAAGGATACAGCTCTTGCCAACTGTATTATGGTTTGCGAGATTATCAAGAACGCTAAGGAGCTTGCCGCAACAAAAGCCCTGGTATGGCCGCTGTTCTTCACAGGTGTGTTCTACCTTGTCTTTGTCGGTATTCTTACAGTTGTTCTCGGCAAGGTCGAGAAGAAACTGAGCTATTTCAGGAGTTAAACTATGTCGATATTAGAAGTAAATAATATAAGAAAAAGCTTCGGCAAAACCGAAGTTCTCAAAGATATAAGCTTTACTCTCGAAAAGGGTGAGGTGCTTTCAATCATCGGCTCATCGGGCAGCGGTAAGACAACTCTGCTTCGTTGCCTCAACTTTCTTGAAATTGCGGATTGCGGTAAGATAGAGGTTGACGATGAGGTTCTTTTCGATACAGAAAGCAAAATGAAACTGTCGGATGAAAAGATGAGAGAGAACAGACTCAACTTCGGTCTCGTGTTCCAGAATTTCAATCTCTTCCCGCAGTATACGGTTCTTCAGAACCTTACTCTTGCACCTACTCTGCTTAAGAAAGGCTCAGCTGAAGAGATTGAGAAAAAAGCACTTGAGATAATCAGAAGTGTCGGTCTTGAGGAAAAGGTTGATTTCTATCCCTGTCAGCTCTCCGGCGGTCAGCAGCAGCGTGTTGCTATTGCGCGTGCACTTGCACTCAACCCGAAGATTCTTTTCTTCGATGAGCCAACCTCTGCACTCGACCCTGAGCTTACGCAGGAAGTTCTCAACGTTATCAAGAGCCTGAAAAACACAGGCTGTACGATGGTTATCGTTACACACGAAATGGATTTTGCACGTCACGTTTCCGATAAGGTCATCTTTATGGCAGACGGCGTCATTGAAGAGCAGGGCACACCCGAGGAAGTTCTTGTCAACCCGAAATCCGAACGTACAAAGGCTTTCCTCAATAAGTTAAGCTGATAAAATCCAATAAATATTATGCACACTCTACCTCGTGTTCAGGCATAAGATGCCTATACAGAGCGAAAGTGTGCATTTTTTGTTTTGTGCTCTGAATGCAAAAATTACTTATTTTGGCAAAAAAATTAAAAAATATCGCAAAAAAGTTCTGATTTTCCTTCAAAAAGCTATTGACTTTCTTGAAATAATGCCGTATAATACCAAATTACAATTAAAATGGATTTATAGCGACTTAACCAAAAAGTCCATTTGAGATTGTGCAAATCGCACAAAAAACACAGTAAATCCCGGCTAAATTTCTAACTGCGATATACAAAAAGAATGGAGTGATTAGCCTATGGCAAAAGCAGCCAAAATGATCAAGCACGGCAAGATCGAGCGACTGTGCTATGGACGAAACAATGAGGTCATGGGAATGCCCAACTTCATCGAAATCCAGAAGAAATCCTATCAGTGGTTCCTTGAAAAGGGCATGAGAGAGGTTTTCCGCGATATCGATGAAATCACTGACTACACAGGCAACCTTGTCCTCACGTTTGTCGACTTCCGTATGGAAGACAAGCCCAAGTACACAATTGCCGAGTGCAAGAAGCGTGACGCAAGCTATTCAGCACCCATGCGTGTCACTGCTCGTCTCTACAACAAAGAGACAGGCGAAATCAAAGAGAACGAAGTCTTTATGGGTGATTTCCCCATCATGACAGAGAGCGGCACCTTCGTTATCAACGGTGCAGAGCGTGTTATCGTTTCACAGCTCGTACGTTCACCCGGTGTCTACTTTGATATCGACCACGATAAGGTTGGTAAAGAGCTTTACACAACCCAGATCATTCCCAACAGAGGTGCATGGCTCGAGTTTGAGACCGACCAGAACGACCTCTACTACGTAAGAATCGACAAGAACAGAAAGATTTTTGTTACTACCTTCATCCGTGCTCTCTTCTGCGGAACTGAGCTTGGCGAGGGTACAAATCAGGATATTCTCGATATGTTCGGCGATGATATCCGTATCAACGCAACACTCGAGAAGGATGAGAAGCAGAATGCAGGCGAAGCTCTCCTTGAGGTATATCGCAAGCTTCGTCCCGGTGAGCCGCCCTCAATCGAGACAGCACAGACTCACCTTGACAACCTCTTCTTCGATCCTCACCGTTACGACCTCTCCCGTGTAGGCCGTTACAAGTACAACAAGAAGCTCGCTATGTCTGACAGACTTGCAGGTTGCACACTTGCTGATATGATTGTCAGCCCCGCAACAGGCGAAATCCTTGCAGAGCCCGGCGAGTTCATCACAAAGGAGAAGGCATACGAAATCGAGCAGGCGGGTGTAAGCAAGGCTTACGTTGACCTCGACGGCAAGACTGTATGCATCATCTCCAACGGTATGGTCGATATCGGCACATACTTCCCGCAGTTCACAAAGGAGCAGCTCGAAAATGCAGCTATCAACGAGAAGGTAAGCTTCACAGCTCTCAAGCCCATCGTTGACGCAGCAGCAGACGAAGGCTGGACAGACGAGGAGATCCTCGCAAAGCTTCTTGAGTGCTGCGACGATCTTATTCCCAAGCACATTGTCCGTGAGGATATCTTTGCTTCTATCAACTACCTCAACTGCCTTGCAAACGGTCTCGGCACAAAGGATGACATTGACCACCTCGGTAACAGACGTATCCGCTGCGTAGGTGAGCTTCTTCAGAACCAGTTCAGAATCGGCTTCACCAGAATGGAAAGAGTCGTACGCGAGCGTATGTCAATCCAGGCTCAGGACAGCGACAAGCTCACTCCTCAGTCACTTATCAGCATCCGTCCCGTTGTTGCAGCAATCAAAGAGTTCTTCGGCTCTTCACCGCTTTCACAGTTCATGGATCAGACCAACCCGCTTTCAGAGCTGACTCATAAGCGTCGTCTTTCAGCTCTCGGTCCCGGCGGTCTCTCCCGTGACCGTGCAGGCTTCGAAGTCCGTGACGTTCACTACAGCCACTATGGCCGTATGTGTCCCATCGAGACTCCTGAAGGTCCCAACATCGGTCTTATCTCTTACCTTGCAACATTCGCAAGAATCAATGACTACGGCTTTATCGAGGCTCCCTACCGTAAGGTAGATAAGGAGACCGGTATTGTTTCCGACGAAGTTGTCTATATGACAGCAGACGTCGAAGATAACTACATCGTCGCTCAGGCTAACGAGCCTCTCGACGAGAACAACCGCTTCAAGAACCCCAGAGTCAACGCACGTCACCGTGACGAGTTCCTCGACATCGAGACAAGCAAAGTTGACTATATGGACGTTTCACCCAAGATGGTTGTTTCAGTTGCAACAGCTATGATTCCCTTCCTCGAGAACGATGACGCCAACCGTGCGCTCATGGGCTCCAACATGCAGAAGCAGGCTGTTCCGCTTCTCAAGACAGATGCTCCCATCGTTGCTACAGGTATGGAGTACAAGGCTGCTGTTGACTCAGGTGTTTCTCTTGTCGCAAAGCGTGCAGGTACAGTTTCCTACGTCAGTGCAGACAGAATCGAGATTCTCACTGCAGAAGGCGAGATTGACACCTACGAGCTTATCAAGTTCCAGCGCTCCAACCAGGGCACATGTATCAACCAGCGTCCCGTCGTCAAGGCAGGTCAGAAGGTTGAGTATATGGAAGTTATCGCTGACGGCCCTGCAACAGACCTCGGTGAAATCAGCCTTGGTAAGAATGCCCTCATCGGCTTCATGACCTGGGAAGGTTACAACTACGAGGACGCTGTTCTTATCAACGAAAAGCTTGTTCGTAACGATGTTTATACATCAATCCATATCGAAAAGTACGAGCTTGAAGCACGTGATACCAAGCTCGGTCCGGAGGATATCACAAGAGATATTCCCAACGTCGGTGACGATGTACTCAAAGACCTCGACGAAGAAGGTATCATCCGCGTCGGTGCCGAGGTACACTCCGGCGATATCCTTGTCGGTAAGGTAACACCCAAGCGTGAAACTGAGCTGACAGCTGAAGAGAGACTTCTCCGTGCAATCTTCGGCGAAAAGGCAAGAGAGGTCAGAGATACTTCTCTTCGTGTTCCCCACGGTGAATACGGTATCGTTGTCGATGTCGAAGTATTCACACGTGAAAACTGCGACGAACTCAACCCCGGCGTAAACAAGGTTGTACGCTGCTACATCGCTCAGAAGCGTAAGCTCTCTGTCGGTGATAAGATGGCAGGTCGCCACGGTAACAAGGGTGTTGTTTCCAGAATCCTTCCGCAGGAGGATATGCCCTTCCTGCCCGACGGTACTCCGCTTGATATCGTTCTTAACCCCCTCGGCGTTCCCAGCCGAATGAATATCGGTCAGGTTCTCGAGGTTCACCTCGGCTTTGCCGCTAAGTCAATGGGCGTTAAGGTTATGACTCCCGTATTCGACGGTGCAGACGAAAACGATATCGTCGAAGCTTTCAAGATGGCTAACGAAAAGCTTATGGAAGCTGCAAGAGAAAAGGCTCTCGAAAATGGCGAAGAGTTCCGCGAGGAAGACGTATTCCAGCTTCGCAGTGACTGTAAGTCAATCCTCAGAGACGGTAGAACAGGTAAGCAGTTCGATAACCCCGTAACAGTCGGTATCATGTATTACCTCAAGCTTCTCCATCTCGTTGACGATAAGATTCATGCCCGTTCAACAGGTCCGTACTCACTTATCACACAGCAGCCCCTCGGCGGTAAAGCTCAGTTCGGTGGCCAGCGTTTCGGTGAAATGGAAGTTTGGGCTCTTGAAGCATACGGCGCAGCTTATACCCTTCAGGAAATCCTCACCGTCAAATCAGACGACGTTGTCGGCCGTGTAAACACATACAAGGCTATTGTCAAGGGTCTCAACGTACCCAAGCCCGGTGTACCCGAGTCATTCAAGGTTCTTATCAAAGAGCTTCAGTCACTCGGTCTTGACGTTAAGGTTCTTGACGGCGACAGAAACGAAATTGACCTCAGACAGTCATTTGACGATGATGATGTCGGTCTCCACATTGTTGACAGCGAAGCATTCAGCACCGTAAACGATGCAGGCGATGCTCAGGGCTACTCACAGGAGGGCGAAGGCATATTTGAAGACGGCGACGCTCAGAGCGACGATTCAGATGATTGGGGCGAAGAGATAGTCGAGCCCGATTTCTTCTCAGATGATCTCGGCGACGACAGCTTCGACGATTAATCAAACCGTTCTTCAAAATTTAACTAAAGAAAAGAGGTCGTTTTAATGGATAACAATACAAACGAAATAACCTTTGAATCTATACAGATTGCTCTTGCTTCTCCCGAAAAGATCAGAGAATGGTCACACGGCGAAGTCAAAAAGCCCGAAACAATCAACTACAGAACACTCAAGCCTGAAAGAGACGGTCTTTTCTGCGAAAAGATTTTTGGCCCCATGAAGGACTGGGAGTGTCACTGCGGTAAGTATAAGCGTATCCGCTATAAGGGCAAGGTCTGTGAACGCTGCGGCGTTGAGATTACAAAGTCCAAGGTACGCCGTGAGCGTATGGGTCATATCGAGCTTGCTGCTCCTGTTTCCCACATCTGGTATTTCAAGGGTATCCCCTCAAGAATGGGTCTTATCCTTGACATATCACCCAGAAACCTTGAAAAGGTTCTCTACTTTGCAATGTATATCGTCATCGATCCCGGTGATACACCCCTTAACAAGTATCAGACTCTTTCCGAGAAAGAGTACGGCGATTGGTACGAGAAATACGGCGACAGCTTCCGTGCAGGCATGGGTGCTGAAGCTATCAAGGAGCTTCTCTCCGAAATCGATATCAACGAGCTTGACGATCAGCTTCGTAATGACCTTGCTAACGCAAGCGGTCAGAAGCGTGCAAGAATCCTCAAGAGACTCGAGGTTGTCGATGCATTCAAGCATTCAGGCAACAAGCCCGAGTGGATGATTATGGATGTTATTCCCGTCATCCCCCCCGATATCCGTCCTATGGTTCAGCTCGACGGTGGCAGATTTGCAACATCTGACCTCAACGATCTTTACCGCAGAGTTATCAACAGAAACAACCGTCTTAAGAAGCTCCTCGAGCTCGGTGCTCCCGACATCATTGTCCGCAACGAGAAGAGAATGCTTCAGGAGGCTGTTGACGCACTTATCGACAACGGCAGAAGAGGCAGACCCGTTACAGGTCCCAACAACCGTCCTCTCAAGTCACTTTCCGATATGCTCAAGGGTAAGCAGGGCCGCTTCCGTCAGAACCTTCTCGGTAAGCGTGTTGACTACTCAGGCCGTTCGGTTATCGTTGTCGGTCCCGAGCTTAAGATTTATCAGTGCGGTCTTCCCAAGGAGATGGCTCTTGAGCTCTTCAAACCCTTCGTTATGAAGCGCCTTTTCGAAACAAAGGTTGCTCTCAATATCAAAACAGCCCGTAAGATGGTTGAGCGTGCAAATCCCGAAGTATGGGATGCACTCGAGATAGTCATCAAGGACCATCCCGTTATGCTTAACCGTGCTCCTACACTTCACAGACTCGGTATCCAGGCTTTCGAGCCCGTACTTGTTGAAGGTAGAGCAATCAAGCTTCATCCCCTCGTATGTACAGCTTTCAATGCTGACTTCGACGGTGACCAGATGGCTGTTCACGTACCCCTTTCGGCTGAGGCACAGGCTGAGGCACGCTTCCTTATGCTTGCCGCTAACAACCTCCTCAAGCCCTCCGACGGTAAGCCCGTTGCTGTTCCCACACAGGATATGATCCTCGGTTCATACTATATGACTCTCGTCAAGAAGGATGAACCCGGTCAGGGCAAGGTCTTCCGTGACGTCAACGAGGCTATGATGGCTTACGATGAGGGTGATATCACTCTTCATTCAATCATCAAGATCCGTATGACAAAAGAAATCAATGGCAAGCTCTGCACAAAGTTCCTCCAGACAACACTCGGCCGTGTTATCTTCAACGATCCCATTCCGCAGGATCTCGGCCTTATCGAGCGTAAGACAGAGGACGATATGTTCAAGCTTGAGTTCGGTGATATCAGCGACGTCGATTTCGAAGCAATCAAGGATGACGATGCAGCATTCAAGAAGGCTGTAAGTATGATTGCCAAGAAGAAGACAATCGGTCGTGTTATCGAAGGCTGTATCAAGAAGCACGGTACAGCAGTAACAGCTGAGGTTCTTGATAAGATCAAGGCTCAGGGTTACAAGTACTCAACAATTTCAGGCCTTACAGTTTCTGTTTTCGATGCTACTATCCCGCAGGAGAAGGCAGGTTACCTTGCTGAAGCTGAAGCAAGAGTTGACTCAATCACAAAGAAATACAGAAAAGGTCTTATCAGTAACGAGAAGCGTTATAAGGACGTTGTCGAAACATGGGAGCAGTGTACAAGCAAGGTTGCTAAGGCTCTTAAAGATGGCTTTAATCCCTACAACCCCATCAATATGATGCTTGACTCCGGTGCCCGTGGTAACGATAGCCAGCTTCGTCAGCTCGCAGGTATGCGTGGTCTTATCGCTAACACAGCAGGTAAGACTATCGAAATTCCGATTCGAGCAAACTACAGAGAGGGTCTTAACATCCTCGAATACTTCATTTCTTCCCGTGGTGCTCGTAAGGGTCTTGCCGATACAGCTCTTCGCACAGCTGACTCAGGTTACCTTACACGTCGTCTTGTTGACGTTTCTCAGGACGTTATCATCCACGATGAGGATTGCCATTGCCACGACGGTGTCTATGTCTACGATATCGATGACGGACACAGAGTTATTGAAGACCTCTCCGAGCGTCTTACAGGCAGATACCTGCTTGAGGATCTCGTTGACGAGGCAACAGGCGAGCTTGTAATGAGCTGTGACGAAATGATGTCAGAGGACGACGGCAAGAAGGTCGCCGACTATGTCAGAGCACACACTCCCGAAGGCGAAAAGGCAAAGATCAAAATCCGTTCACTCCTCACTTGTGAGGCAGAGCACGGCGTATGTATCAAGTGCTACGGCTCCAACCTTGCAACAGGCGATCCCGTTACAGTCGGTGAGGCTGTCGGTATCATCGCTGCTCAGTCAATCGGTGAGCCCGGTACACAGCTTACAATGAGAACGTTCCACACCGGTGGTGTCGCTTCTCAGGCCGATATTACACAGGGTCTTCCCAGAGTTGAAGAACTCTTCGAAGCACGTAAGCCCAAGACTCTCGCTATCATCAGCGAAATCGACGGTATCGTTTCAATCGAGAAGGTCAAGAACAGCCAGTACGTTGTTGTCAAAAATGCAGAAGAGGGTGAGGAGCGCAGCTACCTTATCACATACGGTCTTCGTATCTGCGTTAAGGACGGTCAGCGCATCAAGAAGGGTGACGATATCACAGAGGGTTCACGTAACCCGCACGATATCCTTGCTGTACTCGGTGTTGAAGCTGTACACGATTACCTCATCAAGGAAGTTCAACGCACATACCGCGGACAGGGTGTTGATATCAACGATAAGCATATCGAGGTTATCGTTCGCCAGATGATGAGAAAGACAAAGGTTGTCGAGGAAGGCGATACTCATCTTCTTCCCGGTACAACAGTTGATGCCCGTGAAATCATCGACGCTAACAACAAGATCCGTGCTCATGAGCAGGAGACAGGCGAGAAGCTTCGCGAGGCTTCAGGCACAACAATGCTCCTCGGTATCACAAAGGCTTCACTTGCTACAGATTCATTTATGTCTGCAGCTTCCTTCCAGGAAACAACAAGAGTCCTTACAGATGCCGCTATCAAGGGCAAGACAGACCACCTCATGGGTCTTAAGGAAAATGTTATCATCGGTAAGCTTCTTCCCTCAGGTACAGGTATGAAGTGCTACAGCGATGTTGAGATTTATCCCACAGCCGCAGAGGAAGAGATTGTTCCTGCAGACGATGCAGAGTAATCTGAAATTTTAAATTAAAATAAATTAAGGAGGGTATTTATGAGATCCAGAAAGGTTAGTCAGTTTCTGCATAACATAGTACCCTCCTCATTTATTAAGGCTTATCACAGCTATAAGGCTAACCGCAATTTCTATTTTGAGGTGCAGGTAGCCGAGCACTGCAACCTTAACTGTGTAGGTTGTACTCACTTTTCTTCAATCGCCGAGGAGGGCTTTATAGACCTTGGTGTCTATGAGCGTGATATAAAACGTATGGCAGAGCTTTTTGGTTCCGATTATCCGTTTGTTGTCAGGCTCATGGGCGGTGAGCCTTTGCTCCATCCCGAACTTGAAGAGCTTTTTGTAATTACCCGCAGAGTTTTGCCAAAAGCAGAAGTCTGGGTTGTTACAAACGGTATCCTTCTGCCGTCAAGACCTGCGAAGTTCTGGCAGAGCTGTAAGGATAATAATATAAAGATTTATATTTCCAAATATCCTGTCAATATTAACTATGCTGCTATTGATGCAAAGGTAGCAGAGTACGGGCTTACCCTTGTTGATTTCCGTGAGGAAAAAACGGTTGATTTTCACCATAATGTGCTTGACCTTGAGGGTAGGTGCGATGCAGTGCATTCTTTCAAAAACTGCTCGCTTGCAAACTCTTGCCATAACCTCTGCAGAGGCAAGCTCTATACCTGCAGCGTTGCGGCTCATATCCATCATTTAAAGAAATATTTCGACCTCGATATTGAACTTTCCGAGCAAAACGGCATCGATATTTTCAAAGTCAACAGCAGTAAAGAAATTATTGAACTGATGAATAAACCGATTCCTCTGTGCCGATATTGCGATATTGATGCGTGGTATCCGGTCGAATGGAAGGTCTCCGAAAAGAAACTTGAGGAATGGACCTGATTTTTATTTTGGTCAAACTTACGAAATTTTGCATAAAACTTTGTTAAAAGTGTTGACAAAAAGCGATATATAATGTTAAAATAATAAACTGTGCCATGTTAGAGAAGTCTGCTGGTCGCTCTTCATAAAAAGGGGCGGTCGGTGCAAGGCTTTTTTATGGAGAATATACAAGAAAGGAGATGTCAACTGTTGCCAACCTTTAATCAGCTTGTTCGCAACGGCAGAGAAACTATCGTCAAGAAGCCGAAGGCTCCTGCTCTTCTTAAGGGTCTCAACTCCCATAAGAACATCATGACAGATAAGGATTCTCCGCAGAAGAGAGGCGTTTGCACAGCAGTTAAGACCGCAACACCCAAGAAGCCCAACTCAGCTCTTCGTAAGATCGCCAGAGTTCGTCTTACAAACGGTATTGAAGTTTCCGCTTACATTCCCGGTGTAGGTCACAACCTGCAGGAGCATAGCGTTGTTCTTATCCGTGGCGGCCGTGTTAAGGACCTTCCCGGTGTTCGTTACCACATTATCCGTGGTACACTTGATACCCAGGGTGTTAACGGCAGAATGCAGTCCCGTTCAAAGTACGGTGCAAAGCGTCCGAAGGCAGCCAAAAAGTAATTCCGTTTTTTGTCAGACGGAGCAATTAATCAGACAAAATTCTTCTTTGCAGGCTGTGTTCAGTGCATAGGCCTGAACGCAACCAATGCGAGAGTTATATATATACATTATATCTGCTCTCCCATTGGCGCCACGAGAATTTAGTCACTCGAGTACCTATGATATCATTATATTTGTGAAGGAGGGAAGCGAAGTGCCAAGAAGAGGCCAGATTGCAAAACGTGATGTTTTGCCCGATCCGCTTTACAACTCAAAACTTGTAACACGCTTAATCAACAGCGTAATGTACGACGGTAAGAAGGGCGTCGCTCAGAAGATTGTTTACGACGCATTCGATATCGTTAAGGAAAAGACAGGCAAGGAGCCCCTTGAGGTTTTTGAGGCAGCTATGGAAAACGTAATGCCCGTTCTCGAAGTTAAGGCTCGCCGTGTCGGCGGTGCAACCTACCAGGTTCCCATGGAGGTTCGTCCCGAGAGAAGACAGACACTCGGTCTGCGTTGGATCACACTTTACAGCCGTCAGCGTTCAGAAAGAACAATGAAGGAAAGACTTGCAAACGAGATCCTCGACGCAGTAAACGAGACAGGTTCTGCATTTAAGAAGAAGGAAGATACCCACAAGATGGCAGAAGCCAACAAGGCTTTCTCACATTTCCGTTGGTAATCTTACTGAAAACCTACTTTCAGCGTAAACCATTTTGCGCGGCAAACGGAGGATAATATGCCAAGACAGGTATCTTTGGAAATGACCAGAAATATCGGTATCATGGCTCACATCGATGCCGGTAAAACTACAACCACCGAGCGTATCCTGTTCTACACAGGTAAAACACATAAGATCGGTGAAACCCACGACGGTACAGCAACAATGGACTGGATGGAGCAGGAGCAGGAGCGTGGTATCACTATCACATCTGCTGCTACAACATGCTTCTGGAGAGATCACAGAGTTAACATCATTGATACTCCCGGTCACGTTGACTTTACAGTTGAGGTTGAGCGTTCGCTCAGAGTTCTCGACGGTTCTGTTACTGTTATGTGCGCTAAAGGCGGCGTTGAGCCCCAGTCTGAGACTGTTTGGCGTCAGGCAGATAAGTACCGTGTTCCGAGAATGATTTACGTCAACAAGATGGACATCACAGGCGCAGACTTCTACAACGTTCTTAACATGATTAAGGACAGACTTAAGTGTAATGCTGTTCCGATTCAGCTCCCCATCGGTTCTGAGTCAGACTTCAAGGGCATGATCGACCTTGTAGAGATGCGTGCATTTGTCTACTATGACGATAAGGGTCTCGACGTAAGAATCGAAGAGATTCCCGAAGACATGAAAGAAATTGCTCAGCAGTACCACGATGAGCTCATCGAGAAGGTAGCAGAGCAGGATGACGAGCTCATGATGAAATTCTTCGACGGTGAAGAGCTCACTATCGACGAAATCAAGACTTGCATCCGTAAAGCAACAATCAGCAACGCTATGGTTCCGATTGTTTGCGGTACTTCCTACCGTAACAAGGGCGTTCAGCAGGTTCTCGATGCTATCATCGACTACATGCCCGCTCCCACAGACGTTGAAGCTATCAAGGGTGTAAACCCCGACACCGAAGAGGAAGAGGTAAGACATTCTTCCGACGACGAGCCGTTTGCAGCTCTTGCATTCAAGATTGCAACAGACCCCTTCGTTGGTAAGCTTTGCTTCTTCAGAGTTTACTCAGGTAAAATCGATCAGGGTGCAACAGTTTACAACTCTGTAAAGGGCCAGAACGAGCGTATGGGCAGAATTCTGCAGATGCACTCCAACAAGCGTGAAGAAATCGACTGCTGCTATGCAGGTGATATCGCTGCTGTTGTCGGCCTTAAGAACACAACTACTGGTGACACACTTTGTGATAAGAATCATCCGGTTATCCTTGAATCCATGGAATTCCCGGAGCCCGTTATCCGTGTCGCTATCGAGCCCAAGACCAAGGCAGGCCAGGAGAAGATGGGTATTGCCCTTCAGAAGCTGGCTGAGGAAGACCCGACCTTCAAGTGCTACACTGACGAAGAGACAGGTCAGACCATCATCGCAGGTATGGGTGAGCTTCACCTCGAAATCATCGTTGACAGACTTCTCCGTGAGTTCAAGGTTGAGGCAAATATCGGTAAGCCCCAGGTTGCTTACCGTGAGACCATCAGCACTCTCGCTGACCAGGATACTAAGTATAAGCGTCAGTCCGGTGGTAGTGGTCAGTACGGCCATGTTAAGATCAAGATCGAGCCCAACCCCGGCAAGGGTTACGAGTTCGTCAACGCTGTTGTCGGCGGTTCCGTTCCGAAGGAATTCATCGGTCCCGCAGAAGCAGGTATCAAGGGCGCAATGCAGACCGGTGTACTTGCAGGCTACAACGTTGTTGACGTTAAGGTAACACTTTACGATGGTTCATACCACGAGGTTGACTCCTCTGAAATGGCCTTCAAGATTGCAGGTTCAATGGCATTCAAGGACGCTATGCGTAAAGCTAACCCCGTTCTTCTTGAGCCCATGATGAAGCTTGCAGTTATCGTTCCCGACGAATATCTCGGTGACGTTATGGGTGACGTTACATCTCGTAGAGGTCTCATTCAGGGTACTGAAACACGTAACGGCATCACTCAGGTTAATGCACAGGTTCCGCTTTCATCAATGTTCGGCTATGCTACAGACCTTCGTTCCAAGACACAGGGCCGTGGTCAGTACGCTATGGAACCCGATTGCTATATGCAGGTTCCCAAGTCAATTGCTGAAGCAGTTGTTAAAGAAAGAAGCTCAAACTAAGCATTTAACCTATAATTTTTCTTAAAACACTTGCAATTCCCCTCAGGAATTGCTAAAATGAAACTGCTATATGCAGTTATTAAAAAATAATTATTATTTCCAAAAAGGAGGAAATTTCCAATGGCAAAGGCAAAATTCGAAAGAACCAAACCCCACGTAAACATTGGTACCATCGGTCACGTTGACCATGGTAAGACAACTCTTACAGCTGCTATCACAAAGACACTCGCTTCTAAGGGTCAGGCTGACTTCGTTGATTATGCAAACATCGATAAGGCTCCCGAAGAGAGAGAGCGTGGTATCACAATCAACACAGCTCACGTTGAGTACGAGACAGAGACACGTCACTACGCTCACGTTGACTGCCCCGGTCATGCTGACTATATCAAGAACATGATCACTGGTGCTGCTCAGATGGACGGCGCAATCCTTGTTATCGCTTCTACAGACGGCCCCATGGCTCAGACTAAGGAGCACCTTCTCCTTGCTCGTCAGGTTGGCGTTCCCTACATCATCGTATTCATGAACAAGGTTGACCAGGTTGACGATCCCGAGCTCCTTGAGCTTGTTGAGATGGAAATCCGTGAGACTCTTTCTGAGTACGAGTTCCCCGGCGATGATACACCCATCATCAAGGGTTCTGCTCTTAAGGCTCTCGAGGCTGCTTCTGCTGACGATCCCGCATGTGCACCCATCTGGGAGCTCATGGCTGCTGTTGACAGCTACATCCCCACACCCGACCGTAAGGCTGACCTTCCCTTCATCATGCCTGTTGAGGACGTTTTCACAATCACAGGTCGTGGTACTGTTGCTACAGGTAGAGTTGAGCGTGGCCAGCTCAAGACAGGTGAGGAAATCGAAATCGTTGGTCTTTCCGACGAGAGAAGAAAGACTGTTGTTACAGGTATCGAAATGTTCCGTAAGCTCCTCGACTATGCTGAGGCAGGCGACAACATCGGTGCTCTTCTCCGTGGTGTTCAGAGAACTGAGATCGAGCGTGGTCAGGTTCTTGCAAAGCCCGGTTCAATCAACCCCCACACAAAGTTCTCCGGTCAGGTTTACGTCCTTTCCAAGGATGAAGGCGGCCGTCACACACCTTTCTTCAACAACTACCGTCCCCAGTTCTACTTCAGAACAACAGACGTTACAGGTGTTATCAACCTTCCCGAAGGCGTTGAAATGTGCATGCCCGGCGATAACGTTGTTATGAACGTTGAGCTCATCACTCCCATCGCTATCGAAGAGGGTCTCCGTTTCGCTATCCGTGAGGGTGGCCGTACAGTTGGTTCAGGCGTTGTTACAGCTATCAACGAATAATTAACTGTTAACTAACCTAATAAAAGCCGAAAGCAGTGAAAGCTGTTTTCGGCTTTTTCTTTTTTAAACTTTTTGGCTGAAACGCTTGCAAAAGAGCAGGATATATATTATAATATAGTCCGTTGAATATCTATATCAGTCCACAACAGCTTTGTTTTGGTCATGTGGTGTGTGGGTTCTGTGCGACGGTGCACTGCGAACCATGTCAGGCGGGGAACCGAGCAGCATTAAGCAGGCCGCACGGTGCGCCACAGTCCGCCTGCACACTGCATGACCAAGGCAAAGCTGATTTTTTAAACTATACTTTTGCAAACAGCAATCCAATATGTCTGAAATGCAATATCTCACGCACATTCGAGCATTTTTCTCTTTGCCATACGGCAGTATGCCTGCAGAGAAGAAATACCCGACTGCACATAAGATATTGGATTTCAGATGCGAGCAGTTTTGAATGAGAAGATTTTTGTCACAGCAAGGCAAAAATCTGAAGGAATACGAGGCTATTGCAAGGATTTTTAACGAAGCTGTGGCAGAAATATTCCTTTCAAAACCATATTGATTACAGTTTACAAAAGTAAGAAGGGGTGAAGGCAAATGATGTACCGTGCGCTTTATCGCAAATGGCGTCCGCAGACGTTCAGCGATGTTGTCGGTCAGTCGCATATTACGGTAACGCTCTGTAACGAGCTTAAGGCAGGTAAACTTGCCCACGCCTACCTTTTCACCGGCTCAAGAGGTACGGGTAAAACAAGCTGTGCAAAAATCCTTGCCAAGGCTGTCAACTGTGAGCATCCTGTCGACGGTAATCCGTGTAACGAGTGTGAGGTCTGCCGTGGTATCGATTCTGGCGCTATCCTCGACGTTGTTGAGATAGATGCCGCAAGTAACAACGGTGTCGACAATATCCGTGACCTTCGTGAAGAAGCTAATTATACCCCTGTTCGTGCAAAGTACAGGGTGTATATTATCGACGAGGTGCATATGCTCTCCGTCGGTGCTTTCAACGCTCTTCTCAAAACACTTGAAGAGCCTCCCGAGCACGTCAAGTTTATCCTTGCTACTACCGAGGTGCATAAGCTCCCTGCAACAATTCTTTCGCGCTGTCAGCGCTTCGATTTCAAGCGTATCGAGCCCGAAGATATAGCAGGCAGACTTAACTTTGTTGCCAAGGGCGAGGGCTTCACAATCGATGATGAAGCGGCAATGCTTATCGCCCGTGTTGCAGACGGCGGTATGCGTGACGCACTTTCTCTGCTTGACCAGTGCGCAGGTCAGAGTGAAAGAGTTACAGCTCAGCTTGTCAGCAGTGTTGCAGGCTTTACAGGCAGAGATCATTTGTTCAGTCTTGCCGATTGTATCAGAAACAGTGACTGTGCACGTGCACTTTCAATTATAAATGAGCTTCACAATTCCTCCTGCGATATGGAGCGTCTTTGCGGTCAGCTTATCGAGCACTACCGTAATCTTATGATAATCCGTTCGGTAAATGATCCGTCGGGTCTTATTGTCTGTACTGCTTCCGAGCTCAAGCAGATGGAAGCTCAGGCACTCAGCTATACGCTTGAAAATATTATGTATATTCTCAGCGTGCTTGAAGCTACGTCGGGCAATCTCCGCCGCGGTCTTAATCGCCGTGTAGAGACTGAAATGGCTTTTGTACGCCTTTGTACACCTAATCTTGACAGCAGTATCGATGCGCTTCTCAAGCGTGTTGCCGCAGTTGAAAATTCTGTGCGTTCAGGTGTTGCGGTAAAGACCGCACAGCCTGCTTCTGAAGAAACTGCACAGCCCGAGGCTGAAACCTCCGCTCCCGCAATGTTGCCCGATGGCGAACTCGGCTGCTGGCCCGATATAATAGCTGAACTTAAAAATCTCAATCTGCCGCTTACAAGCGTGCTTTATAATTCCGCTGCATACGTGCAGGGTAGCCATGTCGTAATTTATACCGATAATCCGTCGCTTATGGCACTGCTGAAGGTCAAAAACAATGCGATTGACCTTCGCCACGCAATATTCAACGTAACGGGTATAAAGTACAAAATAGGCGTAAAATCAATGGAACAAACACCTGATGCTCCTGTGCCTCCTCCCGAGGAAGCTCCCGTGCAGGCAGATCCGCTTGCATCTTTCCTTACTCAGGCAGAGGGCTACGGCGTTAAAATAACAAACTGATTATATTAATCATTCGAAAGGACAGATAAAGATGAAAGCAAGAATTCCGGGCGCACCCCAGGGCGGTCAGGCAGCAATGATGCAGAGACTCCAGGAAATGCAGGATCAGATGCAGAGAACACAGGAAGAGGTTGAAGCAACCGATTTCACAGCTTCTGCAGGCGGCGGTGCTGTTGAGGCAACAGTTACCGGTGCAAAGGTAGTAAAAGATATTAAAATCAATCCCGAGGTTGTTGATCCCGAAGAGGTAGAGATGCTTCAGGATCTTATAATTGCATCTGTAAACGAGGCTCTCCGTAAGGCTGAGGATGCAATGATTCAGGGTATGGAAAAGGCTAAGGGCGGCCTCAATATTCCCGGTCTGTTTTAATTATGGGATATGAAGTAGCCAGCCTTGCACGGCTTATCGAGCAGTTTGAGCGTATGCCGAGCATAGGTCATAAAACAGCACAGCGCCTTGCGTTTTACGTGCTGAATATGAGTGATGATCAGGCAAAGAATTTTGCAAAAGCAATACTTGATGCTCACGAAAAAATTCACCGTTGCTCGGTGTGTTGCAACCTTTCAGAGGATGAGCTTTGTCCTATCTGCGCCCGTGCAGACAGAGACAAGTCAGTCATCTGCGTTGTAGAAGACCCGAGAGACGTTATCGCAATCGAGCGTACTCACGAATTCAGCGGCACTTATCACGTTTTAGGCGGTGTTATTTCTCCGCTTAACGGTATCGGTCCCGAACAGTTGAGCATAAAAGAGCTTATTGCGAGAATGGGCAGCGGCGAAGTAAAAGAGGTAATTATGGCGACTAACCCGACTGTTGAGGGCGAAGCTACAGCTATGTACGTTTCACGTCTTCTCAAGCCTTTGGGTATCACTACAAGCCGCCTTGCCTACGGTGTGCCTGTCGGTGCAGACCTTGAATATGCCGACGAAGTTACGCTTCTGCGTGCTCTTGAAGGCAGACAGGAAATATAAAAAAACAAACGTCATTCCGTAAATTTTACCTACGGAATGACGCTTTTTTATTTCTTGTTTTTTCTGTTGTTTCGTGTCAGCTTGTACAGTTCTTCGGTTGCCATTCTTGTCTTTGCAACGGGTGTGTTCTCCTTCGGAAAACAGTAGTAAAGAGCATCCTTGTTACCTATGCATATCACGTCGCCGAGCTCGTACCAGAAGTAGTCAGAGTACAGTCCGTAGCTTGCGAGCGGATTCTGTGTGTAGCTCAGTTTGCCGTCACAGCCCGTAAGCGTAAATCCGTTGTTGCTGTGGCTCAGATGACCTTCACCGACCATATATATCGCCTTGTAGTCTACCATCATACCTATTTTAACGTCTGTTTCAAGGCTGTATTTACCGCTTATCAGCTCATCTTTTACACATTCTCTTTCCCATGCGTACCAGTCGGGAATATGGGTGAATTTTGACTCGAAACCTATGGGACTTAATTCACCGAACGATGTAAGCTCCCATTCTTTGCCGCAATTTTTACAGGTGAATTTCGTGCCTTTTCCTTCTGTTTTGCCCTCTTCAAAGCATTCGGGGCACTTGTAGAGTATGCGGTGTAACCCGTCTGCACGGAACGGTTCGTTTATCTCAATTCTGTTATCTTTCTGCCATTTGAAATTATCAAAACTGAATTCCCGGTCGAGCATTTTATCAAGCTCTGCAGTGGATTTTCCCTTTATTTCTTCGGGTGTGAAAAGACATTTTACGTGAGCGGTGACGCTGACCTTGCGGTGCTGAAGCATATTGTAAAGCGGGTCTCTGGCGAATGCTCCTTTCGTTATAACCGTAACAACGGGCACGCCCAGTTTTTTGAAAAGCACACCCATTTTTCTCGGCAAAGCAGTTGCCGTGCCGTCGAAAGAATAGCTCGCTTCGGGGTACATAAGCACGCTTGTATTGTTCTCTTTCAGCATATATTTTATATCTTCAATCAGTGTGAAATCGCTTACAAATTTTTGTGTCGGAATACAGCCTGCCATTCTCATAAGCTGTCTTTTTCCTACAAATCCGTCAGATGTGCATACAATTCCGTAGGGCTTTGGGTAAAAGATTTTTGACGCTATTTTCAGGTCAATAAAGCTCGAATGATTCATCAGTATGAGGCAGGGCTTGTCCTGAATCAAGTCCATACGTTCCTGCGTATATGTGAAATTTGTCGCCATTAAATCCGGTATTGAAGCGAGTCTGATTACACTTGAAATTAAAAAATTCGGTTTTGAAGGATTTTTGTGTTTTGGTTTTTGTAAAGCTTTTACCTTGTCGAAGTCAAGTTGCTTTGTTTTGATTTTCATCGGAATTCATCCTTTGTTAATAAAATCTATACGATAATTTTACTGTGTTGAGCGTTTTTATTCAAGCAAAAAATAATTACAATTCAGGAATAAAATATTAAATAAAAATTACAGATTGCAGTTTTTGAGTGAAAATATGTTTGTAATTGACTTTTTTAAACTATAATTGTAAAATTATCAGCAGGAGATGATAAAAATGAAAGTGTATAAAAGGAATTTATTGCTGACACTGCTTTCCGCACTGGTCTCTCTGGTGCTTATGGGCGGTTTGCTTGCAATCATATACTACTTTTTGAAAGACTATCAGGGTAACGTTTTCAAGTATGCCGTTGTTATTGCGGTCGTGCTTTTTCTGCTTATGTTTATACCGAGCCTCAAGGAGCAGGTGACGGTTGCAGAAACAGCAGTTATCTTAAAAGGTTTCAGAGTAAAGGACGTAAATTCTGTTAACTCGGGTAAAAAGACAGCTTTCGGCTCTGCAGGCAGTGACCCGGCAAAAGAGATTATAGTTGCCTACTCAACAATTACTCACGTTGAGGCTGTGAGAGATATTTTTTTCTGGCGTTACAACCTTCGCATAATGGCAGATAATTTCTATCAGCCTGCGGCTATAAGCGGCTCTATGAATAACCATAAGGAGCTTTACCGTGAGATTATTGAGAAAGTAAAAGCTGCAAATCCTTCGGCTCTTATTGACCCTAAATTTGAAAAGTATCTCGGCTGAAAAAATCCGCTTCCGTTTTACGGGAGCGGATTTAACTTTTATGGGTAAAAATTGCCGAAAAATGCTTGTTTGAATCGCTGTTTTTATACATAAAAAAATGAATTTTTTTCGGTTTTCTCTTTATTATATTATTATAATATGTTATAATAGCAAAGTATTATTGGGGTAATTTATGGTTTTATAAAAAACACTCAAAAAACAATCTGATTCCCACGGAGGAAAAGTATATGAATATAGCAATAATGGGCTACGGTGTCGTCGGTTCCGGCGTTGCCGAGGTGCTCAAGAAAAACCACGCAAGCATCGTTAAAAAAAGTATGCAGGAGTCACTTGAGCTGACACGCATTCTTGATCTGCGTGATTTCCCCGGTGATGAAAACGAAGCACTTCTCACCAAGGATTTCAAGGATATTCTGGGCGATGAAACAATCGGTATCGTTGTCGAGACAATGGGCGGCGTTCACCCCGCTTACGAGTTTGTTCTCGATTGCCTCAATGCAGGCAAGAGCGTTGTTACTTCCAACAAAGAGCTTGTAGCTGCAAAGGGTAACGAGCTTCTTAAGGTTGCAGAAGAAAAGAACGTCAACTTTATGTTCGAGGCAAGCGTCGGCGGCGGTATCCCGATCATCCGTCCTATTATCAGCTGTCTTGCAGCTAACGAGATTGACGAAATCGCAGGTATCCTCAACGGTACTACCAACTTCATCCTTACAAAGATGATCAACGACGGTATGGCTTTTGAAGATGCACTTAAGATTGCTCAGCAGCTTGGCTATGCTGAGGCTGATCCTTCAGCTGACGTTGAAGGTAAGGACGCTTGCAGAAAGATATGTATTCTTGCTTCTCTCTGCTTCGGTAAGCACGTTTACCCCGATTCTGTTTACACAGAGGGAATCACAAAGATTGCACTTGCAGACGTTGAGTATGCAAAGGCATGGGGCGGCGTAATCAAGCTTATCGGCCGTGCGACACGTTACGGCGACGGCAAGATCAGCATAATGGTTTCTCCCGCATTCATTCAGAATCACAGCCAGCTTGCAGGTGTTGACGACGTATTCAATGCAATACTCGTACGCGGCGATGCACTCGGCGACGTAGTATTCTACGGCAGAGGCGCAGGCAAGCTTCCCACAGCAAGTGCTGTTGTTGCTGACGTTATCGACTGTGCAAGACACACTGAGCGCAGAAAGTTCTTCGGCTGGGAGGACAGCGTTGAAGATTACGTTGTCGATTATCTCGACATCAAGCATCCGTTCTTCGTTCGTGCAAAGGCTGACAAGCAGGCAGTTGCAGAGCATTTCGGCGAGGTTCAGTACCTCACATATGAGGGTGCTGCAGCAGACGAGATGGGCTTTATCACAGCTGCTATTACTGAGCGTGAGTTTGATGCAAAGGTTGCAGCTGCAGGTCTTGAAATCGGCAGTGTTATCCGCGTAACAGATTATTGATTTCACAATAATATAAATTAAACAGGTTCAAATTTACTTTTGAAGGCTGCCGTAAAACGGCAGTTCACTACAGGAGGTTATCATAAATGGGATTGATAGTACAGAAATTCGGCGGCAGCTCTGTTGCTGATGCAGCCCGTGTACGTAACGTAGCTTCTATCATCATCGATACCTACAAGCAGGGCAACGATGTTATAGCAGTTGTTTCCGCACAGGGTGACACAACAGACGACCTTATCGAAAAGGCTGCCGAGCTTAATCCGAAGGCATCAAAGCGCGAGATGGATTCACTCCTCAGCGCAGGCGAGCAGATGTCCAGTGCACTGCTTGCAATGGCTATCGAGGCAGAGGGCTACCCCGTAGTTTCTCTTCTCGGCTGGCAGGCAGGTTTCAGAACTGACAACGTTTACGGTTCAGCAAGAATCAAGACAGTTCAGCCTGAAAGACTCAAGAACGAAATCGGCAAGGGCAATATCGTTATTGTTGCAGGCTTCCAGGGTCTCAACGGTTTTGACGATATAACAACTCTCGGCCGCGGCGGTTCCGATACAAGTGCTGTTGCAATCGCAGCTTCACTTCACGCAGACCGTTGCCAGATCTTCACCGACGTTGAGGGTGTTTATACAGCAGACCCCCGTAAGGTAGAAGGCACAAAGAAACTTGCAGAAATCACATACGATGAAATGCTTGAGCTCGCAACACTCGGTGCTCAGGTTCTCAACAACCGTTCGGTTGAAATGGCTAAAAAATACAACGTCGAGGTAGAGGTTCTTTCAAGCCTCAAGAGAGTACCCGGCACAATCG
>JAZRSU010000035.1:0-50176 GCA_045651645.1 Acutalibacteraceae bacterium
CTCGATAAGGCAAAGGTGCTTCATCTTGGTCTTGTTGACGGTGACGAAGCCTATGTTGTGCCGATGAATTATGGTTATACTATGGATAACGGCAGGCTTACAATTTATCTTCACGGTGCAAAAAGAGGCAGAAAAATTGACCTTATCAGGGCAAACCCCAAGGTTTTCTTTGAGATGGATTGCGATATCACTCCGTTTGAAGGTGAAATCGCCTGCAAATACGGCATAACCTACTCTTCGATTATGGGCAAGGGCGTTGCCGAAATCGTTGAAGATGTTGAAGAAAAGAAGAAAGCTCTTTCGATTCTTATGAAAACCCAGACGAAAAAAGATTTTGAATTTGAAGATAAAATGGTGGCTTTTGTGAGCGTTATCAGAATAGATGTTTCACAATACACCGCAAAACACAGACCTGCACCCAAAATGCAGGCAAAATAATTGTAAAATTTAGTCTTTTTCACTATTGCAATTTACAGTATGTTCATATATAATTTTAGCGTAAAATAAACGCTATAATGGCGGAGAATGTGTTTTAAGAAAGGACGGATTTTCAAAAATGGAAATTTTAACAGACATTTTCGGAAATTTGCAGTATGTTCAACCCGGTCAGGTTATTATGTGGGTTATCGGCGGCTTACTGATTTTCCTCGCAATCAAAAAAGAAATGCAACCCACCCTTCTTCTTCCCATGGGCTTCGGTGCAATTCTCGTTAACCTGCCCATTCCCTTCGGCGAAGGCGTTGAGATATCGGGCGTAAGAGCCGTTATCGACTTCCTTTTCAAAATCGGTATTGACAGCCACGAGCTTTTCCCGCTCATTCTTTTCATCGGTATCGGTGCAATGATTGACTTCGAACCCGTTCTTACCAATCCGAAACTCATGATTTTCGGTGCGGCTGCACAGTTCGGTATTTTCTTCACACTCTGCCTTTCATCCGTTTTCGGCTTTGAACTCAAGGATGCGGCTTCAATCGCTATCATCGGTGCGGCAGACGGCCCCACATCAATCTTCGTTGCAAATATGCTTGATTCAAACTATACAGCGGCTATCATGGTTGCGGCTTATTCATATATGGCTCTCGTGCCTATCGTTCAGCCCCCCATCATCAAGCTTTGCACAACAAAGAAAGAACGCCTTATCCGTATGAAGAATACAGGCAAGAAGGTTTCAAAGCTCACAAAGATTCTCTTCCCCATCGTTGTAACAATCATCGTTGGTATGGTTGCACCCGATGCAACAGCTCTTATCGGTTTCCTTATGTTCGGTAACCTTATCAGAGAATGCGGCGTTCTTAACTCACTTTCAGAAACAGCACAGAACGTTCTTGCAAACCTTATCACAATCTTCCTTGCCTTCACCATCGCATCAAAGATGGTTGCAGAGGATTTCCTCAAGTTCGAAACACTCCTTATTATGGGTCTCGGCCTTGTTGCATTCGTTGTTGATACCTTCGGCGGTATTATGATTGCAAAGATTATGAACCTTTTCACAAAGAACAAGATCAACCCCATGATCGGTGCTGCAGGTATTTCAGCATTCCCCATGTCAGCAAGAGTTGTTCATAAGATGGGTCTTGCAGAGGATAACCAGAACTTCCTTCTTATGCACTCAATCGGCGTTAACGTTTCGGGTCAGGTTGCTTCGGTTATCGCAGGCGGTCTTATCCTTACACTTGTAGGCAAATTTATCAACGGTTAAGTAATAGGAGGTAATAATAATGGAAACAACAGCAATTATTGAAACAACTGCTCCTGTTACGGAAGGAACTGTAACAACAGAGGAAGAAATTATGTCGGAAACAGTACTCGAAACAATCGAGGTTTCCGAAACAGCAAGAGATTACTGGACTCCCGAAAACCTTATGGGTAAAGAAGGTACTGTTCCCATTATGGGCAAGGGTATGCTCGGTATCTTTATCGTAACAACAATCATCGTTACCGTTACCGTCGTGCTCAACAAGGCTACTGCTCCCCGCAAGAAGAATAAAGAGAAAAAAGACAAATAAAAAAGTAACGGCAGGATTCATTACGAATCCTGCCGTTTTCTTTTAGAATACTATATTGAGTACATTCATAATAAGTGTGCCGACAATGTTTATAAACTGCGGCGAAACCCTGGTTTCATCTATATTCAGGTCTGCGATTTCTGTCTTTATATACAGCTCTTCAATGTTTTCTATCAGTCCCGTGTCTGCCAGTCTGTCAAGCAGCATCAGCAGAGCAACGTGAAGTGCAAGCTCACCTGCAGCCTGTGTGTAATTCATCAGCTCAACATTTTCTGCGGTGTCGCTTACATATTCTGCCGAGCGGTCAACCATCGCACGTACCGACTCGATAAAAACCGATATATTGCCGAGCTCGGGGTGAGCACGCAGGTCTATTGATATAATAACCGATTCCGTACCGTCTTCAAGCCACGATGTTTCGTATGCCGTTGCCGATGCTATTTCTTCAGCCGTTGCCAGCACTTCTTCCCGTGAGAAAAATCTGAATCTGTAATCAAAAAGCGTGCCTTTTTCTTCTTCTCCGTCACTTGCAAATGCGGTGAATCCGCACGAAAAAACAAAGGTCAACGCCATAATAAAAGCTATAGCTTTTTTCATAACTGATATTCTCCTTTGGAATATAAATTATGAGCTAATAATACTATCATAATTATTTTGTGTCAATACTTTTGCTTTTTTCTTCTTTGTCTGTTATAATTACAGCCGAGGTGCTTTTATGAAATATATTTCCTTATCCGAGTCACTTTCTCAAAAAATCGAATCCGACCGTGTCAACGGCACTGTGCCGTCACTCGCTTTTGACGACAGTCTTGTTATCCGACGCGATATGTCTCACGATAAGCCTAATGTGCTCCGCACTGCGTTTATCCGTGATATAGATAAAATTATGCACTGCCCCTATTATAACCGCTATACCGATAAAACACAGGTCTTTTCTTTCTATAAAAATGACGATATGACACGCCGTGCGCTTCACGTTCAGCTTGTCTCCCGTATCGCCCGTACAATCGGTAAAGCCCTCGGGCTCAATCTCGAGCTTATCGAAGCTATAGCCCTCGGTCACGATATCGGCCATACGCCCTTCGGTCACGCAGGCGAAGCTTATCTTGATGAGCTTCTCTTCAGATCCTGCGGCAGACACTTCAGCCATAATATCCATTCCGTGCGTGTGCTCGACAAAATCTTTCCTTTCAATATCAGTCTGCAGACCCTCAACGGTATTGCCGCACATGACGGCGAAATGGAGCTTTGCGAGTATCGCCCCGTATCGCTTGACAGCTTCCGTCAGTTTGATGAGCAGATTGAAGCCTGCTATCTCGATAAATCAAACGTGCGTCTGCTTGTACCCTGTACTCTCGAGGGCTGTGTCGTGCGTATCTCCGATATTATCGCTTACCTCGGTAAGGACAGGCAGGATGCAAGCCGTGCCGATATTGCCGATGACAGCCGCTTTTTCGGCGGTGAGCTCGGTAAAACAAATGCCGAAATAATAAATAATCTCAGTGTCAATATTGTCGAAAACAGCTACGGCAAGCCCTATATCAAAATGGATGAGGATATTTTTGCCGAGCTTAAAAAAGCCAAAATAGAAAACTACATGTATATCTATAAAGAGCAGTCTGTAAGAGAAAAGCTCGAGAATACGGTAAAGCCTATGATGTCACAGCTTTTTGAGCGTCTTATGTGCGACCTTGCCGATAACAATACTTCATCTCCCGTATTTGCCCATCATATCAGCTTCCTCGAAACCAAGGTGCATTATAAACGTCCTGTCCCTTATACCGAAACAGAGCATTCTCAGATTGTAGCCGACTATATCGCAAGTATGACGGACGACTATTTTGTGGATTTGTACAATCATCTCTTCCCTGACAGCAAAATCCGTATAGAATACACAGGCTATTTCGATTGATATGACACAAAAAACACCGCTTGATTGCGGTGTTTTTATATATTATAATAATTGCAATTTTAGCAGTTAAGTGTTATTATTCAATAGGCTTTAATTTTTCGAAAGGAGAAATAAATGAGACAGGCTGTTGACTTTAAAGCCAAGGCGCACGTCTTCCGTAATACGGCATTTATGCTGGGGTGCGGTTTCAAGTGCTCGCCCTTGTCTGTTATACTTATTTATCTTGCCTACATAGGTGAAAACGTTTATTACTCTGTTGTTTTCAACGTTATGTTTTTGCAGACAGCTCTCTCAATTATTGAGGGTAACGGTACGTTTAAAGAGTTTGCAATTAAAATCGGTCTTATTATTTTCGGCAAAATTGCAATCGACCTTTTCTCTTACTACGTTTTTCATCCTGTCCGCGAAAAATTTGAAATCAAGTGTGAAAGCTATCTCAATGAGCTTATTTTCAAAAAAGCTCAGCAGGTTGAGCTCGGCTGTTATGAAGACCCCGACTTTTTTGATAACTATAACCGTGCAACGTGGGTTGTCGAAAAAGGCGGCTTCAAGCGTATTATCGAGGGTACGGGCTGGACTCTCGGCAGTGTTGTCAGCATTATTTTCCTTGCCGCATATCTCTACAGCCTTGATCCGTTTCTGCTCATCTTCATCCTCTGTCCGCTTGTCGTTATGTTCTTCAGGGTCAAGCGCAATCAGGTTGAGTTTGCAAGAGAAAAAGAGATGACTCCCTTTGAGCGTCAGAAGGATTATACAAAGCGTACCGTGCTGCTCAAGGATTTTGCCAAGGAGATAAAAACTACCAATATATTTGCTGTTGTCAAGCGACGCTTTGCCGAGGCTATCGACAACAACATAAAGGTCATCAAAAAATACGGCTGGCGTGTTGCTATCCTCGAATCACTCAGTGATTTCTTCGGTGAGGTTATACCCGTTGCAGGCGGCTTCGGCTACGGCTGTTACCGTCTTATCGTGCTGGAGAATTTAACCGTGTCCGATTTCTCGGTGCTCGTTTCAGCTATAACAAACTGCCGTAATAAGCTCAATCAGCTTGCCTTTTATTTTACAATGCAGCAGAAGCATTGCCTCTGGGTGCAGAATCTGCGTGAGTTTCTCGCCTATGAGCCTAAAATCAGAAGCGGTGAGCTTGTTCCCGGTGAATTCGAATCACTCGAGTTTAAAAACGTTTACTTCCGCTACAACGAGAAAAAGGATTATACACTTAAAAACGTTTCTTTTAAAATCAACAAAGGCGAGAGTATTGCCGTCGTCGGCCATAACGGTGCAGGTAAAACAACTCTCTCCAAACTTATGATGCGTCTTTACGATGTCAATGAGGGCGAAATCCTCTATAACGGAGTAAATATAAAAGAGTACGATTTACTCAAATACCGCGAGCGTTTTGCAAGCGTTTTCCAGGATTATATGATTTTCGCAATGACAGTTGCTGAAAACGTGCTTGTTCAGGAGATTGATGAATCAAACCTTTCTCTTGCCGAAAAAGCGCTAAGACAAAGCGGTGTTTACGGCAAAATCGAAACCTTGCCCGAGGGTATGAATACTCTTCTTACCCGTGAGTTTGATGAAGAGGGTGCACTTCTTTCGGGCGGTGAAAGTCAGAAGATTACTATTGCCCGTATGTTTGCAGGTAACTTTGACCTTGCAATTCTTGACGAGCCTTCATCTGCACTCGACCCGGTTGCCGAGTCTAAAATGTACGATAACCTTATGGAAGGCACAAAGGATAAAACCGTAATCTATATTTCACACCGCCTTTCAAGTGCAACACGCAGTGATAATATCCTTGTCTTTGCAGGCGGTGAGCTTGTAGAGCAGGGTACGCACGAGGCTCTTATGGCTTCGGGCGGAGCATACTGCGAAATGTTTACGCTCCAGGCTTCAGGCTACAGAGAGGAGGGTGACGGCGATGAAGAATAAGAAGCAGACCGAAAAATCTCACAGCATAAAAAATTATATCTTTATGCTGCGCTTTGTTACAAAGCATTCTCCATTCCTCATCTTTCACTATGTCTTTGCCGATATCCTTACCAATCTGCCGTGGCTTCTGTCCAATGTCGTTCTGCTCAAGTACATAATAGATGTCGTCACTGAGGGCAAAGACTACCACCGTATAATCATAGCCTTTGCAATTTTTGCTTTCCTCATTGTTTTCGGTAACCTCTATAATACTATCGTCTATGAGATTTATGTGCCCAAGCAGAAAGAAAAGCTCCATTACAAGCTCTATACCGCTATTTATGAAAAAGCCGCAAAAATGGATTTCGAGTCTTATGATGACCCCGAGTTCTATAACGATTTTGTTCTTGCTATGAATTCAATGAGCGACAGAACAGAAAGCGTTATCAGCAGTGCTCAGCGTATCGTCAGCAATCTCTTTTCAATTTTTACTATCACTGCGATTATTGTCACAATCGACCCGGTAAGCCTTTTGTTTGTCCTTGCCTGTGTCGGAATTATGGTGCCTATCGGCAGAATGATTGCAAAGGTAAATGTCGCCAAAAAGCAGGCGATGACACCGCTTGACCGTAAGAATATGTATTTTTCACGTGTCTTTTATCTGCAGGATTACGCCAAGGAGCTCAGACTCAACCCTGCGGGCGAAATGATAGAGCGCAGATATACCGCAAATATCTTCGATCGTTTAAAGACTATTTCGCCGTTTCTTAATAAGCAGTGTATGCTTTATTTCTCGCAGGATAGTCTGCCGCTGACAATCCTTATCAGCTTTGGCGTAACTCTCTATATGGGTTATAAAGCAATAGTGATGAAGGAAATATCAATGGGCGATTTTGCTGCTACCTTCAACGGTGTCGCCAATGTCAGCAGCAGTATTTTTGCTCTTACTACCTGGTTTGCCGTCACTTTCCGTGAAAACGGCCTCTATGTAGAAAAGTTCAAAAAGTTTATGAATGCCAAGGAGAAAATAAAAGACGGCTCGCAGATCAAGAAGTTCGACAAGCCTGCCACAATAAAGCTCGACAACGTTTCCTTTACCTATCCGGGCAACGATAAACCCACTCTCAAAAATATCAGCCTTGAAATAAAGCCGTATCAGAAAATTGCACTCGTCGGCTATAACGGTGCGGGCAAAACCACTCTCACCAATCTTCTTCTCCGCCTTTACGATGTCACAAGCGGTGAAATAACCGTCGACGGTATCAATATAAAAGACTGGAAAATCAAGTCTTATCACGAAAACTATGCGGCTGTTTTTCAGGATTTCTCGCTCTTCGGTGCAACCGTTGCAGAGAATGTCGGTATGGAGGAGAACCCCGATAAAGATAAGGTAAAATCAGCCCTTAAAGAGAGCAGCTTTGATAAAAAGCTTCCCAACGGTACGGATTCGATTCTGCTTCGTGAGTTTGACGACGAGGGCCTGTCGCTTTCGGGCGGCGAAGCACAGAAGGTCGCCGTTGCGCGTGCCTTCTATAAAGACTGTCCGTTTGCTATTCTCGATGAGCCCAGTGCAAATCTCGATCCCGTTTCCGAGTATTCGCTCAACGAGGCTATGTCGCGTGCCGCACAGGATAAAACTGTTATCTTTATCTCTCACCGTCTGTCTACTACCGTTATGGCAGATGTCATCTATATGCTCGAAAACGGTGAAATCGTCGAAAGCGGCTCACACGAAGAGCTTATGGCTAAAAACGGTAAATACGCCTATATGTTCAATCTCCAGGCAGAGAAGTATAAAAAGTCAGGTAAATAAAGCACACGGTGCAATTTCTTAAGAGGTTGCACCGTGTGTTTTTATTCTCATTTTATTCCGTTTGACTTTTTGTTTCCTATAATATATAATTTTATAGGCTCCTGTATTACATAATATTTTTATGGATAGGATGAAACGATGTATAAAGTTGGTATATGCGGTCATTTCGGCTTCGGTTACGATTTTTCCGACGGTCAGACTACAAAGACCAAGGCTGTTTATAAAGCGCTTATAAATTCGCTGGGGAAAGAGAATGTTGCTGTTCTCGATACTTACGACTGGCGTAAAAATCCTCTTAAGATGATAAGCCGTTGCCGTAAACTTCTTAGTGAATGTGAAAATGTAATAATGATGCCTGCACAGCGCGGTGTCAGGGTTTTTCCTGCTGTTTTCAATATGCTCAATAAGAGCTTTGGCAGAAAGCTGCATTATATAGTAATCGGCGGCTGGCTTGCGGAGGAGCTTAAAATAGCCCCCTCTTTAATGAATCCGATTAAAAAACTCGACTGCGTGTATGTCGAGGCAGAGAAAATGCGTGAATCACTTCACGCTCTCGGTGTTACTAACGCTGTCTATATGCCCAATTTCCGTGTTAAGAATATACTTGAGTCGTCAGAGCTGGTTTATTCTTCTGCTGAGCCTTATCGCGTGTGCACCTTTTCACGTGTGTTAAAAGAGAAAGGCATAGAAGATGCAATAGAGGCTGTCAGGTATGTCAACGCTTATTTCGGCAGAACGGTTTATACTCTCGATATCTTCGGTATGATTGAGCCGGAGTACAGAGAGCGTTTTTACGAGTTGCGTCAGGGCTTTGAGCCTTCTATTTCGTATAAAGGTATTGTCGGCAACGACGACAGTACAGATGAACTCAAGTCCTGTTTTGCCGTCCTTTTCCCGACTTATTACGAGGGTGAGGGTCTGGCGGGCACTATTATCGATGCTTTTGCTGCAGGCGTGCCCGTAATCGCTACCGATTGGCATTATAATGCTACTATTATCCGTCACCTTACCGACGGTATAATCTATGACCATACAACTCCGGGGCTTCTCGGTAAAATCCTTCTTGAAATGGCTCAGTCACCTCAGAAGCTCAATGCTCTTAAGCTTAACTGTATTGAGCAGGCTGTGCATTTCGGCTCTGATGAAGCCTGCAGAATTCTTCTTGAGGGTCTGGATGCACCTTCTGAAAGAGAGGTTGAATCCGTATGAATGCAAAAAGACTGCTTTGTTGTATGAGCAGTATGAATGCAGGCGGTGCTGAAACCTTTCTTATGAAGCAGTACCGACGTATGGACAGAGAAAAATATCAGATGGATTTCTGTGTCAACGTAGAGGAAAGAGGCTTCTACGATGATGAGATAGAGGCTATGGGCGGCAGAATTTTCCGTATACCGCCAAAGTCGCAGAATTTCAAACAGTCACTTGAAGCACTCGAAGCTATCGTGCGTGAAAACGGCTACGAAAGCGTGCTTTGTTCATCTGTCAAGCCGGGTACGGCACTTGAGCTTGTCGCCGCACGTAAGGGCGGTGCAAAGCGGCTTATATACCGCTCAAGTAACTCCAATGTCGAAGGTGGTTTCAAGCAGAAGCTTCTTCACAGTACCGTCGGTCAGCTTGCAAAAACAGTGCCTACCGTTAAAATTGCCCCTTCAAAAGAGGCGGCAGAATATTGCTTCGGTAAGGGCTGTATAGAAAAGGGCAGGGCACATCTTCTTCACAACGGTATCGATACCTCTGTCTACCGCTACAGCGATGATGTAAGAATGTCTGTGCGTAAATCGCTGGGTGTTGAAAATAAGTTTGTCGTAGCCCACGTCGGCAGACTTTCAAGGCAAAAAAACCACAGCTTTTTAATTGACTTCTTTGCAGAAATACTTGAAACTAATTCCGACAGCGTGCTGTTGCTTGTCGGTACGGGTGAGCTTGAAGAAGAGATAAAGCAAAAAGCCCGACAGAAAAATATAATCGATAAAATACGTTTTCTCGGTGTCAGAAACGATGTGCCGCAGCTGCTGTGTGCGGCTGACGTGTTTGTATTTCCGTCATTTTATGAGGGTATGCCGAATACCGTTATCGAGGCTCAGGCTCTTTCGCTTCACTGCGTAATTTCCGATACCATCACACCCGATGCCGATATAACAGGTCTTGTCGATTATCTGCCGCTTGGTGATGCAAAACAGTGGGCGGCAGCTTCCCTCAAATATGCCGTCGATTATCCCCGTCAGGATATGACAGAGCTGTTCAAAAAACAAAAATACGACACTGAAACCACTTCTCTTGAATTTATAAAATATTGCTTCGGCGAATACGAATAAAAAACAGGCTGTATATCATACAGCCTGTTTTTGTTATTGCATTGTAACTGCTTCTTTTTCGTAGAGACTTACGTATTTATCCTGGTAGTAATTTTCAAGGTGTGAAGTGAATGTGCCGTCGGGTTTTACGTTAATCACCGTACAGCCTCTCTGTGCGCCCTGCTTTGAAATTCCGATATATGCAAGGTAATCTATGCTGTAGTTGTAGCTGAGCTGAATTCCTTTGTAATCGAGTGCAAAGTTGTTGAGGTGGTCGTGTCCGAAGAATACGCCCTTTGTTGAGCCGAGCTCAAGCATAGTCTCAAACATTCCGTCTTCACCTACACCGGGATATACTATCGGGTCTTTTTCGCCTGCAATACCGTAAACGTGTTTAACGTTTTCAGTGTCTTTGTTGCCGTTGTCTGCGTATTCAAACCACGCATCCTTCTGCTCGGTGAGCGGAATATGCATAAACATAAGAGATTTTACTGTGTCAACCGGCTCTTTGCCGTTTGCCTTGAGCACAGCGTTATTGTCAGCGTTTATCTGTGCGAGTGTTTCTTCGTACCATACAATCTGGTTTTCGTGTATGTTGTCGTAAAGCCATCTTACTCCGAACGGGTCATCCTTTGTGTAGGACTGGCTGTCAACCATAAAGAAAGACTGTGTGGTTTCGCCTGCACTGTTTTTAACGTTTATTACGTGGTTGCCGTATCCGTCAACGTCTTTGGGTCCGGGCTGATACAGGCAGTATTTAAAGCCGCTGTTTGCGTAGAAATCCGAAACCTTTTCACGGTTATAATAGCTGTAGATTTCTGAATCGTGGTTGCCGAGCGTTATTGTCCAGTAAACGCCGAGCTTTTCCATAAGTGTTGCAAATATTTTTGCACCGTGAAGATTATTGAACGTACCTGCCTGGAAAAATACGGGGTAGGCGATATCACCGGTAGCAATTACAAGGTCAGGCTTTTCTGCGGTAATCATTGCCGCAACAGCATTGAGTGCCTTTGCATCCTTGCCGAGCGACATCCAACCGCCGCCGATATGTATGTCGGTAATCTGCATTACCTTGAAATCTTCGTCTGTTGTAAATGTCCAGTTGCCGTTTGTGTCCTTTTCGGGTACGAGCTGGTTTTCGATCTGTACCGTTTCAAATGAGTTTGCCTTCTTGGTGTTTGCGCTGTTACCTATTACTGTGGTAACAACAGTTGAAGCAATAAAGAGTACAAAGATTATCGCAATTATTACAAGTACCTTTTTTGCTTTCTTGCCCTTGGCTTTTTTAGCAGACATAATTTTACTCTCCCTTTTTGTGATATTATAATTATAATAATATTTTCCAAAAAATCAATAATTAAACAAAATTTTGTCGAATTATATTATGTAGGGGCGATTCACGAATCGCCCTCAAAAAAACAGGTGAAGGATTTTCCTTCACCTGTTTGTATTATTCACCTACAAGCGGAATAAGCATGTTTTTTTCAAGCTCTTCCCTTGGCAGGAACGGTGCAAGGTCTTCAAGCGGAGCTGAAACAATTGTGCCGTCCTCAAGTCTCTTTGACGATGCCTTCGGCTCGAACTTCTGCTCGGGGCTTACTACAATTTCGCAGAATACGGGTCCTTCCTGTGCAAGCACCTCGTCAATAACCTTGCCAAGCTCCTTGTTCTTGTCACAGCGGTAATATTTCATACCGTATGCAGGAATGAGCTTTGACATATCGGGGAAGCTCAGGTCGTTGCTTTCGGGTCCTACACCTACAAGCGGAGCACCGAAGAAATTCATCTGTGACTGACGTATCGAGTGGTAACCGTCGTTGTTTATCATAAACGTCTTAATCGGCATTTTGTTCTGCAGTATCGTCTGTACCTCCTGCAGGTTCATCTGTATACTGCCGTCACCCGTTATGAGTATTACGTCATCGGGGCTGATTGCGGCGGCTGTGCCTATTGCGGCAGGCAGGTCGTAACCCATCGAAGCAATAGCAGAGTTTATGATGAAACGCTGACCTTTCTTTATAACGTAAGCGTGGCTGCCTACAACGCAGGCAGAGCCGTTGCCTACTACGGTTACAGTGCCTTCATCAAGCTTACTGCTGAGTTCTTTGATGAATGCGTATACGTTTGCCTGTTCTTCTTCATAATGCTTCGGCATTACAACGGGGTATTTGATTTTCCAGTCTGTGCAGTGGTCGTGCCAGTCTGATTTCTTATAGCTGAATCCTCTTGCGTCAATTCTTCTCTCAAGTGCTTCAAGGAAATCCTTTGCATCTGCCCATATCGGATAGTCAGCGTTTACGTTCTGCTTTTTAAGCTCTTCGCTGTCAATGTCAACAACAATCTTCTTTGCGGCTCTTGCCCAGGTCTGGTAGTTGTAGCCTACCTGACGGATGCTCAGTCTGCTGCCTACACTCAGCAGCAGGTCGCTGTTCTGTACTGCAAAGTTGCCGGGGCGGTCACCCATAATGCCTGCTCTGCCAACGTAAAGGTCGTTGTCATCCTCTATGCAGTCAATGCTGTTCCAACCCGTAACAACGGGAATGTTCAGCTTTTGAGCAACTCTGTAAAATACTTCGTGTGCACCTGCAATGCGTATACCGTTACCTGCGTTGAATACAGGTCTTTCACTTTTTGCAATAAGGTCGAGCACCATGTCAGCAGTCTCATCGCTTACAGCAGCAGGGAGCACCTCGTCTTCTTCACCGTTGTAGCCGATAAGCTCGTCGGTCTCGATATATGCACCCTGTACGTTCATCGGTATGTCAAGCCAGCACGGACCGGGCCTGCCGCTTTGAGCGAGCCTCAGTGCCTTTTCAAGGCAGCATCTTATCCTCTTCGGGTCAATAACCATTTCACTGTATTTTGTCATACAGTCAACAGCCTTTGTTATGTCAAACTCCTGGTCACCCATTGCACGCAGATTAAGTCCGCTGCCTCTTGCAGTGGTGTCGTATCGAACCTGACCCGAGATTATGAGCATCGGTATCGAGTCAAGCCAGCCGCCGACAACGCCCGTAATAGCGTTAGTGCCGCCGGGCCCCGTCGTAACGCATACTGCGGCAATGCGGTTGTGAAGCCTTGCATACGCCTCAGCCGCAATAGCGCAAGCCTGCTCGTGATGGTTATAGTAGCATTTCAGCCCTTCCTGGTGACCGAAAGCATCGTTGAGGTGCATTGCACCGCCGCCCGTAACGGTGAACATCGTGTCAATGCCGTGCTCAACAAGGAAAGCCGAAATGTAATTTGAAACTTTTATTTTCATAAACGAATCACCTTTTGCACATATATAAACTTATTATATATTATTGTACCTGTTGTGTCAAATATCGCAAACAGCAAACTGACAAAGCGTTGAAAAACATAAAAAAGTATGATAAATTAAAGTTAACGGTTTTAATTTTAAGGAGCAGATTATGATAAAGAAGCTTGAGTTACATACCGATGTTCTTGTTCTCGGAAGCGGACCTTCGGGTTTTGCGGCAGCATATACAGCGGCAAAAAACGGTGCCGACGTCATTCTTGTTGAACAAGGCGGCGACGTAGGCGGAATTTCAACTTCAGGGCTTATGAGCCATTGGACGGGAAGCTGTGGCAGTCCGCTGTTTAATGAAATATTAAAGCGCAGTGCCGAGAAAAATGAAGGCGAAAACCGCAATAAAATAACCGCTCTGATTGACCCCGAAAAGCTTAAAACGCTTTACCTCGAAATGCTCGATGAGGTCGGCTGTAAGGTCTTGCTTTATACCTTTGCCAAGGGTGCAATCTGTGACGGCGACAAAGTTCTCGGTGCATCCGTTATCAGCAAATCGGGCGAAACGGATATCTATGCCAAAGTCACCGTAGACGCTACGGGCGACGGTGACGTTGCCGCGAGTGCAGGTGCAGAGTTTGTTCTCGGCAGAGAAAGCGATAATAAAATGCAGCCCGCAACCCTTATGTTCAAGGTCGGCGGTGTGGATTACAGCCGTGCTGTGTTTTTAGGCTCGTTTGAGTCAACTTATGAAACACCGGCAGGTGAATTGCAGGCACTTGCAAAACAGCATATTCCTTATCCCGCAGGTCACATTTTAACCTACGAAACCACACTTCCGGGTGTTGTTACCTGCAATATGACAAACGCTGTTGATATCGACGGCACCCGTGCAGAAGACCTGACCAGAGCTACACTTGTCTGCCGCAGACAGATGGATGATATAGTCAAGTATTTAAGAGCTTTTGTGCCGGGGTACGAAAACTGTTTTGTTATCAGCTCAGCATCACTTATCGGTGTCCGTGAAACAAGGCATTTCAAGGGTAAATATACACTTAATGAGCAGGATATTCTTGAGGCAAAGGTTTTTGACGATTATGTTGTCAAAGATGCTTATTTCAATTTTGACGTGCACAACATCGAAGGCGCCGGTCTTGATGAAACGGGTGTGCAAAAGCATTTTCCGCAGGAAAACGGCTATACAATCCCTTACCGCTGTCTTATTCCCGAGGTTAAACAAAATCTTCTGCTTTGCGGCAGGAATATTTCGGGCACGCATATGGCTCATTCAAATTTCAGGGTTATGCCGATTTGTGTAGGCATCGGTGAAGCCGCAGGTGCAGCTGCCTGTATTTCAGCTTTGCAAAACTGTAATCTGAATGATATCGATGCAAAACAAATCAGAAAAATTACAGGCATTTAATTGATTATATTTCACTCTTGTTGTATAATTAACAAAACAAAATTAAAGGAGATATCTTATGACTTTCGGAACACTTTATGTTGTTTTCAAAAAATTAATCAGCCTTATTTCAGCGATTATGCTTCTTATTGTCGGTGCTGACGAAAAAAATCTTCCGTTACCCGACGGTGCTGAAATCATAGCCCAAAATACTTACGTGCTATTTGATTATCAGGTAACCTCGCAGGGTGTCACCAATGACGGTGAGTATTTATATTTCAGCGGTAACAAGCATCTCGGTAAAGCGGATATGGAAACGGGCGAAATCTTCCTCATAAATACCAATGCTATTCCCGAAGCTCTTCAGGAAAAAGGCTGTAACCATATCGGCGGTCTGAGTTATTATAACGGTTATATCTATGCCGCTGTCGAGGACGGCCCCGATTACCTCAATTCATTTATCGTTCTTTACGATGCTGAAACACTTGAGTTTTCGGGCACTTATTACGCACTTCCTCACGAACTGCATATCGAGGGCGTGCCGTGGTGTGCTGTTGATGTTCAGCGTAATTATCTCTACACTGCCGAGTGGTCAAATGCAACCGTGCTCAATGTTTTCTCTCTTGACGATATGACCCTTGTTAAAACAGTTCCTCTTTCCGAGCCGATTGACAGAATACAGGGCGCGGAAATGTTTGACGGCAAGCTTTATATGTCATGCGATGAAGAGAATGATAAGAAGCGTATTTTCACCCTTGATGTTGAAACAGGCTCTGTTGAAGAGTGCTTTGTAAGAAATATCGGTAAGGGATTTGAAGCAGAGGGTATTACCGTTTTTGCCGATGAAAACGGCGACCCTGTCATCTGTGTTCTCGACAGGGGAGAGCGCCGCAAAAGCTCAAATCTCACTTTCTACGATATAACTCTCTGATAAAATAAAACAACCGCACAAGAGTATCTCTTGTGCGGTTAATTTTTATTTAAGTGTCTTCAGCACCATAAGTGTGCAGAATGAAATGAGTGCCTGAATAATGTTGAGGCGGTAAATTGTCTGGCTGTTTGACCAGCTCTTGTTCTTTCTGAAGTGGTCGTGAAGCGGTGTGCGGATATTCTTGAGTACCTTGATTTTGAGAAATCTTGTAACAGAAACCTTGAATATACCGATAAGACCGTCGAGCAGAAGAATGAAGCAGAAGGGGATAGCGAGAAGAATGTTACCGGACTTCAGAATCAGTATACCGAGGAAAAGACCGATTGCTCGTGAGCCTGCGTCACCCATCATCATTGTGCTCGGCTCTGCATTGTACCAGAGGTAAGCGATTATTGCAAAAATCATTACTACGCTTAAATGTGTAATCTCACTGCTCATACCGAGTGTTGCGCAAGCAATCGCAATAAAGATAGTTGAGTTGACTGAAAGTGAGCCGCAGAAACCGTCAATACCGTCTGAGCAGTTTGTTGCGTTAATCATCATCCAGAGGAATACTGTTGAAATTGCAAGGAAAACGTACCACGGAATATTGAAGCCGAAAAGTGAAAGCAGATCGGGATTCTTCCATACAAAAGCACCCGATGTCAGCAGACAGATTACAAGGTCAATAGCGCCCTTTTTGTATTCTCCCCACGGCACCTTTGATGCATCGTCGAGGTAGCCCGAGAGCATACCGAGGAATATTACTGCGTAGTACATACCAAGCTCAATGCTCGGCTTGATAAAGAGAAGAGAAGATATAATGAATACGCAGATGAATACTATACCTGCGCCTCTCTGCTTGCCTTTTGAGAGCTTTCCGTTGAATGCAAAGTCACGTCCGCCGTCAACGGGTAACTTGCTCTTGAAAAGCTTGAGCGAAAGAATTACCGCACCGAATGTAAATGCCGCAGCAAGTGCGAGCATCAGCATCGGCATTTCAATACCCAGATACTCTAACATAATTTAACACCTTTCACATCATTTGTTTTTTATCTTGTTTAAATATTCTTTATCCTTCTTTGTCAGCTCCGCTTTGTCCAGCATATCGGGTCGCTTTGCGAGTGTACGCTCAATCTGCTTTTCACGTTGCCATTTCTGAATGTTTGCGTGATGACCGCTGAGCAGTACGTCAGGCACCTTCTTGCCGTGCCATTCTTCGGGGCGTGTGTACTGCGGATGCTCGAGAAGGGAGTTGTAGTGGCTTTCGTTCATAAAACTCTCGTCACTCGAGAGTACTCCCGGTAGCATACGGCATACGCTGTCTGCTACAATTATCGCGGGCAGCTCACCGCCTGTGAGCACGTAGTCGCCGATTGATATCTCTTCGTCAACTATTTCTTCAAGCACACGCTCGTCTATGCCTTCGTAATGACCGCAAAGCAGAGCAATGTTATCATATTCAAGCAGCTCTATTGCCTTCTTCTGTGTCAGTACGCTTCCCTGGGGGGACATATATATCAGGTGAGGCCTTTTTCCAAGGTCCTCGCACAGTGACTGGTAGCAGTCATATACCGGCTGAGCCTGCATTACCATACCCGAGCCGCCGCCGTAAGGTGAATCGTCAACCCTGCGGTGCTTGTCCAGTGTGTACTTGCGTATGTTGCGGCAGTTGATTTCAACAAGACCTTTTTCTCTTGCTCTGCCAAGTATGCTTTCGCTTACTACGCTTTCACACATTTCGGGGAACAGAGTCAATATATCAATCCTCATCGTCAAAAATCCCCTTGAGCGGTCTGATATATACCTTTTCGTTTTCCACGTCCGTATTTATTACTACGGGCGGAATAACGGGCAGCAGATATTCTTTTCCGTTTTCATCTGTTATGTGCCATACGTCGTTTGCACCCGTCTGGCTTACGTCTGTCAGCGTGCCCCATATTTTGTTTTCGTCATCGGCATCCACAGCCTTACAGCCTATGAGGTCAGCTATAAACCAGCTGTCTTCTGAAAGGCTAACGTCCTTGCGTGCCATATAGAGAATTTTGTTTCTCATTGCCGCTGCCTGCTCAACCGTGTCAATTCCTTCAAGCTTCATCAGTGCAATGTTGCCGTGAGGGCGTGAAGCAATAACCCTGACGGGCTTTTCGCCTTTGTCGTCAAGGTAAACAGTTTTGAACATACAGGCAAATTCGGGGCTGTCACACCAGGGGTTGACACGCACTTCGCCTTTGATACCGTGGGTCGAAACAATCTGACCGAGCTCGAGATATGGTTTGAGCATAATTGCCTCCGTTTATAAACACCAATAGCCCTATGACTTTTTAAATGCTTAAAAAGAACATAGAGCATGATGTTAAGTTATTGAAAAAAGGGGATATGAAACCGAATTATTCGATTTCAACTGCGATTTTTTCGTTGTTGCGGGTCGCAGCTGCACGCATAACGGTGCGAATAGACTTGGCAATACGGCCCTGTTTGCCGATTACTCTGCCCATGTCATTCTCGCCGACGTGAAGGTGGTAAACCGTTACGCCCTCTTCGTTGGGCTCGTCAACAGTAACTGTAACTGCTGAGGGATCTTCAACAAGACCCTGTGCGATTGCGATGAGAAGCTCTGTCATTGCGGGCACCTCCTTGGGTTATTTCGCTTTATCTTAAAATCAGCCGATAACGCCTGACTTCTTGAGAATAGCCTTAACTGTGTCTGTGGGCTGTGCGCCGTTCTTGATCCACTGCTGTGCCTTCTCAACATCAACCTTGATGTCTGCGGGGTTCTTTGTTGTGTCGTATGTGCCGATTTCCTCGATGAATCTGCCATCACGGGGATAACGTGAATCAGCAACTACGATACGGTAGAACGGTGCTTTCTTTGCGCCCATACGGCGAAGTCTGATTTTTACTGCCATTTTTGATTTCCTCCAAAAAATAATTAGCTTTTATAATGTAACAATTTTGAATTGTAATTACATCCGTGATTTAATTATCTGCGTTTTTTCTTTTTAAATGATTTTGATAAACGCTTGCCGCCCTTGCCGCCAAACTGCTTGAACATTTTCTGCATCTGCTTGAACTGAGCAAGCAGTCGGTTGACGTCTTCAACCTGCATACCGCAGCCTGCCGCAATACGGCGTTTGCGTGAGGGGTTGATGATGTCGGGGTTTTCACGCTCCTGAGGTGTCATCGAAAGGATGATTGCACGAATGCGGTCAAACTGTCTTTCGTCAACCTCAACGTCCTTGATCTGCTTGTTGATACCGGGGACCATACCGAGAATGTCTTTGATTGAACCCATTTTCTGTACCTGCTCAAACTGGTCGAGAAGGTCGTTCATATCAAATTTGTTCTTGCGGAGCTTTTCTTCAAGTTCACGTGCCTTTTTCTCGTCAATAGCCTGCTCAGCCTTTTCGATAAGTGAGAGCATATCGCCCATGCCGAGAATTCTGGAAGCCATACGGTCGGGGTGGAAAACGTCGAGGTCTTCGAGCTTTTCACCTATACCTATGAACTTGATGGGCTTGCCTGTAACAGCCTTTGCTGAAAGTGCGGCACCGCCTCGTGTGTCACCGTCGAGCTTTGTAAGAACAAGACCGTCAATACCGAGTGCATCATTGAATCCATTTGCAACCGTAACTGCATCCTGACCTGTCATCGAGTCAACAACAAGGAGGATTTCGTGCGGATGAACGGCACCCTTGACTGCCTTGAGCTCGTTCATAAGCTCTTCGTCTATGTGAAGTCGGCCTGCTGTATCAAGGAATACGTAATCGTAGCCCTGGTCTTTTGCAAGCTTTATTGCTTCCTGAGCAATTGTAACCGGGTTTGTCTGACCCATCTCAAATACGGGCACACCTGCCTGCTCGCCGACAACCTGCAACTGCTTGATAGCAGCGGGACGGGAAATATCACAGGCAACAAGAAGGGGACGGTGGCCTTTCTTCTTGAGGGAGAGTGCAATTTTTGCACTGTGCGTTGTCTTACCTGAACCCTGGAGACCGCACATCATAACGATTGTGGGCGGATGCGGAGCTCGTGTAAGGTATGACTGGGTGCCGCCCATAAGAGCTGTAAGCTCCTCGTTGACGATTTTGATAACCATCTGTGAGGGGGTAAGGCTCTCCATAACCTGGGCACCGATAGCACGCTCGGTTACAGTGTTTGTGAAATCCTTGGCGACCTTGAAGTTAACGTCAGCCTCAAGAAGTGCAAGACGTACCTCGCGCATTGCATCACGGACATCGTGTTCGGTAAGGCTGCCCTTGCTTTTAAGGCGTTGAAACGCAGATTCAAGTCTGTCGGAAAGTCCTTCGAATGCCAAGAAAATACACTTCCTTTACTGTGGTTTATGTAGTGGGAATTATGCTTCTGTAAGCGTTGAAACGATTGCACGGATGCGAACGGATGCTTCGTTGATTTCTCTTGAAAGACCGAAACGCATATTCTGCTCGTATATTAAGTTTGCGCAATCAACTATTTCGTTGAGACCCTTCTTCTGCTCTTCGAAACGAGCAACGAGTCCGAGCTTATTTTCCATATCGAAAAGCTGAGCCTCCGCACGCTTGATAGCGTCGCGTACACCCTGCCTTGTGATGCCCTCGTTCTCTGCGATTTCAGAGAGGGAAAGGTCGTCGTTATAGTAATAATCCAAGAAGCTGCGCTGCTTCTCGGTCAGCATTTCGCCGTAGAAATCCAGCAAAACAGTGACGCCGAGATTTTTAGCCAAAAGGATCTCCTCCTAACTCATTTGTGTAAAGCATTTGTTCTTTACAAGCAGGTATTATACTAAAAAAAATCCGCGGTGTCAAGGCTTTTCAAAGTACAAAAGACAGGCGCTTTTTGTACAAAACCTTGTGTAAAAAGTCAATAGTGTCGATTAGTAGTATTTTCTGACAGGCGGAAACACAAAATAGAGTAATAAAGAAATTTAAAACATTATAAAAACTATGTAAAAAAATTTCTGAAATATTTTTGCAAGGTATCGTTTACAGTTTGTTCATAAAAAAGACACTATTTATTATCACACTGTGCCGAATTATATTGTAATATTAAACCACGGAAAACAAACGCTTTTCCCGCTTTTTCATTTGATTTCTACATTTTTATATATTTTCATTTTTTTCATTTTTTTACTAAGATTTCTTCTTTTTGTTTCTTTTTCATTTACTCCTTCCTTTTGCGAACAGGCGAGCCGTCAGGCTCGCCTGTTCGCATTTTACGGTTCTGATACAGAAAAAAGGCTTGCAAGGAAATTTCCTTGCAAGCCTTTTTGAATGTTAAAATAAAATCAGAAGTTGTAGTCGGGCTTAACGATTGTGCCGGTTTCGGATGACTTGACGATTGCAAGACAAACCTCAACAGTCTTTGCACCTTCGCGTGCATCGGTAAGTACCTTTGTATCGTTGAGGATTGCCTCAGCGAATACCTCGAACTCCTTATCGTAGTTGTGGTTGTTGACCTCAAGCTCGATAATCTGGGGCTCTTTGATTGTGTGACCTGTTTCGTCAACTGTGAAGAGCTGCATTGTGGGTGAAGTATTATCACAAATAATTGTGCCCTTTGTGCCGTAGATTACGGTACGCATTGTGTAGTCACGCTTACAGCCTGTGGAAACGAAAACCTTACCCATACAGTCGTCTGAGAATTTAAGAAGAGCAACTGTAGCATCGTCGTAGCTAACTTCGGGAAGATTCTTCTTTGTGCCGTATGCGAATACCTCAATCGGGTCGCCTGCAAGCCAGCGGAGAAGGTCAACAGCGTGGCAACCGCCGCCGACAACACCGTGACGGACGGGGTCAGCTCTCCAGTGAACTACACCGTTTTCGTCGGGCTTTACGATATCCATATAGTCGTGTGCATACTCGGACTCAACGAAGTAAACCTCACCGAGTGTGCCATTGTCGATAATCTCCTTAGCCTTTGCGAAGGAAGGTGTGAAGCGGCAGATCTGACCGACCATAAACTTGCTGTCAGCAGCTTCAGCGGCACGGACGATATCTTCAATATCCTCTCTTGTAAGTGCAAGGGGCTTCTCGCAGAGAACGTGCTTGCCTGCTGCAAGACACTCGAGAGCAACCTTCTTATGCTGCTGGTCAGGGATAGCAACGGAGATAACGTTGATATCGGGGTTGTTGATAAGGTCATGATAGTCTGAGAACTGCTTCTCGACGGGAATGTTGTATTTTTCGCCGGCTGCACGAAGGTTCTTTTCATTAAGGTCACAGATAGCCGCAACCTCTGCACCGTAGTGCATTGCACCCTCAACGTGAGCCATACCGAACATCATACCGATGTTACCGACAATAAGCTTATTTTCCATAGTTTAAACTTCTCCTTTGAGGTAGATTAATGATTAACAGATTTATTTTACTATAAATAATGTTTATAATCAATACGTTTAAAGAAAAAACTGTAAAGGGTGTTTTTTGCACTTTAAGATTCTTGGCTTAATGTCCGTAATATCTCTGTTTATAAACCTCATTAACTTTCGGTGCAGAAGAAATAAAGCTCACGGGCTGAAGAGCAGGAGAGTGTTACATATTGCTTTTTTGTCGGAAATATGCGATAATATCTAAAATATCCCGAAAATGAAAACAATATTCTGAGAAGGAGTTTTATTATGGAACAAAAAAGAAGCGGTTTCACAGGTAAACTCGGATTTGTCCTTGCGGCGGCAGGCTCAGCTGTCGGCCTCGGAAATATATGGCGTTTTCCTTATCTTGCGGCAAAGTACGGCGGTGGAATGTTCCTCCTTACTTACATTGTTCTTGCCGTTACATTCGGTTTTACTCTTATGGTGGCTGAAATTTCTCTCGGCCGTAAAACACAGCTCAGTGCAATCTCTGCTTTCTCAAAGCTTGATAAAAGATTTTCGTTCCTCGGCTATCTTGCATCAATCGTTCCCGTTATCATCCTGCCGTATTATTCGGTTATCGGCGGTTGGGTAACAAAATATCTTGTATCCTTCTGCAGCGGAAATATATCACAGGCGGCACAGGATTCATATTTCGGAAACTTTATCTCTTCAACGGGTGAACCGATTCTCTATTTTGCAATCTTCCTCGGACTTACAGCACTCGTTGTTCTCTTCGGCGTTGAAAAAGGTATTGAGAAAATGAGTAAGGTTATGATGCCCGTGCTCGTTGTGCTTTCAATCGGTATTGCTGTTTATTCCGCTTGCCTTCCAAACGCACTTGACGGTGTTATTTATTACATCAAGCCTGATTTCTCAAAATTCTCGATGACAACAGTTATTGCTGCTATGGGTCAGCTGTTCTATTCTATGTCGCTTGCGATGGGTATTATGATCACATACGGCTCATATATGAAGAAGGAAGTAAGTATTGAAAGCTCAACAAGACAGATAAGCCTTTTTGACACAGGTATCGCATTCTTTGCAGGTCTTATGATTATCCCTGCTGTTTTCTCATTCTCGGGTGGAGACGAATCAGCTCTCGGTCAGGGCCCCGGACTTATGTTTGTTACACTTCCTAAGGTGTTCAACAGTATGCCCGGCGGCAACATTATTGGCATTGTTTTCTTTGTGCTTGTTCTTCTTGCAGCTCTCACATCTTCAATTTCACTTATGGAAACAATCGTTTCCATTTTTATCGATAAGTTCAAGATTAAGAGAATCCCTGCATGCATTGCAGTTCTTGCAATCAGCGTTGCTCTCGGACTTGTTTCAACACTCGGCTACGGTATATGGGCAGAGGTTAAGGTTATCGGAATGCAGTTCCTTGATTTCTTTGACTTTATCAGTAACAGCGTTATTATGCCGATCGTTGCACTCATTACCTGCATCTTTATCGGATATGTTATCAAGCCCAAGGCGGTAATTGAAGAGGTTGAGCAGGGAAACGTTAAGTTTAAAATGAAAAAGCTCTTTGTTGTTGTAATTAAGTACGTTGCGCCTGTATGTATTCTTATTATTCTCGCATCGTCCGTACTCGGAGCTTTCGGAATTATCAGTATTTAATTGTTAATAAAAAACATTAAAATGTTGCACTGCCACGCCCACGCCCGGTAAGGAAATATTTCTTTAAAATGTGAATTTTTTAGCACAATAATGCGTCAAATCCCACAGATATCATTAAAAAGTAGCGGATACTTTTATGTTTAGCAATACCAGTAGCAAAATTAACTTATATAGTAAATTCGATAGCAATAATTGTTTTCTGCATTATTAAAATGGTTGAAGACGAAGCCCTTGTTTAAGAAATGGACAGCAGAAGATTATGTAAAAGAGCAGTTTGAAAAAGCAATAACCTTAATTACGGTTTCTATATTGTTATCTGATTTTAATGTGATATAATAATTATACAAACCGTTACGGAGGTTGGAGAGTTATGAAAAACAAACTTACTTGCATTTTAGTTTCTGTTTTAATGCTTTTATCGGTTATGCCGTTGAACGCTTTGGCTAATGGTAACAGTGCCATTATTGTTACGGATGCAAACGGTAATCTGTTGGGCTGTTTTGATACGCTCGCCGATGCCGTGTCGATTGCATGTGAAAACAAAAACAGCAAGCTGACTTTGCAGAAGGACATTGTTACCAATGCACCGCAGGATATCACTTGCGGAAAATTCACAATTGACCTGAACGGCAAATCAATTGTGAACGAATCAAAAGAAGCTTTTAAAGACAGAGGCTTTAATATTGAAGATAAAGCAGAATTGACCGTAATGGATTCTGTTGGCGGCGGTATGATTTATGCCGATGACTACTGTATTATCAATGACGGTGTTTTCAAGTTGAACGGCGGCACTATAAAGGGTGGTTTCACAGCAATCGCCGGCGGTAATAATGCTGTTTGCGAAATAAACGGGGGTACGGTTGAATTACCAACCACAAGTTGGAGTGCGGCGCTTTATATTTATGGAACGTTCATCATAAACGACGGTGTTATAAATGGTCAAATCACTAATAATGGCTCGCTCATAATTAACGGCGGCACAATGTCGTTTGTTTATAACGCACGGATAACTGCTGGGGTTGTTGTAAACGGAGGAACGTTCACTTCTGCTGATACGTTTTATAACTGTGACGGCGGATATGTTGTTAATGGCGGAGTATACCCTAACGGTATTGCAATAACAAACACACCTTATAACGAAGAGTATTATTTCGGTGAATATTCTATCGGTATGATACTGGGTGAAGGATATGCTTGCTTTGATAAAAATGGTAAAAGAATAGATATTGATGATAATACAGCAAAGATAGACGGCTATGTCAAGGTAGATAAAAGTATAAAAAACCTTGATGAAAGAGCCGTTCTTTCGGAAACTGAATTTGAATTCAGCGGTGAAGCAAATAAGCCCGGACTGGTTGTTGACGGTAATCCGTTAGTTGAAGGAACGGATTATACTGTCAGATACAATAACAACATAAATACAGGCACAGCTACTGCAACCTTTACCGCCATAGAAAACGGATATTATACAGGCAAAACCACAAAAAAGTTTACCATAAATCCGAAGACCGTCGATGCAGTATGGAGCGAAACAGAGTTCACCTATGACGGCAATCCGCATACAGTTACAGCCTTTTATACCGATGTAAACGGCAACGAGGTTGAGGCAGTTATATCAAACAACACCGCCACTCAGATCGGTCAATATACTGCAACGGCATCTGTTATTGACAGAAACTATAAGTTGAATCCGTCAACAGCAACCTTGTGTTATGAGATAAAGCCGGACACTTCAGCGATAGATAATCTTACTGTAGATAATGTAACATCCGACGATAAAGCGGCAATAGAAGCTGTTAAGGCAATAATAGATGATAATACGGACGAACAGACAAAAGCAGAGTATAAAGCAATTACCGATAAATGTGATCAGTTACTTAAGGCTATTTCAGACAGCCAAAATTCAGTTGAAGCAATCGGGGAAGAACTCAAAGCGTTTGACGAAGAAAGAATAACCATCTTCCATGAAGATGAAATTCAAGCTGTCAAAGCAAAGGTTGATGAACTTCTTACCGATGGTAATATGGGCGAAGCAGAAAAAACAACTCTCAACGAATACAAGGTACAGGCTGATAACCTCATAGGGATTATAAACACACCTGCGGAATATATTTCCTTGCGTCTGGTATATTTCATCTGGGATTGTATTTGTTGGAAGTTTAACTCGATTATTTCGCTTTTTACTATGTGATATAAAATTCCTAAGAGAGGTATATAAATAACAATCGCACAACCTGTCAATTAAATACACTATTACAACACCCGACTTGAGCAAAACTCAGGTCGGGTGTTGTATATTTCAGATTCTTCTTGTAGAAAATTATGACAACAACAATATATGACAACAACAATAAAAGAAAACCTAAATCACATAAAAACAAGCAGCACATCTGACGATGTACTGCTTGTTTTGGCGCGCTGGAAGGGACTCGACTCGCGCCGCCGCTACGGCGGCTTGGTCGCTCGCGGTCACAACAGTCCACCGGACTGTTGCTCTGTACCGCTCGTCCTTCGAGTCCCTACAACCCGAACAAAAAAATAACCGATACGCAAAAGCGTATCGGTTATTTTGGCGCGCTGGAAGGGACTCGAACCCCTGACCTTTTGGTTCGTAGCTGATAAAAATTCTTTTTACAACTTTTTATCACTTGTCACAAATGGCTATATATCAACATCTTTTGAGGGTTTCTGTTTACGGCTTTTCATCCTTTTTGACCGTTTTGTGTACTGTTGGTACACAAATGGTACACAAAAATCAGGTGTAAAATTAAAATAAAATCGGGTACCAGTGGTGCAGTACCCGAATATATATTAACACTTTGCTGTGTGGTGTTTGGTATATTTTTTTATGTGGATTATTCAACAAAACGAGAAGCGCCAAGTTTCTGAAGCTCATAATATGCATCGCTTATTAATATACTTGCACACTCCGTATAAGCTCTGTACTTGCTAAAATCGAAGATTATAGAAGAATGTTTGTTTTCATCGTCAACATTGTAACAGTCAAAAAATTCGTCTACAGTACCTTCAATTAAGTGCTTAGCTCTGTCAAGAGCGATGAAGGCGGTAAGAATACCGTTTTCAAGTTCAACATTTCTTTTGAAAATAGCCTCGTTGTTCTGTGTTTGTGTATTGGTTTTGTTATTCATTGTAATGCTCCTTTTTATATTTCTTGACATTCAGGAGCGGCAAGTTTATAATAAACTCAACCGCTCCGGCGGTGGTGTGTGGCTCTTATCTGTGCTTTGGTCGGCGTTCAGATAAGGGCTTTACTTATGCAACGCTGAAACGCATTGAAGTTGTAGGCTTGCTGAATGCTGCGTAAAGGTCATTGTACTTTGCTTTAAACGCTGTGCTGTCAAAACGATTCGAAGTAACGGCCTTGTATCTGAGCTTGAAAATTCCAACCGTCATTTCGTCCGTTCCCTGAGCGGCCATGTGAGCCTTGAGTTCATCCTTGATACTGTCTGCCTGAGCTGTGGCTTCCTCAATAAGCTGCTGCAGTTCCTTGAGTTCAACAATCTTTGCGCTGATTTCTTTTGTACTCATGTTTGACTTTCCTTTCATACTGTGTTATATTAGGACTGTAACCAAAAGGCTGCAAGCCAGCTTTAGGGATTTAACCGCTTTTCACTTTGCTACGGTGGGCGGTTATTTTTTTATGGTTACAAGCAATAACAGAACCAAAACCAGGATTATTGTTATGTACTCCATAAAGCTCACCCCCTTTCTATGTCCTTGTTCGAGGGAGTTTGCTAACCGTCGCAACCTCTTGATTACAATATTATAATACACTAAACTTCGTGTAATTTCAATTGGCATATTGCACGAATGTTCGTGTTAGGGTTTATGCAAGTTTTACACTTGATTTCGTGTAATGTTCATGTTATACTATGTATAGTGGGAGAGGAGTTTGAGTTGTAAGCTCGCCCGGATATATAGATAAGAAAAGAGGGCTTGATATGTCGCTTAAATATAAAATTGATGTCCTTTCAGCTTTGAAAGAGGCAGGATATAATACAACAAAATTGAGAAAAGAAAAACTGTTAAGCGAATCAACGATTCAAAAATTCCGTAATAGGTTGCCTGTTTCATGGGAAAACATCGAAACGCTTTGTAAATTGCTTGGCTGTCAACCAGGTGATATTATCGAGTATATTCCCGACAACGAAGAATAAGCTCAATAAAACATTTACTCATCCGGGAGCAATAAAATGGAAATCGTAGGCAAATACAAAGAAGAATACAACAAACAATTAAACATTAGCTTGCCGATTGATGATATATATCAATCAGACGGTTTGATAAAGCATATACAAAAACAGCACAAGGGCTTTGAAAGTTATATGGCTGATATTCCTGATATTATCGAAAATCCCGATTATATAGGGGTTAATCCTAAAGAACCCGACAGCATAGAGCTTATAAAGGCGCTTAAAGATAATATCCTTATTGCGGTAAAGCTCGACAAAAAGAATAATTATTTATATGTTGCTTCTTTGTATGATATCAGCAATTCAAAATTGCAAAACCGTTTGAATAGTGGCAGAGTAAAGAGATACATATAATTCAACAATTTATTCTTGACAATATACATATTTTTGCGTATAATAAAAATGCAAAGTGAATAAACTTTATAGGGATTATTGAGGTTGGAAATGGTTCCCGACACACCCGAAAGGGTACCTGAGATGCAGGATACACCGCCCTGCCGATAATCCCAAGTTTACACAGGGGGAGCTTTCGAAAGCTCTCCTTTTGCTTTATAAACTCACTAATGTAGCAAAGGCTCTGAACTGTCTGATTGAGGTGAGTTAATTATTGTTGAGGATTAATCTGCTCAAAATCAGGGCATATTTGACGCTTCTTTTGATTTAGTATAACTTGCCCTTAAAAAACAAAGAAGCGGTTAAACAGCCGTTTTTTCGCTGAATAACCGCAGATGGTGCCACTCTCGCTATTTGTGGCAAATTTAGGTGCTTTATTGATATATAACTTTTTGTGGCTGTAGGCTTTGTTTAAGGCTTATGGCCACTTATGTTTTTTTATCGCCACTGGCTAAGCGTAGTTACCTTAGATAAGTTCAGCTGTAGTACTTAGATTGATGAGTGATTTGTTTTCACATTGTTTTTGCTTTCAAAAGGTACTGTACAGGCGTTTTTCCATTGCGGGGCAGGGAAGGTGCGGAAATTGCCTCTGAAAAATAAAAATAAATTTTGCGGTGGCGGGACACATAACGCACTCATAGAAGAAAAAAGCATTATCGTAAGAGCTTTTATTCTTGAAGTGTTGGTGAAATCTGAGCTTTATACTATTGAGTTTTCACATCAGCTGCACAGTCTTTAGACAGTCGCCCAAGGGTTAATCCTACAATCAAAGCTTCCTCTGCAATTACTTTACTAATTTTGTCAACATAATCTTCTAAAATAGTGCCAGCTTCACTTTCTGAAATACCAAGTGACTTCAAATAATCGATAAGATCATCTTCATATTTTCTTCGTTCGAATATTTCGCAACCAAGATCAATGAAATTTTCACCGGTTACGGTAATAACAATCATAAATAAGTCTCCTTTATTCCTTTTCCATATTGTAAATTTTCTTTACTGTTACTTTTATATTGCGTTGGGGATCCGCTCAAGAACCGAGTATACCAACCTCTGCAGCGCGGTCATAAAGTTCTATCATAGCCTCGCGATAAAGTTTATAACAACTATCGCGGCTAAGGTCCATATCCTTATTTATTTTTCGCCATGATAAGCCTAAAATAAAACGCTTTTCAATGAGTGTTTTTCCACGGCTAACATCGAGTAACGCAATAATCCGCTCAACGTCGCGCATAATAGCTTGACTGCGTGTACGCTGCTGCCGGGCATAGGCTGTATCTATTCCTTCAAGTGAGCGGCAGTTTTCCTCTGCCGGTAAATACCGGTTTAGATATTCTTTTGTTATTTGAAGCTTGAAGCGGTCTATTTCTGATAATTTTTTCACGGTATTACCTCCTACAAGCTCCGGGCGGTGTGTAAAAGGGTAGAAAGATAGATTAGGATAGATAAAAAGATAGATATTAAAAATGTTGATATTTCAACGATATTTCATATGCTTAAACAACATATCTATCCTTCTATCCTAAATTTATAACACCCTCGTATAAGAAGTGAATTTTTACATAACGTTAATTCTCAAAAAATATACACCTTATCCACAAAAAAGAGGGTAGAAAGATAGAAATGGCTATTTTTCAAGGTTTTTTTAGTAAATAAAGGTAGTTCTTAGGGTAGATATTTAGAAAATCAGGATAGAATTCTTAAAAATTTTCATCATAGTAGTTTTCAGGTGAATCATCTGAAGGTAGAGTGCTTGAGTTTGAGGGTAAAGCAATTTTAATATAATAACCTTTGATATTGTTAATGCTTGTACTATGGAAATATTTTCCCTGACTGTTAGGTTTTAAATATCCCCTTTCTTTCCAATTCCTTTTGACTGCATCAAATGAATATCCGTTTTCTGATAAACATTCCTCTAACTTAGTTTTGGAAAAATCAACTATTTGGGAGCTTTTAATGCATCTACCCCATACTTCCCCAAAGGTTTCTTTAGTGTTATCGAAGCCTAAAAAACGATTTTGATTAATTGAAATACAATCGATGATGAAGCAATACGCTCGTTCTGAAATATCAACATCTTCTGAGGATGATAAAAAACGGCAGCATTCTTCAATACTGAGCGGCCGCTCAGATGTAAAAATACATTCACAGGCGAGCTTGTCTGCAAGAAGCATTAAAGCCATAGAAGATATTTGTTTTTCGGTTGAGTTGCTTTTAGTCTGAACTACTTTGCAGATTTCAGAATATTCATCTCTCAAATCTTCTTTAGCTGCTATGTGCTTTACAAAAGCCTTGCCGGCATAGCCGTAATGTTTAGTAACAAAATTAACCGTTTCATTACCTTGTCCCGGCTCTATGAGCGGCTGTACAGCTTCGATTTCAATAACTCTGTTCTTTGCTCCGCCGCCTGAGTTGGTTTTGGTGCACGGTTCTTCGCCGGAAAATATAAACGCACAATGCCAAGACTTGAGCGGCTGCAGCTCATCACCTTTCATTCGCCCACGGTCTATGCCTTCGGTGGTTTGCATAATTAAGCGGTCATAATTGCCGGTGTTTTGCCGTACTGTTTGCAGCTCATCACCAAAGAACGGAATATTTTTCAGACATGCAGCCGTTGAAAGCATTGAGTTTAAAGTCATATTCATCGAGCGGACAAGTTTGCCTTGTGAAGGATTACCCCAAATACTTGCTGCAACCATAAGAGTTACAGTCTTACCGGTACCTGTACCGCCCCACAAATGAAACACAAACGGCAATACATTAAGCCGCTCAATCAGAACGGATGCAAACGAAGCTGCCATGCAAAGCCGAAGGGCGGTGTTATTGCGCAATTGTGATATTTTCTGTATCCATTCTGTAAAATCGCCTTGCGTGTTTATAGCATTATACAGCGAGCCGAATTCACCAGTTGCATCAAACTCAACGTTGTCGGAATAAGGTACAAAGCCTTTATTTGACCAACCTAATGACGATACAGTATCAACACACGGCAGCTCTCTATTGAGAGAAAGAATATCAGCCATGTATTTAATTACTGAACGGGCATTATTCGAATCGATATGTAAACCATTGTCAGCCAGTTTAACAATAGCACTACTGCTTGCAAGGACACTCCGGCTACAAATAATTTCTTGGTTTTGGTTTCGTATGGATAAGTAAGACAGTTTAACACGCTCTGAACTATCATCGATGTTTTTTAGCAAAGCCACCGGAACAAAAGGTGTGGATGAAACAAGCTTTGAATCTGCAAGGTTACGAATGCCGCTCGCATTTACTTCCCAGCCGTCACATCTGAGCGGCTTGGTAATAAAGTTTAATTCCGTGTAGTTTTCATTAAATCTGTTATTATTTAGCTTTTTGTTAGCTTCATCAAGGCTTTTAATAATAGATTTAAATTCCGCTTCATAACCGCGTCTTTTCGCTGCAACAGTAAGGATAGCTATTATACGTTTGCGCTCATATTCCTCCGGTATATCGTATATTCCTAAAAGAAACTCACTTGAAAGCAATTCGTCATCGGTTAGCGCTTCGAAGTTAGAGGGGTTCAACTTTTGAGAGTTTTCAAAATCAATCAAGGAATAATCCCCCTTAACCGACACGGCGAATGCAGCTCACGTTTGATAATGCATCCGTATCGGTAACAAGCTGGCCGCTCAGATATCGCTGCAAGGTGTCAAAGTTTACAAGTATCTTATTGCCGGCACGGATATGCGGCAACGCTCCGGAGCGAACCGCTCGGCGCAGGGCTGACTCTGTAAACGATGTACCGCTGTCAATTTCTTTCAGCTCAGCTATTGCTGCCTTAATGGTTCGCATACGTGGTGTAGTGTTGTTCATTAGCTCGCCCCCTTCAACTCTAAAATGATAGCTCTGATTTGTGCTTTTTCTTCATCCGTAAGTTCTTTACGAAGTTTGCGGCTGAAATTGCCATCGGTTATATTGAGCCGCTCAGCAATTTGCCAAAGTTTCACTCCTGCTTTTTTTGCTTCGTTACGAATGTCCAAGTTTTTTTCCAATGTTTTCACTCCTTAAAATAAATTGTTGTTGACATAACAATTGTGTTATGATATCATCCTAACATAACAACATCAACAAGTCAATCGATTTGTTACGATACAAAAACAAGATAACAAATTCGTTAAGTAGAGGTGCTTGCAATGGATGAAAATATCAAAAAAAATATAGGACGGCGTATAAATAAAGTTCTTGCAGAAAAAGGAATAATGCAAAAACAACTTGCTAATCGTATAGGTGTAACTGATAATACTATTTCGTATTATTTGAGCGGCAAACGTTGTCCAGATATAGAAAAATTGATTGAAATAGCTCGGTGTTTAGGAGTTAGCACAGATTATCTATTGGGTATATCTTCAGTTTCGACAACTGACACAGACATCAAAACAATTTGTGAAAGCACAGGATTAAGTGAAGAATCAGCAAATATTTTAATGTGGTGCAAACAACTTGCTGATACGGAATATACTGACACTATTAATTTTATCATTGAAAGCGAACTTGATACAGTTTTGGGCGATTACGAAATTGATACATTATCTATATCTGAGGAACGCGCAAAATTGAGTCATAATCAAAAATTGAGTTTAATCCGAAGCATATCCTCATACTTAATGGGAGATTACAAAAATCACGAAGAAGAAATACAAGTTTCAGAGCATCATGGGATTGAGTCAAATATAGGTAACGTTATTTTGGGGGCTTATAGAATAAAAGCCTCTGATATTGTTGAAAGGGTTTTGCTTGATAAAATAGTCGATTCTTTAAAAGCTGCTAAAGCATACTTTTGATGCAGCTGAATTCAAGAAGGTGAATATATGGCGAACATAACTAAACGTGGGGACACGTACACAATAAGAGTTTCTGCCGGGTATGACATAAACGGCAAAAAGATGCTGCGTAATATGACCTGGAAGCCTGAACCGGGTATGACAAAAAGGCAGATTGAAAAGGAGCTTGAGCGGCAAGCCGTTTTGTTTGAGGAAAGTGTAAAAAACGGCCTTTGTATGGGTTCAAATATCAAGTTTGCAGATTTTGCTGAAAAGTGGATGAACGAATACGCAAGAAAGCAGCTCAGGCCGAAGACGGTTGCACATTATGAAGCGTTATTGCCGAGAATAAATGCAGCCATGGGATACTTGAAAATTGAGAAAATACAGCCGCACCATTTGTTATCGTTTTACAATAACTTGGCAGAGAAGGGCATCAGGCTCGATACAAAGTACATTGTTACAGTAGATTTGCGAAAGGCTATAAAGGAAAATAAATTCACTTTTAAGACACTTGCAGAGAAAGCCTGCATATCTGAACAGAGCATTTCAGTTGCCGCAAAAGGCAATACCGTTTCTATAAAGACCGCTCAAGCGATTAGTTCCGCTCTCGGTGTGAATATTAAAAAGCTGTTCAAAGCGGTTGACGAAGGTAAAACTCTTTCCGGGAAAACAATGCAGCATTATCACCGCCTTATTTCATCAATAATGAATACGGCTGTGCAATGGCAAGTTATAAGTAATAACCCCTGCAGCCGGGTGAAGCCGCCAAAAGCTGAGCGGAAAGAAGCGGAATATCTTGACGAGGTTCAGGCTGTGCAGCTGCTTCAATGCCTTGAGAACGAACCGATAACATATAAAACACTTTTTACGGTGATTTTATATTCCGGCATGAGAAGGGGAGAAGCCTGCGGCCTTGAATGGTCTGATATTGATCTTGAGAACGGAATTGTAGATATAAATAAGTCAAGTTTGTATTTGCCGGGCAAAGGTGTTTTTGACGATGATACAAAAAACGCAACCTCACGCCGTGTTATCAGATTACCTGCGCCGGCTGTGGCCGCTCTCAAAGCATTAAGGTTATATCAGGCTCAAGAGCGGTTAAAACTCGGTGAACAATGGCAAAATAGCGGCAAAGTTTTCACCGCTTGGAACGGTGTTCCGATACATCCTGACACTGTAAGCGGTTGGTTTCACGATTTTGTTAAAAGGCATAACCTTCCTAACGTTCACGTTCACAGTCTGCGACATACAAACGCAACGTTGCTCATATATAACGGTACAGATATAAAAACAGTTTCTCAACGTTTAGGCCATGCAAACGTAACCACTACCGGCAATATCTATACCCATGCGATAAAAACAGCTGACGAACGAGCGGCTGAAGCATTGGCTGATATTCTTGTACCAAAAGTACAAAAGAATGCATAAAACACAAAGGAGCGCATCACCCGGAAAGAGTGAAACGCTCCTATTTTTTACCGCTCAATGGTACATTTTTAAAGCATTGGTACACAAATAGTACACAAATCGCCCGTTTTGGCTTGCTTTTTAAGCTGCTCAATAAAAAAGAAAAAGCCCGAAACCGTTGATTTAAAGCGGTTTCAGGCTTGGCGCGCTGGAAGGGACTCGAACCCCTGACCTTTTGGTTCGTAGCCAAACACTCTATCCAGCTGAGCTACCAGCGCAAAAGTGCGGTTTTTTGACCGCTCAAGTATATTATCACACTTGTTTGAAAAATGCAAGTGTTTTTTGATAATTTTTAAAATAAATTTTGGGTTCGGGAGAATCAGAGAGAAATTAAAAGAAAAATCGGGCGGTTACGCAGGGCGTTAATACAATAAGAATATATATTGATATATTAATAAGGAAAATCCCCCTGTCAGCCATACGGCTGACATCCCCCTTTAGGCAAGGGGGACTATGCGTTAGGGTTTCTGGGGGAGATGGATTATGAGATTTTGCTGAGTTTATTTACAAGTGAGTTGTTACGGGTAGCGGAGATGTTATTGAGGAAGATGACGTCGTTTACATCGTTTTCTTCAACAAATTCTGCTATATTACCATTCCAGTAGCGATAATCTATAACGTGGATTTCACCGTAGTTTTCTGTAAGGAAGGGGATAAGTGCATTACCAAAGGACTCTTTGATAACTACACAGGATGAGCCGTCGGTAATTGCAGGATTGGTGATGTGTGCATAAGGATTATCGCCGCCGATGAAGGCATTATATTTTGAGCCTCTGCTCCATTCGGATACGTCTGCTATAACTTCCCATTTAACCTCGTTACCTTTACGGTCGGTATAGGTGAGGCTAACGTCGCCCTTGGGTGCATAAGCATAGAGAATATCGGGATTTTTCTCAAGAGCAGGATTCTTATCGGAATCGTTATAGAATGCACCTACGAAATTATCAAACTGCTTTTCTTCGAAATCAGTAAGTGCGGCTGTTTTTATATCTGCCGCTTTTGTATACTCGCAATAAGCGTAATATGCACCGAGTGCTGTCCAGTGGTGGTCGGTACGGAAATAAACGTACTCATCTCTGTGAGCACGGATTGCGTCAAAGGTTTTTACCTTATATGCGTTGGGCGAGATAACGGAATAGATATAATCTATAGCTTTTTTCTGGTCGCTTGTATTGATATCCTTACGGACGGAATCATCAAGAGTTATATCGGTACTTGTAGGCACGACCATATCGAAAACCCTTGCTTTATCTTTGAGCTTATCGGCTGTGATACTGACGACGGAAGCGTATCTGTCGGCCGTTGAACGGATAAAGCTGTAGTATTCGTAGGCAGAATCATCGACGATAAGCACGGTGTTGAGCTTCTGCACAAGGCTGTCGTCAACGGGGGCTTCGGTTTCGGGCTCTTCATACGGCAGGGTAGCGGGCGGTGTGTTTTCGTCAATGGACGGGATATCATCGGAAATATTGTCTGAAAAACCGCTGATACTGTCGCCTATACCGTAGAATGATTTGATTTTTGCATTGGCATTGATGAACATTTCACGCCACGGGAAGGTATCGGCATACCAGGTGCTGATACCGTTGAAATAGCTGCCGTCGGCAAGTGAAGCAAAGCTGAACTCCGGAAATTTGGTGAGCTCACGCTTCTCAGCCTCGGAATAGGTGGGTCTGAGCGGCAGATAGAGTGCGACAGCCGCACCTGCAAAGAGCAGGACGAAAAAGCTGATTGCGACAGCTTTTGCACCTTTGAATTTTTGTCTGTTTGTTTCTTTCATCATTAATCCTCAATATCAGAACTGGAAATAAAGGAACGGATTGTAGCTGTTGCCGACAAGAGTAGCGGTTGAAAGCAGGAGCATTGCACAGGGGTAGACGGCAGAGCACACTGTGCTGAATTTTGCGGGGATACCGCCCTTGTCAGAGAAGCTTTTAAGCACACCCTTGACAAATTTTGCAACGGGGACACAGGCAATAGCTGCAACGATAAGAAGGAAAATATTGCTCTTGAACATTATATCCGCTTCGTAGTTTGTAAATACATTTGCGTTGCCGCAGAACATACCTTTGAGAACGGTGAACATAAGAGGCGTACTCTCAAACTTGAAGAGAATCCAGCCGAAATAAACGATTACAAGGGTATATATATTTGAGAAAACGGAAGGTAACTTATTGAGAAGTTTGCCGAGGAAGAGCTTTTCGAGGGCGATAAATACAAAGTAGTAAAGACCCCAGAGGACGAAATTCCAGCTTGTACCGTGCCAGAAGCCTGTGAGAAGCCAGGTTATGAGAAGGTTGATTACGGTGCGTGCACCGCCCTTACGGTTACCGCCCAGGGGAATATATACATAGTCACGGAAGAAAGAGCCGAGAGAGATATGCCATCTTCGCCAGAACTCGGTGATTGAGCGTGAGCAATAGGGGTAGTTGAAATTCTCTTTATAATGGAAGCCGGTCATACGTCCCATACCGATTGCCATATCGGAATATGCGGAGAAGTCGAGATATATCTGCAGAGTATAGAAAAGCATACCGAGCCACAGTGCAGATGCAGGACGTGAGGAGAGCACCTGGATATTCTGTGCGAGAAGAGACGGGTCGGTTGCTGAAGAATCGGGGAGAAGGAGCATATCTGCCATTGCACCGCAACTGTTGGCAAGTAATGATTTTTTTGCCAGACCTGCGGCGAAGCGGATTATACCGTCCGCCATATCGGACGCATTTACACTGCGGCAGGAAATTTCACGTGCAATATCTTTATACCTGACGATAGGACCTGCGACACACTGATGAAACAGACTTGCATAGAGCAGGACGTTGAAGAAGTTTCGTTCGGGCTCGACATCGCCTCTGTAGACATCGACGACATAGGTGAGAAGCTGGAAGGTATAGAAAGAAATGCCTATAGGCAGAATAATCTGTGTTACGACTGACGGATAGCCCGTGACAGCCTGGAGATTCTGCTGAAAGAAGGTGCCATATTTGAACACACCGAGCAGACCGAGGTCGACAACGCAGGCGGCTATTAAAGCAAGCTTTGCGGTGAAAGTTCCTCTTTTCTTGCCGACTATGAGTGACAACAGCCAGTCAGCAAGACTCATTGCGACAAGCAGAAGAATATATTTAGGCTCGCCCCACGCATAGAACACGAGTGAGAACACGAGCATTATTGCATTTCTTACCGGAATGCTCTTTGTACAGTAATAAAGACAAAGATTGAGCGGCAAGAAAAAGAACACGAAAAACAAACTTGAAAAAACCATTTCTTCTCTTTTACTCCACAGTGTAAAATATAACAGATACCATAATAATATAAAAAAGGGCAAAGTTCAAGCAAAATAACAAAGCTGTAACCAACCTGTCATTATTTTGTAAACTTTGCCCTTATATCAGGTTATGTAAATATTTACATTACTGCTGAGGAACAAGCTTCTGCTCGGAAATATTGTTCTGCAGGAACTGGGGATAGTCGGGATTTGAGTGGACGTTGAGAATTTCGGGATTATTGTCATTCTCGAAGAACCACTTGTAAAGCTCAGCGTGACCGTCGTGAGTTGTACAGTGCACCATATCTTTTGCAAACCATGTATTTTCGGGGAGAGCACAGGTTGAAGCATCGATATGATTGTCGGGTGAAATGTGATTGTGACCGTCATTTACTTTCTGTGTATAGCCGTCGCCGAGAGACTCACCGAGGGGAGCTACGGTTGCACCGACTGAAGAATACTTGAGGTCAACTGTACCGTCGGAATCGTTATGCCATGTGGGAACAAGGGGAGTACGCTGTACGTCCCACGCTGCGAGAATCATAACGGGGACACCGCTTTCAAGTACACCGTTGAGGATTTCGTCTGCCTTACACTGGACGTTGTAGTGGTAGTAGTCGATTCTTGCTTCAAGCTCTGCGTTGGGGTTGTCACCGAGCATATAAGCTTTTGCATCCTTATAATACTCATCGGGTACGAAAGACCAGATACCACAGTTTGATTTGAATACGGGAACGAGAAGCTCATCGAACACTCTGTCAGCACAGTTTTCAACAACACGGTTGACGGCATCGATAAGTGTGCCGAGAATGCCGCTGTACTTGAGCACGTTGATGATGACCATAAGGAAGTCTGCAAGACCTTCATCCATAATAAGGGGAAGTGCTGTTGCACCGTAGCGGTAGAGTGACTCCTGATTGATTTCGACTCTGCCGCAGAAGAGGTCACCTGCAACTGCTGTACCGGAGATGGGACAATTCTGGAAGATGACGGACTTGATCTTTTCACAGCCGAACTGCTCGAAGTAAGCCATTGTCATAACGCCGCCCATTGACGAAGCGCGGATTCTGACCTTATCGTGACCTGTGAGCTCACGGATATGATCGATATACTTATCAAGATCCTTGGCAACTACGAGCGGATCGGCACGGAAATCGTAGCCGAAATAGAAATTGTGGTCAAGGGTGTGCGTCGGGTCTGTCGGAAGCTCTTCTTTAGTGGTGATATCTGCTGTGGAGTCACCGTTTTCGGCGTTTGCAAGAGGTCCGAAAACATCGCCTACAGCAGGGATGAGTGCATCTGCAAATGCATCGTAATCTTTAGTAATCAAAAGAGCGGCAACTGAGGGAAGAAGCTTTGCGATAAGTGTTACATAGGTCATTGTTTCGGGACGGAAAACAACTTTTTCATCTTCTGTGCCGGCATTCTGGTAGAGTGTTGCACTGCCGAGAGCGGCGACATAGATTATAGGCTCCTCACCGCACTGACAGCTTTCTGATGCGGCTGAGGTATGCAGCACAACGGAAAAGCTGAGCACGAGCACAAGGAGAATGCTGATTGACTTTTTAACGAATCTTTTCATAATTTATCTCTCCTGTCTGGGTTTTGTGTAGCTTATATTGTATCACATAAGAATTTTAAATTCAATAAAACCTGTGATGTTTTATCGGTAAAAACGCATTCTTTTGTGTTTTGAAAAATTTCTCTTGTAATATCTGAAGTTTTATAGTAGAATATATGATATCTATCCTATAACAAAGGAGTTGTCACAATGGATCCCATTAAAGTCGACTTTTCAGGCGGCGGCGCAAAACCGGGCAAAGCAGTTGTTATTCCGCCCAACAAAGCAGGTCTGAAAATTGCAATCAACCTTATAGTTACAGCGATTGTTGCCGCTGTTGCTTACTACTTCTATCTCCCTGCCTTCAATTTCAAGGCTATTGAGATGTACATCTACTTCGGTATCATTATTGCTGCATACTGCGTAACAGCTTTCGTTACATCAGGTGCGGTTATGTCGCCCGAGTACTCACCCTATGCACGCAAGCGTACGACAATACCGATTATTATCGGTCTTGTAATTGCTGTTGTAGTCGGTATAGGCTTTATTGTATCAAGCGTATTCTTCCGTGCAAACGATTACCACGAGATTATTACGCCCGAAACAATAGATTTCAGCGAAGATATCAAAGAAGCTGATTTCGCAAGCGTGCCCCTTCTTGACAAGGATTCGGCAGAGACTCTTGCAACAAAGGCTCTTTCTGACCTTTTTGATGAAAACCTTGTTTCTCAGTTCAACGTAAACTCCTGTGAAACACAGATTAACCTCAAGAACAGACCCGTACGTGTTGCAACACTCAGATATAACGACATTATCAAGTGGTTTACCAACCGCAAGGGCGGTCTTCCCGGTTACCTTGTTATTGATATGACAACACAGAAGGTTGATTACATTAAGGTAGAGGGCGGTATCAAGTACTCTGATGCTGACCACTTCAATCAGCTTCTCAAGCGTCACCTCCGTTTTGAGTACCCCACAAAGCTTCTTGGTGACTCTGTATTTGAAGTAGACGAAAACGGCAACGCATACTGGGTATGCCCCATCTATGACAACACTATCGGTCTCTTCGGCGGCCGTGACGTTATAGGTGCAGTTCTTGTCAACCCCACAACAGGTGAATGTGTTGATTACACAATCGACGAGATAAGAAACGACGAGAAGCTCAGCTGGCTTGACCGTGTATATGATCCTGACCTTCTTGTTGAGCAGTACGATTACTACGGTAAGTACGTAAACGGCTTCTGGAACTCAATTCTCGGTCAGAAGGACGTTGTTGTTACAACAAACGGTTACAACTACATCGCACTCAACGATGACGTTTATATGTACACAGGTGTTACATCAATCACAACAGGCGATAACTCAATCACAGGTTTCACACTTATCAACCAGCGTACAAAGGAAGCTAAGTTCTACCGTGTCAGCGGTGCAACAGAGAACGCTGCTCAGGAGGCTGCGCAGGGTAAGGTTCAGCAGTACAGCTACACTGCAACATTCCCGCTGCTTCTCAACATCGGTAACGAGCCGACTTACTTTATGGCTCTTAAAGATAAGAGCAACATCGTTCAGCAGTACGCTCTTGTTAACGTTAACCAGTTCACAACAATTGTTGCTACCGGTACTTCAATCCAGAGCTGTCTTGAAAGCTACATCAAGCTTCTTGCAGACAATGATATCAAGACCGATATCGACGTTGAATCAGTAGTTGACCAGAATCAGGGCGAAACCAACGCTCCTGCAACAGCAACAGTTACAGGTAAGATTACCGACATACGCACAGCGGTTATTGACGGTGACAGCTGCTACTATCTCAAGCTCGACAGCGCTGCAGCATACTTTGCTGTTTATGCTTCTGACTTTGAGAGCGTAGTTATTGCAAACAACGGCAACACTGTTGAAATCACACACAAAGAGAGCACAGACGCTATAATCAAGGCTGAAAGCTTTACTCTTAAATAAAACCGACAGCCGCATCTTTACCGATGCGGCTTGTTTTATATGAAGGAAGGAGAGAAAATAATGAGATTACTTGAAGTCGCTAACGCACAAAGCGACGTTGCACAGGACGTATCTGCATTCAGTGAGTGGATTGCCGGATTGCCCGAAAGAATTTATAATGCGATACCTGAGATAATTGCGGCTGTATGCATAATTATAATAGGCTTTTTTTTAAGCAAGCTTGCAGGCAAGTTGCTTGTAAGGATAATGCAGAAAAACAAGGTTGATGAGTCGGTACACCATTTTCTGAAAAGTATGCTTGTGGTGTCGATGAGAATTGTATTCGTGCTGTTTGCACTTTCTGCACTGGGTTTTGATATAAGCTCGTTTGCGGCTGCACTCGGCGCGGCAGGTATTACCGCAGGTCTTGGTTTGCAGGGACTGATATCGCAGTTTGCAAGCGGTATAGAGATAATGTTCAACAAGCCTTTCCGTGCAGGTGACTTTATTGAGATTGAAAGTGTTACGGGCAAGGTTGAAGAAATACACTTTATGAATACGACGTTGCTAACGACAGACAACAAGCGTATTATTGTACCTAATTCACATATCACTTCAAACAACCTTATCAACTACACTGCTCAGAAGCAGAGAAGAATAGATTTTAAATTCTGTATCGGTTACAACGATGACATAGCACTTGCAAAAGAGGTTATAAGAAAGGCTGTTGAGGCTTGTTCTTACGTGCTTGATGACCCGAAGCCTGTGATTGCAGTAGGTGCACATGGTGACAGCAGTGTTGTTATTGACACACTTGTATGGTGCAAGAGTGAAAATTACTGGGCTGCATTTTACGATATGCAGGAGCGTGTGAAGCTTGATTTTGACAAGGCGGGTATTAACATACCGTACAATCAGCTTGACGTGCATATTACACAGAACTGAATCTGATATATAAGTGAATATTTAAGCTTTAAGACAGCGGTACTGAGATTCTCGGTGCCGCTGTTTTTGTTTTGTTTATCGGTTTTATGAGGTGTTAAAACGAAAAGACAGTGGCAGTTGATTTCTTCGGTGCTACGAACTTTCCCATGTATATCAATTTTATTGAGGTATTTAATATGCGGCGTAAAGCCGCAGTTACTTTTGTCACTCGTTACAAAAGTAACCAAAAGAACTCTTGGACTGTGTGCACTCCGCAACGGCTGACGGATTTTACTCCGTTCGTTTAATCGGAACGCAAAGGTGCATTCCGATTACCGTTACGGCTATTTGGGTGAAGCTGACTTTGAGGCTTTATATACTGCCTACGGACACTCGCTCGGATGTGTGGGTGAGGTTTGACTCCGTCAGCCTGCTCCGTTCAATGTAACAGCATATTTTTATATTTATGCTGACGAAATTTTGAATAATTCCTGATTCCGAACACCGAATTCCTAATTGAAAAGACAGTGGCAGTTGATTTCTTCGGTGATACGTACTTTCTTATGTGCATCAATTTTATTGAGGTATCGAAAAATGAACATTTATTTAATATTCAGCGGAAAATGTGAAAACTATCACCTGAACGCATTGAAAAAACGGCTGTTTCACCCTTTGAGTGAGGGGAGTAATCATAACCGCCCCGGTTACACCCCTCAATACAGACTAAGGAAGGTGAAAGAATAGCTAAGAAATCACTCAACAAAAGAGAGAAGCTGTTTTGTCTGAACTACGTGATAATGCCTGACGGACGCGAAGCTGCTGTGAAAGCGGGATACACGATGAATCCGCAGGCGGCGGCAGTGAAGTTGCTCAGCCGTAAGGAAATCACGAACGAAATAGCAGCTCTTACAAAAACACAGACGCCGCATATCAGCGAAGCGGCGGCAGGCTACCGAAGGCTTGCTTTCGGTAGTGCGGCAGATGCACTGCGGCTCGTTTTCTGCGAGGACCCTCCGTCGAAAGAGGAACTTGATGAGATGAATTTATTCAACGTTGCTGAAATCAAACGCCCGAAGGGCGGTGGCATTGAAATTAAATTCTTTGACAGGCTCAAGCCTCTTGAGCGGCTTGCAGAATTGAGCGGTGAGGAATCGGTAAGCGGTGCACTGCCGTTTTATCAGGCACTGGAAAGTGCGGCACGGCGGATAGGAGGTACGGCTGAGGTTGGGCAGGAAGAGTAAAACGCAGATTGCTTTCAAGGCTTTCTCCGAAAAACAGCTGACCGTACTGACGTGGTGGTGTCCGACATCGGTGCACAGCGGTATAGATGCGATTATATGCGACGGTGCAGTGCGTTCGGGAAAGACGGTATGCATGTCACTTTCTTTTATATCGTGGGCAATGTCGGCGTTTGACGGCACTGCGTTTGCGGTTTGCGGAAAGACGATTGCTTCGCTCAGAAGAAACGTTATAAGACCGATGATACCCGTGCTTAAAGAGCTTGGTTTTGAGTGCAGTGATAAGGTATCACGCAACGAAATTGAAATAAGCTTCGGAGGAAAAAAGAACAGCTTTTTTCTTTTCGGCGGAAAGGATGAGGGCTCTGCTTCACTGATTCAGGGCATGACACTCGGGGGCGTACTCCTCGACGAGGTAGCTCTTATGCCCCGTTCATTTGTTGAGCAGGCTCTTGCCAGATGTTCACTGGACGGCTCGAAATTCTGGTTCAACTGCAACCCCGAAAACCCCTTGCACTGGTTTCACGAGGAATGGATAAAAAAGCACGTTGAAAAGAACTGCCTTTATATTCATTTTCGTATGGAGGACAACCCTTCGCTGACACCCGAAATACTGAAAAGATACCGCAGTCTGTACAGCGGTGCTTTCTATGAGAGGTTTGTAGAGGGCAAGTGGGTTGCCGCTGAAGGACTTGTGTATCCGTTTTTCAGCAGTGAAAAGCACATATGTGCTGTGCCGCAGGGTGATTTTGAGCGTTGGTACATCTCCTGCGACTACGGCACGGTGAATCCGAGCTCGTTCGGGCTGTGGGGACTGCTTGGCGGTATATGGTACAGAGTGGACGAATACTATCACGATTCGCGTGTGACAGGTGTGCAGTGTACGGATGAAGAGTATTATACGGCACTTGAAAAGCTGGCTGACGGCAGAGAAATAAGTGCTGTTGCGGTAGACCCTTCGGCCGCAAGCTTCATCGAGTGCATACGCCGACACGGAAGATTCAGGGTTGTTCCTGCAAAAAACGACGTGACGGACGGAATAAGAAAGGTTTCGGAAGCACTGAGGGCAGAAAAGATTAAGGTCTGCACACCGTGCCGTGACATCATACGTGAATTCTCACTCTACCGTTGGGACAGTAACTGCATTAAAGACACACCGTGCAAAAAGAATGACCACGCAATGGACGATATGCGTTACTTTGTCACGACGCTGATGAGTGAAAGTGACTGCGGAATTTTTGCCATTGCGACAGAAAGGAAGGAGTAAATGAAAAAGAACAGAAAAAAAGCCGATGCATCGCCTGAGGTATGCTCTGTACAGACCGGTAACGCGTCAAATCCGTTTTCGGTTTTTGAAACGGCGGCACCTTACAGACACGATATACAGCTTTACGGTGCACTGCGTGATGCCGTACCGATAATTGATGCGGCGGTTACAAAACTTGTACGTCTGACGGGCGGTTTCAGTATCAGATGTACAGACCCGAAAGCACAGGATTATATGGACAGCTTTGTGTCGGGTATATGTGTAAACGGTAACCAGGCAGGACTTGAGGCGTTTGTGTCGGGCTATTTTGAACAGCTTCTTACATACGGCACGGCGATAGGTGAGGTTGTGACCGACTGTAACGGCACACCGTGTGCACTGTTTAATGCACCGCTTGAAAACATTGAGCTTCGCCGTAACAGAAACGGACTGAATATTGATATATATTCGCTTGTTTCGGGTCAGCCCGAGAAAATTGCATACCCCGAGCTTACTGTGATGAGCGTGCTCAACCCCGATGCAGGTGCGTTGACGGGCAACTCACTGCTCAAAGGCTTGCCCTTTGTTTCGGCTGTGATGATGAAGATTTTCCGCACGGTAGGCAACAACTGGGAAAGGCTCGGAAACATCCGCTTTGCGGTTACGTACAAGCCGCAGAATGACACGCTTGACCGTGCGTATGCAAAGGAAAGGGCGATGCAGGTTGCCGAAGAATGGAGCAGTGCGATGAGCGGCGGCAGTGTAAAGGATTTTGTAGCTGTAGGCGACGTGCAGATTAAGGTGATAGGTGCTGAGGCACAGCTGCCCGACAGTGAAATACCCGTAAGACAACTGCTTGAACAGATTGTTGCGAAGACGGGATTACCGCCGTTTCTGCTCGGACTTTCGTGGTCGAGCACGGAAAGAATGTCGTCACAGCAGGCAGACGCACTGACAAGCGAGCTTGAGGCATACCGCAGAATTCTCACACCTGCGATTGTAAAGGTGTGTGACACTGTACTCAGGCTTGTGGGATTACCCGGAAGTGCGGAGGTAATCTGGGACGAGATTATGCTTCAGGATATGGTTGAAGCCGCACGTGCTCAGCTGTATTCGGCACAGGCAGAAAGAATGATTGGAGGATAAATGAAGACACTTTATAAAAATATTCCGGGCTGTGTCACCGCTGACACAGCGGCTGAGGATGAGCTTGAACTTATCAACCGACACACGATAAAACCGCTGACGGCAGACGAGGTTTTCTGCTTTACGCTGACGCTTTGCGACAACGAAATTGACAGAGACTGCGAGAGATTCAGCGTGGCTTCGTTGGTGAAGCTTGCAACGCTGTTTGACGGCAGGACAGGTATAACCGACCACGATATGAAAAGTGACAGCCAGACAGCAAGAATTTTTAAGACGTGGATTGAGGAGAGCGAAAGTGAAATTACCTCGACGGGTGAAAAATATACCTGCCTCAAGGCGAGGGCATATATGCCGCGCACGCCTAAAAACGAAGAGCTTATAAAGCAGATTGAGGCAGGTATCAAAAAAGAAACGAGCGTAAGCTGTTCGGTAGCACAGGTGAGATGCTCGGTATGCGGTGCAGACCTGAAGAAAAAGGGATGTAAGCACCGCAAGGGTGAAGAGTATAACGGCAAGGTATGCCACACGGTGCTTGAAGAACCGACGGACGCATACGAGTGGAGCTTTGTTGCTGTGCCTGCACAGCCGAGAGCAGGTGTGACGAAATCGTTTGAAGCAGGTGAAGAGATGAGCATAGCTCAGATTAAAGAAAAATCCGGCGGATACGATTCTGTGACACTCAGTGTATCGGCATTCGGCAGACTGAGCGATGAAATAGGCAGGCTCGAAAAGCTTGCAAAGGAAGCCGGAATGTACCGCAAAGGACTTGAAAAGCAGGTAGTAAGGCTCGGCACAATGGCGGTGCCGTCACTCGGTACGCAGGAGTTTGAGGAGATATGCTCTGCTCTTACATCCGAACAGCTTTCGGTGCTCGAAAAGGCTTTTGCCGAGAGTGCATCAAAGCTGTATCCCGTAAAGCCTCAGCTCGGAGGAAGTATAACCAAAAAAGAAAACAACAATGAATTCAAAATTTAAGGAGGAAATAATAAATGGCAAATTACGATAACATCAGACTTGAAAAAGGTCTTTACTGCACAGGTTCATTCACATCCGCACTTGAGAGCATTGACCCTTCGGAAAACTACAAGGGCAGTGCACTTGAGGGTCTTGACGCATATCAGCGTCAGCTCAAGCGATTTGATATCAAGGTAAGCGGTGCAGGCAGTGATACGGTTGAAAAATTCTTCAAGACAACAGACAGTGCGACACTCTTCCCCGAATACGTTGCAAGAGCGGTACGCCAGGGTATTGAGGAGGCTAACAGCCTGCCCCGTATTATTGCGTCGGTTACAAATATTGATTCGCTCGATTACCGTTCAATCACAAGCATCCCCACAGATGAGGAGAAGTCACTTGTAGCAGTTGCAGAAGGTGAGGCGATTCCCGAAACAACTGTAAGGACACGCGAGAATCTTGTAAAGCTTCACAAGCGCGGCAGAATGCTTGTAGCGTCTTACGAGGCAATCCGCTTCCAGCGTCTTGACCTCTTTACGGTTACACTCAGACAGATTGGCGCACACATTGCAAAGGCTCAGCTTGCTGATGCGATTGACACGATTATCAATGGTGACGGCAACGATAATGCCGCTGCATCGACTGCTGCAATCAGCTCAGGTAATCTTACATACGCTGACATTGTCAACCTCTGGAAAGACCTTGACCCGTATGAGATGAACGTGCTTATTGCAAACAATGCAGATGCTGTGAATATGCTCAACATCAGCGAGTTCAAGGACTCTGCCGCAGGTCTTAACTTCCACGCAACAGGCAAGATGATTACACCTATCGGTGCAGAGCTTATCCGCTCTTCTGCTGTGCCTGCAGGTACTGTTATAGGTCTTGACAAGAGATGTGCACTAAAAATGGTCAAGGCAGGCGAGGTTATGACCGAGTATGACAAGCTCATTGACAGACAGCTTGAACGTGCGGCAATTACCTCTATTGCAGGTTTTGCGAAGATCTTTACTGACGCATCACGCACACTGAACGTCTGAGAAAAGGAGGGTGACGCATGATTAACAGTCACAACGTACTTGCAAGGCTCAGACAGCTCGTTACCCTCGATGATGAAGGGGCAGAAAATGCTCTGCCCCTTTGCAGGCTCTGCCTCGAAGAAATATTAAGCAGACTCAAGGAAGGTACAGACAAGGATGATCCGAGAATTGCTCAGGCTGCGGCAGGACTTGCGTACTACCGCAAGGTAATACGTGAAGCTACTGACAGCGAAGGTACGACAAGCTTCAAGGCAGGTGACGTAACGGTTACACGCACACCTGCGGCAATGCTTGAAATTGCGTGCAGTGTACGTGACGAAGCGATTTTGCAGGCAGCTGAGCTGTTTGAGGACTGCGGTTTTGTTTTCAGGCAGGTGGACGTATGACAGCTGAACCGATTTTTAAAAATCTTGGCAGAAAAGTGACTCTGACAGATGGTGCAAAAACCGAAAGCTGTAAGGCACTGATTCAGCCACTCAGATATAAAAACAAGATGTACCTTGACGGTGTCAACACACCCATCGGCTATAACAGCCAAGGACATTACCTTTACATCGGTCCTGCAAACCACGACCTTACAGGTATTACCGACTCCAGCACATGGATTGCCTCAGATGGTATAAAATTCAAGGTTGACAGAAGCGAAAAGGTATATTTCGGCAATCAGGTGCTTTATATCTGGGCTATTATCAAAACTATTGTTGAGGTATAAAAAATGAGCAGTACAATTACGGTTATGCCACAGTCAATTGTAAATTGGCTGAAAAAAATCTCCGACTTAAGGCATATCACCTTTATGACGGAATATCCGCCTCAGGCAAAGGCGGTACCGCTGAAAAACTCAATAGTTTCAGTAGGTCTCGCCGAGGTTAAAATCACAGATTTATTTCATGAAAATGAAAACGGAGAGCTTATCCGGGATGAATACTGCAGACAGGCAGACATTCACATTGTTCTCGGAATTCATGTTCCGGACTCTTTGGGCGGCAGTACATGCCATGACGTTTTTTCAAAAATTGTAGACTACCTTACCTTCTCTACCGACCTTAACATAATTTCTTCAACCTGCGGTCATGTTACTTCTGACAGAAATACAGAAAGCCTTGTTATGGATGCAGACATACACATAGGCGCTGAATTCTGTCCCGCTGATGAAACGGGTCTTAATTTTGCTTCCTTTGCAGAAAAAACCTTTTTCTGCAAAAATCACATGACAGACACTCTTCTTCATCTTAATGATGGTGAAAGAGAAAAATGGAACAACCCGTGTCTCACAGGAGAATACGCAGGAAACGGCTCATATTCCAGAAGTTTTAATATCGGTTTTGAGCCCAGGTTTATTTTTATATTCGCAGTCGGTGCAGGTGCATATGCAATAGACTTTGACGAAAAAACGGCACAGATGTATTTCGGATATGCAACAAACGTCTCAAACTCAAATGCAGTTGAATGTACGGGAAACGGATTTCGCGTACACAACGGCAAATCCTTTTCAGCAGGAAATGTCTATCCTCTACTCAATGAAATCGGAACTTCATACATTTTTTACGCTGTAAAATAACCTCAGAACAAACAAAAAACCGGATTACATCAAGCAATCCTGTTTTCGTTTTTTATCTGGATGTAATTATGCCTGCTCAGGAGCGCCTACGGGACAAGCATCTGCACAGCTGCCGCAATCGATGCAAGCATCTGCGTCGATAACATACTTATCTGCGCCTTCAGAGATAGCCTCTACGGGACATTCACCTGCACATGCGCCACAAGAAATGCATTCGTCATTGATGATATAAGCCATTGTTCGTAACCTCCCTTTTCATTTATAAACCTATTCTATCACATATTTTTTAAAAATCAAGTATTTTTTTAAAGTTTATATCTACTAATTTATTTTGCTTTTGTTACCAGAGCAGATTTACTCTTCTTGCATGGGCATTGATTCTTGAAACATCAACGGTATTGACTGTTCTGTCACCTGTCACTTCTGCACAGAGAGCTTCATATCCTTCAAGAAGCTCGATTTTCTTTGCATATGAATTTGCCATTGAAACGTCTACAGTATTTGCTTTACCGTCGCCGTTGATATCACCTATGAGATGAATTTTCAGATCAACAAGTACATCTTCTTCAGACACAGATACGTCATAAATTCTCGTAGTATGGTCTTTCTTTGAAACGTAGAGTGTATATTCTCCTGCTTCAACGCCTTCAAGCGAATATTCAGCATTGTTGCCTGTAACATAAACCGTATGAGATGCAACAAGCTGACCGTCTCTTACAAGTTCGATCCTGACTTCTTCCGTTTCACTGCCGAAGCTTACAACTTTACCCGTAATTACCGCAGCAAGACGTTCTGTAATATCATCAACATAACTGTGACCGCAAACTGTACATGTATAAGTCGTATAACCGTCTGCTGTCATTGTGGGAGGAGTAACAACTGCATCGTAGTCGTGTCCGGAAGCGGGAATTACTTCCTGCGCAACCGTAACAGTACCGCAGACTGTACAATGTTTACCAAC
>JAZRSU010000036.1:0-8853 GCA_045651645.1 Acutalibacteraceae bacterium
GTACGTTCCATTCCTCCTGTGCCCGTATTCTGAGGCGTTACGGGGAATTGTTAGGCTATACCAATCATTTCACGATTTATGATACTGATGATTCAAAGCGTGTAATGAAAGAGGTTCAGCGTTTGCTTGATATCAATGACAAAATGCTTTCTCATAAATTGATTCTGCGTGAAATCAGCAAAGCAAAGGACAGGTTGATTTCACCGGAAGAGTTTATAGAACAGGCAGGTTCGGATGTAAGATTAAAGACTATCGGCAGAGCATATGAATGTTACCAGAAGCTTTTGAAGAATGCTGATGCTATGGACTTTGATGATATGATTTTTAAGACTGTTGAGCTTCTTGAAAACAACGATGAGGTAAGGACGTATTATCAGAATAAATTTAAATACATTCTTGTTGATGAGTATCAGGATACCAACCATGCGCAGTATGTTCTAACGAGTATTCTTGCTGATAAATACAGAAACATCTGTGTTGTCGGTGATGATGACCAGAGTATTTATAAATTCCGCGGTGCTACGATTGAGAATATTCTTTCGTTTGAGCATCAGTTCAAAGCAAAAGTTATACGCCTTGAACAGAATTACCGTTCGACGCAGACAATTCTCGATGCCGCAAACGCCGTTATTGCAAATAATGAACAGCGTAAGGGCAAAAACCTCTGGACAGACAACGGTGAAGGTGAGAAGATTGTTCTCAACACATCTTACGATGAGCAGTCTGAGGCAAGATTCATTGCCGATACGGTGCTTGACGGTGTAGCGGCAGGTCAGCGTTTCAGCGATTTTGCAGTGCTCTACCGTGCGAATGCACAGTCAAACGCAGTTGAAAATGCGTTTGTGCGTATGGGTATTCCTTACTCGATTTTCGGCGGTCATAAATTCTACGACCGTAAAGAAATAAGAGATGCAATAGCATACCTTACTGTTATCAACAACACAGCAGATGATATAAGACTTCGCAGAATTATAAACGAGCCCAAGAGGGGAATAGGCGATACAACTGTTTCAAATGCGGCAGATATAGCAACCTCACTGGGTATCAGCCTTTTTGAGGTTATCTCCAACTCAGAGGATTATCCTCAGCTCAAGCGTGCTTCGGGTAAGTTAAAGGATTTTTCTGCGATGATAAGTTCGTTTGTTGAAAAGGCAGAAGAACTTTCGCTCAAAGATTTGTTTGACACCTGTATGAAAGAGAGCGGATACGTCGATTCACTTGCACTCGACCCCGCAACTTATACAGAAAGGCTTGCCAATATCAACGAGCTTTCAAACAACCTTCAGCGTTATACCGAAGAGAATGACGAGCCTTCTCTTACAGGTTTCCTTGAAGAAGTTGCTCTTATGACTGACCTTGACAATATGAACGAAGAGGCAGACAGAGCTGTTATGATGACTCTGCACTCTGCAAAGGGTCTTGAGTTCAATAACGTGTTTATCGTCGGTATGGAAGAGGGTGTTTTTCCGGGTATGCAGGCAGTATACAATCCCGGTGAAATCGAAGAAGAACGCAGACTCGCATACGTTGGTATTACAAGAGCCAAGAAAAAGCTCTATCTTACCAAGGCTCGTACAAGAATGCTTTACGGTTCAACTACCCATAACCGTGTTTCACGATTTGTTGATGAAATTCCCGTTACGCTTATCAAGAATACAGGTGTTGCGGCACAGCCTCCGATGTTCGGCGGCGGAATGGGCGGTATGCGTGACAGCTCAGTAGGCGGTAATCCGTATGCAACACAGTTTAAAAAGGCTACAGCCGCTCCGAAACCTGCACCCAAGCCTGCAGAACAGCCGCCCGTAGATCTTGCAGTGGGTGACAGTGTTTCACACGGCACTTTCGGTACCGGTGTTGTGCTCTCTGCTAAGCCTATGGGTAACGATATATTGCTCGAAATTGCTTTCGATAAAGCAGGCACAAAGAAGCTTATGGCTAAGTTTGCCAAACTTAAGAAAATATAATTTTTCAGGGGGATGAAAATTATGATAAAATCAATTCCTAACGGTGTTTATCCGACAATGGTAACACCCTACACAGCAGACAATAAGGTTGACTACAACGCAGTTGAGCAGATTATCAACTGGTACGTTGAGCGCGGTGTAGACGGCATTTTTGCAATCTGCCAGTCAAGCGAAATCTTCTTCCTTTCTTTTGAAGAGAGATATGAGCTTCTCAAGTTTATTATCGAGCACACACCGAAGAATATTTCTATTGTTGCTTCGGGTCACACTGCAGACGATATTCCCACACAGCTTGACGAAGCAAAACGCTTTATCGACCTTGGTATAGATGGTTACGTATTTATTTCAAACCGCCTTGCAAAGCAGGATGAGAGCGACGACGTATTCCTCAAGAACGTTGATATCTTTATGAATGAAATTCAGGATACTGCATTCGGTGTTTACGAGTGTCCTTATCCTTATAAGCGACTTATGACTCCCGAAACACTCGGCAAGCTTGCACGTACAGGCAGATTCACATTCCTCAAGGATACCTGCTGTAATCTTGATCAGATCAGGGCAAAGCTTGACGCTGTCGAGGGCACAGGTCTTAAGATTTATAACGCAAACTCCGCAACTCTTCTTGAAAGCCTTAAGATGGGCTGTGCAGGCTTCTCGGGCGTTATGGCAAACTTCCATCCCGAGCTTTACTCGTGGCTTTGCAAGAACTTTGAAAAAGAGCCCGAAAAGGCACAGCTTGTTCAGGATCTGGTCGGTTTCTTCTCTGTTGCAGAGCGTCAGGTATACCCCATAAACGCAAAGTACTATATGACTCTTGACGGTCTTGATATGGGCTATACTTCAAGAGCTCGCAGTATGGATGACTTCACTCCCGGCTGCCATATGGAGATTGAAGAAATGCACAGACTTACTGCTTACCTCAAGCAGCAGCTTGGCATCTGATAAATTTGCTTCACACAAAAAGAATAAAGAAAGGCTTTGATTTATATGAAAAAGTCATTTAAAGCTGTAATCAGCGTTATTGTTGCACTTGCACTTGTATTCGGTGTCTCCTCCGTAGCTTTTGCTGATGACGGCTGCACTTGCGACAAAACACCCGTAATATTTGTAAACGGTATCGGCGGTATGATTTATGCAACCGATGAAAACGGCGAAGAGTATTCAATATTCCCAATTGAAAACGAAACTATGATAAGTACAATTCTTACATATCTGCCTGTTGCACTTATCAACGGTATTTTCGGCGGTTGGGATTCTTTTGCAGTATCGCTCGATAAAATGGTTACAGAGCTCTTTATAGGTATGGATTGCGATAACGAGGGTAACTCCGTACTGCCTGCTTACGCAGACGATTGTGACCCTGCTACAATGGAAGAGCATCTTGACGATAACGAGTTCAACTTCCTGTATGACTGGCGACTTGACCCCTATGAGTCAGCAGCCAAGCTTGATGCTTACATTGACGAGATTATCGAAGCAACAGGTCACGATAAGGTAATCATCAACGCATACAGCGAGGGTGGCGAGATTTCACTCGCTTACTTTGATGCTTACGGCTCTGAAAAGGTTGAGATGTTTATTTCTCAGTGTTCTGCTTTCCAGGGTCTTACACTTATCGGCAAGCTCTTTACAAATGACTGCTCTGTCAATGCAAACGAGCTTGCAAACTTCCTCAGCACAATGATGCCTGCCGCAAACGTTGATGACGGCGTTACTACATTCCTTTCAGTACTTAAGTATACAGGTATCTATCATTTGCTTACAGGTGTTGTCAACAAGGTGCTTGACGAGTGCTTTGACACAATCTACAGCGGATTTGCGAAGGATGTCTTTGCCTGTATGCCCGGTGTGTTCAACTTTGTGCCGGCTGAATATTTTGATAAGGCGATAGAAATGGTATTCGGTGATGACCCCGAATATGCTATACTTGTCGAGAAGCTCACAAGATACCACAACGCTCAGGTGAATGCTGAGAAGATTCTCAAAGCAGAGCAGGAAAAGGGTATGGCAATAGCTGTTGTGTCTCATTACGGCTGCTATCCGCTTCCTCTTGTAGGCGATATGTCCTATCAGTCAGATGCACTTATCGACTCTGCAAATTCTTCGGGCGGTGCAACATTTGCACCTATGGGTCAGTACTTTGATAAGGATTATAAGCAGGTAGTTGACGACGGACATAACCACGTTGCACCTGATGGCAGTGTTGACGCTTCAACATGTATGTTCCCCGAAAGCACATGGTTTGTCAGCGGCTTCTCACACTGGTGCTATTCTACAAACCTTATAGAGTGGCTGGAGGAGTACGAGGGTCAGCCGACTGTTACGTCAAACCCCGAATTTCCGCAGTTCCTTGTAGGTAATCCTGCCGACAATACTGTCAGTGCTATGAAATAATACCTTAAAATAAATATTTCTTTCTCTTTATTGCGACTGAATTTTCACCGCTCTTGCGTTAGTATTGATGCAAGGGCGGTGATTTGCTTTTTGAAACAGGTTATATATGTTGACGTGCTTTTTGCACTCAATATGATCATCAGCTTTTTTCTTATCAAAGCGGCAGGCGCGCTGTGCCGTGAAAAGCCGCATACTCTGCGTGTGCTTATAGGCTCTTTGCTTGGCGGTGTGTATTCACTGAGTATATTCCTTCCCGATTTACATACTGCGTTTGTATTGCTGTTAAGGGTTGTTTTTCTTGTTGTTGTCAGTTTTTGTGTATTCGGTTTTGGTTCTGCGAGACGCTTTTTGCGCTGCTTCGGTTCGCTTTGTGGTGCAACTCTGGGCTTTGCAGGGCTGATAACTGCGGTGTTGTTTTTGTTTAAACCTTACGGACTTACGGTGCATAACGGCTCTGTGTACTTTGATATCAGCTTTCTTGCTCTTGTTTCAGGCGGTACGGTTTTATATATTACGGCACGGATTTTTTCTCGTTTCTTTATTAAAAACAATCGTGAGCAGATGCAGGTGAAGGTCAATATTACATACAAAGGCAAAACTGTTACCGCCAAAGGTCTGATTGATACGGGTAATACGCTCAAAGACAGCTTCAGCGGTAAAAGCGTTACGGTAATTGACAGAAGCCTTGCACTCGAGCTGTTAACGCTTGAATGTGCGGCGGCAACTTTTTCACCTGTCGACAGTGCTTTGCCGCAAGGTATGCACCTGACAGTTTCGGATACGGTCAGCGGTACGTCGCTTATGTGTGTATTTAATGCAGAGAGTATCGAAGTTATGTCTGATTACGGTAATGCTGAAATCAAAGATGCGGCTGTTGCCATTGGTGCAGTGACAAGCTTCGGCTCGGGTTGTTCAGTGCTGCTTAATGCCGATACGGCAGATTATATTACGGGAGGAAGAGAGTATGATAAAAATAATCAGAGAGTGGATAAAAAGGTTAAGGGCAAAATTAAGGAAAAAGCAAAAAGGAGTATATTACATAAACGGCCCGGAAACCTTGCCTGCACCGTTGACAGCACAGCAGGAGAGGGAGGCTATGAGCCGCATTGAAGGAGGCGATGAAACGGCACGCGAGCTTCTGATAGTACACAATCTGCGGCTTGTGGTGTATATCGCACGCAAGTTTGAAAATTCCGGTGTGGGAATTGAAGACCTTATTTCAATCGGTACAATTGGGCTGATAAAGGCTGTAAATACGTTCTGTCCGTCACGTAATATAAAGCTTGCAACGTACGCTTCACGCTGTATCGAAAACGAAATACTGATGCATCTGCGTAAAATTTCAAATATGAGGACCGAAGTATCAATCGACGAGCCGCTTAATATTGACTGGGACGGAAATGAGCTTTTACTGTCGGATATTTTAGGAAGTGAATCTGACAGTATAAACGTTGATATAGAGCACGAAGATGAAGCGAATACACTGCTTGGTATAGTTAATACGCTTAACGAGCGAGAGCAGACAATAATGCGGCTTCGTTTCGGTATAGGTATTGAGCGTGAATATACACAGAAAGAGGTTGCCGATATGCTCGGTATATCGCAGAGCTATATTTCAAGGCTGGAAAAAAGAATAATAGAGCATATAAAAAAGGAAATGGTATTGAATTAAACTTAATAATGATATAATATATAGGCAGGCTTTAAGTCTGCTTATATTTTTTTCAGGTGGTGAATTTATGAAAACTGCGGCTGTTGTTGCCGAATATAACCCTTTCCATAAGGGTCACGAATATCAGCTTGAAATGACACGTCTTGCAGGTGCAACACATATAGTTGCTGTTATGAGCGGTAATTTTGTTCAGCGTGGCGAGGCGGCGGTTTTTGATAAATTCCTGCGTGCTTCTGCTGCTGTCAGGTGCGGTGCAGACCTTGTTGTCGAGTTGCCTTTGCCGTGGGCTATGAGCGGTGCACAGACATTTGCAAGGGGTGCGGTAAGCATTGCCTGTTCACTTGGCTGCGTTGATATGCTTTCTTTCGGATGCGAGTGCGGTAAGGCAGATATGTTGAAAACTGTTGCATCGGCTTTGTATTCTGATGAATTTGAAGAGCGTATAAATGCCGTTTTGCCTGAAAGTACATCTTTTGCATCTGCCCGACAGCGTGTTGTAGGTGAAATTCTCGGCAGTGAATATTCGGCTTTGCTTGACAGCCCGAATAACATACTGGCTGTAGAATATATTGCGGCAACAAAGTTATTTGATTCTGAGTTTGAGCTTAATGCCGTATCCCGCGAAGGTGACGGATATAACGACGAAAAATATTCCGGCAGCAGTTTTGCTTCCGCTTCGGCAATACGCAGGCTTATAAAAAGCGGTGAGGATTATTCTTCTCTTGTTCCTGATAAAGCAAATGAACTTTATTCAGATGACTTTTCTGATGAACGCAGACTTGAAACGGCTGTACTGTATGCGTTGAGAAAATTAAGTGCAGACGATATTGCTCTTGCTCCCGATGTTTCGGAGGGGCTTGAAAACAGAATTTATACTGCTGTGCGTGAAGCCTGCAGTGTTGATGAGCTTCTTGAAAAAATAAAGACAAAGCGATATCCTACCGCAAGACTCAGGCGTGTTATTATGAGCCTTTTCCTGGGAATAAACGCAGAACATTCAAAAGGTTTACCGCCTTATATACGTATTCTTGCCTGTAACGAAAAGGGTAAAGAGATTCTTTCTGCGGCTGAACCGACTTTGCCGATTATATCACGTGCATCACAGTTTAATTTGCTTGAAGGCAAAGCAAAGGAAATATTTAATCTTGAATGTACGGCAGACGATATTTATGCACTCAGCTTTTCTCCTGCAAGAGAATGCGGTGCAGACTTTAAAACAAAAATATTTTAAACGGAGGTTATTAGTATGCATCTCGGAATTATAAACGGCTGGTCAGACGGCTGTATCAAGGCTGTAAGTGAAAAAGGTCTTCAGTGGGTTGAATTCTGCGTCAACCACAATTATGACAGTGCAGAAGTGCTTGCACAGGTTGACGAGATAAAAGCAAGCTGCGAGAAATACGGCGTGCGTGTAGGCTCAATCGGCAGATGGGGTATGGACAGAGTGGATGACAACGGCGATATTATCCCCGAAGCATTACAGCACGATAAAAACTGTATCGACCTTGCTTCAAAGCTCGGTTGTCCCGTATTCAACTGCGGATGTAACGAGGTTGAAACCAAAAGCTTTATGGAAAACTGCGATATAGCGGTTGACTATCTTTCAAAGCTTATTGAATACGGTAAAGAACGTAACGTCAAAATAGCTGTATATAACTGTGACTGGGCAAACTTCGTAGTTGAAGATAATGCCTGGTCTGTAGTGCTCGGCAGACTGCCTGAGCTCGGTATCAAGTACGATACTTCTCACTGTATCAACAGAGGCGGCGATTACCTGAAGGAAATGGAAAAATGGGGTGACAGATTCTATCATTTCCATATCAAAGGCACGCTCTACATAAACGGTGAGCATTATGATGACCCGCCGGCAGGTATGGACGACGTCAAGTGGGGCCCCGTATTTGCTTTGCTTTACATAAAGAATTACAACGGTATGCTTTCAATAGAGCCTCATTCAAACAAATGGCATGGCTCGGTAGGGCAGTGGGGCGTTGATTATACTATCAACTTTGTAAAGCCCTTTATTATGCCTGAAGATTATTCCTACGACGAAAATCCGTATATGCCGTAAAATATAAATTTTTAAAAAAATAACTTGCATATTTTGTTTTTTAGTGTTAGAATAGCATATGTTTTATCTTGGTAACACTTTAACTTGCTAAAGTGTTACAGAAAAGAGAGGTTCAAAAATTATGCAACTCGCAGCGTTTATTCTGTATTTCATCGTTGTTCTTGGCATTGGTATGTTCTTCTTTATAAAATCGAAGAGCGGCAATGATAAGGACTATTTCCTTGGCGGACGTTCAATGGGTCCGTGGGTTACAGCACTCAGTGCTCAGGCGTCTGATATGAGCGGTTGGCTTCTTATGGGCTTCCCCGGCTCTATTCTTGCAATGGGTATGGGTCAGGTCTGGATTGGTATCGGTCTTGCACTGGGTACGGCAGCTAACTGGATTTTTGTTGCCAGAAGACTTCGTAAGTTTTCACAGTGTGCAAACGATTCAATTACAATTCCGCAGTACCTTTCAAACCGCTTTATGGCAAAGAGTCGTGCTCTTCAGATAATCTGTGCGGTTATTTTCCTTGTATTCTTCACAATCTACGTTGCTTCGAGCTTCGTTGCAGGTCAGAAGGTGTTTATACAGGTAGTTCCGCAGCTTGCCGAAACTCCCGAGATAGCTCTGCTTATTTTTGCAGTTATTATTATTCTTTACACATTCCTTGGCGGCTTCAAAGCTGTTTGCTGGACTGATTTCTTCCAGGGTCTTATGATGCTTGCAGCTCTTCTTGCTGTTCCGCTTGTTCTTGTATTCCTCAGAGATA
>JAZRSU010000037.1:0-17617 GCA_045651645.1 Acutalibacteraceae bacterium
CTTCGATACAAGAAATTTTATACTCTTACGAAACTGCGAAGCACTTTAAAATGAAATTTTAAGATACAAGAAAAGGAAAATCCCACAGATAATGCTTAACGCATATCTGTGGGATTTGACGCATTATTGTGCTGAAAATTCACATTTTAAAGAAATTCTGCCTTACGGCTCGGTGGCGTTAACTCAGGCGGATTTTTTATATTGCGTAAACAGAACCATTTATGTTATAATTAAATTAACAAAAACAGGAGCGTGATAAATATGGCAACCATCAAATCCGCAATAGGTCTTATGCTTGCAATTGTTATGTACATAACAAACGGCATAACCTCATTCATCCCGGGAATTATTCCCGACCCTGTCAGCGAAGATGAACTTTCATCATTAATCAACGATTATGACAGCGTACCGATTGCAGACGAAATAATTGTAGTAGAAGGCGGTAGAGTAAATAAAGACGAACGCGCCTCAATCCAGAGCCTTCAGGGTCTTATTGCACGTACCGAAGCCAAGATTTTCATCAACTACGGTATGGATTCAAAATCCGAGCTTCAGGATTTAAAAGACAACGGCTATACCCTTTCCTACACAGATGAAAACGGCGATTACTGGACACTCAAGAACCTTGTTCCCCGTTTCGCTTCTTACATAAAAGACAACGGCTACGTTCTTTTCTCTGATTCCGACACTCACGCACAGATTAACCTTGCGTTCAACTATACAACAGTTTACGGCTGGCTTGCAGTTCCCGTATCAGCAGAAGAAACCGTAAAGGCTCTCGGTATGGAAAAGAAGCTCGATCTTTCAACAACAGTGCTCGACTTCACTCACGAACGTGAATTTTACGAAGAACACAAAGACTTCTTCCGCAAGGACAGCCTTGTTCACCTCTACTCATACGCATCAGGTCTGCGTGACTTCGCAGTACAGCAGAAGATTTATATCACATACGTTGAGGACAGTGACTACGTTGCAAGAGCTTTCCGCGATGTAGTTTTCAGCAACCTTGAAGCACCCGCAATGGTTATGGGCTGGTGCAAATACGAAATCAAGTTCACACAGTGCGCTTCACGCTTCGGTCACTATGTAATCCCCTCTGACCATAGTTTCAATATGAGCCTGCTTCGCAACGTTGAGGAAAAGGCAACAGATTTCGGTCAGGATGTTGAAGCACCCGAGCTTGACCCGACAAAGCACTACGTAGCAATCGTTTACAGTGACGGTGACAATGCACAGTGGATTTCAAACGGATATCAGGAATTCCACACATGGCAGTCATACGAAGATATGGATATACCCGTAACGTGGACTTTTGCACCGCAGATGAACACGTTCTCACCCTCAGCAGTCAAGAAAGCACTCGCAAACAAAGACCCTGAAGATTCATTTATCACAGGTCCTTCAGGTGCAGGTTATGCAAGAATTTCAATGATGTCACCGAGCGAGATGAGAGCTTATTCCGACCTTACAGCTGCAACAATGCTCGAAAGCGGTCTTACAACAATGACTCTGCTTGACAAAATAAATAACGAAATCGAGTTTGCAGCTTACGCACATAAGCTCGAGTACTTTGCAAGATACGACAACATCAAGGGTGGTATCCTTCAGATTGACCCCGACCCCTATACCAACGGCTACGGCGGCGGTCAGGGCAGAGTATTCTTTGCAAATGACAAGCCCTTTGTAAGTGTAGGCTACTCACTCTGGCACCCGAGCGGTGATATGTCGCAGGTAACTCAGGAGTGGATTAAAGAGCAGGCAGACGTTATCAACACCTACCCTGCTGATATCAACTCAATAAACGGATATACAGTAATCAACGTACATCCCTGGACTGTAAGCCCTGCAAGCCTTAAGTATTTCGTACAGAATCTCGGTGATAACATCGAAGTAATCTCTGCAGATGAGCTTATTGCCGCAGTTGCCGAAAACGTACCGCATAAGAACGCTAAAACTGAAAGATAAATAAGGAGAATTCTTATGATTGAAAAATTTCTAACTGAAGTTTTAAAACTCGCTCCCAGACAGATGTGGGGCGTTGAACAACAGAAAATTCATTTTAAAAAGATTTTTACCTCCGGCAGTATAAAAGGTGCTATAGCCGCAATCCTCGCAATTATCGAGCTTTTCGGTCTTACAATTTTTGACTATCCTACAACTCCCCGTGGTGAAGAGCTTAACCTTGACGGTTACAGCCTTGTTTTTGAAGATCAGTTCGAAGGCGATACCCTCGATACTGATGTATGGAAATACTGCAACACAGGTGTACGCCGCGGTGGTTACCGCACACCCAGCCAGGTAGAAGTAAAGGACGGCAACTGCGTTATCACTGCGGAATACCTTGAAGACGGTCAGTTCGGTGCAGGCTGGTACTCAGGTGACCTTGCAATGAAAAAATGGTACAAGCAGGGTTATTACGAAATCCGCTGTAAGGTAAACGACGGCGGTGCTTTCTGGAGTGCATTCTGGATTATGGCAGCTCATCCGTACGAGGCTGAATACTCCAAGGGCGGTATAGGCGGTGCAGAAATTGATATTTTTGAAGCCCCCTATTACGGCAAAAAGATTATGCACGACTCCGTTACACAGACAATTCACTGTGCAGGTGTTGACGGTGCAACAGAAGGTTACCAGTCACGTATGCTCGGTGCTTTCTACGGTAACGATATCTATAACGAATACAACACATACGGTATGAAGTGGACTGAAGACGAGTACATATTCTACATCAACGGTGTTGAAACAGCACGCACCTCCTTCGGCAACGGCACTTCTCAGGTTGAAGAAGAGGTAAGAGTTTCTCTTGAAGTTCCCGATGCTTCGGCACTTGAGCCGCTTGACAAAGAAACATACCACAGCGAATTTGTAGTAGACTACGTCAGAATTTATCAGATAACAGAATAAATAACATTTCACAATAACATAAAAAAGGCTTGCAACAGGTTTCATACCGTTGCAAGCCTTAAGTTTTATTATTTTACTGTGTCAGTGTTGCGTAAGCAGCCTGAAGCTGAGTGTCTTTTGCCAGCTCATCTATTGAGTTTGCAAGCACCGATGTCGGGTCAGCTTCTGCTAAAATATCGGGCTCAATGCCGTTACCGTCGCAGTATGTGTTACCCGCATAGGAAACAACCTTAGCAACCGTCAGCGATATCGCACTGCCATCCTCAAGTGCGTATATATCCTGCATAGTCATTTCACCTGCAGTAGCAACGCCTACAAGCTTTGCTCTTGAGAAATCCTTGAGCTGTGCTGCAATAAGCTCTGCACCTCCGGAAGTACCGCCGTCAACAAGTACGATAATACCGCCGGGGAAAGTGATTGCCTTTGTATCGGAAGTAAAGTTCTTGTAATTGCTTCCGTCTTTCTTAACAGCACTTGCGATTGCATCTGCACTCTCAACGCCGCTGGGCAGCAGCAGGTCTGCAACAGCTGAAGCATAGTCAACAGAGCCTTCACGGCAACCTCTTACATCAATAATAAGTGACGTTACACCGTGTGAGTTCAGATTATCTATTTCTTCAGAAAACTGCTCTGCAGTGTTTTCATAGAAGCCTGTTATCTTAACGTAGCCTACGTCACCTGCAAATGATGAGGTAACAGTCTTTGTGTAGCCTCTCATTACAGTAACAGTCTTTGCATAGCCACTGCGCTCATAGGTGATACTTACTGACTCAAAACGTCTGCCGAAACGGAGCGACTCAATAACAGCCGCCACATTTGCACCGTTGACAGCTTCGCCGTCGATTGCAGTAATAACGTCATCCTTTTTAAGCTCTGCATTTTCAGCAGACGAGCCGCTGTATACTTCTGTAATAATCAGCTTACCTTTTTCCGTATCGTACTTAGCGTCAATACCGATACCGCCTTCACCCTTCATACGGCGTGTGTACTCGATATACTCCTGAGCTGTCATATAAAAGCTGCCCGTATCATCGAGACCCTTCATATAACCGCTTGCACTGTCCGAAAGCAGTGCATCGTCATCGAAATCACCGTAGAAGTTTGTACGTACGTAGTTATCAATCGCAGAAATACCGTCGTAAAGCTCAAAGCGATTGGAAAGTCTTGAAATAAGACCGTTATAGATATTCTGCGAAACAGTCATAGTAATCGCAAAGGTCGCAGTAATGCTGATGAATATGAGGGCAATTGCAAGCCCTAATGAAATTTTCCTGTTCATTCGCCGTTACACCGGCCTTTCTGCCTGGGATTTATCATCACGGAAGCTTGATATAGCCGTTCATCGGGTTTGTTGTTGCACCGTCAACACGGATTTCAAAGTGAAGATGCGGGCCGGTAGAATAACCTGTTGAACCGACCTTACCTATAGGCTGACCCTGAAGCACGCTGTCGCCTACAGAAACAGTCATTGAACCATCCTGCATATGAGCATAACAGGATGAAATACCGTTGCCGTGGTCGATAATGACAAAGTTGCCGTATGCCTTGTGCTTCTGAGCGTAGATTACCTTACCGTCCTTTACGGCGTAAACAGTCTTGCCGTTGATACCGCCGGCACAGAAATCTGTACCCGTGTGAAGCTTATACTCGCCTGTAGTTGGGTGAGTACGCATACCGTAGGGTGAAGAAATATAAACACCACTGCACTTGAGCGGGAATATCATTCCGCTGGAGAATACTGTTTCCGTACCGTCAAGGTAAGGATTGTCCTTCGGCTTTTCTTCTTCACCGTCAGTTTCTCCGCCCTCGGGTTTATCAGTGTCGGTTGAAGGCTTGTCTTTATCAGCAGAAGGCTTATCTGTTGTTGAGGAGCCGTTGTTTTTGATAAACTCCTCCATCTGAGCAGACAGAGCAATAAGCTCATCTTCCTGCTTGCTGATTATAGCCTTGTACTCGTCACTCTCTTTATCGAGGCTGTCGAGCTCTGCCTCAGCCTTTTTCATTTCCTTTTCGAGCTCCTTCTGCTTTTCAGCAAGCTTGTCGCTCGTTTTCTTTATTTCCGATTTGTTGTTTTCAAGCTCCTGTGTCTTGGAGTCAAGTGCTGTACGCTTCTGCTCTTCCTCAGCTATATCACCTGTAAGGTCAGCCTCAAGCATACCGAGAGTCTCGATATCAGCCTCAAGTGCTGCCATAAGGTCGTTGTCGTGCTGAGCTACACGCACAAGAAGCTCTGTTCTTGTAAGAAGTGTTGAAAAATCTTCGGATGTAAGCAGGAACTCAAGCGTAGAGCCGTTACCTGCCATATACATAGCTCTGATTCGCATCTTAAGCAGCTCGTACGTCTCAGCGAGCATTGCCTGCTTATCCGAAATTGCTTCTTCCGTAGCGGCAATCTGGTCAGAAAGCGAACCAAGCTGAGCTGTAATAACGTCTATCTGCTTTTCTGCGTGGTTTATTTCAGAATTAAGAATCTGCTGCTGTGTAAGCAGAAGATTAACCTCTTTCTGTGTGTCGTCAATTTTGTCGCCTATACCTTCAACAACCTCTTCCTGTGCATCCATTTCATCCTGCACCTGGTCGAGCTTCTGCTGATTCTGCGACATCTGGTTTTCAAGCTCCTCGTACTGACTCTGAAGCTCTTTGTAGCCGTCATCTGTTGTTGTCTCCGCTGCGGAGGTTGTTTCTTCTGCCGCCTTAACCTTGCCGGTGGCATATGCCGTCATACCGAAAACGGTAACAACAGCGAGTAAAATTGCAAGCAGGCGGCGATTTAAATCATTCACTGACATTTTCGCTGTCATACTCCTGCTCCTTCAGATATTTATTCATTGATACTATACTGCCGAATGCGCCCGTAATAACACCGGTTGATACAAAAGCGGCAAGCATAATGAGTACGTAGTCCTTAAACGGTACGGGCTTTGCGGCAAGCACACCGCCCATATCCGCAACAGCATCCGATGCAAAATAGTAAATAACAAATACTATTCCGAGCGATACCAATCCCGAAATAATACCGAGCACAACGCCCTCAACTACAAACGGCCAGCGGATAAACCACTTTGTCGCACCGACTGATTTCATAATCCTGATCTCAAGGCGGCGGTTGTACATCGTAACCCTGACCGTATTGGAAATAATGAAAAGTGAAACAACAAGCAGCATAAGAATTACAGCTATACTGATGTAACCTGCGGTTGAGCGTATATTTGTAAGCTGGCTTGCAAATTCACGGTTGTGTCTTATCTGAATAACATTATCAAGCTTTTCAAGCTCGCTGACGCTTGCGTCATAGCCTTCCATATCACGGAGTGTTATTTCGTAAGCATCGGGAAGAAGTTCGGATTCCATTCCCTCAAACAGAGCAGCGGCAGAGCCGATAGACTCCATAACCTCAGGGAATGCTTCTTCCTTGGGCACAAAGTTGACCTGCTGAATATTGCTCATAGCAGATATCTCGCGGCCCATTTCAACTATTTCGTCATCGGTCGCGTCATCCTCGATAAATACCATAATGACATTCTCCTGAGAAATGTCACCGAGCATCTTATCGATATTCACAAAAAGCAGGAAAGCAACACCTATCATAACAAGGCACGACATCAGCACGGCAACGGATGCTAGTGACATCAGCTTGTTTGAGCGTATGTTGCGTAAGCCTTCTTTGGTAAGATAAGTGAGGCTCGCTGAGCCTCCCCTTTCGGTTTTATTGCTCATCGGTCTCACCTCCGTCCTGTTCTATTGTGCTGTTGTAGCTGCGTATGAATTCGTCAGCCTCACGTATTGCACGCTTGCTTGAAATATCAAGATCATCGAAAACCTGAGTTTCAACAACGGGCTCGACACTCACATTCGAAATATCATCCGATACAATCTTACCGTCCTGAATTGTGATAACTCTGCGGCCAAAGCGGCGCACAAGCTCCTCGGAATGAGTAACCATAATAACGGTTGTGCCCGAAGCATTGATCTGGTTGAGCATCTCAACAATTTCAAAAGAACGCTTCGTATCAACGTTACCGGTAGGCTCGTCGGCAATAATTATATCAGCGTTATTTACAATTGCACGCGCCAAAGCGACCCTCTGCTGTTCACCGCCCGAAAGCTCGTTGGGTAAGCACTTCGCCTTATCCGCCAGACCTACACGGCTGAGAACATGAGGGACTCTGTTACTGATTTTTTTCTCTTTAGCGCCTATAACACGCATTGCAAACGCAACGTTGTCATAAACAGTCATATTAGGAATCAGCCTGAAATCCTGGAAAACGATTCCGAGGTGACGCCTGAAATAAGGTATATCGCGTTTTTTCATTGTATTGAGCGAGCGGTTTTTGATAACGACAGTACCCTCAGAGGCAACCTCTTCGCGCATCATTATCTTAAGCAGGGTGCTTTTACCCGCACCCGAATCGCCTACAACAAACACAAACTCGCCCTGCTCGATCTTGAGGTTTACTCCGTCGAGCGCTTTAGTTCCGTTACTGTAGCTTTTAGATACGTTTTTAAATTCGATCAAAGTAATATCCTATCCTTTTTTGCGTGCCGACATTTTCGCGTGCCGCTGCGCAGATCGGCTCAGAATTAATACTTAACGGGGTTAGCGTCAAGATATTTCTTAACCATCAGAGCTACTTTGAATACGATAGCATCATCAAACTCACGAAGGTCAAGACCTGTGAGCTTGTTAATCTTCTCAAGACGGTATACCAGTGTGTTTCTGTGAACGAAGAGCTTACGTGAAGTCTCGGAAACGTTAAGGTTGTTTTCGAAGAACTTCTGTATTGTGAAGAGTGTCTCGTGGTCGAGCGTGTCGATTGAGCCGCGCTTGAACACTTCACGCAGGAACATTTCGCACAGTGTGGTGGGAAGCTGGTAAATAAGGCGGGCAATGCCGAGGTTGTCATAGCTGACAATTTCCTTCTCGGTGTCAAATACCTTGCCAACCTCAAGTGCAACCTGAGCATCCTTGAATGAGCCTGCAAGCTCCTTGATACCCTCAACAACTGTACCGATACCGATGAGGCAGTGAATAAATGCTTCGCTGTTGAGTGAATCAGCAATAGAGCGTGCGAGCTTCTCGAGGTCTCTTGTTTCGATATTGGGTCTTACTTCCTTAACAAGAGCAATATCTGTCTCGTTGATGTTGATAACGAAATCCTTTGTCTTGTCGGGGAAGAGATTCTGAATGATATCGAAAATAGAGATATCGTTGTGCTCGGGAATACGGATAAGAAGTACGACACGGGATGTATCGGTTGTGAAGCGAAGCTCCCTTGCCTTGAGATAGATATCGCCGGGCAGGATGTTATCGAGCACGACGTTCTTGATGAAGTTACCTCTGTCGTATTTCTCGTCATAGAGTGATTTTACGCTGCTGAGAGAAAGAGCGATAACGTCGGCATATTTCTTTGAAAGCTCGTCGTTACCGTCGACAAAAACAACGTACTCCGGGCGCAGTGCAGAGCCAAAAGGCTTGTAAGTCTGACCGTCCACCGTGAACATTTCGTTGCGCACAAGATACTCCTCAAGCGGGAAAGAGCAAACCTCGCCTATTCTGCCGAGATCGCTGCAGGAAATAATTGTGCCTGTTTCGTCTATAACGCCTACGGATCTGCCGATAGCGTCACGCATCTGGTGAATCATACCCTGAAAAAGTCTGTTTGACATCCGGAAAACCTCCATAACGATGTTTTGGACAAAGTGCCCATAATGACAATGTACATTTTACACAATTTTTTTCGATTTTGCAATAGTTTTTACGATATTTTTCGTTTTCTTTCGTAATGTTGCAAAAAAACATCTCTCCGATTTGTATCTATTGCCAAAAACAGACCTCAGAAAACACAGCAAAAACATTGGCAATTTGCACAAGTGCACGCCTCCCCTATCTACCCGTTACAGCTCTATCGGGTGGATATAAAGTAAAATCAGTTGACTTTATTAAAAAATCTTGGTATTATCTATACATACTGTTGGCAGAGCGGCAATATCTGCTGACAAAAAAATTCTTTCACGGGAGGAACCGAAATGAAAAAATTCATATCAATCATTATGGCTCTTGTCATGGCTCTGAGCGTTTGCTCCGTTATGGCTTTTGCCGCTGACACCGAAGAATCACTCATCGGCGACAGCATCGTTCTCGCAACAGGCTCCGAAAAGGGCACTGCTTCAAAATTCGCTTTCGGCGAAACAGTTTACGGCAAGGTTGCTGCAGACGAAGTAGCTTGCTACGCACTTTATGTTGACGCAGCAAAGAACGTCACTTTCTCATTCAGAGCAAGTGAAAAGCTCGACATCACAATCGAAAAGTCTGACGGAACAGACAAGACTATTCTTTCAGGCGACACTACATTCGACAAGACAGTATCTCTCAGCAACGCTCATTACTACATAACTGTCAAGAACTACGTTGAAGTTGCTGAAGACGAAGGCACAGAGGGCGACACAACAATCGATTCAGACATCAGCGAAATGAGTGCTGAAGAGGCAACCGCTACAGAGTACTTCTTCCGCGCTACATGCGACGATATGCCCGCACTTCTTCTTAACATCAACAAGAAGGAAGCTGAGCTTATCTCCGGTCAGAGCGTACAGCTCATCCTTTCCGACATCACAGTTGAAAACCTCAACTACTTCTGGAGAGTATACGACGATCCCGAAACAAAGATCGACGAAACAGAAGTTGCTTCTGTCACACCTGACGGTCTTGTTACAGTAAAGATGCCCAACAGCTTCTTCAATAAGGATACAGTAATCAAGGTTCAGGCTGTTATCTACTACGATAATACAGAGCTTACAAAGTCCTGCACAATCAAGGCTATCCCCGCTAACATATTCCTTGATCCCTACTTCGATACAAGCGATGAGTATTCACTCAAGCTCGGTGTAGGCGCATACAGAGGTGTTGTTGCTACAACAAACATCGCTGACGGCAAGCTTACATGGACAAGCGATGACGAAAACGTTGCAACAGTATCTTCCTCAGGTAAGATTACTGCTACAGGCATCGGTCAGACAACTGTCAAGGTTACTGTTGACGGCACAACAATCTCCCGCTCAATCAAGGTAACTGTTACAGATAACTACGTATCTGTTATGGGTATCACATTCGATTCTCATACAGCAAGCTTCAGAGCAAACGAGAGCGTTGCACTTACCTACAAGTTTGAAACAATGCCCGACAACGGCAAGGCTCCCACAAACAGCAAGGTTACATTCACCTCCAGCAACCCCGAAATCGCAACAGTTGATGTTGACGGTAACGTAACAGGTGTTGCAGAAGGTACAGCAACAATCATAGTCACAACTGAGGACGGCAGCTACACAGACGAGTGCACAGTCACCGTTACTAAAGCTATCCCCAACTGGCTTATGGTTATCATCGCTCCTCTCAGAGCTCTCTACAACCTCATCCTTATGATTCTCGGCAAATAATTAAAACCGCAATACCAAAGGGCTGTATCCTAAATGGATACAGCCCTTTTTTCAATGACCGATGCGGCTTAATAATAACTCGGTCATATTCAGTTGTTACGCTGCGTTATCGGCAAGTTTCTGCTCTAACTCTTCAGCGGTTTCAATCATTGTTTCGGCAAATATTGCGTAGCCCTGCTGAGGGTCGTTGACAAATACGTGTGTCACCGCACCTACAAGCATACCGTTCTGTACTATAGGACTGCCGCTCATACCCTGAACAATACCGCCTGTTTTTTGGAGCAAATCGTCATCTGTAACTTTAATTACCATATTCTTCTCTTCGCCGTCACCACGGTGTATTTTGGTTATTTCTATATCAAAATACTCCGCCTCACCACCGTCTACGGTGGATACAATCTGAGCCTTGCCTGTCTTAACCTCGCTGCTTAGTGCAACGGGGATTTTCTTTGCAGAGCTGTCCTTTTCAGCCGCAACTCCGTATACTCCGTCAGAGCCGTTTATATATAGCTCACCAAGCACGTCGTTGCCGAAAACTCCGCATAATTCACCCGGCGTTCCGGATGTTCCCTTAACACAGCCACGGATTATAACGTTCAACATATCACCGCTTCTCAGCGGAATAATATCGCCCGTATCCATATCACATATCGCGTGTCCGAGACCTGCGACAGTGCCCGTAATGTTATCGACAAAGGTAACCGTGCCCACACCGGCAGAGGAATCACGCACCCACATACCGAGCTTGTATTTGCCGTCTGCATTATCCTTAGCAGGCACAACTTCAACCGTCTTTGTCTTACCGTCACGTATCAGCTTCACGCTCAGCTTTTCGCCATGGCTTTCTTCTGCCGCGCGTGAAACCTCATGATTGGAGGTTACTGTCTTACCGTTTATCTCTTTAATTACGTCGCCTTGCTTAATGCCCGCTTTCTTTGCAGGTGCAACGGTCGCGTTGCCGGAAGCAAGCGTACCCACACCTGCCACAACCACACCGTCTGCAAAAATGCGCAGACCGAATACGTTTCCGCCAAGGGTAACATATCGTCGGTGTACCACCGTTACAGTCGAATTTTTGACGGGGATTGTGCCCCAAAGCTTGATCTGGGCAGGATAACTCCGTGCAAAATCACTGCCGTCAGTCGGCACAGCCTCTTCACACTCGCAGGTAAACAGCAGATTACCCGTATCAGCCGACTGAGCATCTGCCGTAACAAACGATTCGGGAAGATAAACCGTACCGTAGCCGACAAAGCAAAAAACAAGAACACAAAATAAAGAAACAACGGTACTGACAATTTTAATTGTTCTTTGCATAACTCACCTCCAAAAAGGAGAAAAGTAAGCCGCAGATATAATTTGCACCATCAGATTAAAAATAATAATGGTAATTTTATGATAAAAAAAGCTCCGGCAGAAACAACCCTGTCGAAGCTTTAGTTCCAATTATTATTTTAAATATCTATATAATACCCGTGTAGAAAAGAATTACCAATACAATAAACATACCAATTGCGCCACCGAATAACCCTTTAGCAACATCCTCGCCATCAACATACACTTTTGCGTATTTTGTACTTACATACGGATATGACCTACAAAAGGCCAAACCAACACCAAAAAGCACAGATGGCAAAATACAATCCTTCCATCCGTCTTTTTCAAGAATAACCATAGCCACTATAATCGCCAAGGCTGCAACAATCAATATAATACCAATTGCACGTCTTATACTGCCACTGCGTTTCATCTTCTTTTCTTTTGCATAAAAATGGGATGGAAACTCGCCCATTTCATACAATTCATTACGTGACCATTCCAGCAAAGCACTTGTCGAAGCGTCCGGATCGTATTTCCAATCACTCATCAGTAGCACCTCATTCATATAATGATTTTAACAAAAGTACTTACCGAAAATATTATAAAACAAAAATTATATACTGTCAATATATAAACCGACTGAGACAGTTTTCAAACCATCTCAGTCGGTTTATTTTTTTGCCTTAGTATTTAATTAATACATTCCGCCGCCCTGTGCTGCCATTGCTGCTGCAGCTGCTGCATCAGCCTGGGGGTCGGGCTTATCGGTAACGAGTGACTCTGTTGTGAGTACCATTGCTGCGACAGATGAAGCGTTCTCAAGAGCAGAACGTGTAACCTTTGTCGGGTCGAGGATACCAGCCTCGAACATACCAACGTAACCGTCAGCAGCAAAGTTGTAGCCGTAGCCGATTTTGCCGCTTGTGCGGATTTCGTTTACGATAACACTGCCTTCAAGACCTGCGTTTGCTGCAATCTGACGTACGGGAGCCTCGAGAGCCTTGAGTACGATCTTGATACCTGTCTTGATGTCAGCATCGTCTGTTGTGTCAAGGAGAGCCTCAACAGCGGGAATAGCGTTGATAAGTGCAACACCGCCGCCTGCTACGCAACCCTCTTCAACAGCTGCCTTGGTAGCTGCAAGAGCATCCTCAATGCGGAGCTTCTTCTCCTTCATCTCTGTCTCTGTAGCTGCACCAACGCGGATAACTGCAACACCGCCTGCAAGCTTTGCAAGGCGCTCCTGAAGCTTCTCACGGTCGAAATCGGATGTTGTTGTACCGATCTGAGTTCTGATCTGTGCAACTCTTGCTGCGATAAGCTCCTTATCGCCTGCACCGTCAACAATGATTGTGTTCTCCTTGGAGATCTTGACCTGACGTGCACGGCCGAGCTGTGTAATCTGTGTATCCTTAAGCTCAAGACCAAGCTCTTCTGTGATAACCTCACCGCCTGTAAGTGTTGCGATGTCACGGAGCATTTCCTTACGTCTGTCGCCGAAGCCGGGAGCCTTGACGCCTACGCAAGTGAATGTGCCGCGAAGCTTGTTGACAAGGATTGTTGAAAGAGCCTCACCCTCAAGGTCTTCTGCAACGATGACAAGCTTCTTGCCTGCGTTGAGAATCTGCTCGAGGAGAGGAAGGATCTCCTGAATGTTGGAAATCTTCTTATCTGTGATAAGAATGTAAGCGTCGTCAATAACAGCTTCCATCTTGTCTGTGTCTGTTACCATGTAGGGAGAGATGTAACCACGGTCAAACTGCATACCTTCAACGATATCGGAATCTGTAACAGCAGTCTTGCTCTCTTCAACAGTGATAACACCGTCTGCAGAAACCTTCTCCATAGCGTCGGCAATAATCTTGCCGATATCAGCATCTGCAGAAGAGATAGTAGCAATCATCTCAATATCAGCAGAGCTGGAAACGGGCTTGGAGTTTTCTTTAACTGCTGCTGTAGCAGCCTCAACTGCAAGCTTGATACCCTTCTTGACTACCATCGGGTTTGCACCTGCGGTAACGTTCTTGAGACCCTCGCGAACAAGTGCCTGAGCAAGAAGTGTAGCTGTTGTTGTACCGTCACCTGCTACGTCGTTTGTCTTTGTAGCAACTTCCTTTACAAGCTGAGCACCCATATTTTCGAATGCGTCCTCAAGCTCAACTTCCTTAGCGATTGTAACGCCGTCGTTAGTGATGAGGGGTGCGCCGTACTTCTTGTCAAGTACTACGTTTCTGCCCTTGGGGCCGAGTGTAATTTTAACTGTGTCTGCGAGCTTGTCGATACCCGCCTGAAGAGCCTTGCGGGCGTCTTCACCGTAAATAATCTGCTTTGCCATTTTTCATTTCCTCCTGAATATTATTCGATAACTGCGAGAATATCGCTCTGGCGAACGATTGTGTACTCTTCTTTGCCAAGCTTAACCTCTGTGCCTGCGTACTTGCCGACGATTACCTTCTCGCCGACCTTTACGTACATTTCAACTGTTTTGCCGTCTACTTCGCCGCCGGGACCAACAGCAACAATCTCTGCATACTGGGGCTTCTCCTGTGCGGATGCGGCAAGAATGATGCCACTCTTTGTTGTTTCTTCAACAGCCGATGCCTTAACGACAACTCTGTCTGCAAGGGGTCTGATAGTCATTTATTTCTCCTCCTGAAAAGTATTACTGATTTCATTTTAGCACTCGACACTCCCAAGTGCTAAAATGATTGTATCATTTTTAAAATAAATTTCAAGCCCTTTAAGTAAATTTATGTAAATATTCTATCTTTTTACAATTCATTAATATTTCATTTCTGCGTTATTTCACCGTAGGCAAGCGGCACCTTACCTACTATTATGGTTTCGGCAACGAGCATATTCATAGTATATGCAGTTGTAACCGTAGCAGTCGGAAATACTATAAGCAGTGTAACAGTTGTTTTAAGAAATATCTGATGTCTCGTCTGGTTAACTCCCGCACTGCTGAATTCGTTTACAAAATGCGTCTGAGCACTGCCCGTAAGGCTTATTATCACGTTCAGCCTCGGACCTCTGCCGTTGAGCAGTGCAAGACCCGTCAGCGAGCCGAGCGGTACACCGAGCTGTTTTCCGTCAAGACCGCTTAATTTTGATGCAACCGCCGTATTGATGCCCGATTTAATCTGATTTATACGCATTGTATCCGTCTGTACCGAAACAATATTCCCGCCCCCATCACGTACTATTTCAACAAGCGATGAATAATCTGCACCCGTTTTATTCAACACATCAGGTACGGATGCACCTGCAACCGTAGCCGCATAATTCTGTGCCTGCACAACCGCGGTGTTTCTTACTATCGGTCTGAGCCTCGCATCAAGCAGTAAAAACAGCGTAACCGCAACCATAATAAAACATATAATAATGAATATGTATTTCCTGTATCTCTTCGGTCTGTAATACCGCAAATCCTCTCCTCCCCGAAACCGCTCATAAAACCATTATATGCTTCCTTTAATATAAATGTAACTATTTAACACACCGCCGCTCTTGACTAATCGGCAAAATCAATGTAAAATAAGAGCATAAATGAAAAGAAACGGAGATACAATAATTATGAGCAAACAGTACGATCCCGATATAGTAAGCGTAATCGACGAAGACGGTAAGGAGCACACCTTTGAAGAGCTCGACAGAATCGAGACTGACAAGGGCAAGTATGTTGCTCTTCTCCCCATTTTCGACGATGCTGACGATCAGCTTGAAGACAGCGGCGAAATAATCATCCTCAAGGTCAGCGAAGAAAACGGCGAAACCTACCTTGCAGCTATCGAAGACGATGCCGAGTTTGAAGAAGTAGGCAACCTTTTCGAAGACAGACTTATCGACCTTTTTGAGCTTGAAGAGGGCGAAAGCGAAGAATAATAAAACTAAATAATTCCCCTGCCTTGTGCGATTAAATTGCGGCAATACTAACCCAACACTCATATCTTAGGGAAGCCGTCTCCGTTCAGCGGATTGCAGACCTCCCGTCTTTTGACGGACGAAGGGAGCGTGAACCTGCGGGAGGCCACCCACCTGCTTTAGACGCAGGTTATTATTCGCCGTATGACGGCTTGGCGGGGTTTTATAAAACAAAGGTGAAAAGTTTTGAAAAAGATAATTGATTCCAACATATACGGTCTGCTGCCTGTTGACGGCGGCTTCCTTTACATAAAGCCCGAGGTTATGCCGGACGGCAGAACAAGGGCAGATTTTTTCGGTTACGAAGCAGCAACACAGCGTACAATGCCGATTACGAAATGGACTTATTTCGAGGGTAAATTCGGCCCCGCATATAAAGAGATATGTTCACAGATAAAGGACTATGTCAACTGCGAAACAGGCACACTTTCCAATAACCACACCGTACTTATCTATCCCGACGGTGACGTAGGTATATTCAACGCAAGAGGTGTCGCAGTCTGGACGGGCAACCTCAGATATAACGACTCCCCCGCAAAAGGTATCGCTCCCGACGGCAAAACTTTCTGGAGTGTTGTGCCCGACCTCAACGCTATCATCTGCTACGCAGTAGACGAAAGACGTGTGCAGATGCGTATAGGCGGCGGTCAGTCAACAGCGTTTGTCGAGCCCGTATCAATAATCCGCTACAATGACAGATTGTTCATCTGCAACAAAGGTTCAAACAAAGTCCGTACAATTACTCTCGGCAACTATGCCGTCAGCGATTATCTTGAGTTTGATGAGCCCGTGCTCAAGTACTTCATCGCAGGTGAAAACGAGTTTGTAAAGCTCGAATCAGGTCTCTATCAGCTTTAATCAGTACATAATAAAACATCCGTTCTTCGCAAGGAAGAACGGATGTTTTTATTTTATTGTGGTTATTCTTCTATGTTGATGCCTCTCTGCTTTCTGAGGTCAGCAAGCTCGCTGAATACCTTGTTCTTCTTTTCACCTGTAAGGTCGTAGAAGAAGAGCGGGATTGCACAGAGAAGAAGGCTAAGACCGGGAACGATTGTTACGAGTGAGAACATTGCAAAGTTCTGTGTTGATGACATGCTGTTGATAGCCTGAGCAACAGCCTCACCGCTGCCGACGTTGAGCTGAGCAACGTCAATGCGAACGATAATGTACATAACGATAATCATAACAGTTGCAAACGCATTACCGATCTTGTTGACAAATGACTGGCAGGCAGAGCCGGGACCTGTGTTTCTGAAGCCTGTTTTCCACTCCATAAAGTCAAGGCAGTCGCATACCATAGCAAATGAAACGTTGTTGATAACGCCGAGCGGAATTGCGGAGATAAGCATAAACGGAATACAGATAAGAAGATTCTTTGTAGTCCAGCCGATGATAAGTGTAAGACAGCTTGAAGCAAAACCACCAAGGCAGGAAACTATCATAATGTGCTTGTACTCAAACTTCTTGTAAAGCTTAGGCAGAACAAGCATTGCACCGAACATACCGATAGCGGCACAAACCTGAATAACAAGAGCAACGTTTGAAATGTTCTTGTTGATTTCCTCAACAGTCTGAGGAGCCTTGGAGCCGAGGTAGAAGCCCGAATAACGTGCAACGTGAGGAGCGGCAGCCTGAAGCATATATCTGCCGAATGAAAGCACGCCTGAGAGAACAACAAGCATAAGCGGCTTGCAGGTGAAGATTCTCTTGAGTGTTGATGTTTCACCGGGAGCCTTTTTCTTTGCATCGGGAATCTGGATTCTTTCCTTGATTTTAAATGAAGAAATCGAGAAAAGAGGCATACCGATAACAGCCATTGAAACAGCCATAACAGCAAATTTAAATGGTTCAAACTCTTTCTCTGTCATACTCTTTGAGAAAACAGAGGTATACATAAAGCCCATAATTATAGGAAGGGCTACTGTTACAGCAGAGCCGATACCACCAACTGTTTTACCATAGGAAATGATATTACCACGTTCCTTAGGGTTAGGAGTCATAACGTTTGGCATACTCCAGAACGGAACGTCAC
>JAZRSU010000038.1:0-54391 GCA_045651645.1 Acutalibacteraceae bacterium
AGGTCAAGCGCAATGTTGATTCTGAGCACAGGTCCGAAGATGAACATCAGAACGTAGCCGGCAATTGCAAGGCCGAGGGATATCTGATAGATTGTGCGGTTGGAAAATTTCTTGCTGAGCAGCGGAATGACCAGCAGACCGAGTGCTGAGCCGACAGCGCCTATTGTTGAGAAAAGGCTCTGTGCTTCGGGGTCGCCGAGCACGTCGGTGAAAAAGTAAACCGCTGTGCCGCTTGTGAGGTACCAGCCTGCGTTTGATATCATCGCAAAAACCATAAACACAACAAGCTGATCGTTTGATTTCAGCACCTTGATAACCTTCTTGAAGCTGAACTTTTCATTGCTGTAGATAACGTTTCTTTCCTTGGTTGAAAGGAATGAAATCAGCGCGAAAACGATAAGAAAGCCGCCGCAGATGATTGCCCACTTTGAAAAGCCGGATGCGCTGTAACCTTTGTCGGTTGTCATGCCGCTTGAAAGCTTGGGCAGGATGATTGGCGTGAGGATTGAGATAAGTCCCTGACCGATACCGCTGAAGGTGCGGGCAACGGTTGCGATGAGGTTTCTGTCCTTGGGGTCGTTGGTGAAGCTTGGCACCATTGACCAGTAGGGGATATCGACCATTGTGTTTGTCATACCCCATAGAATGTACATAACGGCTATGTAGATATAAAGCTTCATACCGCTCATACCGAATGAAGTGAAGAGCAGTGAAAGCACAATTGCATTGGAGAGTGCACCGATAAGAAGCCACGGTCTGTATTTGCCGATTTTTGTTCTCGTACTGTCAACGATTGAGCCCATCATCGGGTCGTTGATACCGTCCCATATTCTTGCAAGCGGTGTAAGAATAAGCAGAAATGCCTCGGGCAGAAGCAGTACGCTTGAAAGATAGTAGGAAAGGTAGGAGTAGAAAAGTCCGTATGAAAGGTCAAGACCTACGGCACCTACGCCGTAGCCGAGCTTTTCACGCCAGGTGGTTTTGTATTCGCCCATGTTTAGTGTCTCCTTGTGAGTAATGTTTTTTACATTATAACACAAATAAAATAAAAATAAATACGTTTACACAAAACTGCTTATATCTGTGCGCGTTTTTCTGATGTCGTGCATATAACTATTGAACATAATCAAAAACGCAGAGCAAAGTCCCAAAAATAGTACTGAATATGCGAAAATTTTCGAACATTTGTGTTGACATGTTCGAAAAATGTGCTATAATCGTAGATGTAAAGAACAAACGTTCACAAAACGTTCGATAGATTTTTCAGAAGAAGAAAGGAAGTTTAAATATGTTCTGGTTAAAAACTGGTTTTCTGGTACTCGCTCTCGCACTCATTCTCACAGGTATCTGGCACGAAGAAAAGCTTATCGCTTTTGAAGAAAAACTTTGGGATTTTATCGCTGACAGAATCGGTTATATTGCCGCACGTGTTTATGTAACTTTCAGAAAAAAGAAGGTAGCAAAGCTCCGTGCCGAGCGCAATGCACGTGCAAACGAAATTGCAAAGGCAAGACGCAGCAGACTCCACATAGTCACCGATAATACTTCTGCAACAAGCAGAACAAACAGTAAGTATATTGCATAATTCTTTTTCCCACCCATTCCTGATGCAGGCAACACAGTCTCCGGCTGTGTTGCCTGTTTCCCTTTTACTTGACATCAGTCTTATATTAGTATATTATTTAAATAATAATGGGTTAAAATTATCATTAATGAATATAAGGGGGATAAACACAATGACTTTTTCATATAAAACAATGGGTACCTGCTCACAGTATATCAATATCAGCGTTGACGGTAAGATTATAGAAGACGTCAGCTTTATGGGCGGATGTGCAGGTAACCTTAAAGGTATCGCAGCTCTTGTAAAGGGTATGAATATCGACGATGCAATAGCAAAGCTTTCAGGTATCACCTGCGGCTTCAAGCCTACTTCATGCCCCGACCAGCTTGCAAGAGCACTCAAACAGTATAAAGAGCAGAATAATCTCTGATTTAAGGAGCGTATATAATGAGCATGAAGCTGATAATCGCAATTGTTCACAGCGACGATGCACAGGCGGTACTGACCGAAATCTCACGCTCCGGCTACAGTGCAACCAAGCTCTCAACCTCGGGCGGATTTATGCGTGCAGGCAACACTACGCTGATGATCGGTGTTGAAGAAGAGCAGGTTGACGATGTAATCGCACTCATAGGCAAAAAAGCACACAGCCATAAGCAGGTTGTGGCTTCTGCTGCAAAGGGTGAAGGCTCGGTTGATTCCATGCCGCTTGAGGTCAAGGTCGGCGGTGCAACCATTTTTGTTGTTGACGTAGATAAATTTGTAAAGCTGTAAGGGTCTGACGATGAATTTTCAAGGTCTTGAAATAAATAAAGATTTGCAGAGTCTGCTCAGCACTGCGGCAGATGCCGACAGATTGCCACACGCAATAATTCTTGAAGGCGGCAATGAAAAGGACAGGCTCGAACTTGCACGTCTTATCAGCCGTACTCACGTTTGCTCGGGTGCAGGCGAAAAGCCGTGCGGAATATGTCCCGACTGTGTCAAGGCAGGCAAGGGCTTTCATCCCGATATATCCGAGTCACTTGCTTCGCAGGACGATACAGCACCGCTTAAAGTCGATGCAATCCGTACAATACGCAGTAATGCTTTCGTTTTTCCGAACGAAGCAAAAAGGCGCGTTTTCCTGCTTCACAATATGCAGTTTGCAAACGAGCAGGCACAGAATGCACTGCTTAAAATTCTTGAGGAGCCGCCGGAGTATGTCCGCTTTGTGCTCACTCTTCCCAATGCTTCCGTATTGCTCGAAACAATTATTTCCCGTACAGCTGTTTACAGCCTCGGTCAGCAGTTGAGTGATTCGCTCAACAAAAAGCACGATGATGCCTGTGAAAAGGCAAGGCTTGTAGCCGCAGCTCTCATTTCACCCAATGAGTTCGACCTGATGAGCGAAACAGGTATATTCGAGCGTGACCAGGAGCTGCTTGTGCTCACTCTCGCACAGCTCAGGCTCGTGTTCAGGGATGCTGTTGCCCGTAAGCAGAGCCCGTCTGCTGTTTTCCTTTCGGGTGCAGTCAACGAAGCTACGGCACTCTCACGCACCTGTACAGTACAGCAGCTTATGCGTCTGCTTGATGCAGTGGCAGAGCTTGAGAAAAATGCCGCACAGAATGCAAATAAGACCCTTCTTGTAACACGCTTTTGCAGTATGCTCAGAAGGGCTATAGATAAATAATATATAAAGAAGGTAAAACAATGGCTATAGTAGTTGGTGTCCGTTTCAAAGAGGCGGGCAAGGTATATAATTTCGACCCTATCGGTCTTGGCTTCGAGCTTGGCGAAAAGGTAGTTGTCGAAACAGCAAGAGGTATCGAGTGCGGTGAGGTTGCGGTTGAGCCGACCGACGTGCCCGAGAGTGAAATCATAAAGCCTCTCAAAAAAATAATCCGTAAGGCTACAAAAGAAGATATAGCAAAGCTTGAGGAAAACAAAAAGAAAGAGGCTGAAGCATTCGAAATCTGCGAGAAAAAGATTGAGAAGCACGGTCTTGGTATGAAGCTTGTTGATGTTGAGTACACACTCGACGGCAGTAAGATTCTGTTTCACTTCACAGCAGACGGCAGAGTTGATTTCCGTGAGCTTGTAAAAGACCTTGCAGGTGTTTTCCATACAAGAATCGAGCTCAGACAGATTGGTGTGCGTGACGAAGCAAAGATGCTCGGCGGTCTCGGTATCTGCGGTAGACCCTTCTGTTGCAGTACTTATATCGACGACCTTCAGTCGGTCTCTATTTCTATCAAGATGGCTAAAGAGCAGGGTCTTTCACTCAATCCGACAAAAATCAGCGGCACCTGCGGCAGACTTATGTGCTGTCTCAAGTATGAGCAGGAGTCTTACGAGCATCTGCTCCGTGTAACTCCCAAGGTAGGTGCACTTGTAAACACAAGAGATGGCAAGGGCGTTGTAAGTGACGTCAACCTCCTTACGGGTATGCTCAAGGTTACACTTGACCGTAACCCCAATGCCGCACCTGTAAGCGTGCACAGACACGACGTAAGTGTAATCAAAGACACAAAAATCAAAGTTGACAAATCCGAATTAGAAGCTTTAAAAGGCATAGAATAATTTATGAAAGAATTTTACGAAAACTCCCAGCAACCCGAAAAAGCGGTGCTTGTGTGCGTTGATTTCGATCAGTACGACCCTGACAGCTCACTCGATGAGCTTGAGGAACTTGCAAAAACTGCAGGTGCCGAGGTTGTTGCACGAATGACACAAAAGCGTGACAAGCCTGACAACGCTACTTATTTAGGTTCGGGTAAGCTTGAAGAACTGAAATTGTTCTGCGATGATAACGAGGTAGACCTGCTGATTTTTGATGCAGAGCTCACTCCGTCGCAGACCCGTAATATTGAGGATGAAACAGGCGTGCGTGTTGTTGACCGCACAACCCTTATTCTCGACATTTTTGCAGGTCGTGCAGTTTCGGGTGAGGGTAAGCTTCAGGTTGAGCTTGCACAGCTCAAGTATTCGCTTCCCCGTCTTACGGGTAAGGGTGTTCAGCTCTCACGTCTCGGCGGCGGTATCGGTACAAGAGGTCCCGGTGAAACCAAACTCGAGAGTGACAGACGTCATATCCGTCGCAGGATTTCCGCACTTGAAGAGCAGCTTGAAGGTCTTGAGAAAAGGCGAGGCAATCTGCGCTCCAGACGTGCTAAAGACGGTGTGCAGACAGTCGCTATCGTCGGCTACACAAACGCAGGTAAGTCAACGCTTATGAATACGCTTACAGAGGCTGGTGTGCTGGCTGAAGATAAGCTTTTCGCAACGCTTGACCCTACTTCAAGAGGTCTTGATTTGCCCGACGGCAGACGTGTAATGCTTATCGATACCGTCGGTCTTATCCGCAGGCTTCCTCACCACCTTGTCGAAGCGTTCAAATCAACGCTTGAAGAGGCGGCAAGTGCTACCGTAATTCTCAACGTCTGCGACGCTTCGTCAGATGAATGTGCCGAGCACCTTCGTGTTACGGCAGACCTGCTGACAGAGCTCGGCTGTATGAATAAGCCGATAATTTCCGTTATGAATAAATGCGACCTTATTGACTCTACGGGTGACCTGCCCACAGTCGGTAAGAGTGTTATGATAAGTGCGAAAAACGGTGTTGGGCTTGATAAGCTCCTTACCGAAATAACTGCCGCACTTCCGCCCACACGCAGACAGGCAAAGCTTATACTTCCTTATTCCAAGTCTGCTGTTGCGGCACGCTTCCGCACAGAGGGTAAGGTGCTCTGCGAAGATTACCGTGCCGAGGGTATTTACCTCGAGGTAATTGCAGAGATGTATCTGCTCGATGAGAATAAGGAATATATTGTCGAGTGATTTTATATTATGTCATTCTGAACGAAGTGAAGAATCTTTATAAGATCCTTCGATTCACTCAGGATGACAAAACTAAACAGGCAGAATTTTGTCGAGTAATTTTTCTTGACAATGCAAAAAAATATGTTAAAATGATTCTTCCAAGGATTTAGAGAAAGGAAGTGATAAGCCTTGGAAACACAAAACGGCAGAACGGTTGCCCAGAATAAAAAGGCATATCACGATTACTTTGTCCTTGAAGAGTATGAGGCAGGTATCGAGCTTTTCGGTACAGAGGTCAAGTCAATCCGTCAGGGCAGAGTGAATCTCAAAGATTCGTGGTGCTCAATCAAAGACGGTGAGATTTTTGCAAACGGTATGCATATCAGCCCTTATGAGCAGGGCAATATCTTCAACCGTGACCCGCTCAGAGTAAAGAAACTGCTTATGCATAAGCGTGAAATCAACCACCTCTACGGTACCGTCAAGCAAGACGGTCTTTCGTTAATTCCGCTTTCAATCTATTTTGTCAAGGGCAGAGCAAAACTCAAAATCGGTCTTTGCAAGGGTAAAAAGCTCTACGACAAACGAGCCGTAGCCGCAAAGAAAGATGCCCAAAGAGATATCGAACGCAGCCTTTCAATTCGCAATTCGTAATTCGCAATGCGCAATTATGAGGTGACTTTAAAATGCATGAAGAAAATATAATTGTTGATAAGAGCAAAGCGTTTGCTTTAAGAATTATTAATCTTTATAAACATCTTACCGCTAATTATAATATATTTGCTTTGGCAAATCAGATATTAAAAAGCGGAACGAGTATCGGCGCAAATGTTAAGGAAGCAATAAGAGCACAGAGCAAACCCGATTTTTATTCCAAAATGAATATTGCACTTAAAGAAGCAAGCGAAACAGAATATTGGCTTGAACTTTTGCACGAAAGCGAATTTATTACAGATACTCAATTTAACAGCATTTATGCCGATTGCAAAGAACTGCTGAAAATACTGACATCAATAACAAAAACTCAGAAATCAAGCGAAATTTAATTGATCTGATAATTGCGCATTACGCATTGCGAATTGCGAATTATATATTTGGGGATGAAAGGATTTCGACGGGGATTCAGAGTCATGATAAGCGAGTAGCGGTGCAGACCCGCTATAAAAGCTGCAGTTTATTAAAAATAAACGACAACAATACAGTTCTTAAAGCTGCTTAACTTATAGCAGCCGTCGTTACCGGGAGTACCGCGGCCCGGATAACGGCGTCGATTAGCGGTGAACGTGCGTGTCAGATTAGCCTTGTATGACACCATGAATCAAAGGCTACCGTAGGGTGAAGCCTGCCGTCCGGCGTCACCTGAGGGGAATCCTAAAAGAACGGATACACTCGTAGAAAGTTGTGGTAATGGGTTTTCGGACGCGGTTTCGACTACCGCCATCTCCACCATAAAAAAGACCTTGTCGCAAGACAAGGTCTTTTTTATAAAACACAGTGTTGATTTACTGTGACTTGACAATTTATAATGTAATAATATAATTAAAATATAATATAAACTACGGAGGAACTGTAATGAAAAAAGAGATTCAGCTCGATTCCGGTAAAAAGATATTTCCGATTATTCTTATGGTAATCGGTGCACTGCTTGCAGTGTCACTTCTTGTTATCCGACTCAATATCGTGTCGGTTGTATTGGTTGCTTTCAACTGTATTATGGCGGCTGTTATTGCACTCAGCCTTATATTTAAACGTAAGGTCTATGCCCCTATGGTGCTCGGCTTTGCACTGTCGGGTCTTGGGGTTGTGCTTTACTACATAATTTTCGGTGCGGATGCAGGCTTCGGTGCATTCACTTCGGGCCTTGCAGGCTATTCTTCTGCAGACCATCCGCTCTTTACCGGTGAGGGCAATTTCTTTACCCGACTTCTCGGCAATATTCTCATCGCTTCTCCGTGGATTCTTTCTCTGCTCGGCTTATACCTTTCTGCAAAGCATACGTTTAAAAAGAGCGGAATAAAAACCGCCGTCTGTGCGGTGATGTGCGTCTGTCTTCTCGGTACAAGCGTGCTTTACGTGCTTACAATGAATCTGCGTTCAAAGCCCAATACCGAAAGACTCTGGGAGGGCCACGATAAGTACCTCAACGGTGTCGATAAAAAAGACGGTACGGATTCTCCGAATGTGCTTGTCGTTATGATGGATGACCTCGGCTGGGGTGACGTGTCACTCAACGGTGCGATTTACGACACACCCAATATCGACTCAATCGGTGAAAACGGACTTAATTTCACTAACTTCTATTCGGCTTACTCCGTTTGTTCTCCTGCACGCTTTGCCGCACTTACCGGCAGATACCCTTACAGAGGTTATGCAGATAACGTAATTTATCCCACAGTGGATACTCTTTCTCCGTTTGCACAGACAAGAATTTTCAACTCAATTGAAATGGGTAACAATGCCGACGGTATGCTCGGCGATGAGGTTACTATTGCAGAAACCTTCCAGGCGGCAGGCTACGCTACAGGCTGCTTCGGCAAATGGCACCTTGGCGACTACGGTGAGTATCTGCCGACAAATCAGGGCTTTGACTATTTCTACGGCAGCCACCACGTAAACGATATGAAGCCGTTTTATCACGTAACGGAAGAAAACGGCGAGTGGACGATTACACATGGTACGGATGAGCTTAAAGACCAGAGCAAGGCAACCGAGTGGATTCATAATGAGATTTCTGCCTGGATTACCGAAAAGGCAGAAAACGATGAGCCTTTCTTCGCCTACTATGCTTCACCGTGGCCGCACGGACCCGTCTATGCAGGTGACGATTTTGACGGCACAAGCGGTATGGGTACGTACGTCGACTGCGTTACGGAGTTTGACCATTACCTCGGTATTCTATTTGATGAAATGGAAAAACTCGGTGTGCTCGATGATACCATAATTGTTTTCACAAGTGACAACGGACCTGCTCTTGAAGGCTCGGTAGGCGACCTTCGTGGCGGTAAATACCTTGCCTACGAGGGCGGTCAGAAAGTGCCGTTTATGATCCGTTGGGATAACGATAACGGTGCACTCGGCGAAAAACAGACCGAAAGAGAGAGCAGTGCAGTGCTCGTTGACCTTTACCCGACACTCGTTGAGCTTTGCGGTATAACGGGTAACGGAGGCGAGCAGAATTATCTGCCGACCGACCGTGTGATTGACGGTATCTCAATGGCAGAGCTTATAAAGAATGACAAGGTTATCCATACGTCAGAGCACCCGATTCTTCATATGAAGCGTGAAAAAATAAAAGCTGTTCAGTACGCTGTGCCGACTGCCGAAGTAAAAGCACTCTATCCCGATTACAATTACGATATTCTGGGTGACGACTATATTTCGTTCAAGTACTTTGAAAAGATTCAGAACGATAACTCTGCTTTCTTTGATAAAAACCGCAAAAATTGGCTTCATATTCTCAACGATGACTATGCGGAAAACTACAACCGTACCCCCGTATATCCGGAAATTTCCGACCAATTCAGAGAGAAGCTCCACGAAATTACAGACGATTTCAAAAATAACAGGAGAGGTGTAATTTCATAATATGCCGCCTTTATCACTAATGATAAAACCTGCTTCATCGCTGTGTAACCTCTCTTGCGAATACTGTTTTTACCGTGACGTTTCAGAGCACCGCGAGCATCTCGGCTTCGGTGTTATGAGTAAGGACACAGCCCGTGTGCTTATAGAAAAGGCACTTAAATACGCTGACGGTCAGGCTGTTGCATTCGCTTTTCAGGGCGGCGAGCCAACCCTTGCAGGGTTTGATTATTTCGAGTATTTTGTCAGAACTGTAAGCGAACTCAATATTAAAAAAAGCCCCGTTTTTTACAGTATGCAGACCAATGGCACTGTGCTCGATGAAAAGTGGGCAGACTTTTTGAGCGTAAATAAATTCCTTGTCGGTTTAAGCCTTGACGGTGACTTTGAAGCAAATAAATTCCGCAAAAAGCCGGGCGGTGAGAATTCGTTTTATACTATTGTTGACACTGCAAAACTTTTGAAAAAGCATAATGTCGATTTCAATATTCTTACCGTTTTAACAGGCTACTGTGCAGAAAACATCGAGCGGATATACAGCTATTTCCGCTTGCTCGGTTTCGGATATCTGCAGTTTATACCTTGCCTGCGACCCTTTGGCTCAACAGAAAAAAGCGAACTGTATATGACTTCCGACCAGTATGCTGATTTCCTCATAAAGCTGTTTAACCTTTACGTCAAGGATTATGTGCGACATCAATACGTCAGCATCCGTCAGTTTGACAACTGGGTGAGGCTGTACCTCGGTCAGCCTACAGAGCAGTGCGGAATTATGGGGCACTGTTCGCATCAGTTTGTAAGCGAAGCAAACGGCAATATATATCCTTGTGACTTTTACTGTACGGATGAGTATCTGCTCGGCAATATTCTCAAGTCAGATTTTTCGGCTATGGAGCACAGTGAAACAGCCGTGAATTTCATCAAAGAAAGCCTTGTTGTTCCCGACAGATGTAAACAGTGTAATCTCTACCCGATTTGCAGGGGCGGAGGTTGCAAAAGAACACAGCAAAGCGAAGATTACTGCCAGGCGTATAAAAAATTCTTCACATCCTGCCTGCCACTTTTCAGAGTGTTTATAAACGAAAAGACTCAATAAAAAAGACTCCTTGTAGCAAGGAGTCTTTTTTTTGTTGTGGTTATAACTTAACCGAACAGAACGCTGTTGACGATGCCTTCAAGTCTTTCCTGCTTGCCTGAAATGGGTGCAGGTGTGTTCTTCAGCTCTGCGGCGTATGCGGCAAGCTCCTCAAGTGAGGTTTCACCGGCTACAATCTTTGCACCGATACCGCTGTTGAAGCTTGAGTATTTCTCTGCGATAAAGCCGTCAAGTCTTCCGTCCTCAATAAGCTGGGCAGCCTTCATAAGACCGAGTGCGAACGTATCCATACCGAGGATGTAGCTTTCAAACATATCTTCGTATGTGTTGCTGGGTCTGCGGCACTTTGCGTCAAAGTTGAAGCCGCCTGTCAGACCGCCTGCCTTGATAACCTCGTACATACACATTGTTGCTTCGTAAACGTCGAAGGGGAATTCGTCAGTATCCCAACCGAGCAGGTAGTCACCCTGGTTAGCATCGATACTGCCGAGCATACCGTTGATTGCGCTTATGCGAAGCTCGTGCTGGAATGTGTGACCTGCAAGTGTTGCGTGGTTAGCCTCGATATTCATCTTGAAATCCTTGTCAAGACCGTACTGACGAAGGAAGCCGATTGCTGTTGCAGCATCGAAATCGTACTGATGCTTCATAGGCTCCTTCGGCTTGGGCTCGATATAGAAATCGCCTGTAAAACCAATCTTTCTGCCGTATTCAACAGCCATTTTCATAAGACGTGCAATGTTTTCCTGCTCAAACTTAACGTCTGTGTTGAGAAGTGTTTCATAGCCCTCTCTGCCGCCCCAGAAAACGTAGCCCTTACCGCCGAGCTTTACCGTAAGCTCAAGTGCCTTCTTGATCTGTGCAGCTGCAAAGCAGTAAACGTCAGCAGAGTTTGTGCTGCCTGCACCGTTCATAAAGCGAGGGTTGGAGAACATATTTGCTGTACCCCAAAGGCACTTGATGCCTGTCTCCTTCATCTTTTCAAGCATATAATCTGTAATTTCATCAAGTCTTGCGTTGGTGACGTTGATGTCGTCTGCCTCGGGTACGATGTCTACATCGTGGAAGCAGAAGTACTCTATGCCGAGCTTGCTCATAAACTCGAAGCCTGCGTCAACCTTTGCTTTTGCGTGCTCCATTGTGCCTTTTTCACTTGCACCGAAAGCCTTGTCCGCAGTGTCTCTGCCGAACATATCCGTACCTGCGGCACAGAGGTTGTGCCACCATGCCATAGCAAAGGGAAGGTAATCCTTCATAGGCTTACCCATAACAATTTTCTCTGCATCGTAAAATTTGAATGCAAGGGGATTGGTGCTCTTTGCACCCTCATACTGTATCTTTGAAATGCCTGCAAAAATCTCGCTCATTTTTATATCTCCTTATTAAATATTGCTTTAAGTGACGGATAGATTTCTTTGAATGTACTGTACTTTTTATCGTAAAGTGCGCTTAAAGTTTCATCTGGATAAACAGTATCTGATATTTCTACCAGCTTATCGCAAGCGTCTATAACGGACTCAAACTCACCGCAGCCGACCATCGCAAGAATTGCACCGCCATAGCCGGGACCCTGCTCGGTTTTAACTGTGTCAAGCGGAATGCCGAGCACGTTTGCCATAATCTTTTTCCAGAGCTCACTCTTTGCACCGCCGCCGCAGATATTACTGCGTGCAATGTCTATGCCGAGTGACTTTGCAACCTCAAAGCTGTCACGTATTGCAAATGCAACACCCTCGAAAACAGCCTGAAGCATATCTGCACGGGTCGTGTCCATACTCATACCGAGGAACGTGCCTCTTGCATTTGTATCGTTAATCGGGCTTCTCTCACCCATAAGGTAGGGCAGGAAGAACACGTTGTTTCTGCCAAGCTTTTCGTCCGTAATAGGAGCCTGATTTGCCTTATAGTCGGTATCGTGAAGAATGTCTTCCATAAACCACTTGTTGCACGATGCGGCAGAGAGCATACAGCCCATAAGGTGGTAGCAACCGTCTGCGTGTGCAAAAGCGTGCAGTGCGTTGTTCGGGTCAACACCGAAATTTGTGCTTGAAATAAATATCGTGCCCGAAGTGCCGAGCGAAATGTTGCACTTGCCGTTGCCGACAGTGCCTGTGCCGATTGCCGCGGCGGCATTGTCGCCTGCACCTGCAACAACCTTTACGTTTTCCCCAAGACCAAGCTCGCTTGCTGTGTCGGCTTTTACTGTGCCGATAACGTCACTGCTCTCATAAAGTGAGGGCAGCTGCTCTTTTGTTACCGAACAGATTTCAAGCATCTTATCCGACCAGCATTTGTTTCTGACGTCGAGCAGAAGCATACCCGAAGCGTCGGAATAATCGCAGGAATGAACACCTGTGAGCATATAGTTTATATAATCCTTCGGGAGCATAATCTTTCTGATTTTTGCAAAAAGCTCAGGCTCGTTTTCTTTCATCCAGAGGATTTTCGGTGCGGTGAAGCCTGCAAAAGCAATGTTCGCAGTGTTCTCGCTGAGGAATTCTTTGCCGATGACACCGTTGAGGTAGTCAACCTGGCTTTGTGTTCTGCCGTCATTCCACAGTATTGCAGGGCGGATAACTTCATCGTTTTCGTCAAGCACGACAAGACCGTGCATCTGACCACCTGCACCTATACCTGCTATTTCTGATTTTTCACAGCCGGCGGTAAGCTCGGCAATGCCGCTCTTTACAGCTGTCCACCAGTCGGCAGGGTTCTGCTCTGACCAGCCCGACTTCGGGTAATAAACGGGATATTCCTTTGAAACCTCACCGAGGATGTCGCCACGCTCGTTTACGAGCAACAGCTTTACGGCGGAAGTGCCAAGGTCAATACCTATGTAAAGCACAAATATGCACCAACCTTTATATTGATATCTTTTTTATTATAATATTTATAAATTCTGCGGTCAATCCGTTTTATAAATTTTTCCAAAGAGCAAACGGTATTATAACCCGATTCTCATCCCATACTTTTCATATAAAGTCGAGGAGAGGAAAGGGATAAATGCAGTTTAACAAGGTTGAGATATGCGGAGTAAATACGGCAAAGCTCAGAGTGCTCAAAGAAAGTGAAAAGCGTGCTTTGCTTGAAAAATCAAAGCGTGGAGACAAAAGGGCACGGGATGAGCTTGTTAACGGAAACCTCAGACTTGTGCTGAGCGTAATCCAACGCTTTGCAAATCGTAGTGAAAATATGGACGACCTTTTTCAGGTCGGGTGTATAGGGCTTATAAAGTCTATAGATAACTTTGATATAAATCAGCAGGTTCGTTTCTCCACGTATGCAGTCCCTATGATTGCAGGCGAAATAAGACGGTACCTGCGTGACAACAACCCTGTCAGGGTCAGCCGCTCTATGCGAGATACTGCTTACCACGCAATTCAGGCAAAGGATAAGCTTGTAAATGAGCTTGGCAGAGAACCTACAATAAATGAAATTGCCGATGAAATGGGGCTTAAAAAAGAAGATGTTGTAATCGCACTCGAAGCAATTGTTGACCCTGTTTCACTTTATGAGCCTGTCTACAATGACGGCGGTGATACGATATACGTAATGGACCAGATAGGCGACGGCGGTAACGATGAGGGATGGATTGACGAAATACTGATACGGCAGTCTATAGAGGATTTATCAGCCCGTGAAAAAAGAATTTTAGGTCTGCGGTTTATGAAAGGTCTTACGCAGATTGAGGTTGCAAACGAAATAGGCATATCTCAGGCGCAGGTGTCAAGGCTTGAGAAGGGTGCACTTCTTAAAATCAGAAATCACGAATAAAATAGCTTGCAGAAAGTTAAGTCTTTCTGCAAGCTATTTGCTTGGTTTATTCTTTTCCGAAGAGGGGAAGTATTGCGGCGATTGCAATCCACAGAAGCTGTGATATGCAGACTGGTAAAGCGGTAAGGCTCATCGGACCGCTGAAAATCATTATAAGTACAGTCAGCAACAAGCCTGCACCCATACAGAATGTCTGAAGTGTGCTGATTTTGCCTGCTGTTTCGCAAAGCTTGCTAGCGGAGCTTACTGCGTGCAGGAATGCAGCGGCAGTGCCGTTATGTATAAGCTTTGCATCCTCGCGGTTTACCGTATGCTCGGCATAGTTTCTGAGCACTTCGCCTGCGGTGTTACTTACAACCTTTACGGAGTTGAGCGGCAGGTCAAAGCACTGTGCTATGAATTTTTCGTTGATGTTCGAGTCTGTGGTGCGGACAAGAATGTTTATGCCGTTGTTTTCAATTCGTCTGAGATACTCGGCAATCTTTTTGTTTCTGCCATAGCTGACAACGAAGAATGCGGCAATTTTGCCTGCATCGGCAAGGTAAATTATCTGTCTGTTACCGCCGGCGTATTTGGATTCGTCAATGCTCATCGGAATTTCGATGTTGTGGTTTTCAAGAAGCTTTCTGTTACCGATGAATACTCTGCGGTTTCTTATCCAGCCTGTAAGACCGAGTCGCTCTTCGTACTTGAGGTCTTCAACACGCAGCAGAAGCTCATTGTGTGCCATAATAACGTTTTCAAACAGACTGCTTATAGGTCCGCCTGCAGCAATCAGCATTGATGCGGCTGTAAGTACAGCATCGTCAACACGCACTCCGTTGAACGTTTTCATACCGTGTATGTTGCAGTTTTCACCGGGGAATAATTCGGATGCGTCAATCGCAATCGCGTTTGTTGATTCGTACTCAAATGCGGCAGCGTAACCGGTCACCATAGCACCGTCTTCACGAAGCTTCTTGTTTTCAAGAAGGAGCGGCAGATTTGCGGCTATAAGTGCACAGGCAGGTGTGCCCATACAGAGTGTACCGCAGAAAACCGTTACCGCACCGACAAAACTGACGGTAGCAAATCCGCCTATTATACCTACGATAACGCTGATGATTGCGACTATCGGTACAAGCCTTGCGCAAAGGTCATCGGCGGCGTCGCTTGAAAGTGAGTATGCCATAAATCGGTCGGCAAATTTCAACTGACCTGAGTAACGTATATCAGCGTTGCCCATAACAACGTTCTGGCTGACTCGGTTTGCATCTATTGCGTTGTCTATTGAGCGTATGCTGTAAAGTCCTTCACGTCTTTGTTTGTAAAGGAACGCAAAGTTTGACGCTGTACGTGAATAGATTAGGATATTGCCGATTGAGCAGCAGCAAAGCAGGAAGCTTGCCGCTAGAGAAAACAGCGGATAATCTTCACCGTCATAGCTTGTAAAAGCGATGACGTTCTGAATCAGTGCCGCTAAAGCCGCAATAATTACGGGCGTCTGCGAGTTGGGTCTGTTGTTTCCGTTGAAGAAACAGGTGATACCTGAAATGCAGCCGGGCAATGCAAATGCTATTGAAATAACAAGGAATATAAGCGAAACAAGATATGTCAGCGGTGCTCCGTTGACGTCGGCACCGGAGTTTATCTTTTCGGCAACTGCAGGAATTGCTGTTGTTATAAGAAGAATAAGCGAGCATATTCCGGATGCTATTGCTCCGATTGTTGCCATAAGCTTTTTGTGTGCGATAAAACCGTGTACGACTTTTCCGTCTGCGGGATGCGTGAATTCAACACGCTGCTTGGCGAGTCTGTGACGTGTTTTTGTAAGTGAGAAGCGACGCTTTTTAGCACCGGTGTTACCCTGAGAAAGCTCCTGCGATACTTCGTCATCCATAACGGGCTCGTCAATATCAGTGCCCTCAAGCCGGAAGCTGTTGACCTTGCGGCTTCTTGTACGCTTGAGCTCCTCCTCTACAACGTCTTCGTCAACGCGTACAATTTCTTCTTTTTCAAAGAAACCGGGCAGCATCATCTGCTCGTCTTCCTCGTGTCTTACTACGGGAGCTTTTGGGGCAGATTCAACCTTCGGTATTTCGCCTGTGCGTACGAATTTTTTGGATTCGCCGTCAATAAATTCGTCTGCAGGCAGTATGTGCGGCAGTGCATTGAGGTCGGATGTTTTGTCATACGCACTGCTTGTCGTGACAATGCCGGGACGCTCAAACACAGCACCGAAATCCACAGCTCTGGTTTTGCCGTCTTCAGCGGTCGGTATTGCTTTTGTCTTGTCGTCTGTAACGCTTGGTACAACCGTAGTCTTTTCAAAAGAAGGCTCAGGCTGAGCGGCAGGCTCTGCAACTTCTATAGGGTCAATAACTCTTGTCTTGCTGTTGTCTGCAACGGTTACAGGCTCTTCTTCGGGTATATCGTCATCTGATATATCTGGGAAAAGTGACGCTACGTCAGCCGTAATATCAAAACCGCCGAAATCAATAGGTTCGGGCTTTGGCGGTGTGTAAATCTTTATCGGTTCTTCGTCCTCAGTTTCATCGGGGAATATCAGCTCTATCGGCTCGGGCGGTATGTACACGCTTTCATCTGCTGTGATTACTTCGTCGCCATCGCTGTATTCATCAATGGGGTCGAGAGCTATCGGCTGATATTCTTCACTATCAGGTACAGGCATCTGCCATACGGGTATATCTTCTTCGGGCAGATCTGTTTCAAAAAGACCGAGCGGAGCTGCCGGCGGAGTGAATATTTCATTTGTATCTTCTACAGGTTCTTCGTCGAAGAGAACAGCTGCTACGGGTTCGTCAATAGAAAAGTTACCTGTTGCAGATTCTTCAGCCAGGAAATCCTCTACTGCGGTTTCTTCAATAGAGAAGTTTTCTGCTACAGGCTCTTCAATAAAGAAATCTTCTGCCACAGCTTCTTCAAAAGTGAAATCAGAAAAGTCTTTGGCGATTTCTTCTGCAGCTGCAGGTGTTTGTGTTGTGTTTTCTTCGTATGTATCCGGTTTTTGAGCTTGAGCACTCTGATAGCCACTGTCGCTTCTGATTGCGTCAAGCAGTTCGTCAAATGTTAAATTGCTCAGATCCATGCCTGGTTTCAATCCTTCCGGTGGTTATCTTTGTCTTGATACTTCAAACATAAGTATGCCTGCCGCAACGGAGGCGTTGAGTGAGTTTACTTTGCCTTTCATGGGCAGGGAAACGATGAAGTCGCATTTCTCTTTTACAAGTCTGCCAAGACCTCTGCCTTCAGAGCCTATGACAAGTGCAACGCCGCCTGAGAAATCGGTTTCGCACCATTTCTGACCGTCCATATCTGCACCGTATACCCATACACCACGCTCTTTGAGCTCGTCAAGTGCAGAGGGCAGGTTTGATACGCGGGCAACGGGCACGTGCTCGACAGCACCTGCAGAGGTTTTGCCTACAACGTAGCTGAGCGTTGCGTTGCGGCGCTTTGGTATTATTATACCGTGTGCACCAGCGGCATCAGCTGTACGTATTATTGCACCGAGGTTATGTGGGTCTTCAACTTCGTCACAAACGATTATAAACGGAGCTTCACCCTTTGCTTCGGCTGCTGCAAAAATATCGTCAACGTCAGCGTATTCGTGAGCGGCTGCGTATGCGGCAACGCCCTGGTGGCTGCCTCCGCCGCACATAAAGTCAAGCTTTTTTCGGTCAACTTCTTTTACAACAATGCCTCTTTCGCGACATTCGCCTATAATTTTGCCTATGCTTCCGCCTCTGTCACCCTTGGCAATAAGCAGTGTATCAATCGCACGGTTGCTTTTAAGTGCTTCAGAAACGGCATTTCTGCCGATTATAAGGTCGTTTCTCTGTTCTTCCATAATTCCCATTCTTCCTTACACAACATATATAGATGTATTATACCATATATATAGTAAAAAACCAACACTTTTTCAAAAAAAGACACAAAATAGCGACATTTTTTTCTTTGCATAAAAAGGTATACTTCTGTGTGCGGATTAATGTACAAAAGTAACAGCGAGGAAGTATAAATGAAAATAAAATCGGCAGATATAAGAAAAATACGGGAGTCAGTACCTCCGAAAAACAGCAGCTTTTACGGACAAGCTCTCACTTTTATTGCGGCATTTGCACTGGCAAATGCCAGACTTGTATGGGATATGTCACCCTTTGTTGCGGCTTTTGCCGCAAGTGTACCGGGTAAGCGTAGCTTGGCGGCAACGCTTGGCGGCTGTTGCGGCTGTCTGCTCAGCATTGACGGTGCGTATACGGCAAGGCTTATTGCCGTAACGGTCTGTGCAGGGCTTATAAATTTCTGCCTTTATCGCTCGGGCTTTGTCAGAAATAATCTTATAGCGGCACCCGTAACCAGTGCTCTGTGCAGTCTTATTACGGGCATAACCGTAATGGCGGCACAGGGCTTGAGTGCAGACGGTCTGATTACATATCTGTGCGAGAGTATTGTCAGTACGGGCTGTGCCTGCTTTCTGAGCAGACTCAGCTTTACGAGCGGATTTTTCAAGGGTACAAATCCGCTTGATATGCGTCAGCTGTCGGGTGTGCTCGTGTTTATGGGTATGCTCGTTGTTTCTGTTCAACCGCTGAATCTTGAAGGTATCAGGCTTTCAGATATTGCGGCGGCTGTAATTATTCTCATTTCAGCACGCCTGGTCGGCATTTCTGGCGGCTGTGTGGCAGGCGGTGTTATGGGCTTTGCCGTAAGTATTTCGTCAACAAATCTTCTGCTTGGTGCACTTTATACCTTCGGCGGTCTGGCGGCAGGTTTGCTTTCACGCTTCGGCAGAGCGGTGCAGTGTATAGGTTTTGCGTGTGTTGCCGCAGTTACGGTAATGGCTAACGTCGGCAGATATGATGTTATTTCAATTATTTACGAAGTGATAATTTCTCTGCTTATCTTTGCTCTGATACCGAAAAAGTTTTTTGAAGCAAATTCAAAATTTTTCGTTTCCGATGATACGGTGCCCGAATTTGAAGCAATGAAAAAAGCTCTCCTGCTTGAGCTTGAAAGCGTCAGCGGAGGGCTCGATGAGGTGTCGGAAGCTGTTGAGCGTATTGCAGATGAAATGGTGAAACTTGAAAATGCAGGTGATGAAAAAAGTATGTCCGTGCAGACGGGTCGTCTTGTGCGTGACCAGTTTGCGACACTTTCAACAGCTGTCAGAGAAATATCACAGAGCTTCTGCAGTGAAACAAAATTTGACACTCAGGCAAGTGCGAGGGTTTCAGCCGTGCTTGCAGGCTACGGAATAACACCAAAAGAAGTCGTTTGCTCAACTACGGGTGCACGCTCTAAAATTGATATAAAAGCCGATAAAATAAACAGTAAAATCAGCCGTACAGCACTGACAGGTGATATGGAAGCGGTGTGCGGTTATAAGCTTGGCATACCCTCAGTTACGCATACAGAGGATACAACCCTGATAAGCTTTGAGAAACGTCCGAAATACAATCTGCGTACAGGGCAGGCACAGCATACGGCAGAGGGTAAAATGTGCGGTGATACAGTCGACAGCTTCAGCGACAGAGAGGGCAACAGAGTTGTCGTTATCAGTGACGGTATGGGTACGGGTCCGAAAGCTGCGGTTGACGGTACAGTTGCAGTGTGGCTGTTTTCAAAGCTGATTGCCGCAGGTCTCGGGTTTGACAGTTCACTCCGTCTTGCCAACTCTGCACTTATTGTAAAATCAAACGAAGAGTCGCTTGCAACAATAGATTCTGTTAAAATAAATCTGCATACGGGAAAAGCAGAATTTTATAAGGCAGGTGCAGGAATGAGTCTGATTTGTAAAGGTAAGAAACTTTACAAAGTTGGTCAACCGTCAATGCCGCTCGGCATTCTGCGTGGAATTGAGTTTGATAAGGCTGAGGTGAAGCTCAGGCGAGGTGACCGCTTGCTTATGATGTCAGACGGAGTTCCGCAATCCGCTTACAAAGATATTGCCCGAATCCTCAGCAGTTCCAACAAAAACGACCCCTCCGAGCTTGCGGAAAGGGTCGTTGAAACAGCGCTTGAATATTCAGATTCACGCCGCCCAGATGACGTAACGGCAGTGGTAATTATTGTCGGGTAACATTATAAATTTCGTTTGCAAGTGTGGCTAATTCGTCAAGTGTAAAGCTCTCTGCCCTTACATTTTCGCCGTAACCTGCAGCTTCGATTGCTTTGTATACGGTTTCCTTGGAAAGTGACATTCCGGAGCTGATTGAGTTGGCGGCAGTCTTTCTTCGCTGTGCAAAAACAGCTTTCACCATACGGAAAAAAAGCTTCTCATCGTTAAGCTCGATGGGGGGCTGTTTTCTTACGTTGAGCCTGATTACACTGCTGTCAACCTTCGGTGCAGGCATAAACGAGCCTGCGGAAACGTCAAATATTTTTTCGGCATCAGCATAGTAATCTACCGCAACGGTGACCGCACCTGCATCTCTGCTGCCGACGGGTGCACACAGTCTCTGTGCCGCTTCCTTCTGTACCATTACGGTTATGTTTTCAACGGGCAGCTTACTTTCGAGCAGATGCATTATTACGGGTGAAGTGATGTAGTAGGGTAGGTTTGCACATACGGCAACCTTCATTCCGCTGAACTTTTCTTCTATGAGTTTGTGCAGGTCAACCTTGAGTACGTCGGAGTTGATTACCTCAACGTTGTCAAACTCTGCAAGTGTTTCGTCGAGCACGGGCAACAGCCTTTCGTCAAGCTCAATCGACACAACCTTTTTTGCTTTCTTTGCAAGCTCAGCCGTAAGTACGCCGAAACCGGGACCTACTTCTATTACACCTGTGTTTTCGTCTGCACCGCAGGCATCTGCCATTCTCGGGCATACGGTCGGGTTGATAAGGAAATTCTGACCGAGTGCTTTGGAGAATTTGAAACCGTGGCGGTTAAGCAAATCCTTTACAACTGAAATATCCGATAAATTCTGCATTGTTACTGCTCCTGAAAAATTTTTATTTTTGCTTTACTTATTAACCGAATAGTTATATAATATTGAGTTAGAAAATGAGTAAAGCGAGGTAATTGATATGGCAATTCTTGTAACAGGCGGTGCGGGCTACATCGGCTCACACACAAGTATCGAGCTTATCAAAAGCGGATACGATGTTATTATACTCGATAATTTCTATAACAGCAAGCCCGAAGCGCTTAACAGAATCAAAAAAATTTCAGGCGGCGATTTCAAGTTCTACGAATGCGACATCCGTGACAAGGCAGGTCTTGACAAAGTCTTTGCCGAAAACGATATCGAGGCTGTAATTCACTTTGCAGGTCTCAAGGCTGTAGGCGAGAGCTGTCGCAAGCCTCTTGAATATTACGAAAACAATATCGGCGGCACAGTCACACTCTGCGAGGCTATGCGTGACGCAGGCTGTAAGAAGATTGTTTTCAGCTCATCTGCTACAGTTTACGGCAGCAACAATCCTTCACCTCTGCGTGAGGATATGCCTGCAGGCGGTACAACAAACCCCTACGGCACAACAAAGCTTTATATCGAAACAATCCTTTCCGACCTTTATGCATCCGATAATGAGTGGAGCGTTGTAATCCTCCGCTACTTCAATCCCATCGGTGCACATAAGAGCGGTCTTATCGGCGAAGACCCCAACGGCATTCCCAACAACCTTATGCCCTATATCACTCAGGTTGCTATCGGCAAGCTCGAGTGTCTTAACATTTTCGGTGACGATTATCCGACACACGACGGTACAGGTGTGCGTGACTATATCCACGTTGTTGACCTTGCTATGGGTCACCTCTGTGCAGTCAATAAGGCTTGTGCAGGCAGCGGTCTCAATATCTACAACCTCGGCACAGGTAAGGGCTACAGCGTGCTCGACGTTGTCAAAGCATTTGAAAAGGCGAGCGGTCAGCAGGTCAAATACGTTATCGGTCCGCGTCGTGACGGCGATATTGCAACCTGCTATTCCGACCCCTCAAAGGCAAAGGCAGAGCTTGGCTGGGAAGCAAAGTTCGGTATCGACGAAATGTGTGCCGACAGCTGGAACTGGCAGAAGAACAATCCTCAGGGTCTTTGATTAAAACACAATAAAAAATGATTCACAGGTGCACTTTTTCGAAGAAGTGCACCTTGTTTTTATGTTGAAAACTTTTTATATTTATTTTATTGCTTTTTATATATATAACTGATATATTATAATTGGAATAATATTTAACCAGAAAGAGGAGGATAAAACTATGGATCTCGGCGATCTTGCAACCAAATTACTTAAAAAGGTTGCTGCTAACAAGGGTAAGAAGTTTGCCAAAAAAGGTAATGCACCCGCAATCGAAAAGGCACAGCCCATCAGAATGAAAAACAAAACCGATAATCTTTATAACGCAGGCTTTGCCTGTGCAGAGATTATGCCTGCTGACGTAACTGCAAAGAAGTACTACATCGCAGGCTACAAGATGGATCATCCCGTCACAGGTGTCAACGACCCGCTTACAGTCCGTGCAATGTGGCTCGACTGTAAAGACGGCGGCGGTATCGTAATGGTAAGTGCCGATATTATCGGTCTTACAGGCTACGATGTCAAAACCGTACGTGATTCACTCAGCGACTTCACAAAGAAAACCGACTGTAAGCTTATCAATATCAGCTGTACACACTCTCACGCAAGTATCGATACAGTAGGCTACTGGGGCAGACTTATGCCTCCCCAGAGCGGTATGGATAAAGAATATATGCAGCTTGTTTTCGATAAGATCAAGCAGGTCTGTATCGAAGCTTACGAAAACCGTAAAGAGGGTAAGCTCTATATCGGTTCTGTCAACGTACCCGAGGTTATCGGCGACGGCAGAGCTGCTGTGAACGATAAGCTTTCACGTTTCCGCTTTGTGCCTGAAGACGGCAGTGCAGAAACATGGTTCCTCAACTACGGTGCACACCCCAACACAATGGGCGGCGACTGTACAGAGGTCAGTGCAGACTATCCTTACTATCTGCGTGAGACTATCAACAAAGTCAAGCCCGTCAACGTTCTTTTCAGTGTCAGCACAATCGCTTCTGTCAGCGTTGATGACCTTGCTGAAAACAGACTTGAGAGAACAAAGCTTGCAGGCGAAAAGCTTGCCGAGGCTGCTCTCGCTATCGATAACGATGAGCTTCTTGATGCAGAGATTACTCTCGTTCATCAGCCCTACTATGCTCCTATCGAAAACTATGTGCTTGCGTTTATGTTCATTCTCAAGCTCTGTAATTCAAGAGCATATCACTGTGCCGAAAGCTCACTCGGTCTCGGCCTTCTTACCGAAATGAACTACATAAAGCTCGGCAAGCAGAAAATTCTCACCCTCGGCGGCGAATCATTTACCGAGGCTGTATACGGCGGCTACTTCGATGCTGAGCATTCAGGCACAGGCATCGGCCCCGAGGTTAACTCAACACCTCTTGCAGAAATTGCAGATGACCCCAATCTTATCATCTTCGGTGTTACAAACGATATGACCGGTTATATGGTTCCCTCTAATAATGCTGTGCTTCATCCGACTCAGGCTTATCTCTCAAGCTACAGAGATAATCTTGACCGTAACCACTATCACGAAACAAACGGTCTGAGTGTCGAGATTACACACGTTATCGCTCGCGAGTTCAAAGATATTATCGACCGTACAGAAAAGTAAAAGGAGAGTACCGCTTTATGAAGAAAAGAGTGCTTAAAATTATTTCTGCAGTGCTTGTGGTTGCACTGCTCGTGTGTGCAGTGCCTACAAGCGTATTTGCACAGAATACAGAAACAGGTGAAATCCAGATCGGTGTTATGACCGACGTTCACTATTATGCTCAGGAAAATATTGACGATAAAGACAAGGCAACAGAGGTCTGCGAAAAGACAATCAGCACGTCACATCTTTCCGATGCTATTCTTATGACTGCACTTGATTTCTACAAGGTGCAGGCAGAGCAGGGTAAGCTTGATTATCTTCTTATTCCCGGTGACCTTACAAGAGATGGTGACTACGTAAGCCATACAGTTCTTGCAGGTGTACTTGAAAACTGGGAAAAAGAAACAGGCGTTCCCGTACTTGTTACCAACGGTAACCACGATATCAACAACTCCAATGCTGCTACTTTTGAAAACGGTAAGTTTGTCAAGGGCGCACGTATCACAACACCCGAAGATTTCCGCGAAATTTATGCAAACCTCGGCTTCGACCTTGCTGTTGAGGAGTTTACTCCTCCCTCAGGCGAGAAGGCAGGCGGTCTTTCTTACGTAGCTGAGCTTGAAAACGGCTACCGCCTTGTTGTAATCGACGGTGGTGTTTATTCTGCTGATATTACCAAAGACGGCACTGATGAGCACGAAACACGCGGTGCGTATTCCGACGCTGTTTTTGAGTGGGCACTTGAGCAGACTGAGGAGAATACCGAAAACGGCTACAGCGTTATCGGTATGACTCACTGGAACTTAGTACCTCACTACCACGAAAAAGAGCTTGTAACTTTCACAGCGTTCCTTATTGAAGACTGTGAGTATGTCAGCGAGTGCCTTGCAGATGCAGGTATGCAGTACGTTTTCACAGGTCACCTTCACGTTCACGATATCGCACAGCATGTATCCGATAACGGCAATATTCTCTATGACGTTGCAACAGCTTCCGTCATCAATTACCCCAACCTTATCAGAATGGTAACTTTCGACAACACCCGTAACGGCGTGATTACCGCTGATATCACAAGCCACGATTTCGATGAGCTTAAGCCCCTCGAGTACAACGGTAAGACTTACGAGCAGCCGTTCAGAGATTACTGCTTCGGCATCAACTTTGTAGGTGATTCTGCAAAGGGTATGGTTATGGATCTTGCAGGCTACTATGTTGAGGTTTATGGCGAGGAAATCAAGGCCGCAGGCGGCCTTTACAACTTCCTTTGCGAAATGCTTGACCTTGAAGCTCTCTTCGATGACCTTCTCGGCGGCGGTATCGGCTTTGCAGGTATAACAATTCTCGGCTCAAAGAATATTATGGGTCTCATCAAGGATCTCTGCGATCAGCTTGATGCAGCTTATATTGAAGATACAGACGTGCTTATGGAGCTTGTAAGCGACCTGCTCGATAACCTTCTCAATATGCAGTTCTCCGAAGTTCCCTGCACAAAGTTCATTGATAAGTTCGGCTTCGGTGATGAAACAAAGGGTGGCACGTTCGGCGATTTCGTTTCAAGCGTACTTGCATATATGTACGGCAACGAAGGCACTTTTGAAGACGATCCGTTTATGCTCGATATGTTGGCTCAGCTTGAAACAGGTGCTGTTTCAACAAAGCTTCTCGATGGTATTATTGAGTATGTTCTCAATGACTTCCTTCTTGGCGAGCTTCTTTCAACTCTCGAGCTTCATATCACTTCTGCTTTCCCGTTCGGTTCATTCGGCTTCGGTATCGCAAGATTCCTTGATATCGTGCTTCGTGCAATCCTCCTTAACGATATGTCATTTACAAATATAGTTGATACCGTATTTGCTATTCTCGGCACATTCGGTGTTCTCGAGCAGTCAACTCTCAACGGCCTGCTTGAGCATCTTATGGAGGAGTATCTCACAACCAGCCAGATGGAAACTATCGACTGGGAAATTGCTTCGTTTGTAAACGGTCTTTGCGTAGAGGATGACGTTGAAGACTACAATCTTACTCTTGAAGCAAAAACAGACGGAAGTTACGAGGTTGAGGCTACTGCCGATAATCTCCGCCTTCCCTCAACTGTAGCTGTTACTTTTGGTGAGGATGCTTCAACTTCAAGAAACATCAGCTGGTACACAAAGAAGAGTGTTGAAGGTACAGATATCGAAATTTCACTCGACAAAAACGATCTTACCGCTACACCTGACGGTGTCAGGGTAACTGCAAAGACAGAGCTTGTAAGACGAGAGATGCCCGGTATCGATATCGGCATCGCAGGTCTTCTTACATACGAGTTTGACGTGAACAGACACTATGTTACAATCGCAGGTCTCCAACCCGGTACAACCTATTACTACCGTATAGGTGATGCTTCAAAGGGCTACTGGAGCGATGTTGCAACAATCAGAACAGCAGATAATTCCGATTCTTTCACATTCTTCCACGTAAGTGACAGCCAGGGTGGTGCAGAGAGACATTATGACAAGTGGTCAAACCTTGTCGATACAGCTTTCGCAATGTATCCCGATGCATCATTCCTTATGCACACAGGCGACCACGTCGACAGCGGCGATAACTTCAAGCAGTGGAAGTGGCTGTTCAATTCAGCTTCCGACAACCTTATGAGCAGTGTGCTTATGCCCACAGCAGGTAACCATGAGGATTTCGGCGAGCATTCAATTATGGATAACTTTATCCTCTCCAACGTACCCGAGCAGGATACAACTACAGGTGTCTACTATTCATTCGATTACAACAATGCGCACTTTATCGTGCTCAATACAAACGACGTGCCGGATGATAAGCTTTCCGATGAGCAGATTGAGTGGATGAAGGCTGACGCACAGGCAAGCGATGCCGAGTGGAAGTTTGTTATGCTCCATAAGGCTCCCTACTCAAACGGCTCACATTATGATGACGGCGACGTTATCGGCATCCGTGAGCAGCTTGCAACACTTATGCCTGAGCTTGATATCGATATCGTGCTTCAGGGTCACGACCACGTATACCTCAGAACAGACGCTATGAACAATAACGAGGTTGTTGAGGTTTACGAGATGGGCATTGATGACAACGGCAAGAGCTATACCGCAAAGGTAAATCCCGACGGTACAATCTATGCAATCAACGGTTGCTCAGGTGTCAAGTACTACCAGACAAAAGATGCCGCTGATACAGACGAGCTCTTCCCGAGAGCAGAGGCTATTGTCGATGCAACTTATCCCATCTTTGCAGCTATCCGTATCGAGGGCAACACACTCTACTTCGATTCATACGGCATTATGGATAACGGTGCAGAGTGCATCGATTCATTCGCAATTGTTAAAGATGCTTCAATCGATACACCCAAATATGAATCAGGCTGTTCGATCGGCAACTGGTTCGCAGCATAATAAAATTAAAAGAGGCGTACGAGTTAGCTTGTACGCCTCGTGCTCTTATATAAATAAAAAAGCCGCCCAACGGCGACATCATAAAAACTTATGCATAAAATCGAAATGACCCTTGACTGAAGTTTCTTTACACATTCAGTCAAGGGTCACTTCTGTGAACTCTTAGTATCTAACATCTTTTGTTTACCTCTCTTTCTTCGTATCGTCCAACCTTCATTTTTTACACTCAGCCCTTATATACCTTTTACACACTTTTTTTATTTTATCTTGTAAGCAAGATTTACTGATGTTTACGGTGGACTTTAATTCGTATTTTATTATGAAGGCTGTGTCTGTGGCTCGTGAACTTTCAAACTTAATTTAGTTTTGGATTTTAAGCTTTTACTTTCTTCGAGCCGCGGGATTTGTCAGTACATTGGTACCACCTCAGATAAGATTTTGTGGGGTTGGTTTTACTTGTACATCGGAACCACCTCATAAGATTTTAAGATTTGGTGTTTTTACTTGTTCTTTGGTATCACCTCTTCTTGTCTATACTTTAACACATGAATTGCAGTTTTGCAAGATGTAATTTTGTACAAAGTTAACTAAATCTATTTATGCAAAGCGCAGAAATGCAGCACTATCACGAAAATAGTGTTGACATATACAATTGCTTCGTGTTATAATGTATTTGTTGGGGTGTCAAAAGCACCCCATATTTTTATTATAATATATAAATAAAGCTCTCACTGAAATTGCTTCAGCGAGAGCTTAATTGTTTGTTGGTAAAAAAAGACTAAAAGTTATACTGCTTGTCACAACTTAATTGCTTGTATCAAGCTTCCGATTAAGGTTTGATCTGCTTTAAATTTAAACTTTAATGAGTGTGAGAAAAAGGATGCGCCAAGCTGTCCGTTGATGGATACAATCCCGTTTTTCATAACGAATTCTATATATCCATCCGTGTCTCCTCCGATATCGTAGATGCGAAAAGAGCCGTTCAATGAACCATATGCGGCTTTTATATCGTTTAATATGTTGATATAAAAATGGTCAAATAGAGTAAAGGTATCGCATCCCTTGAAATTTGTGTTTTCATAAAATATTCTAAATGTTATACAAGGAAGTCCTTCAATGTATTGGTATTGTTGTTCGCTTGGAACTGTGAGTAAGCACAAGCGATCTGTTCCGTTATCCCATAGAACGACATCATTTTTTACTGTCATTTGTATTCTCCTTTGCTGTTCTGCAGGATGCAATCAACATTACACGCAAAGATGTGCATTTGGCAGAAAGTGCTTTATACGATTGTTCGTCAATGTAATTGGTCTTCCGTAGCAATTCAAGCCAATAGCCTGTTTCGCTCGCTTCCTTCAAGGCAATTTCAAGTTTAGAAATAAAATCTTTCTTGCCCTGTGCGTACTGTGCTTCGTGAATATTGGCGCCGATACTTGTGCCGCTTCTACCGATCTGGTTGGAAATAATAGATTCGTGATTAGATTTCAAATACTTTACGAGGTTGATAATATCCACAGAGAACGCCATCGACAGTTCTGCAAGCTTGTTTTCTTTCACATAATCGCCACCTTTATAATTAATTATATCACGGGATTTAGTAGGTTTCAATGATGCATCGCCTACGGCGACATGATGTAAGCTTTCGCTAATGATGTTGCTCATTTCACTCGCAATGATGCGATGTTTGCCATCATGTGCCGTTAGGCACACATCATTAGCGTCAGCGTCATCATTGGCGTTGCCAACATCATGTGCCGTAGGCAAACATCATTCAAAAAACGCACCTTTGTCGGTAGACAAAAGTGCGTTTTTTGTTGGTGCCGGTGGCGGGGGTCGAACCCGCACGGTATCGCTACCAACGGATTTTGAGTCCGCCTCGTCTGCCAATTCCAACACACCGGCAAATCACAGCGTAGAAATTATATAACAAAAATGCAAAAAAATCAATAGATTAGTAAAATTTACTTTCCGAATACCGTCATGTCTGACTGTCAACAATAAGTCAAAAAGGGTGTGATGATTTTGCCTGAAAAAATCGGCAGACAGACGGTGAAACTTACTTCTTCGCCGCGTATAATTGCGTCGGCAGGTGTTGTCGGCAAAAAAGAGGGCGACGGCCCTCTCGGCAATGAATTTGACCGTGTGTTTGAAGACGGAAGAATGAATGAGGACTCCTGGGAAAAGGCAGAGAGTGCACTGCAGAAATCTGCGGTTGAAACCGCTCTGAGCAAAGCGAATAAAACGTCAGAGGATATTGATATTATCCTTGCAGGCGATCTGCTCGGTCAGAGTATGGGTACAACCTTTGGTGTGCGTGGGCTTAGCATTCCTTTCCTCGGTCTTTACGGTGCGTGTTCAACTATGGCACTGTCAATGGCTACAGCCTCTCTTCTTGTTGACAGCTCAGCTGTAAACTACGCCGTTGCGGCAACCTCTTCTCATTTCTGCTCGGCAGAGAAGCAGTTTCGTTTGCCTCTTGAATACGGCGGTCAGCGACCTCCCCAGGCTCAGTGGACTACAACAGCGGCAGGTGCGGCTGTTATCGGCAGAGAAGGCGGCAAGGTAAAAGCAGAGTGCATTACCTACGGCAAAATATGTGACCTCGGCATAACTGATGCAAACAATATGGGTGCGGCTATGGCACCTGCCGCGGCAGATACAATAGCGGTGCATTTTGCCGAAACGGGTCTTGCTCCGGATTATTACGACTGTATTGTCACAGGTGATTTAGGTGCTGTCGGCTCGTCTCTGCTGTATGAGCTTCTGCAAAAGGATTACGGGCTTGATATCGCAGAAAGGCATAAAGATTGCGGACTTATGATTTTTGATATGAATGACCGTGACGTAAATTCGGGCGGCTCGGGTTGCGGCTGCAGTGGTGCCGTTGTGTGTACACATTTTATGCGTCGTTTAAGCTCGGGTGAATTGAACCGTATTCTCTTTGTCGGCACGGGTGCTCTTCTCTCTCAGCTTTCACCTCTGCAGGGCGAAAGCATACCTTCAATCGCCCACGCCGTAGTGCTCGCACATTCCGATAAATGAAAGGAAACAGGTGAATTATGATTTTAAAAGCTTGTAAATGTCTTAAAACAATAGGCTGTGTAGAGAAGCTTATAGGTGTGCTTACCGCTCTGAGAATAGCCGTTTTTTCTCTGGCACTCGTATATACTGCAACAACGCTGTTCTCTCTTATAAAGCAATCGGCAAAGTGATTTCTTGACATATAAAGGTAATGCAATTATAATTATTTTATAAAATAAAAAGGAGAATACGTTATGGCTTTCTTCACCAGAATAATTGCATTCCTCAGTTCTATTATTATTTCTCTCTGTGTCGCTCTTGACATTCCCTGCTACCCTATGGGTCAGAAACTTGATATGGATAAGTTTACCGAAACCTTTATCGAGGAGTTTGAGGGTGAGCTTAACAAAAACGTGTGGTCAGGTCACTACCAGTACGGCAACACTACCGTTGACAGAAAAGGCAGCTACTGGAACAAAAACCTTGTAAAGACCGAAAACGGCAACCTCATAATTCCCGTTGTATATCTTGAAGACGGTATGGGTGGTCAGGGTGCAGGCTGGTATACCGCAGGCATCGACACCGATTCCGATTCACCTGACGGTTTCAGCCAGAAGTTCGGCTATTTTGAGTGTCGCTGTATCCTGCCCAAGGGCTCCGATATCTGGAGTGCGTTCTGGCTTATGAATGACGGTGTTTATGATGTCGGTGAAGACGGCAGAGACGGTACAGAGATTGATATTTTTGAAAGTGACTGCTACGGCGATTTCCTTGAAAACAGTATCACTTCAAACCTTCATTTCGACGGCTACGGCGATTATCATCAGAAGCACGGCGCAACAAAGTTCAGACTTAAAAATAACCCGTATGAGGAGTTCAATACCTACGGTCTTGAATGGAATGAGAACGAATATATTTTCTATATCAACGGTGTTGAAACCTTCCGTACCGATTTCGGCGGTGTCAGCCAGAATGAAGAATACGTCATCCTTTCCGTTGAAATGAAAGGCGAAAACGGCATCCCCTCCGAGCGTGAAAATGCACCGGGCGAAGAAGCTCAGTTTATAGTAGACTACGTAAAGGTTTATCAGTATAAAGATTTAATGAAATAATTTAAAAAATATTATTGAATCTTTGAAACCTTTGTGATATATTTTCGTGTGTGAAAAGTCTGCTTTCAGACTTTCGGAGGTATTTGAAATGATAAGAGTTGGTATTTACGGCTACGGCAATCTCGGCAGAGGTGTTGAAAACGCAATAAAGCAGAATGATGATATGGAGCTTGTTGCCGTTTTTTCACGTCGTGATCCTGCAACGGTCAAGGTAAACACTCCCGGTGTTGCTGTCTGCAGAGCAGAGGATGCCGAGAATATGACCGATAAAATTGATGTTATGATAATCTGCGGCGGCAGTGCAACCGACCTGCCTGTCCAGACTCCTGCACTTGCAAAGCTTTTCAACGTTGTTGACAGCTTCGACACCCACGCAAAAATTCCCGAGCACTTCGATAACGTAGACGAGGCGGCAAAGGCTTCGGGCAAAACTGCGTTTATCTCTGTCGGTTGGGATCCCGGTATGTTCTCTCTCAACCGTCTTTACGGCAGTGCTATCCTGCCCGACGGTAAGGATTATACCTTCTGGGGCAAGGGCGTAAGCCAGGGCCATTCCGATGCTATCCGCCGTGTTGACGGTGTTGCAGACGGTAAGCAGTATACAGTGCCCGTTCAGGCTGCTCTTGATGCAGTCAGAAGCGGCTCAAATCCCGAGCTTACAACACGCGAGAAGCATACGCGTGAATGCTACGTTGTAGCAGAAGACGGTGCAGATAAGGCAAGAATTGAGCAGGAAATCAAGTCTATGCCCAACTACTTTGCCGATTATGATACAACGGTTAATTTCATTTCGCAGGAAGAGCTTAACGCAAACCATGCAGGCATTCCTCACGGCGGCTTCGTTATCCGCAGTGGCAAGACGGGTGCTGACCTCGAGCATAATCATATTATTGAGTACAGCCTCAAGCTCGACTCTAACCCCGAGTTTACCGCAAGCGTAATCGTCTGCTATGCACGTGCGGCTGTCAGAATGAATAAAGAGGGTATGACAGGCTGTAAAACAGTCTTTGACGTACCTCCCGCATATCTCAGCGCAAAATCAGGTGCAGAGCTTCGAAAAGCCTTGCTGTAATTTAATAAAAATCAAACGAGCTGACTTGCTTTTAAAGCAAGACAGCTCGTTTTTATTGCAATCATTGTGAAATAAAACAAATCCCTTATAAGCCTCAGCATATTTCACAAATCCGTAAGGATTTATTTCATTGAAAAAAGCACTTGCATAATGCAAGTGTTTTTTTCTGCTAAAGGCGGGCAAAAAGGTGCGTAAACATAGGTAAAAACGAAGAAAAGGTGCGTAATGAAATTATTCATTCGTTTTCTTTTCGCTTAATTGATACAAGTAATCGTTATATGTATAATACTCATCACTTTGATAGATGAAATCATCGCAATAATCCAAAGATGCAACTGCACGTTCTTCAAATGGATCAGTTTGATCGAATAAATTACACATATCTTCCTTGCTGGTAATTATCATTCCTTTTGTGCAAAAAAGTTCGTTTTCAACATTTCCGTAAGGACACATATTGCCATGACGACAAGTCATACAGCAAACAAGTTTGACATCTTTGGGAAGCTTTCTTTGCAAATCAGCAAAGGTGTCTGTCCAAAGATAATCCGAACCGCTTCCGCTATATTCAACACCGTTGTATATCAAAGTAATTTCGGATTTGGGAACAGCTATAACTTCCTTGTCATCATAAGTGTTTTTGATAGGTGCCATCACCATGCCGGTAGGGGTAAGTAAAGGAATGTTACATTTAAGAGTTTTCTTCATTTTACGGTCTCCTTTAGCGTTTTACAACTTGCAATCAACATTCTTCTGATTCGACCGCAGAGATTTCTATAAGTTTTATATGTAATTTCGTCAATACTGTTCGCATTGAATAGTAATCGCAACCAGCCTTCGGTTTCGCTACATTCTTTCAATGCAATCTCAAATTTAGAAAGCATATCGGCTTTGCTCTGGCCATAATTTGCTTCACGGATGTTTGCATAAACGCTGCTCGAACTCTTACGAATTTGAAAAAGAGTGTTAGATGAGGCTTTTATATTTTGGCAAAGCAACTCTATTTCTGTTGCAAGCTGCTCAGAATATATCAGCAAATAATTCTTAGACATATAACCACTCCTTTCAAAAATATTATACTGCTTTTATGCAAACAAATCAAGGCGAAGCCTTGTATATCATCAATTCCGAAGGAATTGCATATCATCCGCAACTTGTTGCGGTATATCATCATTGCGAAAGCGATGCAACCTGCGGTTGATGATATGCACCTTCGGTGATGATATACACGCTAAAGCGTGATGATATGCCATTGCTTTCGCAATGGATAAAAAAAGAACGAACTTTTGTCTACCAAAAGTTCGTTCTTTTTTGGAGCTACTAGGCGGACTCGAACCGCCGACCTCATCCTTACCAAGGATGTGCTCTACCACCTGAGCCATAGTAGCAAAAATATGGCGACCCGGAACGGGCTCGAACCGTCGACCTCTAGCGTGACAGGCTAGCGTTCTAACCAACTGAACTACCGGGCCGCATTTAGCAGCGTTGCGAAAACGCAACAAAATAATTATATCAATTATCTTTGTTTTGTCAATACCTTTTTTGAAAAAGTGGTTTGGTGCCGTTTATTTTTCACGGTTTTTCTTTCTTATAAGTACAAATACCACAACTATGCCGATAAGCAGTACAGCCGCGAAAATTGCAGCATACGGAAGCTGTACGGGCTGCTCAGTAACTGTTGCTCGTGTGCTTTCGCCCTTTGCTGTAAGTGCCCTTATGTGCTCACCGTCAAATGTTTCTGCGTGCTCAATTTCAATGAAAAGAGGGGCGCTTGTGCTTCTCTCTGCTCTGAATTCAAGCTTGCATATTGCACCCGCATTGTCAAGCGGCTCAGTGCCGGTGTAGCTTATCTTTATCTTGCCTTCCTCTACCTCGGTTGCCGTTACAATCGGGTTGAGGCTTTTGACTGCGTCACCGGGCATTATGCTGTTGGCAATAAACTTAAGGTCAGCAGGAGCATAGGTGAGATAAAACTCGGTTGTATACAGTGCCGAGTCCTTGGAAGCGTATACGTAAACAATAACGTTTTCCTCGGGTTTCTGCTCTGCTTTTACGGTCAGTATTATATCTGCCGTTTCTTCTGCGAAGCAGGGTATTGCCGTCGCACAAAGCATAAGCAAAGCGGTCAGTATACAGATGAGCTTTTTCATATTGCCGTACTCCTTTGGTCTGTACAAGTTTAAAAACCTTATTCCGGCTTTGTCAACCGGAATAAGGTCGTAAATTTATTGGTCAGCTGTTAATTATTGCTTTTTGCCGAGGATTACAAGGCATACACCTGCGCCGACAACTGCAACAACGATAACTGCGATGATGATAATCTTCTTGACGTTAACGCCGCTTTCTTCCTGCTCTGCTTCAGTTGTTTCTTCAGCAAAAGTCCAGATGTACTGTGTTGTTGTCTCGTCGAAGATGTACTCTGTTGTGAACTCTTCTGATGATAATTCTTCGGGGAGAGTTGTAGCAACTACGGGTGTGCCGCTTGAAGGTCTCTTTGTAGCAGATACGGGCTTCTTTGCAGGAGCCTTTGTTGCGGGAGCCTTAGTTGCAGGAGCCTTTGTAGGAGCCTGTGTGGGGCGGTCGGGACGTACAAGAGTTGTGTACTCGTACTCGGGCTTTTCTGTAGTTGTGGGAGCATCTGTGGGCTTCTCTGTTGTAGTAGCACCGGTGCCTGTTGTGGTTTCAGCAGGTTTTTCCGTAGTTGTGGGAGCTGCTGTAGTTGTGGGCTTTTCTGTGGTTGTGGGAGCCGCTGTAGTTGTGGGCTTTGCTGTTGTTGTGGGTACGTTGTCCGGAGCCTCAGTAGCTGCAGAGAACATCATGGTTGTCATACCGAAAACCATAACGGCTGCCATAACAAGAACAGTTGCCTTAAGGAACTTTTCTTTCATAGTTCATTTCTCCTTTTATCTTATAATTTTACTGATTTTTTTCAGCATTTTTATTCATTATAGCATAAAACTCATTATAGTCAACATTATTTGCCTATAATTTATTCAAAAAAAGTTAATAATTTAACTTTTCAGCAAAGCTGATAAGCGAATCCTTTTCGTTTTCGCACTCTTCATCCATTACTTTTTCAAGCAGTGCGTGCAGTATTTTGCCGATTTTGTTTTGTGGGAATATGCCGAGTGCGGCAATGTCACTGCCGTTAACGGCAAGCTTTGACAATGTACAGCATTCTTTGTTTGCGATAATACTGCCGATTATATCTGTAATGCTTTTGTGTAATTCAGCCGTTATTCTGCCTGTGTACAGATGAAAATCTACAACCGATACCGCTTCATCACCGAATCGGTTTATAAGCCGTTTTACCTGCGGTCTTGAATCGGTGAGCGTTATTTCTTTTGCACCGAGCATAAGCGTAACGTATTTTACTGTGCGGTTGTCATATTTCAGCTCTCTGAGCATTTTTTCGGTTTCTTCAGTTGACGATTTTGCAAGAATTACCGACAACCTGAGCAGTGAATTTTTCGGAGACGACTTAACAAATCTCAGCGTATCTTCTTCAAAATCCCCGAGAGGCAGAAATATTTTTATTACGTCAGCATATTCTCGCAGTATCTGTGTGCAGTCTCCGCAAAGCAGTTTTGTAAACTCTTTCACAATTCTTTCTGCGGCAATGTTTTTGAGCAGATGCTTTTTTGTGTTTATTGCCTTTGCTGTTTCACTTTCAATTTCAAAGCCTAAAACCGAAGCAAAACGCAGTGCACGCATAATGCGCAGTGCATCCTCTTCAAACCTTGTTTCAGCACATCCGACACAGCGTATCAGCTTTGCCTTGAGGTCTTCCTGCCCTCCATAGAGGTCGGTTATTTCACCATCGGCACTAAGAGCCATTGCGTTAACCGTAAAGTCACGTCTGCAAAGGTCATCTTCAAGTTTTCGTGTGAATAAAACCTCATTCGGTCTGCGGTTATCGAGGTAATCTCCGTCAATACGGAATGTTGTTATCTCAAGTGGTTTTTCGACAATGGCTGTAATGGTTCCGTGCTTTACACCGGTGGGAATCACACGGTAATCAGCGAAACATTCAGCTGTCTGTTCAGGTAAAGCAGAGGTGCATATATCCCAGTCATCGGGCTTGTTTCCGAGCAGGCTGTCACGCACGCAACCGCCTACAGCATACGCAGAATAGCCGTTTTTGCCAAGTATGCCCAGTGCTGTCATTACGTTATCGGGTATGGATATATTCATACTGCATCACCTCCTGTGGCTGATATTATATCACAAATGTGTCTTTATGGCAATATTGTCAATCTTGTAAAGTATAATATCTTTACAATCAACATAAATCATATTGCCGCATAGTATATATTCAGTATGTATTTTCAAGGGGGAAGAAATAATGCCAAGTGTATATTTAAGCCCGTCAACTCAGGAAAATAATCTGTATGTAATAGGCGGCACGGAAGAATACTATATGAATCTTGTGGCAGATGCAATGGAGCCTTACCTTGAAGCAAGTGGCATTGATTTCGGTCGCAATACGCCCGATATGACCGCCGCAAGCTCAATCCGTCAGGGCAACTCAGGCGGTTACGATTTGTATCTTGCAATTCACTCCAACGCATCGCCCGACCGTATCTACGGTCAGCTTATGGGTACGGATGTTTTCTATTATCCTACAAGCCGTAACGGTAAACGCTTTGCTCAGATTATTGCCGATAATTTCAAAGAGATTTATCCCTATCCCGAGCTTGTGGATATCAGAGCAACAACAGCACTCGGTGAAGTGCGTCAGCCTGTAATGCCGAGCGTGCTTGTCGAGGTTGCGTATCACGATAATGAAGATGACGCAAACTGGATTGTAGACAATATTGATACTATAGCAAGAGCACTTGCCGAATCTGTTGCCGAATATTTCGGTGTGCCGTTTGTCAATCCTGTCAGCGGTCAGATCGGCACTGTGAATATCACAAGCGGCTCTCTGAACATCCGCCGTAATCCTTCTCTGACAGCACCTATAATCGCCCGTGCCTACAGCGGTGAAAAAGTTCAGGTGCTCGGTGAAGACGGTGACTGGTACAGAGTAAATTATGGCGGCAGAGAAGGCTATGCCGTGAAAAAATATATTGTGCTTAATTGATTAATAATATGCAGTTTACTTTTATTTAACAAAATAGAATTATAATATGTTCAGACTTAATGAACGGAGGAATTAAAAATGTTCCGCAAATTAACAGCTTTGTTTCTGTCTCTCACTATGCTTCTATGTATGCTTGCTTTGCCTGCTTCAGCTGAGGATAATGAGGTCAGTGAGTATCCGTATGTCTTTGTCCACGGTATGGGCGATATGGCAAACAGCAGATAAAAACAAAAAGGACACACTGCGGTGTGTCCTTTGTTTTTATATCGGTTTTGTAAGATATGCCGTGCCAAGTTTCTTTGGTATTGAAGCAACGCATTGCTCAGCTTTTTCCTTGCTGTCAAATATGCCGAATACTGTAGGTCCGCTTCCGCTCATACAGCAGGCAAGCGAGCCGCACTCACGCATTATCGCTTTTATCTCCGCTCTCTGCGGCACTTCTATAAACTGTTCAAATACGTTGCCTACGTTGGCGATTATACCGTCAAAGTCTGCGTTTGCCGCAGCGTGAAGCATAGTGTTGCATTCGGGGTGACGGATGTTTTCGCATACGTCAAAAGCCGCAAATGCCTCTTTTGTAGAAACGCTGACGTCGGGCTTTACAAGCACTATATAGCAGTCTTTAAGCTTCGGCAGGGGAGAGAGTACCTGACCTATATCCTGTGCCAGCATTGTGCCGCCCTTTATACAGAACGGTACGTCTGCGCCGAGTTTTACGCCAATCGCACAAAGCTCATCGTCGGTAAGACCTGCGTCACACAGTGTGTTCAGTGCCTTGAGCACTGCGGCTGCATCCGTGCTTCCGCCTGCCAGACCTGCGGCGAAGGGTATACGCTTTGTGAGCGAAATATCCGCACCGAAGTTTAAACCGGTTGCCTCAAAGAATTTCATTGCCGCACGGTAGGCAATATTTCTGCTGTCTGTCGGCAGTGCTTTTTCGGAGCAGGTGAGATTGATTTTGCCGTCATCACGCAGAGCAACCTCAACAGTATCGCAAAGGTCAACGGTCTGCATCACCATAAAAAGGCTGTGGTAGCCGTTGGGCAGCAGACATATAATGTCGAGCAGGAGGTTGATTTTTGCAGGTGCATCAAGTGTGAGTTTTTTGCCTTGCATAAGCTGTACCCCTTTACTTTTCTATTTTTACCTGTACGGGCTTTCTGTCCTTAAAATATGTTACATACTTAAAACCGCAGCTTTCTGCGATTGCATAACCGTCGTCAATATTTGCACCGACGTGTGCGGTAAAGTGAGAATCCGAGCCGAGGGTAAGAAGCTCACCGCCAAGCTCTCTGTAGCGGCGCACGTAATTATCAGTCGGCATAGTCTTACCGATAGGCTGACGCAGACCGCTTGTGTTGATTTCAAGTGCCTTACCGTTTGCAACAAGCACCTTGAAAATTTCGTCGGTTATATCGTCATATCTTGAAAGGTCGGTGTTGAATCTGCCTGACTGTACGATGTATCTCATAGGATATGTCAGATGAGCAAGTGTGTCAAAGCCGTTCCACTTTGCAAGTGTAAGCTCTTCCTCAAAATACTTGTCGAGCAGAGCGTATACGTCATCCTGTGTAAGTGTCTTGTAATCAAGCTCACAGAAATCAGGGGTCTTGCGAAGGTTGTGTATTGAGCCTATAACGAAATCATAATTGTATCTGTCAAGCGATTTTTTGGTAAGCTCCGGGTCGTATGTCGGCTGACCCATTTCAATACCTACAAGCACCTGAAGCTTGCCTGCAAATGCATCGCGTGCTGAAATAATATCTTCGTAGCTTGTCTGCTGACGTACACCAAGATTATGCTGCTCGTAGAAATCCACGTCAAAGTGGTCGGTAAAAGCAATTGTTGCTATATCGTTTGCTATTGCAGCCTCGCACATCTCTGCGGCAGGGTAGTTGCCGTCAAACGAGCTGTTTGTGTGCATGTGAAGGTCTGTTCTGTTTTTATAAATTGCCATTTTTTACACCTCATATTTGTAAATCCGATATTCAGTATATCACATTAAAAAAAGCTTGTAAATTAAAATTACAAGCTTTGGTTATATTATTTGTTTTTCAGCTCAACAGTAAACGTGGTGCCTTCGCCGAGCTTACTGTCAACCCTGATGCGTGCTTTGCAAAGTACGACAATACGGTAAACAATCGACAGACCCAGACCCAGACCGCCACCCGATTTGTTTGTGTTACCCTGATAGTACTTGTCAAATATACGCTGTACCATCTCTTCACTCATACCTTCGCCGGTGTCGGCGATTGTAGCAATAATTTTTTCTCCATCCTGCTTAAGGCTTACGGTTATCGTTCCGCCTTCGGGTGTGAATTTGATTGCGTTATTGAGCAGGTTCAGCCAGAGGTGCTGCATCATATCCTCAACACCGTTATAGGTTACTTCGTCAATGTCACCTACCAGGTTTATGTTCTTTTCACTCCACTGGTTTGACAGCATTATTACACAGCGTCGTAGCTGCTCGTCAAGCGAATACGGTGCCGTATCTGCAAGAATCTTCTGTGACTCAAGGTGTGAGAGCAGTATCGTGTCACTCGAAAGCTTTGAAAGCCTGTCCGATTCCTGAACAATTATTTTAAGATATTTTTTGCGTTCCTCGTCAGTCATTTCGTTGCCGTTTTCAAGCAGAATCTGTGCAAAGCCACTGATTGATGCAATCGGCGTCTTGAACTCGTGTGAATAGCTGTTGACAAAATCAGTACGCAGCATATGTACTTTTTCAAGCTCTTTACTCAGTCGGTTTACGTCAAGTGCAAGGTTGCGGAATACAGTGTATTTACCAACCTTTAGTTTGTGACCGTAGTACCCGTGTGCAAGCATCTCGATTGAATTATATATCTTTTCAAGATGTCGCTTTGTTGCACTGTACTGAAGTATCATAAACACGCCGAGGATTACAATAAGCACCGCAAGGAATCCGAGCAGACGCAAAGGGTCAAATTCTTTGGTGTCATGAAGATACTTGCTGAGCTGGTCCATAACGATTGTTGTGAAACCGCTGATACCCAGCATAATAAAAGTCTGCAACGTGTACCAACGCGAAAGACCTCTGTTCAGTCGTATGTCTTTGACTGCATGCGGTTGCTTTTTTCTTTTGTTTTTCTTGCTCATTTCACTATCTCAACCTTGTAGCCGAAGCCCTTGATTGTAATTATTTCAATTTCGTTGCAACCTTCAAGCTTGTTGCGAAGACGGTTAATGTGCGTTTTGATTGTGTCCTCAGTGCACTCAGAGTCAATGCCCCATATCTCGTCAAGAATCTGTTTCTTTGTAAAAATCTTACCGGGATATGAAAGGAATTTATAAAGCAGGTCAAACTCCTTGCGTGAAAGGGGAATCGTCTCACCGTCGTATGTTGCGGTATGCTCAGCATCGTCTATAGAGAGCTTGCCGATTTTTATCTGTCGCTCTGTAGCGATTCTTGCACGGCGGAGCAGTGCATTTACCCTGAGCAGAAGCTCGTCGTAGTCTACGGGCTTTGTTACGTAGTCGTCAGTGCCGAGGTTGAAGCCCTCACGCTTGTCCTGCATAGCTACCTTGGCTGTCAGCAACAGCACAGGTGTGTTGAATCCTTCACTGCGTATACGCTGCAGAAGCTCAAATCCGTCCATATTAGGCATCATAATATCGCTTATAACGAGGTCAACATGACGTGAATAAAACACATCAAGAGCATCCAGACCGTCATCGGCACAAACAACCTCGAAATAAGGTTTAAGCCTTGTTGCGGTAAGAAGCTGTGTGTTTTTATTATCCTCAACTACAAGAATAACAGCCATTTTTAATCACCTGCATAAAAATTTTGTTGCCTTTATTTTATCACTATCATCAAACAATTGCAACACTGCGTTTACTGCTATGTTACAAACCGTTTACAGTTGTGTTACAGAAGGAATATACTATAAAGGCACAGAAACGGGTATGGCAGAAGCTCGTTCCTGTAACAGGCAATTTGAAGTCCTACAAATGCCTTTCTATATTCCCTTTTTGTGTAGCCCGTTATGGGTCAGAAGCAGTAAAAGACCGCAACTTTACGTTGCGGTCTTTTACTTTACCCTTTGATATATTTCAAAAGTATACTTTCCAAATCCCGATTAATGTGCTATAGTAAAATAAGTAATTAAAATCGGAGGAAGATTTTTATGAATAAAGAAAAGCTTATTGAAATCCGTAGCTGGATACGCTCTCAGCTTGAAGACTGTGCAGCTTTCTGGCTTAAAAACGGTATGGATGCAGAGCACGGCGGTGTTTATACCTGCCTTGACAGAGAGGGCAAAATCTTTTCTACAGATAAAAGTGTATGGATGCAGGGTCGTTGCGGCTGGATTTATGCCTGGCTTTGCCGTACCTACGGCGTAAAGGATGAGTGGCTTGCCGCTTCAAAAAGCTGTCTTGATTTCCTCGAGAATCACTGTGTCAATCACGATGCAGGCGGCAGACTCTATTTTACCGTCACCGAGGACGGTCAGCCTCTGCGTCAGAGAAGATACTGCTTCTCCGAGGCTTTTTACTGCATAGCAAATGCCGAATATTACGGTGTTACAGGTGAAAAAGAGCATCTTGAGCGTGCAAAAAGAGCGTACGAGATGTACTGGAATCTCAACCACGGTATGCCCGACCCGACAGGTATGGGTCCCAAAACCGTACCCGAAACCCGTAGCGGCAGAGCGCTCGGCATCCCGATGATTCTTCTCAACGTCACCGCTGTTATGAAGCGTGTCGACCCCGATAATGCCGAGCTTTACGATTCAAGATCCGACGAATGTGTGCACGATATTTTTGCTTATCACTTCAAGCCCGAGCTTGGTTGCACGCTCGAGAACGTTGCACCCGACGGCACTGCAAGGCTCAACTACACCGACGGCAGAATGGTCAACCCCGGTCACGATATCGAGTGCAGCTGGTTCCTTATGGAGCGTGCAAACGAAATCGGTGACAAAGAGCTTCACGCAAAGGCTGTCGAGATTTTCGACCTTGCCTTCAACGCAGGCTGGGATAAGGAGTACGGCGGCATCCTCTATTTTATCGATTGCCTCGGCAATCCTCCCGAAGCCTACGAGCACGATATGAAGCTCTGGTGGCCGCATAACGAAGCTCTTATTGCTTCGCTTATGATTTACCGCGACACAGGCGACGAAAAATACTTTGATATTTTCTGTCAGGTGCTCGATTACTGTAAGCAGTACTTTGCCGACGAGCCTTACGGTGAGTGGTACGGTTACCTCCGCCGTGACGGCAAACCCACACAGCCTGCTTGTAAGGGCAGCACCTTCAAGGGCCCGTTCCATGTGCCGAGATGCCTCTCTCTCGTTGACCTTATGCTCACCGAGCTTATTGAAAAATCTTAATTCTGTTCTGATAACTTTGTACCATCTGAACCGTGGGAGAAGCCTATGTACGTAACTTTTAAAAATAACAGCTCAAGTGCAAAAATGAATATTACGCTTCAGGGGCAGAATTACATTATACCGCCCGAAAGCGTTGTTGAGGTTTTTGTGCAAGGCGAAAGCTTTCAGTTTATTGCAGAAAGCTCTGCTTTGGATAAGCTGATTGATGCCGTCAACGAAATAAATGACAGCGATAAAAACGACAGCCTGAAAGACAGAATCCTTACCAAGCTTGCCAAAAAGGCAGCTCAGAAATTACCCGATACTGTCCTCAATGTCTCTGTAAAGTATGACGTAAGCTGTGCGGAATTATCAAATATAACCGTTGATTTGTACGACGGTGCCCGTACTGTATGCAACGGAACTCTCGCTGATTTTTTGGATTTGGTTCCGATCATATATATTTTCCCGCGTGCAGAATCAGAAAACGTAAGCATAAGAGTTGCAGATATCAGCATCACAAACAGAAAGAAATATTTGAAGCTTGTAAGAAATCTTCTCTTGTTTATGCATTCGGGATTGACTGCAATAAATCTTCTCTTTTTTGTTCCGGAGTATCTGTTGGTTAAGTTTCTTTCGTCAAAGCTTTATATAAAAGCGTGGCTTTCGGGTCTTTACAGAAAAACGTCTGAAAAAAGAGAGTTAATACTCAAAAAAGCAGAAGAAAGATATGAAAGAAACGAAAAGAAGCTTTTTTCTCCTGTTTTAAAAGCCTTTATAGTTATTGCGGTTGTGCTTGGCGTTATAGTGTCGGTTGTCACAAGTGAACCTGATGTTATTATCTCTGAGGATTTTCAGTCGGTTGTCTGCTTTGAAGAGAAATTTGTAAAAATCAGCGGCGGCTTACCTTCCGATGCCGAAGACGTGTTTTTAGAGGACTATTCAGCTTTTTATCCGTTGGCTGACGGCGAGTACGATATGGATAACTATTACTGCTACATCTATGAAACACCTGACGGCACGCGGTATATGTGGCTTAAGGATAACTGTTCGGATAAAGCAAATCAAAACAAAGACTATGATGATTACGAAAATCCGTTGGTTTATAAATCAACAGATAATATTGAATAAATACCGTATATTCAAAATTTGTAGGGGAGGGTTTCCATGCCCTCCCTTTCTTTTATTGCTATATCGTTTTCATATATGTGCCCGTGGTTTATTTGGTATCAATCCTGCAAAATAGCTGTTATTCTGAGTCATAGACGAAGAATCTTTACATATGAATGCTTTGCATAAATAAACTGCGAATTGCGCATTAGGAATTGCGAATTGAAAAACCGCAAGAAAAAGACCTCCGATGTACTCATCGGAGGTCTTTAACTTTATGCTTATCAGAACAAACCTGTAATTACGCCTGCTTCGTCAACGTCAATTCTCTCTGCGGCAGGTACCTTGGGCAGACCGGGCATTGTCATAATGTCACCGGTGAGCACAACTATAAAGCCTGCACCTGCAGAAATCTTGATGTTCTTGATTGTGACTGTAAAGCCTTCGGGAGCACCGATTTTTGTTGCATCGTCAGAGAAGCTGTACTGTGTCTTTGCAACGCATATCGGAAGATTTGCATAGCCGAGGGCAGTGAGCATATCAATCTGCTTCTTTGCGGCAGGAAGAATGCTGATGCCTGCACCTCTGTAAATCTTCTTGACGATTGCTTCAATCTTGCTCTCAATACTGCCTTCAAGCTCGTAAGCAAATGTGAAGTTATCATTGGGCTGCTCGCAAAGTCTTACAACTTCTTCAGCAAGCTCAACGCCGCCGTCACCGCCGTTTGCCCATACAGTTGAAAGCACAACGTTTACGCCGAGTTCTTTACACTTGTTGATAACAAGCTCAATTTCAGCGTCTGTATCAGTCGGGAAGCGGTTGACTGCAACAACGCTCGGAATCTTATATACGTCTTTGATATTGGAAACGTGACGGAGAAGGTTGGGGATACCCTTTTCAAGAGCCTCAAGGTTTTCTGCACCAAGCTCTGTCTTGGGTACACCGCCGTGCATCTTGAGTGCACGGATTGTTGCAACAATAACTGAAGCACTCGGAGCAATACCTGCATAGCGGCACTTGATGTCAAGGAATTTCTCTGCACCAAGGTCTGCACCGAAGCCTGCCTCTGTGATAGCGTAATCGCCGAGTCTCATTGCAAGCTTTGTTGCCATAACAGAGTTACAGCCGTGTGCAATGTTTGCAAAAGGACCGCCGTGTACAAGTGCGGGTGTGCCTTCAAGGGTCTGTACAAGGTTGGGCTTGATTGCATCCTTAAGAAGAGCCGCCATAGCACCTGCAGCCTTAAGCTCGCCTGCTGTAACGGGCTTCTCATCGTATGTGTAGCCGACAATAATTCTTGCAAGTCTTTCCTTAAGGTCGGTCATTGAAGTTGAAAGGCAGAGTACAGCCATAATTTCGGAAGCAACTGTAATGTCGTAACCGTCCTCACGGGGTACGCCGTTGATTCTGCCGCCAAGACCGTCTGTAACAAAACGGAGCTGTCTGTCATTCATATCAACGCAACGCTTCCAGGTGATTCTTCTCGGGTCAATGTTGAGTGAGTTGCCCTGGTAAATATGGTTGTCGAGCATAGCTGCAAGCAGGTTGTTTGCCGCACCTATTGCGTGGAAGTCGCCTGTGAAGTGCAGGTTTATATCTTCCATCGGTACAACCTGAGCGTAGCCGCCGCCTGCGGCACCGCCCTTGATACCGAATACGGGGCCGAGTGAAGGCTCACGAAGTGCAACCATAACGTTTTTGCCGATTTTCTTTAAACCGTCAGCAAGACCGATTGTTGTAGTTGTCTTACCTTCGCCTGCAGGTGTGGGTGTTATAGCTGTAACAAGTACAAGCTTACCCTTTTTATCAAAGTCTGCAGGAATATCACCGAGGTTGATTTTTGCCTTGTACTTACCATAAGGCTCAAGGCAGTCAACAGGAATACCTGCTGCCTCGGCAATAGCTGTAATGGGTTGCATTACGGCTGACTGAGCTATTTCAATATCTGTTTTCATAGGTTGATATCTCCAATCTCAATAGTATAAAAGATAATTAACAAAAAGGATTATAACACGGTTTTCACAAAAAGTATAGTAATTTTTATGTTATTTTTAACAAATCAGGGGGCTGAAACAGCTCTCCTTTATATATAATAATAAAAATTAAAAAAATTCTATTTTTTTTACAAATTTGGTTGACAATGTTTGTGCACTATGATACAATACGAGAGCATGCTAAATAGGATAGTGTGCAGATATGCGTGGAAACGGAAGGTGGCTGCTCTCTGAAGCAGGGAATTTCCGTGGAGCATGTCCGATCATTGAACCGGGCGACTAGTAATAGTTCTCACCTCAGGTGCGCTCATCTCACGGGTGTACTGCGCGTTCATCTCACGGATGCGGATAGGTGAAATTGCACTTTAGCCAGCCGGAAAGTACTCAGGGAAGAATACTTTTCCGGATTTTGAATGTAGCTGTTGGAAACACCCGGCAGCGTGTGCTAAAAGTGTTGCCCGCCAAATTTTTAGGAGGCGCAAAAATGGCAGTCAAAAACAAAATCAGAATCAGACTCAAGAGCTACGATCACAACCTCGTAGACAAAGCAGCAGAGAAGATCGTCGAAACAGCAAGACGTACAAACGCTCAGGTTTCCGGTCCCGTTCCGCTGCCGACCGAAAAAGAGGTCGTCACAATTCTCCGTGCTGTTCACAAGTATAAGGATTCCCGTGAGCAGTTCGAGCAGAGAACACACAAAAGGCTTATCGACATCGTAAGACCCTCAAACAAGACTGTTGAGGCTCTCACAGCACTTGAACTTCCCGCAGGTGTTGAGATCGAAATCAAGCTGTAAAATTGCCTGTTCCCTATATTATATACATCATAATATAGCTCTCACAGGTCATGTTGGCTGAACGCCAACCAATAACCGAAAGGAGAAAAGTCAAAATGCAAAAAGGTATCATCGGCAAGAAGATCGGTATGACACAGATCTTCGACGCAAACGGCAAGGTCGTTCCGGTTACTGTTGTTGAGGCAGGTCCCTGCCCCGTAACACAGAAGAAGACACTTGAGAACGACGGTTACGAGTCCGTTCAGCTCGGCTTCCAGGATGTAAAGGTCGAGCGTCTTACAAAGCCCCTCAAGGGTCACTTTGCTAAGGCAGACGTCGCTCCCAAGAAGGTTCTCAGAGAGTTCAGACTCTCCGATATCTCTTCAGTAAACGTTGGCGACGTTATCAAGGCTGACATCTTTGCAGTTGGTGACAGTGTAGACGTTACCGGCACAAGCAAGGGTAAAGGCACAGCAGGCGCAATCAAGAGATGGAATTTCTCTCGCCTCAAGGAAACTCACGGTACAGGTCCTGTTGCAAGACACGCAGGTTCCCTCGGTGCATGTAGTGATCCTTCCCGCGTTTACAAGGGAAAGAAGCTCGCAGGTCACCTCGGCCATGAGAAAGTAACAGTTCAGAATCTGAGCATTGTCAAGATCGACGTTGAGAACAACCTCATCGCTATCAAGGGTGCCATCCCCGGCCCCAAGGGTAGCTACGTCGTAATCAAAGACACTTGCAAGAAAGCGTAAGGAAGGGAGTGTACTAAATGCCTACAGTATCAGTATTTGATATCAGCGGAAAGAAAGTTTCCGATATTGAGCTTGCAGACGGCATCTTCGCTATCGAGCCGAACATGTACGCAATGCATCTCGTAGTAGTCAACTATCTGGCAAACCAGCGTCAGGGTACACAGTCAACCCGTACACGCTCAGAAGTCAGCGGCGGCGGCAAGAAGCCGTGGCGCCAGAAGGGCACAGGTCGTGCTCGTCAGGGTTCAACAAGAGCTCCCCAGTGGTATCACGGCGGTATCGCTCACGGACCCAAGCCCCGCACATACGGCGGCGACATCAACAAGAAGGTCAGAAGACTCGCTATGAAGTCTGCACTTTCTTCTAAGGTAGCAGGTGACGAGCTCGTAGTTCTCGACTCCTTCAAGCTTGACGCAATCAAGACAAAGGAAGTTGCAAAGGTACTCAACGCTCTCAACACCGGCAAGAAGACACTCATCGTTCTCCCCGAGAAGGATGACGTCATCTACAGAAGTGCACGTAACATTGCAGGTGTCAAGGTAAGCCTTGTAAACACACTCAATGTATACGACATCCTTAACTGCGACACAATCCTTGTTCTCAAGGACGCTGTTGCTAAGATCGAGGAGGTTTACGCATGAGCAAGTTAGCACAGGATATCATCATTCGCCCCCTCATCACTGAGGAGAGCATGGCTGGCGTAGCAGATAAGAAGTACAGCTTCGTAGTTGCTAAGGATGCCAACAAGATCGAGATTGCTCAGGCAGTCGAGGCTCTTTTCGAGGGCACAAAGGTTGCAAAGGTTAACACAATCAACTGCAACGGTAAGTTCCGCAGATATGGCCGTTTCGAGGGTATGACAGCTTCCTGGAAGAAGGCAGTTGTTACTCTTACAGAGGACTCCAAGACAATCGAGTTCTTCGACGGCATGATGTAATGTTTATTATATAGTAATAAATATTTAAAACAATTAATAATCCGGCGGTAAAGTATGGAGTCAGACATACTCCGCAAAGCCGCTTTAAGGAGAGTGAAAGTTATGTCTATTAAGGTCTATAGCCCGACAACAAACGCAAGACGTAACATGTCGGTTACAGATTACTCAGGACTTTCAAAGGTAGCACCTCACAAGAGTCTTCTCGCTCCTATGAACAAGAAGTCCGGCCGTAACAGCTACGGCAGAATCACCGTTCGTCATCGTGGCGGCGGCAATCGCACAAAGTACCGTATTATCGATTTCAAGAGAGATAAGATGGGCATGAACGCAACAGTTCAGACAATCGAGTATGATCCCAACCGTTCAGCTCACATTGCACTCCTCAAGTATGAGGATGGCGAGTTCAGATACATCCTTGCTCCCGAAGGTCTTAAGGTTGGCGCAACAGTAAGATCCGGTGCAGATGCTGATATCATCGCTGGTAACGCACTTTCTCTTGTTAACATCCCCGTTGGTACATTCGTACACAACGTTGAGCTTTATCCCGGCAGAGGCGGCCAGCTTGCAAGATCAGCAGGTAACTCTGCACAGCTCATGGCTAAGGAAGGCAATTACGCTCTTCTCAGACTTCCCTCAGGCGAGCTGAGAAACGTTCCCGTAACTTGCATGGCAACAGTTGGTGCTGTCGGCAACGGTACACACGAGAACGTAAAGATTGGTAAAGCCGGCCGTAAGCGTCACATGGGCTGGAGACCCACAGTCCGTGGCTCCGTCATGAACCCCTGTGATCACCCGCACGGTGGTGGTGAGGGTAAATCCCCCATCGGCCGTCCCGGCCCTGTCACACCTTGGGGCAAGCCCGCTCTTGGTCTCAAGACAAGAGCAAAGAAGAAGCCTTCCGACAAGCTTATCGTAAAGCGTCGTAACGGCAAGTAAGTTGACGAAAGGAGCTATTTATAATGGGTAGAAGTGTTAAAAAAGGACCCTACGTGCAAGCTAAACTTGCAGCAAGAGTCAACGCTATGAATGCTGCCGGTGAGAAGACTGTTCTCAAGACTTGGAGCCGCAGCTCAACAATATTCCCTGAGTTCGTAGGTCACACATTTGCTGTTCATGACGGTCGTAAGCACGTTCCGGTTTATGTAACAGAAGATATGGTTGGTCACAAGCTCGGTGAGTTCGCTCCGACGAGAACATTCAAAGGTCACGCCGGTTCAAAAACATCAAACAGATAAGGTCGAAAGGAGTGTAAGAAATGCAAGCAACAGCAAAGGCTACCTTCGTGCGCATCGCACCCCGTAAGGTACAGATCGTGCTTGATTTAATCCGCAATCAGCCTGTTGATAAGGCAATTGCAATTCTCAAATACACGCCCAAGGCCGCGTGTGAGCCCGTTGGCAAGCTGCTCAAGTCAGCAATCGCTAACGCTGAGAATAACAACGATATGGATGTTTCCAAGCTTTACGTTGCATCCTGCAACGTTGGCCCTGGCCCCATCCTCAAGAGAATCAGACCCAGAGCACAGGGTCGTGCGAACAGAATCAACAAGAGAACTTCGCACATCACCATTACTCTCGCTGAGAAAGAATAAGAAAGGAGGAGGTTAATAATGGGACAGAAAATTAATCCTACCGGTCTTAGAATCGGTGTCATTAAAGACTGGGAATCCCGCTGGTATGCGGACAAGAGCTCTTTCGGCGATACACTCGTCGAGGACTACAATCTTCGTGAATACCTCCTCAAGACACTTGCTCCCGCAGGTGTTCCGAAGGTAGAGATCGAGCGTGACGCTAAGCGCGTTCGTATCAACATTCACTGCGCAAAGCCCGGTATGGTTATCGGCCGTGGCGGTTCCGAAATCGAGAAGCTCAAGAAGATCTGCGAGAAGAAGATCTCCGGTGATAAGGAAGTCTTCATCAACATCGTAGAAGTTAAGCAGCCTGACCTCAACGCACAGCTCGTTGCTGAGAACATCGCTGCACAGCTTGAGAAGAGAGTTTCTTTCCGTCGTGCTCTTAAGCAGGCTATCAGCCGTACAATGAAGCTTGGTGCAAAGGGTATCAAGACTCAGGTTTCCGGCCGTATCGGCGGTGCAGAAATTGCTCGTACAGAGCGTTATCATGAGGGTACAATCCCGCTGCAGACAATTCGTGCAGATATTGATTATGGTTTTGCAGAGGCACATACCACATACGGCATCATCGGTGTCAAGGTATGGCTTTACAAAGGCGAGGTTCTTCACGACACTCGCAAGCCTCGTAGGGAAGGGGGAGCAAAATAATGCTGTTACCGAAACGTGTAAAATACCGCAGAGTTCACAGAGGTCGCCTTAAGGGTGCCGCACACCGTGGTAATAAAGTTACTTACGGTCAGTTTGGTCTTGTTGCTCTCGAGCCCGCATGGATCACAGCAAACCAGATCGAGGCAGCCCGTATCGCTATGACACGTTACACAAAGCGTGGCGGTAAGGTATGGATCAAGATTTTCCCCGATAAGCCGATCACAGAGAAGCCCGCTGAAACCCGAATGGGTTCCGGTAAAGGTTCTCCGGAATATTGGGTAGCAGTTGTTAAGCCCGGCAGAGTTATGTTTGAAGTCGCCGGCGTTGACGAAGCTGTAGCACGTGAGGCTATGCGTCTCGCTGCAAACAAACTTCCTGTTAAGTGCAAGTTTGTAACTAAAGAAGAAACGGATGGTGAGCAATAATGAAAGCCAGTGAAATCAGAAAGCTTTCCGCTAAAGAGCTGGATGCTAAGCTGCTTGAGCTGAAGGACGAGCTGTTTAAACTGCGCTTCCAGCAAGCCGTTAATCAGCTCGACAACCCGATGCGCATCAGTGCTGTAAAGAAGGATATTGCAAGAATCAAGACTGTTCAGCGTGATATCGAACTTCACGGCACAGAGGCTTAAAGAAGGGGAGGTCAAGTTCAATGAGCGAAAGAAACCTTAGAAAAACAAGAGTTGGTATTGTAACAAGTGACAAGATGGATAAGACAGTAGTCGTATCTGTTAAGGACAAGATTCAGCACCCGCTCTACAAGAAGATCATCAACAACACGATCAAGCTTAAGGCACACGACGAAAACAACGTTTGTGGCATCGGCGACCGTGTTCTCGTAATGGAGACTCGCCCCATGTCCAAGGACAAGAGATGGCGCGTAGTCGAGATCATCGAAAAAGCTAAATAATTTTGGCGCAAGTGTAAGGAGGCAAACACTGTGATACAGCAACAGACTTACCTGAAAGTAGCTGACAACACGGGCGCAAAGGAAATTATGTGCATTCGTGTTCTCGGCGGTACCAGGAAAAGATACGCTCACGTAGGCGATATCATCGTTGCTTCTGTTAAGAAAGCAGCACCCGGCGGAGTTGTCAAGAAGGGTGATGTTGTAAAGGCTGTAGTAGTTCGTACAGCGTTCAGCATCCGCCGTGATGACGGCACATACATTCGTTTCGACGAAAATGCAGCTGTTATCATCAAGGAAGACAAGAACCCGAGAGGCACCCGTATTTTTGGCCCGGTAGCAAGAGAGCTTCGTGAGAAGGATTTCCTCAAGATTCTCTCTCTCGCACCCGAAGTGCTTTGATGGAGGTACTTGGACAATGAATAAACTTCACGTTAAAAAGGGCGACGAAGTCGTCGTTATCAATGGTAAAGATCGCGGCACACGCGGCAAGGTTATGGAAGTTTCCCCTTCAGAGGGTAAGGTTATCGTCGAAGGCGTTAACGTAGTAACCAAGCACGTAAAGCCCCGCAGAATGGGTGAGCCCGGCGGCCTTGTAAAGGCTGAGAGCGCACTCTACGCTTGCAAGGTTCAGGTTATCTGCCCCAAGTGCGGCAGACCCACAAGAACCGGCAGCAAGATCAACGTTAAAGGTCAGAAGGTACGCACCTGCAAGAAGCAGGATTGCGGAGCAGAATTTTAAGGGAGGGACATGACTGAAATGGCACAGCTTAGAGAACAGTACAAGAACGAGATTGCGCCTGCTCTTATGAAGAAATTCGGTTACAAGAGCGTCATGCAGATCCCGAAGCTTGACAAAGTTATCATTAACGTCGCAGCAGGCGAAGCAATCGCTAACCCCAAGGCTATCGATGCTATCGTATCCGACATTTCACAGATCACCGGTCAGAAGCCCATCGTTTGTAAGGCAAAGAAGTCCGTTGCAAACTTCAAGCTTCGTGAGGGTATGCCCATCGGTGTAAAGGTCACACTCAGAGGCGAGAGAATGTACGAGTTCGTTGAGAGATTCTTCGGTCTCGCTCTTCCCCGCGTTCGTGACTTCAGAGGTATCAACCCCAACTCATTCGACGGCAGAGGCAACTACTCAATGGGTATCAAAGAGCAGCTTGTTTTCCCTGAAATTGACTACGATAAGATCGATAAGGTCAGAGGCATGGATATCTGCTTCGTAACAACAGCAAACACAGACGAAGAGGCTCGTGAGCTGCTTACACTCATGGGTGCTCCGTTCGCGAAGTAAGGAGGGAATACTGTGGCTAAGACATCAATGAAAGTAAAGCAGGCTAGACCCGCTAAGTACTCAACAAGACAGTACAACAGATGCAAGATCTGCGGTAGACCCCACGCATATCTTCGTAAGTACGGCGTATGCCGTATCTGCTTCAGAGAACTGGCACACGACGGCCAGATTCCCGGCGTAAAGAAAGCAAGCTGGTAAGGCAATTGCAAAGGAGGTAACGCTATGCAAATCACTGACTCAATCGCTGATATGCTTACGAGAATCCGTAATGCTAATTCCGCTAAGCATGATACAGTGAAAGTTCCCGCGTCCAACATGAAGAAAGCAATTGCTCAGATTCTTGTTGATGAGGGTTATATCAAAAGCTTCAAGGTTGAGGATGACGGCAAGCAGGGCATGATCGAAATCGCCCTCAAGTACGGCCCCAACAAGTCCCAGGTTATTACTGGTCTGCGCAGAGTTTCCAAGCCCGGCCTGCGTATATACACAAATTGCGAGGATATGCCCAAGGTTATGAAAGGCCTCGGCATCGCTATCCTCTCAACTTCTAAGGGTATTATGACTGACAGGGATGCACGCAAAGCCAACGTTGGCGGCGAAATCCTTGCATTCGTTTGGTAAGGAGGTGCTGCAAAATGTCAAGAATCGGCAGAATGCCCATCGCGGTTCCCGCAGGTGTTGAAGTTACAATTGACGGCAGCACTGTTACTGTAAAGGGTCCCAAGGGTACTCTTACAAGAACCGTACACAACAATATGAAGGTCGAGCTCGACAATGGCTTCGTCACTGTTACTCGTCCTGATGACAACAAGCTCAACAGATCACTTCACGGTCTTACCCGTACACTTATCGCTAACATGGTTACAGGCGTTAACGAGGCTTACAAGAAGGAGCTCGATGTTAACGGTGTTGGTTACCGTGTTGAGGTTAAGGCAGGCACACTGTGCATGAAGCTCGGCTTCTCACACGACGTTAACATGACTCCTCCCGGGGGTGTTACAGTTGAGTGCCCCACACCTAACAAGATCGTCATTTCCGGCGCTGATAAGCAGAAGGTTGGCCAGTTTGCTGCGGAAGTTCGCGAGAAGCGTCCCCCCGAGCCGTACAAGGGCAAGGGCATCAAGTATGTTGATGAAGTTATCCGCCGCAAAGAAGGTAAAGCCGGTAAGGGTAAATAAGATTGAAGGAGTTGAAACGAAATGGTTAAAAGGCCTGAAACAAGAAAGGCAAGAGACGCACGTCACGCAAGAGTGCGTAAGAAAATCTCCGGTACACCGGAGTGCCCCCGTCTCAGCGTATTCCGCTCCCTTCAGCATATCTATGCTCAGCTCATCGATGATGTTAACGGCGTAACACTCGCTGCAGCTTCATCAGTTGAGAAGGATTTCGCAGAGTATGGCGGAAACAAGACCGCTTCCCGTAAGGTTGGCGAGATGCTCGCAAAACGTGCAACTGAAAAAGGCATCGAATGCTGTGTCTTTGACAGAGGCGGTTATATCTACCACGGCCGTGTTCAGGAACTGGCCGAAGGCGCCCGTGAGGGTGGCCTCAAGTTCTGAGTAAGGAGGGTAAAACTTTGGCTAAAATTGACGCATCGGCATTAGAACTCACAGAACGTGTAGTTACTATTAACCGTGTTTCCAAAACAGTTAAGGGCGGTCGTATCTTCAAGTTTGCAGCACTTGTTGTCGTTGGTGACGGCAACGGTCTCGTAGGCTTCGGCCTTGGCAAGTCCGGCGAAGTTCCGGAGGCTATCCGTAAGGGCATTGAGGATGCTAAGAAGAACCTCTTCAGAGTATCTCTGAAGGGCACAACAATTCCTCACGAGGTTATCGGCAAGTTTGGCGCAGGCGTTGTTCTGCTCAAGCCCGCTGCACC
>JAZRSU010000039.1:0-62114 GCA_045651645.1 Acutalibacteraceae bacterium
CTCAGAGCTTACCTCAAAAAAGAGTCAATTTACACAAGAGCTACCAAACCCTATCACGATGCAAAGATTCTCATCACTCAGGCTGAAGCTTACACACATTATAACGAGCTTGAGAGAATGTATGCTTCACTTCAGGCATAAAAAAAAGAAAGGTGCTGTTGATATGGCAGTTTTTTTCGAACAAATAGTTGCGTTTTTCACTTCACTCATACTCGTTGTAACCAACTTTCTGGGAATCTCAAATGTAAACGTCACGAAAAAGGTTGACGATTTCAAAGTAACAACATACGTCAGAGGCGATTATATTCAGGACGAAAGTGCACTTCACCCTGAGGATTTTGATATAGTAACAGATGCTATTTTGTTTGAGATGGCTGACTTCAACAGCCAGGGTGAAGTCGTATACGACGAAGTCAAGCTTGAAACAGCGCTCGCCAACCTACGTAAAGCCATCGGCACGAGGGATGTAAACATCACTCTCAACCTGCTCGGTCCTCGCGGTACAACCGACTCCGATGTATGGGAAGAGCAGATGGAGGCACAGAGCAACGAATACAACAAGGCTTTCACAAGCGGTGTGCTCGAGGACAATATTATCGCTATACTCGACAAATATGATTTTGACGGTGTTCATTTCGACTATGAATACCCTCTTTCAAGCAACGCATGGAAACATTACAACAATTTCCTTGTATCGCTTGATAAAAAGCTCGGTGACAAATATACACTCGGCGTTGCAGGCAGTGACTGGAATATCAAATTTATCCCCGCAGCTATAGCCGCAATCGACACGTTTGAGGTTATGGTGTACGATATGGTAGACAAAGAAGGCAGGCACGCAACTTATGAGGACACTATAGCTGTTGCCGCTACGGTAGGAATCTACGGTATGCCACTTGATAAGGTAAATATCGGTCTTCCTTTCTATTCACGTCCGACAGATTTATCGGCATACTGGTACGGCTACAACGGCTGTTACGAAGGCATTGACGAAAACGGCTGGTATCACTGCAACGATACAGATAAGGATTTCTGGTTCAATACACCCGATGTCATTGAAGCAAAAACACAGCACGCCATTGATAACGGCTTTGGCGGTGTTATGATATGGCACTACACCTGCGACCTGCCCTCAAGCCACGAGGATTCCCTTCTCAGAGCTGTAGGCACGGCAGTAGATAACAGGTATTGATAAATAAAAAAACAATTATACAAAGAGGTAAATTTATATGCATAAGAAATTAGCACTTATTCCTCCTATGGGGTGGAACAGCTGGGACTGCTACGGTGCGGCTGTAAACGAAGAACAGCTGCTTGCTAATGCAGACTATATGGCAGAGCATCTCAAGGACTATGGTTGGGAATATGTTGTTTGCGATATTCAGTGGTCAGAGCCTACTGCAGAAAGCTTTTACTACCATTACTTTGCTCCGCTTTGCATGGATGAATATTCACGCCTTATTCCGTCGGTCGAGCGTTTTCCCTCATCTGCAGGCGGTAAAGGCTTCAAGCCGATTGCCGATTACATACATTCACTCGGTCTCAAATTCGGTATACATATTATGCGAGGTATTCCGAGACAGGCGGCACATCAGAACACAAAAATAAAGTGCGAAGGTGTTACCGCAAAAGATATTGCAAAGCCGACTTCTGTCTGTCTTTGGAATCCCGATATGTACGGTGTTAATCCCGATGCCAAGGGCGCTCAGGAATATTATGATTCGCTTTTCGAGCTTTACGCTTCGTGGGATGTAGACTACATCAAGTGTGACGATATAGCAAATACTGAGATGTATCCTGACAATCCGTATTCCGCAAGAAGAGAAATCGAAATGCTCAGAAAAGCTATTGATAAATGCGGCAGAGATATGGTACTCAGTCTTTCTCCCGGTCCTGCCCCCGTTTGGGAGCACGAGCACCTTGCGGCTCACGCAAATATGTGGCGAATGACAGGCGATTTCTGGGATGAATGGAGCAAGCTCTACGCTATGTTCGAGCGTTGCTACACATGGCAGGATTACGTTCAGCCCGGTGCTTGGCCGGATTGCGATATGCTTCCCCTCGGCAGAATTCAGCTCACCGAAGAGCTGCCCGAATACAGAAACCGTTATACCAGATTTACTCACGATGAGCAGATAACTATGATGACTCTCTGGGGTATCTTCCGTTCTCCGCTTATGATGGGCGGCGAAATGAGAGAGAACGATGAATTTACCCTTTCACTTCTTCAGAACAGAGAGCTTATTGATATGCTCAAAAATTCAAGAGGCGCAAGGCAGTTCAAACGTGAAGAAACTGACGGTAAAGGTGAAATTATCTGGACTTCTACAGGCGAGAACTGCAAATACGTTGCTCTGTTTAACACTGACGACGAGATAAGGGAAATCAGCTTTGATATTACAGATATCTCAATCGGCGGCATTGATTACAGCGTGCGTGATATGTGGGCACACGAAGAATATACCGTTACAAAAGATGTTTTCTCAGCTAAGGTAAATTCTCACGGTGCAAGACTTTTTAAAATTACGGTGAAATAAAATCAATCATATTATAAAAAATGCAGGTCATCATCAGATGACCTGCATTTTTGGTGCGGATAACAGGAATCGAACCTGCACCGAGTTGCCCCGACTAGAACCTGAATCTAGCGCGTCTGCCAGTTCCGCCATATCCGCATATTTAACTATTGCTGTTCACACAGTATTTGATATTTTAATTCAAAAATGCACATTTGTCAATAGTTAAAGTTAAAATATATTCGGTTAAAAATTTGAACAGTCGTTGAGTTTTTATACCCTTAATGATATAATTAAATTTAGAGGTGATAATATGGGATGTTGGGGAATGGGTATTGCTCAGTCAGATGAATATTGCACCGTTTATGATAGCTTTATGGAAATGTATGACGAGGGCAATAGTCCGGAGAGCATTGTCCAGGATTTACTTGCAAAGTATCGTGCAGAGTTCAGTGATGATGACGTTGTAATGCATGATGTATATTTTGCACTTGCAAAGGCCTGCTGGATGTGTAAAGCTCCTGAAATGTATATTTTGAAAAAAATAACTTGTATTATTGAAAGTGGTAGCAATCTTGAGTTTTACCGAGAACTTGGTGCTTCTGATGCTGAGATTAAATTGAGAAAGAAAAATCTTGATAGATTTCTCGCTTCATTGCAAACACCGCGCAGAAGTGCTCGTAAACGTGTGCATGTGCCCAAAAAAGAATCCGGTCATCTCGAAAAAGGCACAGTGTTCTGGTATCGCTGTAAGTCGGATATTTATGGTGCACTTGTGCTTGAAAGTGTTTTGTCAGGAAGTTATCTCGTTGTGCTTTCTGAAAAAATATCTAAAGAGCCGCATACTGCTGAAGAAATATTGAATATGCCTGCCTATACTGTGGCGTGGTTTGAAAGCTTGCTTGAGGAAAGACGTATGCACATAGTTGACCGTATTGCAGTGGAGAGATGTTATAACGGCTTTGCAGGTGGATATTATACAGAACAATTTAGCTTTTGTGAAAACTGCGGATGGGATAAGACTTGGAGTCATGAGGCTTGTGATTTTGAATTTACAGATAAAACGGTAAATGATTTAATAAGCTTCTCAAATATTCCGTCCGGTTTTGAACATATTGAACAGTTTAAGAGCATTATTGATTTTGATAATAAATTAGGAGGCAAAAATGAATAACTTCCTTATAGTTGTAGATATGCAGAATGATTTTATTGACGGTGCACTCGGTACAGCTGAAGCTCAGGCTATTGTGCCTGCGGTAAAGTCGAAAATTGAGAATTTTGATGGCAGGGTGATTTTTACAAGAGATACTCACTTTGCAGATTATCTCGGTACTCAGGAGGGTGCTAACCTGCCCGTTGAGCACTGTATCAGAGATACCGACGGCTGGCAAATCCGTGCCGAGCTTGACGCTCTGCGAAAAGAGCCTGCGGTTGACAAGCTTACCTTCGGCTCATCTGAGCTTGGCGAAATGCTGAAAGCGGAGAATGAAAAACAGCCGATTGACAGTATAACGCTCATCGGTCTTTGTACAGATATATGCGTTATTTCAAATGCTATGATTATCAAGGCTTTTCTGCCCGAAGTTCCGGTTGAGGTTGACGCCGCCTGCTGTGCAGGTGTCACACCTGAAAGTCACGTAAATGCTCTGAACGCAATGAAAATGTGTCAGATTAAAATAACAAACGAGGTGTGAATTTATGAATGCTTTTTTTGCGAAAATTGCTGCTTGGTTTGCTTCAATAGTTACGCTGTTTAACGTAATGTTCAACCAGCCGACAATTGTGCCCGAGTTTCCTGAGGTAAGCACACAGGAAAAAACTGCTTTTGATGAGGGTGAGTTTGTGATGGGTGAGTACGACCTTGTTGTATCTCCCGACGGTGATGATACTAACGACGGCTCACTCGAAAATCCGATTAAAACTTTTGAGAAAGCAAAAGAACTTGTTAAGAACAATGCTTCCGACAAAACTGTTACCGTTTGGTTCAGAGAGGGTACATACTTAATAGAGAATACTGTTGCTTTTACTGCTGAAGACAAAGAAAATGTTCTTTACCGTTCATATCCCGGTGAGGATGTCAGCTTCAGTGGTGCAAAGGAAATAGGCGGAAGCTGGAGCGAAACCACAATCAACGGTGTAAAGGCTTTCGTTACCGATATGCCCGTTGAAAATGATTCGGATTATTTTCGTTCGCTTTTCAAAGGCAACGTAAGACTTTCACGCTCAAATTATCCTAAGACAGGTGTGCTCAAGGTTGCTGACCCCGTAAACAAAGACGGTGTTCCGTCTGACTGGTCACCCGATTTCTTTACCCATACTGTAGCTTTTGTTGCTCACACAGAAGACGTGCTTGACTTCGCAAACGTCAGAGACGTTAACGTAAGAGTTATGCACTACTGGTGTGATGAGATTCTGCCCGTAAGCTCTGTCAATGCCTCAACAGGCAGAGTTGAAGTGTCCAAAGTTTCTTCAATGACTATAAGAGTCAACGACAACTATGTGTTTGAAAACGTAAAAGAGGCACTTTCTCTGCCGGGTGAATGGTATCTTGACCGCAGTGAAGAAAAGCTCTACTACATACCGCAGGCAGGCGACACTGTTGAAAACACCGTGCTTTACGCAGGTGAGTGCGAACAGCTTATTACAATGAACGGCGCAAACGACATTTCATTCCGGGGTATTAACTTTGAAAATACGGATTGGGAGCATATTGACGGCGCTTTCTTTGATGAATCTATGTTTGCTTCAAGTCCTCTTATCGGTATAATCGAGTATGGCGGTGTTCATCCTCAGGCGGCTTTTGAAGTTCCTGCCGCAGTTTATATTGCCGATTCAACAGGTGTTGATTTTACAGATTGCCGTTTTGAAAACATATCTTATACCGCTGTCAAATTTGATAAGGCAAGCAAAAACTGTAACGTTACGTCATGTTATTTTAACGAAATCGGTGCTAACGCAGTGTTTATTCACGGCGATTTTGTAGTGCCTGCAAGCACAGAGAATATTAACGTAACCGATTGCCATATCAGCAACTACGGCAGAATTTTCAATAATGCTATAGGTATTCTTCTTACCCATGCAATCAACTGCGAGCTTTCGCATAACGAAATTCACGATGGCTGGTACACGGGTATATCTGTCGGTTGGAACTGGGGCTACTCCGACAACCCGACAAATAATATAAAAATCAATAACAACCTTATCTATAATATCGGTAACGGATGGCTTTCCGATATGGGCGGTATCTATACCCTCGGTATCCAGCCTGATACTGTTATCAGCGGCAACGTGATTTATAACGTCGGCTGTGATGAGGGTGAGTACGGTTATGGCGGTTGGGGTATCTACCTTGACGAAGGCTCAAGCTTTATGACTGTTGAAAACAACCTTGTTTACGATTGCTCTTCACAGACTTTCCACCAGCACTACGGTGAAGATAATGTTGTCCGCAACAACATTTTTGCTTTCGGCGGTGAGGGTGCATTTATAGTCAGCAGGCATGAAGAGCACAATTCGCTCTTCCTTGAAAACAACATTCTTGTTACCGATAACTCGATGATGTATGCCCGCACAATAGAATCTGATTGGTTTGTCGATAACTCAAATCTTTATTGGGATTATAAAAACGGCGGCAACGTTTCCTCCGGCTATTCAATGTCGATTTTTGACAGGAAGAGTATTCCGATGATGGTCGGCAGAGGTTATTACAACAACGGCGTGTTTACAGATCCGCTCTTTAAAGATGCCGCAAACCGTGACTTTACTCTTGCAACAAACAGCCCCGCACTTGATGCAGGCTTTGTGCCGTGGGAGTATAATGCAGGTACAAGAACACTTTTTGACTAAATCTTATCAGTAAAAAGACTTCGAGAAAGTTGACGAGATGGCACGTTATTTGCCCCGAAGCTGTACAATGTGTACTGCGAGAGGGCAAAAACGTGACAAACACACAAGCTATTATAAAAATCAGGAAGATTTGTTTTGAATCCTCCTGATTTTTTGTTTGAAATTATTCAAAGTTACTTAGAATTCTTGTGTGTGTTCTCGTCGGCTTTGTCCGATAGTCTTTTCCATTATTTGTGCGTTGACGGTGAATGTTGTCGGATGTTAGTATCTATTTGTCGAACGAAAGAGTTTCGTACAAAAAATTAAAGAAAGGAAAAGTCAAATGAAAATCAGAAAGTTAATTGCGATGCTGATTGCGGCTGTAATGTGTTTTTCTCTTTCTGCAGTTGCCTTTGCCGTAAACGGTGAGGAAGAGAGTACTCAGGAAAACACTACTGTCGAAAATCCGTCTGCAGAAGAGTCAACATCCGAAGAAGTAAGCGAAGAGCCTGCACCTGAGGAGAGCACAAATGAAGAGAATCCTTCCGAAGAGAATTCTTCCGAAGCTCCTTCAGAGGAGGAGTCATCCAAGGCTCCCGATAAGGATGACGTAATATCTCTTATCGTCAACCTGCTTGGCAAAATCGACCTTGAAGAGGTAAAGGATGCATTCAACGATATCAACGAGGCACTCGGTCTGCCGAGAATTGAGAGCTATAAAGATATTCCTGCCTATGCAGATGCTCTTTACGGTAAGCTTGAGGAAATGGGTCTCGGTTACGGCGATATCATCAACGGTCTTGCTTCAAGTGACCTGCTCGATTGGTTGAACAAGCTTCTCTTTGGCGGCGGTTCGTCAGCTCCCTCTACAACAGTGCCTTCAGACAACAATGTTGAAGAGATGCCCGAAGAGAATCCCGATGCAGAAAACAGCCCGATTCCCGATACAGGTATTTCACTCGGTGCGGTTGCTGCAGCAGTTGCAGTAATGGGCGGCTCAGGTGCCCTTGCTTTCGTGCTTCGCAAGCGCAACACTGACGAGGAATAATCAAAAGGTCAATATTTTAGAGTTTGCGTGCACCGCAATCCCGCTTGTATGGGGTTGCGGTGTTTGACTTTTGCTCAAAGGTCAAAGAAAGTCAAAAATAAAGAAAATCAAAGAAAAAGCGAGAAAACGGGAGCTGATTTCAAAAATCGGCGAAAATGAAATCTATTTGACTTTTATTGACCTTTGACGGAAAAATCAAAAAGAGTTACAATACAGTCAAGGTCAAAGAAAGTCAAAGTCAATTTCAGGAAGGAAGTGAGCGAAGTGAATATCAGTAACACTATCGCAAAGCTTATTATGGATATGCTCGAGGCTGACGGCTGTGCAGAGATGCAGCGTAACGAGCTTGCACAGACTGTAGGCTGTGTGCCGAGCCAGATTAACTACGTTATTGCTTCACGCTTTACGCCCGAGCAGGGATATATAGTTGAAAGCCGACGAGGCGGCGGAGGTTATATCCGTATCACACGTGCTACTCACAGCACACCGGGTGCGCTTGTAATGCACGTTATAAATCACATCGGTGCAGAGATTGATGAAAAGACGGCACGTGCGCATATAATCAATTTGGCTAATGCTGATATAATTCCTACACAAACAGCCAAAATTATGTTAGCGGCAGTGCTTGACAGCTGTTACCGTGAGCTTTCGGTGCAGCAGAGAGACAGAGTTAGAGCGGCGGTATTCAAACAGATGCTGCTGCAGACTATAAATTAAAAGGAGGAGTATTAATTATGGTATGTCAGAATTGCGGTAAGGCACAGGCAACCACACACATCAAGCGTGTCGTAAACGGCGACACAACAGAGCATCACCTCTGTGCACGCTGTGCAGGTGATCTTGGTTACACGGATATGTTTTCGGGCTTTGCTCCGCTGAGTCTGAGCGATTTCTTCGGTGATCTGCTCGGTGACGTGAGCAAAAAGGCACTCGGCACAAAGGTTGTGCGTTGCCCGAAATGCGGTAACTCGTTCAATGACATTGTGCGAGAAAGCCAGGTAGGCTGTGCAGAGTGTTACAGACTTTTCTTCGACAAGCTTGCACCGTCAATTGAGCGAATTCACGGCAGAGCATTGCACTCGGGCAAGAAGATTGAAGTAACCGTTGAAGAAAAGAGTGAGCCTACAAAAGAGGAGCGTATAGCACAGCTTAAATCGGCACTGCAGGATGCAGTTGAAAAGCAGGAGTTTGAGCTTGCGGCAAAGCTCCGTGACGAAATCAGAGATATGGAAGGAGGCGAAAACGCATGAGTAAGTGGTATATAGGAGGCGGCGAAAAGAGTGAGGTTGTAGTCAGCACACGAATCCGCCTTGCAAGAAACCTTGAGGATTATCCTTTCCCTGCAAAGCTCAGTGCAGCAGGTAAGAAACAGGTCAACGAGCTTGTGCGCGATGCACTTCTCGGCGGGTGTGACGAAGACCTCAGCTATATTGAAATGGAAAGTCTTACCAGAGCACAGGCAATTTCGCTTGCTGAACGCCATCTGATAAGCCCTGAGTTTGCAAGCTCGGTAGGCGGCAGAGCGCTTCTGCTCTCCGATGATGAATCGGTCAGCATTATGCTTTGCGAAGAGGACCATATCCGCCTTCAGGTTATGGAGTCTGGTCTTGCACTCGACAGTGCCTATAAGCGTGCAGACAGTATAGATAACGCAATATCTTCAAAGCTCAAGCTTGCGTTTGATGAGCGTATCGGTTTCCTTACCCGCTGCCCAACAAACCTCGGCACAGCTATGAGAGCATCTGTTATGCTTCATCTGCCGGGTCTTGGCAAAAGCGGTCAGATTACCAAAATTGCCGCAACCGTATCAAAGCTCGGTCTTATCATAAGAGGAGCTTACGGTGAGGGTACGTCACCCAGCGGTGATATGTATCAGCTGAGCAACCAGGTAACCCTTGGTATAAGCGAAGAAACGGCACTGAGCAATCTCAAATCAATCGCTCAGCAGCTTGTAGCTCAGGAGCTTGCAATAAGAGCACAGATGCTTCAGAATCCCGTGTGGGAGGATAAGATTTTCCGTGCACTCGGTATTCTGAGAAGTGCAAGACTTCTCAGCGGTGAGGAGTTTATGCAGCTTGCTTCACTTGTGCGTCTGGGCGTTGCTCAGGGAATTATAGATGTAAGTATGGAAAAGCTCAGTGAGCTTATGGTTGATATGCAGCCAGCTACGATTAACGCAAGAGAGGGAAGTAACCTCGAAGCGTCAAAGCGTGACGAAATAAGAGCCAAAGCGGTAAGGGAGGCGCTGGCTTAAATCACAGGCAGGGAGCAAGTATTTGAAAAAGGAAGGTTTGACGATATATTTACCTGACGGCAAATGCGATATAATCTCATTTCATTCGATTACGATATAGGCTCACTTCATTCGCCTGCGATATGATATAAATCCTTGCGCACCGCAGTGCATATCGCGTTGCGAAGCAACATATCGAATCTTTTAATATAATGTTTTCGCATATATTAAAGGATATATCGAAAATCCCGTAAGGGATTTATATCGTTGCAGGCTGTTATCAGCCTGCTATGAAGGAGTAGTGATTTTATATGTACAAGTTTACAGGTTTTACAGAAAAGGCAAATGCCGCACTCAACAGTGCGATTGAGGTTGCAGAGAGCATGGGGCACAGCTACGTAGGCAGTGAGCATCTGCTTGCAGGTCTGCTTCGCAGTGACGGCGGTGCCGCCTGCCTTGCTCTTAACGCAAGGGGCATAGGCAGTGATGACGTTGAAAACGTCCTTAAATCAACAATAGGGGTAGGCACACCTACGGTGCTGATTCCTGACGATTTTACACCAAGACTCAAGTATATAATTGAACTTGCTATTGCGGCGGCTCGTTCAATGGGGCACAGTTATACAGGCACAGAGCATCTGCTTATGTCGCTTATAAAGGAAGGATCAAACTGTGCAGTTAATATTATCGGCAAGCTCGGTGTGTCGGCATCCGACGTGCTGAGCGATACGCTGAAAGCCGTAAACGGAAACAACCCGAAACAGGGCAAAGAAAAGCACGGCGAAAAGGGTGCGAAATCCGAAACACCGACGCTCGACCAATTCGGCAGGGAGCTTACAAGCCTTGCCTCACAGAATAAAATTGACCCTGTAATCGGCAGAGAAGAAGAGATAGAAAGAGTAATACAGATTCTCTCCAGAAGAACAAAAAACAACCCCTGTCTTATAGGTGAGCCGGGTGTCGGCAAAACCGCAATAGCAGAGGGGCTTGCACTTAAAATTGTTGCAGGCGAAGTGCCCGAAACGCTTTCAGATAAACGTATTATTTCGCTAGACCTTACGGGTATGGTTGCCGGTACAAAGTACAGAGGAGATTTTGAGGAGCGTATAAAAGCCGCACTCGAAGAGGTCTCCAAATGCGGCAACGTTATACTGTTTATTGATGAGCTTCATACGCTTATCGGTGCAGGCTCGGCAGAGGGTGCGGTAGATGCCGCAAATATCCTTAAACCTTCACTCGCAAGAGGTGAAATTCAGGTTATTGGTGCAACTACGCTTGCTGAATACCGCAAGCATATTGAAAAAGATGCCGCACTTGAAAGAAGATTTCAGCCTGTTACGGTAGGTGAGCCGAGCGAGGAAGAAGCGATAGAAATCCTCAAAGGTCTGCGTGATAAATACGAGGCGCACCATAAAGTAAGAATCTCAGACGAAGCGATTATAGCTGCTGTCAAGATGTCTGTACGCTATATCGGCGACCGTTTTCTGCCCGACAAGGCGATTGACCTTGTTGATGAGGCAGGTTCACGTGTAAGGCTTCGTGCCTTTACAGCTCCGCCTGATGTTAAAGCGCTTGAAGAGCAGATAAAATCGTTGACGGATGAAATGGCTGATGCGATAAATTCGCAGGAGTTTGAGCGTGCCGCATCTCTGCGTGACAGAAAGCGGGAGCTTGAATTTAAACTCAGAGAAGAAAAGGACAGCTGGCAGCAGAGAAGCTCGGGCACTGCAGGTGAAGTGACTGCAAACGATATTGCCGAAATTGTTTCGGGTTGGACAGGTGTACCTGTAGTTGAATTGACCCAGGAAGAAAGTCGCAGACTTCTCAATATGGAGAGTGAACTTCACGAGCGTATTGTCGGTCAGGATGAAGCTGTCAAAGCAGTATCGCGTGCGATTCGTCGCAGCAGGGTAGGGCTTAAAGACCCGAAAAGACCTACGGGCTCGTTCATATTCCTCGGCCCAACAGGTGTGGGTAAAACCGAGCTTTGCAAGTCACTTGCCGCTTCAATGTTTGGCGACGAAAACGCAATGATAAGGCTTGATATGTCTGAATATATGGAGAAGCATACGGTGTCACGTCTTGTCGGTTCACCGCCCGGTTACGTCGGCTATGATGAGGGTGGTCAGCTTACCGAGCGTGTGCGTCGCAAGCCCTATTCGGTAGTGCTTTTTGACGAAATCGAGAAGGCTCATCCTGACGTTTTCAATATGCTTCTGCAGATTCTCGATGACGGTATTCTCACCGATTCTCAAGGCAGAAAGGTCGATTTCAAAAACTGCATCATAATTATGACGTCCAATATCGGTGCAAAGCAGATTGCAGGCAGTGGCTCATCTTCTCTCGGCTTCGGCAGTGAAAAAGGCGGCTCGATGAGTGATGAGAGAATCAAAGAGGCGGTAATGGGTGAACTCAAAAACGCTTTCCGTCCCGAGTTTCTCAACAGAGTTGACGATATAATCGTTTTCCGCAAACTGTTGAAGGATGATATCGAGCAGATTGCAAAGCGTATGCTCGATTCACTTGCAAAGCGTGTTGCTTCGATGGGTATTGCAATCAGTTTTGACTCTGCGGCTGTCAGCAGTATTGCCGATGCAGGCTTTGACCCCGTCTACGGTGCAAGACCTCTGCGCAGAGCAATACAGTCAAAGATTGAAGATAAGCTCTCTGAAGAGATTCTCGAGGGCAGAATCAATCCCGGTGACACCTGCGTATGCAAAACCGATGGCAAAGAGTTTGTTTTTGTAAAAGATTAAAAGGAAGTAGAAATAAAAAAACAGCAAGGAATTTTTTTCCTTTCTGTTTTACTATATAGATTTTATTCGGTTGCTCTTTTTGCAAGAGTGAGCATATCTTTGCTTGTAAAGGTGTATACCTTGTCGCAGAAGTGGCAGTTTACACTTGTGGTTTCGTCGTTTGCCATATCTTCAAGCTCTGCTTTGCCGGTTGTGATAAGTGCTGCTTCAACACGCTCTCTTGAGCAGTTGCACTTGTATTCAGGTGCGCTCTCGTCAAGCAGGTCAAGCTCAAACTCGGGCAGTGCACGCTTGCATATTTCTTCAAGTGTCATACCTGCTGAAAGCATCTGCGTAACTGACGGAAGCCCTTCAAGTCCTCTCTCAACAGCGTCGATTGTTTCTTCGCTTGTGAAGGGGAGCAGCTGAATCAGAAATCCGCCTGCGGCTCTGATTGAAAGGTCAGGGTTGACAAGTACACCAAGTGCACATACGGTGGGTGTCTGCTCGCTTGTTGCGTAGTAGCTTGTGATGTCCTCGGCAATTTCGCCCGATACAAGCTGCATCTGTGCGATGTATGGCTCTTTGAGACCGAGGTCTTTCATAACGGTTAGTGTGCCGTTACCGATTGCACCTGAAACGTCAAGCTTGCCCTTACCGTTGAGCGGAATTTCAACAACAGGGTTAGCAACGTAACCGCGGCAGTTACCGCTGCTGTCAGAAACGGCTATGATCGAGCCTGCAGGGCCGTCACCGTTGATTCTGAGGGTCAGTGTATCGTCCTTGCCTTTGAGCATATCACCCATCATTGATGCGGCGGCAAGCAGTCTGCCGAGAGCGGCGGACGTGACAGCGGATGTCTTGTGAATCTGCTGTGCTTTTTCGGCGATATCTGTTGCGTCAACAGCCATAATCATAACTTCGCCGGTAGTAGATATGTTTCTTATAATTCTGCCCATTTACTTTTTCCTCGCAATTACAAATAGTCTTTCTGAATTCTCCTGCGGTGCATCGTGACTCAGCTCGTCGTATACCGCAACCGTTTCAAAACCTGCCTTTGTCAGCATAGTTTTTATGTCGGTCAGCGGATAGGCACGCTCACAGAAGCTTTCCTGCATACGCTCGTATATGCCTTCTTCTATCTCTTCAAAAATGTCAAGGTCAATCTGTACCGTGTTACTCGATTTGTCGAGCGTATTCTGCCATACGCAGTACACGTCATCAAGGTCATATACAAACGTGTTGTCGGCAAGTACGTTGCGGTGCTTGTATACGGTATTGATGTCAAAAATAAATATACCGCCCGGCTCTGTAAAGAGGGAAACCTTGTCAAAGGCTGTCTGCACATCATCCTCATCGGTCAGGTGATTTATGCTGTCGAGTGTGCAGATTGCGGCATTTATCGTGCCGTAGAGATCAAGCTCCTGCATTGTCTGACACAGAAACATAATGCTCTGTTCACTTTCTGCGGCATTGTTCATCGCAATGCTGAGCATTTCTCCGCTTGCATCGACACCTATTACTTCGTAGCCACGCTTTGACATCTCAACGCTGAGCGTACCCGTACCGCAAGCCAGGTCAAGCAAAATGCCGCCCGTAATACCGTTTTCGGCAAGCAGGTCGGCAATGTACTGAGCACGTGCGGCATAATTAACATTTTCGGTCAGTGTGTCATAAACGCTTGAAAAAAAGCTGTATCCGCTCATCTTATTTGTCGCCCTTTTCGGCAAGGCGCTTGAAAATCTCATCGTAACCGTTGCAGCCGTAGATGAGTGAGCGGTTAACACGGCTGATTGTAGCAGTGCTTGCACCTGTCTCTTTTACGATTTCGCTGTATACTCTTTTATCGCGGAGCATCTTTGCAACAACAATACGCTGTGACATTGACTTAAGCTCGGTCATTGTGCAAAGGTCTTCAAAAAAGTCATAACCTTCTTCGAGGTTGCGAAGTTCGAGAACAGCCTCGATAAGGAATTTTATGTTGTCGTCTTCTCTGATGTTGTGGGGCATAATAATCCTCCGAAATGATATTTGAAAGTATTTTACCACAGTGAATCAATAAAATCAATGAAATATTTTAAAAATTTACAGTGTTAAAGCGTGATGTCTGTTTAAAAATGTTTTTCTTGACATTAACTGGTCTATATTATATAATATTATGAATTCTAATATAATCAAAAATCAATTTGAAAGGATTGACGGATAAATGGCACAGGAATTTACCAGAGAGGGCTACGAAAAACTTGCTGAAGAGCTCGAATACCTCAAGACTGAAGGCAGAAACAAAGCTGCCGAGGATATCAAGGAAGCACGTTCACACGGTGACCTTTCAGAAAACGCAGAGTATGATGAGGCTATGAACGACCAGGGTCGTCTCGAAGCACGTATCACAGAGCTTGAGAATATTCTCAAGGATGCTATCATCATCAGCGATGCTGAGCTTGATGCTGTTCACGTCGGCTCTGTTATCACACTTAAGGATGTTGAAGACGGTGAGGAAGAGGAATACGTAATCCTCGGTGAAAACGAGTCTTCAAAGGACGAAAACTACATCTCAGCTGAGTCTCCCGTAGGTAAAGTCATTATGGGCAAAAAAGAGGGCGACGTTGTTCAGGTTGAAGCACCCGGCGGCGTATTCAGCTATATGATCGCAAAAATCATAAAGTAAGTATTTTTACTTGAGAGGATAATCACAATGGCAGAAGAAAATATCATCCTTACTCCCGAAGAAGAAGTAAAGAGCGAAAACGAGCAGAGAGCTATCCGCCTCGAAAAGCTTGAAGCACTTCAGCAGGCAGGCAAGGACCCGTTTGAAATAACACTCGCTGAGCAGACAATTACTGCTGCCGAGATCAATGAAAGATTTGAGGAGCTTGAAAACTCCGAGGTTACAATCTGTGGCCGTATTATGACATGGCGCGATATGGGTAAGGCAAACTTTATCGATATCCGTGATCGTTCCGACCGTATGCAGATTTACGTTCGTATCAACGACATCGGCGAAGAAAACTTTGCTGAGTTCAAGAAGTGGGATATCGGCGATATCGTCGAGGTCAAGGGCTTTGTTTTCCGCACACGTCGCGGTGAAATCTCTGTCCACGCTCAGCAGATCCGCCTTCTTTCCAAGTCACTTCTTCCCCTTGCAGAGAAGTATCACGGTCTTACCGATACCGATACACGCTACCGTCAGCGTTATCTCGACCTCATTATGAATCCCGAGGTTAAGGATACTTTCTATAAGCGCTCCGCAATTATACGTGCGATCAGAAAATATCTTGAAACTGAGAATTTCATCGAGGTTGAAACACCTATTCTTGTCAGCAATGCAGGCGGTGCTGCTGCAAGACCTTTCATGACTCATCACAACGCTCTTGATGAGGATTTCAAGCTTCGTATTTCACTTGAGCTTTACCTCAAGCGCCTTATCGTCGGCGGTATGGAGCGTGTTTACGAAATAGGTCGAGTTTTCCGTAATGAGGGCTGCGACACAAGACACAACCCCGAGTTCACTCTTATGGAGCTCTACCAGGCATATACCGATTATAACGGTATGATGGATCTTACCGAGAATCTTTACCGCTTTGTTGCACAGGAAGTTCTCGGCACAACAAAGGTAACATACAACGGTGTTGAGATGGATCTCGGCAAGCCGTTCGAGCGTATCACAATGGTTGACGCTGTCAAGAAGTATGCAGGCGTTGACTGGAACGAGGTTGAAACTCTTGAGCAGGCTCGCGAGCTTGCAGACAAGCACCACGTTGAGTACGAGAAGCGTCACGGCAAGGGCGATATCCTCGCTCTCTTCTTTGAAGAGTATGCAGAGCATCACCTCATTCAGCCGACATTCGTTATGGATCATCCGATTGAGATTTCTCCGCTTACAAAGAAAAAGCCGGGCAACCCCGACTATGTTGAGCGTTTCGAGTTCTTTATGAACGGCTGGGAGATGGCAAACGCTTACTCCGAGCTTAACGACCCTATGGACCAGCGCGAGCGTTTCAAGGCTCAGGAAGCACTTCTTGCACAGGGTGACGACGAAGCTAACACAACTGATGAGGACTTCCTCACAGCTCTCGAGTACGGTATGCCCCCCACGGGCGGCATCGGCTTCGGTATCGACAGAATGTGTATGCTCCTTACCGATTCTTCCGCTATGCGCGACGTCCTGCTCTTCCCCACAATGAAGAGCCTCAATTAAGCAAAATATCAACTCCTGCTCATCAAATGAGCAGGAGTTTTTTTGTTGTTGAAATATAACAACAAGAGCTTTTCTTTACTATGAAAAATTAATATGTTATAATTACTATATTCTCAAAGGGGTAAAAGCAAATGAATGATTCAGAACGAGAACTTTTTTGGGAACTCTTAACTCCTTATCCGGTGAAGATGTCAAAAAGGAAAAAGAATTGTTGTATAAATCAATTAGATGCAATACTTATATCTCCAAAGCAATAATATATTGATTTAAAACAAAGATGCAGATAAAAAATTTTTATTCAAAAACACTTGAATTAACTGACAAATAAGAACTTGCACGAAAGGATAAAAATCATGTTCAGAAAAAGCATTGTATTTTTGCTCGTTTCAGCTATGTTGATCGGCTCGGTGTCAATCGCATCTGCTGAAGAAAGTGCTCCTGAAAAAGAAGGTTATGTGCTTGATTTCAGCACCGAATTTAATAACGGCAATTTAAATACAGAGTATTGGTTGCCGCAATATTTGCCTCACTGCACAGCAAATAAAGAAGGTTCTTCTGCAAGATATAAAATCGAGAACGGTTGTCTGAATCTGTATATCACAAAAGATTCGCCCGATTATTTTGGCGGTCAGCCCGGTTCGGCAGACCCCGACAACCTTTTATGGATAGCAAACGGTATTCAGACCTGGGAAAAGAATTATCTGCATCCGGGCGGTGCTCAACAAATGGAAGTTGAGCCTTTTGAAGGCTATGCTACACAGTACGGCTACTTTGAGATACGAATGAAAATGCCCGACACAGCCGGCGGCGGATACGCAGCATGGTGGCTTATCGGTGCTCAGGATGATACTGACGCAACAGATTCTGTTCAGAACGGTGAAATAGACGTGTTGGAAACCTTCTTCAAATCACCGGGAGTGTTTGAACCTAAAGTTCATGCTTGGGATGACCCTGATCTCAATGAATGGGCAAGCAAGGTTGAATTGGACGGAGAACCCACGGGTTATGTGAACGAATTCCACACGTATGCTATGGACTGGAGACCCGAAGGGATAACCTTTTATGTTGACGGAAAAGAAGTTGCGCAAACAACAGAATCGCCGCAATACAGAATGTGTATGATTCTTTCAATGTATATAAATTCGGATTTCAGCGGTTGGGATGAACCCGAAAATGAATATCCCATTGAATGGCTTATCGACTATGTTCGTGTCTATAAAGATAAAAACGGCTATGACGAGAGCAACCGACTCACGAAATTCGAGCGTTTTGTAAAAGATATGCGCGATTCACTTGCCACGTTTTGGCGTCGTGTTTTATCTTTTTTTCAAGATATCTGTCCGCAATGTTATCAGCTCTTCGAGCGTTTGTTAAGCAAGATTCCTGCTTTGTATTGAACAACAAATTCCGATTTACGGAGGTAATTATGAAATTCAAAAAACAGATTTCATTGCTTCTTTGCGTTGCGATGTTGTTTTCATCTGCTACACTCACATCATTTGCTTCAGACGGAGCAGGTGAGGGGACACCTGCAATAATAAACACAGTGGAAGAAATTGCAGGCATCGTTATAAATTACTTGGCAAAATTAATCAACAATATCACAGGTGCAGACGAAACCAACGTTCCGTCTGCAACCATTAATCCTCATTCGTGGTTTGAATATAACGGCGAGCCGATTGAGAATCCCGAACAGACGTTAAGTGCCCGGACATGGGTTGCAAATGAAATTGTTTTTGAGAGTGAGAAATCATATGCCGACCCGTTTGGTGACGTCGATGTTGAGCTTCTCCTCTGGGGCAATGGCAGACTTTATAAAATCCCCGCTTTCTGGGATGGCGGTAACGTTTGGAAAATCCGCTTTGCTTGTCCGTCAGCAGGTGAGTGGTATTTCAGAACTGTCTGCACAGATGAAAGCAATATTTCGCTCAACGGCAGAACAGGTAAGGTTATCTGTTCGGAATACAGTGGTGAATACGATATTTATAAGCACGGCTTTATCACAACAAACGCAGGTGAAAAGTATTTTACATACGATGACGGAACACCGTTTTTCTGGCTTGGCGATACTCATTGGAGTCTCGGTGACGAAACAGTTGATATGGTTAAAACAATCTGTGATCAGCGTGTTTCACAGGGCTTTACCGTGTATCAGAGCGAGCCTATCGGTGCAAAGTTTGATTTCACAAACGGCATAACTCAAGAAGATATGGCAGGTCTTGCAGACTATGACGAGAAGTTTGCGGTAATTGCCGAACATGGTCTTGTGCACGCAAATGCACAGTTCTTCTTCTCCTATTTTATCGAGCCTATGATTTCAAACAATGGCGGTTTCAACGGCAGCGAGCCTTCCGATTCGGCAAAAGCTTACATTGAAAAAGCCTGCCGTTACTGGGTTGCAAGATACGGTGCCTATCCCGTTGTCTGGACTCTCGGTCAGGAGGTAGATAACGATTTCTATTGGAGCGAAACCAACCACCCCGAATGGGGATTGGATAACAACCCTTACAAGCTTGTTGCAGAATATATTGCAAAATACGATGCTTATGACCATCCGCTTTCGGCTCATATGGAAAACGTTGGCTCGACATCGGTTTACGGCAGTGGCGAAGGTGCAACGGATGAATGCAAGGTTTATTTTAAAGATGCTATGCCGTCAGCCTTCAGAGATGTAAAGTCGCATAATTTCTATGCCGTTCAATGGCATACTTCAAAAACGGAACAAAGCGATTTCCGTATTGAAAAAGACTGCTGGTATAATTCGCAGGGTAAGCCCGCAATCAATTACGAGGGTCAGTATTGCTACCTCTGGACAAAGAATTTCGGCTCAAGAATGCAGGGTTGGACAGCGTATCTGAACGGTATGTACGGCTACGGTTGGGGTGGTCAGGATACCTGGAGCTACCTCAACGTTTATAGCGAAGACACTGACAGTTCAGACGGTGTTGATACAATAACAAGCGAAGAAAAAATCAACGCAACGTGGCAGGATGCGCTCGAGTATGAGAGTTCGTATCAGGTCGGATATATGCGTGATTTCCTTGAGAGCAACGAGTGGCACAATCTTATTCCGAGGTTTAACAACAAGGCTTATTTCGTGCCTGCAAGCAACGTTTATTACGCTTATGCAAGCAACGAAACCAACACAGAAATCGTTGTTTATTTCTATTCATTCACCGATAATGCCGTTGCTCAGAACGCAAACACCAGGTTTTACGGCGGAATCAAAACAGGCACAGTCGGAAACCTTGTTCCGAACGCAAGCTATACATATCAGTGGTTTGATCCTATCAGCGGTGAATACTCCGAAGAATACGAATTTACCGCCACGAGATTCGGCACATATTATATCGGCGACAGACCGCAGGCAACAGATATGGTTCTGCGCATAAGCGCTGCCGATAATTTCTGAAAGAGCATTTGAATCGTATAAGTTCCTGTTTATCAATCGGGAGGAGCGAAAACATGAAAACTCCTTATATTTCCAACGAATGGAGAATCTTGTTCAAGCCTAAAAAATACGGTAACTATGTCAATGACCACACTATAGTAAAAGGTTCGGATGGCGATTGGCATTTATACGGCATAACAAGCTTCGGCTGGACTGATAAGCCCGTGCCGCATAAAGGCTGTGTTTCGATAGCATCGCTTGAATGGAAATAAAATATTACTGCTTTTAACTTTTTATAGTAAATTCAAATTTATCGAGCTAAGTTATAAAATGCCAAATAACAGCTTGCCAAAGGGGGCAATCAATTGCGAAGCACAATCAGAAAAATGAGAGAAGAGGACAGGACTCAGGTTATTGAAATGATGAGAGATTTCTATACTTCTCCTGCAGTGTTGAGCAACGGTTCGGATGAAATATTTGAATCAGATGTCAATGCTTGTATCAGTGGCAGTCCTTATCTTGTAGGATATGTTTTTGAAGATGCAGACAAAATACAGGGATATGGTATGATTGCAAAAAGCTTTTCTACGGAGTTTGGAAAGCCTTGTATATGGATTGAGGACTTATATATTAAAGATGAGTACAGAGGCGCAGGGCTCGGAAGTCTTTTTCTGAATTTTATTGAAGATGAGTATCCGAATTCGGTATATCGCCTTGAAGTCGAGGAAGAAAACGAAAGAGCGGTAAGTGTTTATAAAAAATCAGGGTTTGAATTTATACCGTATATGGAAATGAAAAAGTAATTTTAAACAGTAAAACATAGACCTCCTTGTAATGGTGTTGCCCAATACAAGGAGGTCGTTTTAATTTGTTTATCTTTTAAAAATTCTTAAAGATGATATTCACGCTCTTATTGAGATATTTGAGGATTGTTGTGAATACGTTTTCTACTGCTGTCGGTGCTTCGTCTGCGATTACACCGGCGGCTACAAGTGCCTGCTCAAGCTCAGCGTCAGCTTCGTTCCATGCAGCCTGGTCAACGATTGTGTTGTCGTACAGCGCTTCAACCTTTGCAACTGCTGCTTCAACTGCGGCAACGTTTTCTGCACTGATTCCGCTCTTGTCAGCTTCGTTCCAAGCCTCGATGTTTTCGAGTGCGTTGAATGTAAGTCTGCCTTCGTTAAACTGCGGGAATGCAGGGTTTGAGTAAACGTTCTTCATATTGTTGTCAGCCATAACTCTGATTGCGAGAGTGAGGGCAACGTCATTCTGCGGCAGCTGCTCGTGAGCCTGTGCCTTGAAGTACCAGGTAGTGCAGGGCAGAAGACCTGTTGTTGCGTCAACTACACCGTCGGGTGAAAGGTGGTTGTGGGTGGGGTCATCGCAGTATGTGCCTGCTGCCTTGTAATCATCGCCGAGTGTTGTGCCGAGGTCAGCAAACGTTGCACCCATTGAGGGTGATGCGGCGTGAATAACACGGTCAGCGTTCTTTGTTCTGTAGTTTTTGCAAAGCGGGAAAAGGTTCATATCGTAGCAGGCAACGTCGAATACCTCACAGCCTGTTTCACGAAGCTCGTTAAGGTTTTCTTCAAAGTTTGCTCTTGCATTCATAAAGTATGCAACGTCTTCGGCAATGCCCTTGAGGTCGTCGTTACCGTCAAGCCATTTTGCCTTTGCCTCTTCGTAATACTCATCGGGGCAGAGTGCCCAGATCATTGTTGAGCGAAGTGCAGCAATATCAACAAGACCGTCTGCAAGACCGCCGAGAGCGGATTTGAGAACGTCATCGGGAAGAATGCGAAGAACTATGTTGAGAAGGTAAGCAAGGTATGTATCGCCGAGGAGTGTTACAAGAAGGTCCTCGTAAAGAGTATCGTCATCATAGAAAACGCTGAGGTTGCCTGTGAGAAGGTCACCGATGATATCGGAGCCGTCAATAGCAGGAATTACGAAAACCATCTTCTTGATGATATCGTAATCTTCGGGGTAGGTCTCGAGGTAGTTGATTGCGATTGTACCGCCAAGGCTGATGTGGCAAAGCTTTACCTGACCGTTGGGTGACTTGGGAAGTACAACGTCGTGAATGTAGTGATGAAGCTTCTCTGTTTCGTACATTACGTCACCGAGTGAGTCGTAGCCGAAGTAATAAACGTCATCCTCACCGATGATTTCGCTCAGCTCCTGAATCGGAAGGAAGGTGTAATACTCTTCTCTTACAGCTTCGGGAAGCTCGCTCATAGGCATTTCGTAGCAGGGTGTTACGATGTTATTGACGTACTTGCCGTCGTTATCCTTTTCGATAAGGCTCAGTGCGTTGTATGTGCCCTCGTACATAGCCTGAGTCAGACCGACGTTACTTCTTGTAACGATTGAAGCGAGCATATTGGGCAGAGCACGCTTGAGAAGCGGCATAACGTCGATTTCGAGCGGCCAGCCTGTAACGTAGCCTGTCTCGTCAGGCACCCAGTTGCCTGCTTCGTCTACAAGGTAAGTGTTGTTCTGGCTCATACCGTGTACGATGATAACCGGTGTTTCGGTGTCGTAGTCGGGTGTGTAAGCAGAGCCTGCTACGCTGTCCGGGTCAGCCGCAAAGGCTGTGAACGAAAACAGCATAGTGAGAACAAGGCAGATGCTTATTACTCTTTTGAATTTCATAGTTATATCCCCTTTATAAGTAATAAAAAGATTTTATCAAATTAAAGCGCAAAACTCAATGCGATTATATACCAAGGTTTAGGTGTTATTTTTGGTTAAATATACAAAACGCTGTATGCCCTGTGACATACAGCGTTTGCTTTTATTTTTCAATCTCTTTCATTATCTCATCATACGTAATAATATTGCCATACTTTGTGAAGTCAACCTTTTTACCGAGGATTCTTATGTTGTTTACCATCGGCTTGCAGTTGGTGTAAATCGGCTTGCCGGGAGAAACGGGGTATATACCAAGGCAGGAGAAAATATACCACGCAGCCATTGAGCCGTTGTCCTCGTCACCGGGGAATCCGTCATCCTTCCACGAGAAGCCCTCGGTACAAATCCTTTTGAGCCAGTATTCCGTCTTTTCGGGCTGACCGAGGTAAGTGTAAATGAACGGAATATGGAAGCTTGGCTGGTTGGATATTGCACACTGACCCCAGTCACAAGCCGCCATTTCGGTCATCTCGTGTATTTCGTAGCTGTAGCCGCCGATTCTGTAATCGGCAGGTGTTGCAAAGCATTCGTCAAGCTTCCCGATAAGTCCCTCCTTGCCGCCGTAAAGCTCTGCAAGACCTTCTATATCGTGCTGTACGGCAAAGCTTGTCTGCCAGGCAGATGCTTCGGTGTAGTCGCCGCCCCAGTTGGTCGGGTCAAAGTCAGGTCGGAAGTTGCCGTTGGAATCCTTTGCACGCATAAAGCCTGTTTCACTGTCAAATATGTTTTTGTAATTCTTCGTGCGTGCTCTGTACATATCTCTCTTGTCGCTGTAGCCGAGTATATCTGCTACGGTTGCAACGCAATCGTCAAAATATGCCGCGTCAAGTGTAAGGTTAACGCTCTCGCTGTATTTGTCATAGGGCACGTAACCGAGGTTGAGATATTCCTCGCAACCCTCTCTGCCGTATGCCGCAATGGGCGAGGGCTTGTTTGCGTGCAGCTCCATACCCTCAAACGCTGTTTCAAGCAGTTCTCTTGAAATAAGGTTTCTCGTCGCAACGTCTGCAATAACTGCGTCAATACCCGTGCTCGGCATACAGTTTTTAGCGTCGCCCGCAGTCCAGCGAGGAAGCCATCCGCCGTCTTTATAATCCTGAATATATCCCTCAATAATTTCGGGCAGAATATCCTTTGCGATAATTGCATAGAATGGGTAATTTGTGCGGTATGTGTCCCAGAATCCGTTGTCTGTGTATCTCACACCGGGCAGTACCTTGTCGGCACTCGGTGAGTAATGAATCGGATTGCCGTTTTCATCAGGCTCGTATGCCTTGTGAGGGTAGAGAAATGTGCGGTACATACAGCTGTAGAACGTTTTGAGTGTATCCTCGTCGGCATCAATTTCAATCCTGCTGAGATACTCGTTCCATATACGCTCGTTTTCTGCTTTAAGCTCGTCAAAACTGCCGTAAACAGAATCGTGCTCAAGGTTTCTTACAGCCTGCTCGTAGTTGATGAAAGACGTTGCAACGGTGAACGTGACGTCTTTTTTTGTCAGCGCAATATGTATGCCTGTGTTTTCACCCTCGGTGTGAAGCTTTTGCTCGGTGTCGCAAGTGTTTCTGTTGCCTGTGAGTATACCGTCAACGTCAACCGAATTTTTATCAAACTGGAATACGTAATAGCCCTTGATTATACCCTTGTCGTGGTCGGCAATACCTCTGTTGCAGTCTGTCATACAGTAAAGTCTGGCGGTTTCCGGGTCGTAAGTGTATTCGCAGTTGTGGCTGACGGGCAAGACAGAGATATATCGTCTGAAATCTTTCTTGAAGCTTAATTTTACGCAGGCACCGTATTCGGTCGGTGTAAGCTCAAACTCGCAAGACGGTCTCTTGAGGTAACAGTTCAGATAATGGGGCTGGATTATTGTTTTTTCGGGGTCATAGCCTGACCAGCAATCCTCAAACTCAACGTAAGGGTTGTCAACCTGCGGCATCATTGTGAATGCACTGTGGTCGCTTATCCACGGGCTTGGCTGACGTGTGAGACGTATACCCTCAACCGAACGGTCATCGGGATGATAGTACCAGCTGCCTCTTGAAGTTTCGGTCTGCAGGCTGAATGCCGCAAAGCCGAAGGGACGCTGTACAAGCGGCAGAGTGTTACCCTGCGAAAATCTGTGTAAGGATTTTGAGCCCTGCTTTGTATTGACATATTTAATGTAATCCATAAACTGTACCTGCTTTCGCTTATTATGCCGTTATGATAACATATATTTTTCTTTTTTTCAATTTTTTATTGATTTGTATAGGTCGAGTAAATCTTTGAATTTTACTTTGCGAAATAAAAACCAGCGAGGTGAATTTCACCTCGCTGTTGCGTGATTATTACAGAATACTATTTACAAACTCATAAAGTCTTTCTTCTAAAGGAGGAATGGTGGCATCCATCCAGTGCTGCCTAGATAAATAGTATTTAAATGAAGCTGTGAAACCAGCATTGTCTATACGTAGAGGCTTGAATTTAAGCCCACGTGGAATATTTTGAAATGCGAGATCTATTTCGTTTAAAACATGCTCGGACATTATGCTATTTTCACTTAAGATGACAACAAAGTAGTCCGCAGAATCGATGGCATTTACAATAGCGCTTGCGTAGGGACCATTAACATCACGCGGTGCGTACCAAACTTTGACCCCATTTTGTTCCAATTTAGCGCATAAGTTATCCGCAATATTTTTATCACTGGAAGAATAACTTATAAACGCAAGTTTTCTTTGAGCGGAAGTTTCTGTAACCGATGTAGTTTTCACGGTGAAACGAAGAGAATTTTTTAAATGGTTGGAAATAAGCTCTGCTTTGTTGGCATCAATTTCGATAAAGTATATATTCTTGACACTGGAATTTCTCTGTAAAAAAGAAACGCATTCATTAATCAGTGGTGTTAACAATAAATCTTTTGATATTTGTTGACGACCTGTTCCAAGTAATGGAAGGGCAATAGTGGTCATTTCAACTCCGTAAATAGACGCTATATCAAGCATTTGAAAGTATGCTCGAAAAGAATTTATGATGCTTTCTTCTGTTGCGAATTTGTTTGTTGAGAATAGTCGATTACTACTCAATTCAATGCATCCAACACGATTAATATGCGTATGGCTTTGCTCGATTTTGTCTGACAACCATATATTACATGTTTTTCTTAAATCAAACGCTGGACTAGATGCCAATTTAGATACATTGATGCCAATTTTATGTAACGCATTGAAAACAGTATGTGGTGTTGGGGTATAGCTTTTGTTAAAGGCTGATGTTGTCAAAATATCAATTGGTTGCTTGAATTTTGTTACATCCTCGCAAAAGACTGCAATTTCTTTTGTGCAGTCAGTTGTGTTAATCTGAACGCTGTATAATTTTGCCATTGTTTTCTCCTCTAATCTAAGTGATGATTGTTGGTAAGCATTAGACTATAGTCAAACTATAACTAATTATATCACCTTTCATTTCAAAAGTAAATTCTGCAGTATAAATCTCCTCGCTTTACATATCCTAACAACACGATTTTGTAAAACAAGGAGAAAGATATTTATATGAAAGCAACAGGAATTGTCAGAAGAATTGATGATTTGGGCAGGGTAGTCATACCTAAAGAAATCAGAAGAACAATGAGAATCAGAGAAGGCGAGCCGCTGCATACATAATTGACACTTTTCGACAGGTTTTGTCTTGAGGTGCATAGTGTGGTGAAAAGACAAAAAATAAAAGCGAAGGGATAACCCTCCGCTTTTATTAAATTAATTAAAAAATGAAACATAATCGAAATGGTCTAAGAATCTTTTTTTACTGCTTCTCGTCGGATACTCCAAAATTTTTCCCGAATGATAGTTATCATGATAAAATGGGCAATGCACCACTTCTTCATCATATATACCGGGTGCATATGCAAGCATACGTTTTTTCTCAAAAGGTAATTGTTTGAACTTTAAATAATAGGCGTGATTACAATCTATATCACCTGAATATTCGAAGATAACATATAAATTGTTAAAATTAACACGTTTGCAACGTTCGTTCCATTTTTGCTTAGCCTCTTCAAAGGTTTTATAGTGCATAAAATGAAGAACAATTTCTGTTTCGCCCCGTTGCAAAACTCCAATTGGGTAAGAAAATTCAGGAAGCTGTTTTTGTATAAGGTCGCAGTCTAAATAGTATTCAAGATGGTTTAGAAATTCGAAATAGTCATACGAAGAAAATAAAAGATTAATCGTAGGTGATAAAAAACGCAAACCCAAGTCACTGTATATGATTCCACCGACGCAGTTATTAGCAATGATGGAGATATCTGTGTTCTTATTTCTTTTTCGTTTTCTTTCCAAATACTTTTTTCTTTTTTGCTTAACACAATGATTAGCAAAAGCGTAGTAAAAACCTTTTAACTTGCCGAGAACAATTTTATAAACTGAAACAAAAAAACGCTTCAAAATAACACCACCTTATATACCACTTACGCATATTATATAACACATATCTCGAAAAGTCAATTTAACAAGTATAACTCCCCTAAAAATACAGATAATAACAACACGATTTTGTAAAACAAGGAGAAAGATATTTATATGAAAGCAACAGGTATTGTACGCCGTATTGACGACCTCGGCAGGGTAGTTATTCCCAAAGAGATTAGAAGAACTATGCGAATCCGTGAGGGCGACCCGCTGGAGATTTTTACAGCTCCTGATGGTGAGGTTATTTTTAAAAAATATTCGCCCGTTGGTGAGCTGTCAACTCTTGCTACCCAGTATGCCGAGGTGCTCTGCAGGGGTGCAAATAATCCCGTGCTCATCTGCGACCGTGACAGAGTTATAGCCTGCGCAGGCATTTCTAAAAAAGAGGTTATTGACCGTCAGCTGTCGGAAGAGCTTGAGGATTATATGGAGCGTCGTGAGAGCTTTATTACCCGGTGTGAGGGTGAGGGTATGACTCCTGCAATCGGTGTTGACCGTAAGGCTTGCGTAGCCTCACCAATTATTGCGGCGGGTGACGTTTCGGGTGCCGTTGTGCTGCTCGGTGATGAAAAGCTCTCTGTGCCTGCACCTGCCGATATAAAGCTTGTGCAGGTTGCGGCAAACTTTCTTGGCAGACAGATGGAAGAATAAAAATAAAGGCACACTTCATTGCGAAGTGTGCCTTTGCTGATCTTATATCTTTGCAGGGGGAGTGCGGTGCTTTCTTTCCTTGTGGTGAGGCTTGGGCTCGATGTTGCCTGCCTTTGTAAGGGCAATCTTTGTAAGCATAGGACCTACAAGCTCGTATATGAGCACTGAGAAAAGAACGATGTTTCTTATCATTGTGCCGACTTCGCCAAGCTCCATAGCCGTAACCGACATACCGAGTGCAACACCTGCCTGAGGCAGAAGAGTTATACCGAGATATTTTGTGGTGGGCTTGTCACACTTTGTGATTTTTGCACTTGCGTAAGAGCCGAAATATTTACCTATTGAACGGCTTATGATATATGCGGCACCTATACCGACTATTGTTATATCCGAGAAAACGCCAAGCTCAAGCTCTGCACCGCTGAGCACGAAGAAGAGTGCGAAGAGCGGAGTTGTCCAAGCATCTGTTTTGTCCATAATCTCTGCCGAGAAATCGCAGAGGTTGCAGAACATTGTGCCGAGCATCATACATACAAGCAGTACGGAGAAGCCGATGTGAATACCGCCTATTTCAAACTTGAGCATTGAAATTGCAACGGTGAAAATAACGCAGGTGATTGAAAGGCAGAGACGCTTGCTGTTTGAGCTGAAGTGACGTTCAAACCATGAGAAGAGCATACCCATAAGTGTGCCGAGCAGAAGTGAGCAGATAATTTCAATAATCGGCTCGAGGATAATTGCCGTTATGCTTATTTCGCCGTGCTCTATTGCTTTTGCAATACCGAATGATACGGCGAAAATTATAAGACCGACAGCGTCGTCAATAGCAACGATGGGCAGCAGAAGGTCTGTCAGCTTACCCTTTGCCTTGTACTGACGTACAACCATAAGTGTTGCGGCAGGAGCAGTCGCAGCGGCAACCGCACCGAGCGTGATTGCCATTGAGAGCGGAAGCTTTTCTTCGCCGAGCACAAAGTGAAGTCCGATAAGTGCGGCATCAACAAGAAGCGTTGCGACTAAAGCCTGCACAATACCGATGAAAGTTGCTTTGCCGCCGATTTTTTTCAGCTGTGAAAGTCTGAACTCGTTACCAATTGCAAATGCGATAAATCCGAGAGCAACCTGAGAGAAAAGCTCAAACGTTTTTACGCTTTCCATTGTCGTGAAGCCGATACCTTCAATGCCGAGCCTGCCTATGCAGTACGGGCCGATAAGTATGCCTGCAACGAGGTAAGACGTGACTGAGGGCAGTCCGAGCGGCTTTGCGATACGCGAAAGCAACAGACCTGCACCGAGTGCGAAAGATAAACTGAGAAGTATTTCCATAAAATTCGCCTTCATTCTTTAAAAATACGTATGAAAGTATAGCACAATGACCTTTAAAGTCAATCGCAAAATTTGTTGAAATTCAATAATGAATTTTATAAATTTTTGTTTATTTTTAAACGGATAATTTACTGTCTTTACAAATTATTTACTGTAATTTCCTGAGGTTTTGTGCTACTATATATCCATAACATCTGAAAGGATGAAAAAGCAGTATGAAAAAAGTTCTTAGTATATTTATGTCGGTTGTGATTCTTGCGGCTTCCTGCCTCTGCTTTGCACAGGCTTACGGCTTCAATGACCTTGACGAGGGTGTTTCCGAATACCCCGTTATAATCGTGCCCGGTTACAGTGCAGCAGCTCTGTTTACAGAAGAGGGCGAGCAGGTATGGGGTCCCGATATAGGCAGTATGGCTATGGGCTTACTCGGCAATATAGCAAAAACAGGTCGTGCCCTCGGTGAGTTTTTCACCGGTGATGCTCAGCTTCTTGGTGAGGTTGTAGGCGAGCAGGTTGTAAAGGGTATGGAAATTCTTCGCTGTAAAGATGACGGCACAAGTGCATATCCGCTTCACGTGCTTTCTACCGATGCGGCTGATACCAACACTGCGGCACTCAATGAAATGTTCCCTGACGGTTCTCACACGTACGAGCTTGAAATTCAGACAGAACTGAAAAAGTATCTTGATCCGTCCCGCATTTATAATTTTATGTGCGATTTCAGAATGGGTGCAGAATTCTGTGCAGGTATGCTGCGTGATTATATCGACTATGTGCTTGAACACAGCGGTGCAGAGAAGGTCAATATCTACTCGCTCAGCCATGGCGGTCAGATAACTGCAACCTATCTTACACTCTACGGCGACGATAATAAGGTTGACAACGTTGTTATGACTTCACCCGCAATCGGCGGTGCAGGCATTGCTTACGACCCGTTTGCAGGCGAGATTGATTTTGATGAGGAAACACTCATCAGATTTATTGAGCAGGGTGCTATGATTGAGGAGGATGTAAACTGGCTTCTCAAGGCAAACTGGCTCGGTATTCTTGACGATATTCTCTATGCTGTCAAGCCGTATTTCTATCAGATTATGGGCAACTGGGGCAGTATCTGGGATTTTATGCCGCCCGCTAATTATGACGATGCAAAAGCTCTTCTTCTCGACGAAACTCAGCACGCAGGTCTTATAGCAAAGACCGACCGTTTCCATTATGAAATCTTCCCGACAATAGGGGAGAGGCTCCGTTTCCTTCGTGAAGAGTACGGTATGAATATCTCGATTATTGCAGGCTACGGCAACAGAATTATTTCGGGAATGAACGAAGATTCCGATTCGATAATCACTCTCTCAAGTGCAACCGGTGCAACAACACCTCCTTTCGGTCAGCGTTTTGCTGACGGTTACGTTCAGATAAACGACTGTGACGGAAAGTATAAGGTTTCACCTGATATGACGGTTGATGCTTCTACTGCTTTTCTTCCCGATAACACCTGGTTTGTCAAAGGTATGTTCCACGCTTTTGTCGTGTTTGACGATTACACAATGGAGCTTGTAATGAAGCTTCTTCTTACCGATGATATAACCGACGTTTATTCCGATGAAAACTTCCCGCAGTTCAGAGATTCTTCAAGCCTCTGCCACTCTGTATGGGCACACTTTGATAATGATGTTTCAGGCTACATAAATTCCGATTCAAAGAAGCTTGTAGTTACTAACATTTGCGAAAAATCAAGCATTAATATCACAGCAGTTGTCTGCAAGGGTCTTGATATAAAGTTTAAGGTTGACCCGACAGTCAAGCTTGCACCCGGTGAGAGTATTGAGCTTGAGTTTGTCGGCGAGATACCGCAGGTGAGCGGCAAGCAGGTTGATATCACTGTTTACTATCTTGCCGATAATCTTACACCTGCAGGCTACCGCACACAGGGTTATACCGTTATGAACGGCGACAGCGTTGACGGCGGTGAAGGCTTTGTCGATGCAGATGAGTCGATAATCGGTGGCTTCTTTGCAGATTTTCTTAAAAGCATCGGTCTGTATGAGTTTGTTACAATGGTTGTTGAAGTGCTTCTCTTCGCTTTCAGATCGGTAAGCATTTGATAAAACTTCTTTCTCCGTAGAGCTTTTCAGGCTTTACGGAGATTTTTCTTTGTGATAGAATATAAGAAAAATATGATTACGGAGAATATAATTATGTTTGCAACAATAAAAAACTTTTTCATTGCACTTATTGCATTTGTGGTCGGCGCAGCTCCCTTCGGAGGTAATGTACCCGTGGAGAGAAAGTGTGACCCTGCGTTCAATGGCACTTTTATTCAGTCGTGGATGAGCAGCACGTGGGATAAAGAGCGTTGGGACGAAGAGGTAGAGTATATGCTGAACGACGGCATAGAATATCTCATACTTCAGGATATTGCAAATCTGGACTCAAACGGCAACTGGACGGTTTATTATAACGGTTCTTTTTCCGTACCTGACGGTGCTGTCAACGGCGGCGACGTTGTTGGTGCCGCACTCAGTGCGTGCAAGGGTACGGGGATTAAAGTCTTTGTCGGCCTTGCAATGTGTGATTCGTTCTGGGGTGTCGGTACGTTTACAGGCGACTACAAAAAGATTTGCGGTGTTGCCGCCGATATGGTAAAGGATATCTACAGTGAATACTATACCGATTATTCCGATGCTTTTTACGGTTGGTATTTCACACCCGAAATCAACAATATGATAAACTGCTCGCCGATTATGGGTAAAATGGCAAAGGGTATCAACACTGTTATTGATGCGATAAACGAAACGGATGCATCGCTTCCTTTGCTTATTAGTCCGTTTACATCCGATTACCTTTCTTTTGGTAAGGTAGCTGCATACAGCAGCTGGCTGACTTTTTTTGAAAAGGTCAACTGGCGTGACGGCGATATTATTGCACCGCAGGATGCTGTAGGCGCAGGCTGGGTTGAAGAGGATGAGCTTGTACGTGTATGGGAGACCTATTCTGCCGCTGTTGATAAAATCGATGCCGACATAAAACTCTGGGCTAACTGTGAGAATTTTGACCTTGCAATAGGACCGAGTATATTGAACGGAACTATTCTGCGTGAGGAAACGGAAAACATAGAATCTGTTACAGCGACTCTCGACCGTTTTGTATGGCAGATGGATATTGCTTCGCGTTATTGTGAGAATATTATCACTTTTTCCTATTCGCATTATTTTGTCGGCTCAACTGTAAAGCCTTTCTATATGGAAGTTTATAAGGACTACGTTGCAAACGGCTTTGTGCTCGAGACTCAGGCACCGACAGCACCGTCCGCTCTTATTAAAACGGTAGACGAAAACGGTGTAACCGTTACGTTTGAAGCATCGGAGGATAATTTCGGTGTTGCATATTACAGAGTCACCAAAAACGGTGAGTTTTTCACAAGAATTGAAAATTACAAGTGGGATTATCCGCTTGGGATTACCGACCCGCAGGGCACGCTAAGCGACGTCTATGCCGTTGTTGCGTGCGATGCGGCAGGCAATTTCTCTCAGGTAGCAGAGGTCTGATAATGAAGTATACAAAACAGCTTGATATAAAATATAATGTTGATGTTTTTGTTGCAGGTGGCGGTGCGGCAGGAGTTGCCGCTGCTGTTGCTGCAGCCCGTTCAGGCAAAAGCGTTTTCTTAGCGGAGGCAACAGGCTGCCTTGGCGGTATGGGTACAACTGGTCTGGTGCCTGCTTTTGCTCCGTTCAGCGATGGCGTGAATATTGTAGCGTCGGGTATCGGCTACGAAATAAAGCAAGCTCTGAAAAACACTGTTCCCGTCAATTCCTCTGAATGGGGCAGCCGTTGGTCAACTGTTGATGCGGAAGAATTGAAGCGAGAGTACGACCGCTTGTTAAAGGCTGAGGGCGTTGATTTTTCTTTTTTCACATCTGTGTGTGATGTTGTATGTGACGGCAGAAAAATTGATGCTGTAATTCTGACTTCCAAAAGCGGTATGTTTGCCGTAAAAGCAAAAGTTTATATCGACTGTACAGGCGACGGCGACTTATGTGCCTTGGGCGGCGGTGAGTTTGAGATAGGCGATGAGAATAACTGCGTTATGCCCGGAACTCTGTGCTCGCTCTGGGCTTATGTAGACGATGAAAAAGTCGGCGGCGGTCAGAGCGAATTTATCGAAAAAGCTTATGCCGACGGTGTTCTTACATACAAAGACCGACATCTGCCGGGTATGTATTTTCGTCGCAACGGTATGGCAGGCGGCAATATCGGACATACCTTCGGTGTGAATCCTGTTGATGAAAAATCCCTGACCGAAGCAATGGTTTGGGGCAGACAGTCAATGACCGAATACGAAAAGTACTATAAAACCTATCTCGAGGGCTATGAGAATATGGTGCTGTGTGCAACTGCTCCCGTGCTCGGCGTGCGTGAATCACGCAGGATAGTGTGTGATTATACGCTTTGCTTTGCTGATTATATGAAGCGTGCGGCTTTTGATGATGAAATCGGTCGTTACTGCTATCCTGTCGATATCCATGTAATGAACACGGACGATGAAGAATTTGAGCGGTTTTCAAAAGAATACGATATCCGATACGGTATAGGCGAATCCTACGGTATACCTTATCGCAGCCTGGTGCCTGTTTCGTTTTCGAACGTGCTTGTCGCAGGCCGCTGTATCGGTACTGACAGGCAGATGCAGGCTTCAATCCGTGTTATGCCGGGTTGCTTTATAACAGGTCAGGCGGCAGGCACTGCGGCAGCACTTGCCTGTGAAACAGGCAATGTGCGTCAGGTCGATACGGCTGAACTGCAGTCTGCTTTGAAAAAGCTGGGAGCATACTTGCCCAATGCAAAATAAACTGATTTATCAGGTTGATTTTTAGTGTTGGCTTGTGTTAGTATATTCAGCGTTATTTCAGCTTTTATAAAATCTCTGCATTCCGTCTATGATTGCAATAACGGTTCTGCCCTTTGCGGTAATCGGTATGCTGCTTGTTCAGTTTGTGTTTAAATAGTGTAAAGTTCATTAACTTTACAAGTTTAATAAACGGAGGTAAAAAATAATGAAAGAAATACTGGCTTCAAACATCCCTGCCGCAGTGGCGGTAATCGGTTTGGTTGCATACTTTTTCGGTATGGCAGTAGTGTTTATCTCAAGTCCTCTTAAGAATGCCGAAAAGTTTTCGGTCAAGCCCGTAGACAATGCAGGCAAAACGGAAATCAGAGTTTACTACGGCGGCATCTCATTTGCACTTGGCGCATTCCTTCTTTTCCTTACTGTAGCACTGAAAACGCCGTATTATTCGCTTATCGGCGGTCTCTTTTTTGCAACAACCGTTTTCGTAACACGCACAATCTTCCTCTTTGTCGATAAGGGTTGGAAATGTCCGTATACCAAGCTTGCAATTCCTGCCGAGGGTGCTTTTGTTATCGCTCTCTGGACTTGCTTCGTGCTTGCAAATACACTGTATTAATCGGGTTTAAAAAGCAGCTGTGTAAGGCTTTGTAGCTTTACACAACTTTTTTATTGCACAAAAACCGGCAGCGTATTTTGTACAGTTTTTCATATCGCTTTTTCTTGACCTTATAAGAAAATATGTTGTATATTAACCTTAAGAATAAATATTCTTCAAATGAAAGGATGCTATACAATGAAAATTACGTTTATGGGTGCAGGCAGTACTGTTTTTGCAAGAAACGTTCTCGGTGACTGTATGTGCACAGAGGCTCTTTGCGAGTCTGAAATTGCTCTTTACGATATCGATAAGCAGCGTCTCGAGGATTCTGAAATAATCCTCAGCGCAATCAATAAAAACGTCAACGGCGGTAAGGCTAAAATCAAGACCTACCTCGGTGTTGAAAACCGTAAGGATGCACTCCGCGGTGCAAACTTTGTTGTCAACGCAATTCAGGTCGGTCTTTATGACCCTTGTACAATTACCGACTTTGAAATTCCGAAGAAGTACGGCCTTCGTCAGACTATTGCCGATACACTCGGTATAGGCGGTATTATGCGCGGTCTGCGTACAATTCCCGTGCTTGAAGATTTTGCACGTGATATGCAGGAGGTATGCCCCGATGCGTGGTTCCTCAACTATACCAATCCCATGGCAATCCTTACAGGCTATATGACACGCTATACAGGTATCAAGACTGTAGGTCTTTGCCACTCTGTTCAGGCTTGCTCAAGAGATCTTCTTCATCACGTAGGTATGGATGACAAGATTGAAGGCAGATACGACAGAATTGCAGGTATCAACCATATGGCATGGCTGCTTGAAATTCACGATAAGGACGGTAACGACCTCTATCCCGAAATCAGACGCAGAGCCGCAGAAATCAATGCCGCCGCTCTCGCTTCATCCGACCCTGAAAAGAAGCACGGCGATATGGTAAGATTTGATTATATCAAGCGTCTCGGCTACTACTGCACAGAGTCCAGTGAGCATAACGCAGAGTACAATATGTTCTATATCAAGGATAAGTATCCGGACCTTATTGCAGATTATAATATTCCGCTTGACGAGTATCCGCGCCGCTGTGTAAACCAGATTGAGCGTTGGGCAAGAGAAAAGGCTGAAATTCTCGATAACGGTAACGTTACACATACACGCTCACACGAGTATGCTTCTTATATTATGGAGTCTATCGTTACAAACAAGCCATATAAAATCGGCGGTAACGTGCTCAATACAGGTCTTATTGACAATCTTCCTGCAGATGCCTGTGTTGAAGTACCTTGTCTTATCGACTCAAGCGGTGTCACACCCTGCCATATCGGTAAACTCCCCGTACAGCTTGCCGCTATGAATATGACAAATATCAATCCTCAGCTTCTCACAATCGAGGCTGCCGTTACAAAGAAGAAGGAGCATATCTACCAGGCTGCTATGCTTGACCCGCATACAGGCTCCGAACTCAGCCTTGATGATATAGTCAAAATGGTTGATGAGCTTATCGAAGTTCACGGCGACTGGATGCCCAAGTATCACTGAGAGGTAAGTTGAAATGGTAGCTGTATTTAAAATAATATCCGCCATCTTTATGGCAATAACTACTCTTATTTCCTTCCCTGTTGCAGGTAATATCTCTGCAGATTTCGCACCGAAGGATGAGGAGAACGTAAAGCTCACTTTTGCAACGATATCCGACACTCATATGAAGGATTCTGCAACCCGTGCATTTATGCTTGAACTCGGTCTTTCCGATATGGAAAACTCCGATTACAGACTCGATGCACTTGTACACGCAGGTGATATCACCGACCACGCATACGAAGAGCAGTGGCAGAAAACAGTTGACGTTTTCTCAAAGTACGACCCTGCAGATAACATCATTCTCTCTGTCGGCAACCACGATACGTGGGGCAGTGAAGAGGATGACCGCTTCCCCGAATCGCAGGAGCGTTTTATGAAGTACGGCGGTCAGATTATGGGTATGGAGCTTGAAAAGACTTACTACTCAACCAAAGTCAACGGATATACCTTCGTTGTTATGAGCAGTGAGGATGACGGCACCGATGCATACGTCAGCGACGAGCAGATTGCCTGGCTGGACGCAACAATGGCTGAGGCTGCAAAAGACGGTCTGCCGATATTCCTTGTTTTTCATCAGCCTATAAACAGCAGTCACGGTCTGCCTGTTACATGGGGTGACGATGAGCCTGAGCCGATGGACGGCGGTATCGGTGAGCAGTCCGAAAAGGTTGAGGCTGTACTGCAGAAGTATGAAAACGTAATCTATATCAGCGGTCACCTTCACCTCGGTATGGGCGATAAGATTACACCTAAGCTCTGGAATTACAGCAGTGTAGAAACCTACGGCAACATAACTTCCGTAAACCTGCCGTGCTATATGTATTTCAACCCTATGGGTCAGATTATGAGCGGCACAGGCTTTGTCTTTGAGGTTTATGACGACTACGTGCTTGTACGCGGCAGAAGCTACTCCAGCAACGTATGGTATACCGCTTACGAGTATACAATTGATATCAAATAAATCATTATAATAAATTAACCGCCTTGTCCGGATTTAACGTACAGGGCGGTTGTGTTTTGTTTGCTGACTTTTATTCTTCGGGGAATCCGTTCATTTCGTTGAGTATGTTGCGTACTCTGTCAGGACAGTCGGTGATAATTCCGTCAATACCTGCTTCAATCATAGCCCGTATATCTTCAGACTCGTTAACGGTCCAGACGTTTACCTGTATGCCTTTTTCGTGTGCCTTCTTGACGAAGTCGCCTCTGATGCAAAGCTTGTGCGGATGTGCAGCATGGCACTTCATCTTTGACATCAGACCGAAAGGCGGCAGGAATGCGAGGTGTGCTCTGACATAACCTGCAGGGTAGAGGAATGCTGTCTTGCAGCCCGGATCAATTTCTTTGATATATGCAAGTATCTCTGGGCTGAAGCTTGAAATGAGAAGTATGTCGCTCAAGCCTCTTGCCTCTACTGCTTCAAGCGTTTTGCGTACGAGTGTTTCACGTCTTGCGGTGTCTTTCTCAGGCTTAAGCTCAATGTTGAGTACCTTAAGACCCTTGCCCATAGCAAGGTCGAGAAACTCGTCAAGTGTCGGCAGCGTCGTACCCTTGAACCTGGGGTCGTAATATGCACCGAAATCGTAACTCTTGAGTTGCTCAAGAGTCATCTCTTCGATTTTACCCGTGCCGTTTGATGTCTCGTCAATTGTGTAGTTGTGGCAGATTACGGGCACGCCGTCTTTAGAAAGGTGTACGTCGGTTTCAAAGCCGTCTGTACCCATTTCTATTGCCTTCTGGAATGCGGGCAGAGTGTTCTGCGGAGCACGCTTGTTTGCACCTCTGTGCGCAATTATATTTACGTTGTACATCGTGTTTCCTCCGATTACATAGATTCGGGAACTGTTATACGGAGCATTGTGAGTACATTGCTGAGTGTAGACTTAACGCAAGAGCAAAGGTAAAGTCTTGCGTGGGTGAGTGCTTCGTCCTCACTGCTTACACGGCAGGCATTGTAGAATTTGTGGAAGAGTGTTGCAAGCTCTACGCAGTAGCGTGTGATTCTTGCAGGGTCGTAGTTCTTTGCGGAGTTTACAATCTCACCTGTAAGTGAAGCAAGGTGGCTGATAAGCTCTCTCTCTTCGGGTGCTGTGAGAAGTCTGAGCTCATCATCTGTGCACTCAACAGCGTTGATGTCCTCAACACCGAGCTTCTTGAAGATACTGCAGATTCTTGCGTGTGCATACTGGCAGTAGTAAACAGGGTTCTGTGCACTCTGCTCAACTGCGAGGTCAAGGTCAAAATCCATCTGTGAGCCGGGCTCGCGGATGTTGAAGAGGAAACGTACTGCATCAATCGGAATTTCTTCAAGAAGATCCTCGAGAGTGATTGATTTACCTGTACGCTTGCTCATTCTTACAACCTCGCCGCCTCTTGTAAGACGTACAAGCTGCATAAGTATAATGTCAAGCTTTGTTGAATCTGTGCCGAGTGCCTCGAGCACGCCCTTCATTCTTGCAACGTGACCGTGGTGGTCAGCACCCCAGATGTTGATTGCCTTATCAAACTTTCTGTTTTCAAGCTTGTTGCGGTGGTATGCAATATCTGCGGCAAAATATGTGGGGTTGCCGTTGGCACGGACAAGAACCTCGTCTTTTTCGCCGCCGTGCTCGGTAGCCTTGTACCATATTGCACCGTCTTTTTCGTATGTGAGTCCCTTTTCCTTGAGCAGACCGAGTGTCTCTTCAAGCTCGCCGCTGTTGTAGAGTGAGCTTTCGCGGAACCATACGTCGTAATCAATTCTGTATTTGTCGAGGTTAGCGTGCATCTTGTCGATATTGAGCGGCAGTGCAAACTCAACGAGTGCTGCTCTGCGTTCCTCTTCAGTTGCGTTCATATACTTGTCACCGTGGATATCGGCAAACTGCTGTGCACGCTCCTTGATGTCTTCGCCGTGGTAGCTGTCCTCAGGAAGCTCTACGGCATCTTCACCCTTGAATATCTGCTGGTAGCGTACGTCAAGTGAAAGACCGAACTTTGCAATCTGGTTACCTGCATCGTTTACGTAGAATTCACGTGTTACCTTGTAACCTGCCCAGTCAAGTACGGCTGCAAGGCAGTCACCGAGAGCACCGCCTCTTGCGTTACCCATATGCATCGGACCTGTCGGGTTGGCGGAAACGAATTCAACGTTTACTGTCTTACCCTCGCCGAAGTCTGAACGGCCGTAATCAGCACCGCATGCGCGTATGTCACGGAGAATGGCTGAATAGTATTCGTCGCTGAGATAGAAGTTGATGAAGCCTGCACCTGCAACCTCACACTTGGCAACGTATGTGCCCTCAAGGTCGATGTTTGCACATACAGCGTCAGCTATCTGACGGGGTGCACGGCGGAACACTCTCGCACCTGCCATAGCGGCATTTGTTGAGAAGTCGCCGTTTGCACGGTCTGCAGGCACTTCAATATTGAATGCAGGTATCTCTGCCTCAGGGAGAGTGCCTGCTGAAATTGCTTTTTCAAAAGCGGCGCTGATTGCCGCGGTAAGCTTGTCCTGAACATTTTTAACTATCTTAGACATTTTTATACCTCACTTTTATTCGAAACGGAATGTCATTTTTAATTCGTTGTGTGAGCAGAAGCCTGTATTGAAATCGAGCGTGTAGCTGAAAAACAGCTCGCCTTCGTCTTTGCCTACACGGCTTTTTACTTCCTTGCCGTGTACGCCGAGCATAAGGTCGACGTATTCGGTTGCATACATGCAGCTGTAACGCTTACCCGGCTCAACTATGAGCTGTGCGTTATGCTTGCCGCCGAGTCGCTTCATTGTGACAACACCGTCAATGAATGAAACGGTGGTCTCACTGCCTTTGAAGTCCTCGGTTTCCTTATATGTCAGCAGGTAGCCGTTTTCTTTTTCTTCGTATCTGCCGACGGTTGAAAGCTTTGCAGTCTCTTTCTGTCCGTCAACTACGTGTGTGTCGTTTATTGTGATTACTACCTTGCGGCTCATCGTCGGCTCTCCTTTCGCTGAATAGCGAGCGTGATGAGTCTGTCGATAAGCTCGGGGTAGGAGACTCCGCTGTGCTCAAACAGCTTGGGATACATACTGATTGATGTGAATCCGGGTATGGTGTTTATTTCGTTGAGCAGAATCTGCTCGTCGTTTACAAAGAAATCTACTCTTGAGAAGCCTTCACAGCCAAGTGCCTTGTATGCCTTGATTGCCTGCTTCTTTACTGCCTCAAGCTGCTCTTCGCTGATTCGTGCAGGGATGAAAAGACCGCTTGTGCCTGCTACGTATTTAGCGTCAAAATCATAGAAATCATTGCAGGGAGCAATCTCGCCGGGTGTTGCTACAACCGGCTCGTCGTTGCCGAGTACGGCACATTCAACCTCTCTGCCGGTTACGGTTTCTTCAAGCACAACCTTGTGGTCGTTTGCAAAGGCTGTTTCGATGCCGTCTGCAAGCGTGTGTATATCTGTTGCCTTGCTGATACCGACGGATGAGCCTGCGTTTGCGGGCTTTACAAATATCGGGTAACCGAGCTTTTCTGCAGCTTCGTCAAGAATTTTCTGCGGATTACTGCGGTATTCATATTCGGTGAATCCCATCCATTTCGCCTGGTCAATGCCTGCTCTGTCTGCAAGTGCATTTGTTACCGCCTTGTCCATACAGTCGGCACTTGAAATCATATCACAGCCGACGAAGGGCAGCTCTGCAAGCTGAAGCAGACCCTGTACGGTGCCGTCTTCGCCGTTTTTACCGTGAAGTACGGGGAAAACAACGTCAACCTTTGTTGCCACAGCCTTGCCGTCGATGATTTCAACAATGCCGCCGACAGAAGAGTCGGGCACTATGTAAGCGGGGTGAAGGTTTGCTTCATCCTCAAGCCATTTGTCTTCGGGCAGGTTTGCAGTGTCACCGTCGTAGCGCATCCAGTGACCGTCTTTTGTAATGCCGAGCATTATTACGTCGTATTTATCACGGGGAATATTATTGATAACTGACTGAGCGGAAACTGTCGAAACGTCGTGTTCACTTGATTTGCCGCCGAAAAGTGCAAGTACGGTAAGCTTTTCCATATCGGAATCTCCTTAAAAGAGTTATATTTAATATTGTATTATATATTTATACTCATACAAATATATATAATACCATAAATAACAGCCCTGTGCAACTGTTGACTTGCACATATTTTTACTCACTTGAACGCAAAAAAATATAAAGCGTTGCCGTCATTATCGTACAGCAACGCTTTATTTCAAGTATTTAATTTAATCAGCCAAGCTTTGAATATCCGTGGCTGTTGATGAGTGCGTCGAGCTTTTTGCCTTCTTTACACAGCGGGCATTCGTGTGAATGTACGGTAAAGTAACCGGGCAGGTCGTTGGGGTTGAAAACGGAGTTGACCTGATATCCGTAACACTCGTCGCTTGTAGCGAAGATGGATGCTATACCTGCAACCTCACCGCCGTAGTACTGAATTGCTTCAACTGCAGCTTTTGCAGTGAAACCTGTTGCAACGGAAACGGCGAGTACAAGTACGTGCTTACCGCGGATCATCGGCACAATGTTGTCTCTGAATATCATCTGTGAAGAGCTTGTCATTTCGGGTGTGACAACGTAAATCGTCTGGTGGGCGTTGATATTCATAAATGCGTTCTTTGTAAGCTGATCGGCAAGGCATGTGCCTATAACCTCTGTGCCGTCAAGGCAGAGAATTGTATCAACGATTGTTGTGCTGTAGTTGTATGCACTGCAAAGCTCTTTTGCAACAGCTTTTGCTTCGGAAAGACGTGACTTCTGTGCGACAACATCTATATAATAGTTACTGTGTGAATGGTTGGTTGCAAAATGACCCTTTGATACACGAAGGTAAAGATTGCTTTTCTTTGTCTTGATTTTTAATGCTTCGTTTGTAGGCATTGTTGATGACCTCCTTGAGGATATCCTATGATAAGTGTACTTATTGTACAACAAACACAAACTGAATTCAAGGATTTTTAGCAATTTTATTGTATAAATTTTGCAAAACAAAAAGTTTTTGTAAAACTGTTGACAGATTTGACAAAGTCTGTTATTATCATTTAGCAAACAAAGCAGGATCATCCATGTCCTCACCGTCGGGGCAAAGCTCTACGGCGGTCAATATTCATCACTTTTACGGGGTATATGCCCGTATTTTAAGGTGTAATGTTGTATGCGTGGGTGTTTTTCTGCCCACGCATTTATTAATTTTTGGGGGTGCTTGAACATTAGTGCTAAAGAACTGCAGATCAATGAAGAAATAAGGGATAAGGAGTTGCGAGTAATCAGCAACGACGGTGAACAGCTCGGCATCATGTCAGCAAGTGAGGCTCTCCGCTTTGCAGAAGAGCGTGATCTCGACCTGGTCAAAATCTCACCTCAGGCAAAACCGCCTGTATGTAAGATTATGGACTACGGCAAGTATCGCTTCGATATGGCCAAGCGTGAAAAAGAAGCACGTAAAAATCAGCGTGTAGTTGATATCAAAGAAGTCCGCCTTTCGGTAAACATTGATACGCACGATTTTGACACTAAGGTCGGCCACGCAAAGCGATTCATCGCAGGCGGCGACAAGGTCAAGGTTTCAATTCGTTTCAGAGGCCGTGAGATGGCTCACACAAACCTCGGTATCGAAATTATGGAGCGTTTTGCACAGGCTTGTGCAGAAACAGCTGCTGTCGAGAAGGCCGCAAAACTTGAGGGACGCCAGATGCTGATGTTCCTCGCACCTAAGCCCAACAAGTAATACTAATAAGGAGGATAAACCAATGCCTAAAATCAAAACTCACTCCGGTGCAAAGAAGCGTTTTAAGCTGTCCAAGAACGGCAAGCCCATGAGAGGTCACGCCAACAAGTCCCACATCCTTACAAAGAAGAGCACAAAGCGCAAGAGAAATCTTCGCAAGACAGCTGTTGCTGACGTAACAAACTGCAAGCAGATCAAGCGCCTTGTTCCCTACAAATAATCCGGATAGGGTCGCGTAAGAAAGTAAAATAATTGGAGGTAACTAATCATGGCTCGTATTAAGGGCGCAACAATGACTCGTAAGAGAAGAAATAAAGTTCTCAAAATGGCTAAGGGCTACTATGGCTCAAAGGCAAGACTCTTCAAGACAGCTAAGCAGGCTGTTATGAAGTCCGGCCAGTATGCATACATCGGCCGTAAGCTCAAGAAGAGAGATTTCCGCCGTCTCTGGATTTCCCGTATCTCTGCTGCTGCAAAGATGAACGGCATGAACTACTCAACTCTCATCAACGGCCTCAAGAAGGCAGGCATCAACCTCAACAGAAAGATGCTTTCCGAAATCGCTATCTCAGATCCCGCTGCATTCACAGCAATCTGCGAGAAAGCAAAGGCTGCACTTTAATAATCACGAATTATGTCAAGCCCACGGTTAAACCGAGGGCTTGAACTTTTTTAAGGGTTCGCTGATGATGAAACCTTTAGTGTGTTATCTACGGCTGTTTTTCCGCCATGCTGTGCGAAAATGCTCGGCAATACACAAAGTATTGCCTGTGCTTTTCACTTTGCCTGACGAAAAAACATCACGCCGCTAAGCACACTACGGCTTCACATCAGCTCACAATGGCTTATTGTAAGATAATTGCGAATTGCGCATTACGAAATGCGCATTATTAAGGGAGTAACTATGCAAACACTTATTACTGCAAAAGCAAATGAAAAAATCAAAGCTGCGGTGCGTCTTCGCGACAGTGCCAAGGCAAGGCGTGAAGAGGGTATGTTTTTCCTCGAGGGTGCAAGGCTTTGTGCTGACGCAGCCTCTAACGTTGATATTGTAAGGCTTTTCTTTACCGCAAAGGCAAAGGAAAAGTATGCCGAAGAAGTTTTTCTGCTTGAGCAAAAGGCGGCGGAGAGCTGTGAGGTTTCCGAAGATATTGCCGCAAAGCTGTCCGATACCTTTTCACCGCAAGGCATATTTTGTGTTTGCAAAACCCTTGACAAAAAACATTATATAGATAAAATATATAGTAACGCAAAAATAATAGCCCTTGAAAATATTCAGGACCCTTCAAATCTCGGTGCGATTGCTCGTACGGCAGAGGCTCTGGGTATCGGCGGTGCAGTGCTCTGCGGCTGCTGCGATATCTATAATCCCAAGGCTCAGCGTGCTGCTATGGGCTCGCTTCTCCGTCTGCCGATTATTACGGTCGAGAGTATGAGCGAAGCGATGAAAGATTTTGAATCAAAAGGTTACACCACTCTTTCATCAACTCCGTCAGATTCTGCACGTGACATCACTCAGACCGATATCGGTACAAAAACCGTATGTGTTATCGGTAACGAGGGCAATGGTGTTACCGATGAAACGGCAGACAGCTGTATGTACCGTGTGCGTGTTCCTATGAAGGGCAGGGCAGAGTCGCTCAACGCCTCTATGGCTGCGGCGATAATTATGTGGGAGCTGATGAGATGAGCACGGTTTATACCGAAGATGCATATAAAATATGGCTGGCTCACGCTCTCGGTCCGGGCTCGGATTATATTACCGCTATGGCGGAGTTTCCGAGTGCACGCGATTTTTACGAGGCAAGCGAAACCGAATGGCGTATGCTTGGCGTGTTCAAGCCTGCCCAGATTGAAAGGCTTTCCAAGCGTGAAATCGTGCGTGCTTCAAAGGCGGCACAGATATGTGCCAACAATTCCTGGCATATAGTTACACAAACGGATGAATACTATCCGCCTCATCTGAAAAACATAAGCAACAGCCCGTCTGTTCTTTACGTCAACGGAGACCCTGAGTGTCTCAGGTCTCTGCTGTGTGTCGCAATTGTCGGTGCGAGGGATGCTTCACGCTACGGTAAAGAGGTTGCATACAGGTTGGCGGCTTCTCTTACAAAAGCCGGTGCTACCGTTATCAGCGGCGGTGCTCTCGGTATTGATTCCGCTTCTCACGAAGGTGCAATCAGTGCAGGCGGCAAAACAGTTGCCGTTATGGGTTGCGGTCTCGGTGCGGCATATCTGCCCGAGAATGAATCACTCCGCAACAACGTTTCAAAAAACGGTGCCGTTATTTCCGAATATTATCCGCTCAGCAGTCCCACAAGGGGCAGTTTTCCGATGCGTAACCGTATAATCAGCGGTATGTCGCTTGCAACTGTCATCATCGAAGCGGGCGAAAAGAGCGGCTCACTCGGTACGGCTCACCACGCAATACAGCAGGGCAGAGACGTTTGTGCAGTGCCGGGCGACGCAATAAGCTCTGCTTATATCGGTTCAAACATTCTCATTGCAAACGGTGCAAAGCCCGTGTTTTCTGCGGCGGATGTTTTGTCCGATTATGTATATACTTATCCCGAATTGATAAATCTTGATAACGTCGAGCGTACACTTGCTTCAACCGAAAATAGTACACCTGTAAAGCAGAGAATGCCTGACGGTATGGATGATAATCACCGCAAGGTGTATGAGCTTTTCGGCGATACCGAGGTGTCGTACGATACGCTTGTTATCAGAAGCGGTCTTTCTGCTCCTGAATTATCTGTTGTTCTCACCGAGCTTGAGCTCGAGGGTGTAATTACGGTGTGTCCCGGCAACCGATACAAAATTGTTTAATAAATTCCCTAAAATAAATCTACCCTTCAAACGAAAGGATATGAGCTTATGTCAAAGCTTGTAATTGTTGAGTCTGTTTCAAAAGCAAAAGTAATCAAAAATTTCCTTGGCGACGGCTACGAGGTTATGGCTTCGGTCGGTCACGTGCGTGATCTTCCCGCATCAAAGCTTAGTGTTGACGTCCACAATAATTTTGCACCCCGTTACGAGGTTGTAAAGGGTAAGGAGAAGCTTGTCGCAGAGCTTAAGAGCGCTGTCAAAAAGAGCGACGGCGTTCTTCTCGCAACTGACCCTGACCGTGAGGGTGAAGCTATATCGTGGCACCTTGCAACTCTGCTTGATCTTGATCTCAGCCAGGCAAACCGTGTCACTTTCAACGAAATCACACGTACCGGTATTGCCAACGGTATGGCAAGTCCCAGACAGGTTGACATCGATATGGTCAACGCACAGCAGGCAAGACGAATTCTTGACCGTCTTGTAGGCTACAAGCTCAGCCCGTTTGTCAGCCAGAAGATCCGCCGCGGTCTTTCTGCAGGCCGTGTTCAGTCTGTTGCAGTACGTCTTATTGTTGACAAAGAGGATGAAATCAATAAGTTTGTTCCCGAAGAGTACTGGTCACTCGATGCACGCTTTACCTCTTCTTCACGCAAGGTTTTCTCTGCCGCTTTTGCAGGCGATGAAACCGGCAAGGTCAAGCTTGTATCAGAGGAACAGACAAATTCATATATCTCCCGTCTTGACGGTGCAACCTATACCGTAGGTGCAGTCAAGAAGGGTACAAGAAAGAAGAGCCCTGCACCTCCCTTTACTACTTCCACAATGCAGCAGGAGGCTTCACGCAGACTCAACTTCCAGTCACAGCGTACAATGAAGATTGCCCAGGAGCTTTACGAGGGTGTCAACATCAAAGGCCACGGCTCAATGGGTCTTATCACATATATGAGAACTGACTCTCTTCGTATCTCCGAGCAGGCAAGAGAGCAGGGTGCAGACTATATCAAATCTGCATACGGTGAAAAGTTCCTTCCCGAAAAGCCCCGTTACTTCAAGCAGCGTGCAAACGCTCAGGACGGTCACGAGGCTGTTCGTCCTACCAATCCTGCACTTACTCCCGCAATGGTAAAAGACAGCCTTACAGTCGAGCAGTATAAGCTCTATAACCTTATCTGGCTCCGCTTTATGGCAAGCCTTATGGCTGACTGCGTACAGAATACAGTCAAGGCTGAAATCCAGGCACAGAAGCCGGGTGAGGAGCAGTATTGCACATTCACCGCAACAGGTTACGAAGTAAAGTTTGAAGGCTTTACAGCTCTCTATGAAGAAGCTACAGAGGAAGACGAAGAGAAGGACGGCAAGCTGCCCGAACTCAAGAGCGGCGAAGTGCTCAAGCTCAAGGAGCTTGTGCCTGCACGTCACTTCACTCAGGCTCCTCCCAGATATACAGAAGCTTCACTTATCAAGGCACTCGAAGAAAACGGTGTAGGCCGTCCGAGTACCTATGCAACAATTATCACTACTATTATCAAGCGTGAGTACGTCAAGCGTTCATCAAAGCAGCTTGTTCCTACAGAGCTTGGTGTTGCAACAACACGCCTCCTCGGTGAGCGTTTCCCCAAGATTGTCAACGTTAAGTTTACCGCACAGATGGAAACTTCACTTGACGATGTTGAGGGCGGCAATGCAGACTATATCGCCGTGCTCCGCGATTTCTACGGCGATTTCGAAAAAACACTCGATAAGGCAAAGGCAGAAATGCAGGGCGTTAAAATCGAGCTTGAGGAAGATAAGACAGACATCCCCTGCGATAAGTGCGGTGCTATGATGGTTGTCAAAATCGGCCGTTTCGGCAAATTCCTCGCTTGCCCGAATTATCCTGCCTGTAAGAATGCAAAGCCCCTTATTCAGGAAACAAATGCTCTTTGCCCCAAGTGCGGTGCAAAGGTTGTAGAAAAGCGTAGCCGTAAGGGCCACGTTTTCTATGGCTGTGAGTCATGGCCCAAGTGCGATTTTGTCACATGGGATAAGCCTACAGGCGAAAACTGTCCGCAGTGCGGTAAGTCACTCTTCAAGCAGAGAGGCGGCGTTATTTCCTGCCTCAACGAGGGCTGCGGATTTGAAAAGAAAGCTACCAGAAAGAAAGGCAAAGAAGATGAGTAAGGCAACAGTTATCGGTGCAGGTCTTGCAGGTGTAGAGGCCGCGTGGCAGCTTGCAAAGGCAGGTATCGAAACCGAGCTGTGGGAGATGAAACCTCTCAAGTATTCACCTGCCCATAAAATGACGGGCTATGCCGAGCTTGTCTGCTCAAACTCGCTCAAGGCTATGCGCCTTGACAGTGCGGCAGGTATGCTGAAAGAAGAGATGCGCCGTTTCGGCTCAGTGTGTATGCTTGCCGCTGAGCAGTGTGCGGTTGCCGCAGGCGGTGCTCTTGCAGTTGACCGTGATGAGTTTTCTGAAATCATAACAAAGCTGATTGATGAAAATCCGCTGATTACTGTTAAACACGGTGAGGTTGAGAAAATTCCCGAAGACGGTGTTGTTATCGTTGCGGCAGGTCCGCTGGTTTCGGATTCTCTTGCGGCGGATATCGACAGCCTTTGCGGCGGCAGACTCAGCTTTTTCGATGCGGCGGCTCCTATCGTTACAGCCGAGAGCCTTGATTACGACTGTGTTTTCACTCAGTCCAGATACGACCGCGGCGGTGAAGATGACTACATCAACTGTCCGATGAATAAAGAAGAGTACGAAGCCTTTTATGAGGCGATTACTACAGCAGAGCGTGCAGGTGTGCATGCGTTTGACGAACGTCACGACGTTTACGAGGGCTGTATGCCTATCGAGGCTATGGCTTCGCGCGGTGCCGATACAATGCGTTACGGTCCGCTTCGTCCCGTAGGTCTTCGTGACCCGAAGACAGGTCACAGACCGTGGGCAGTGCTTCAGCTCAGACGTGAAAATGCAGAGGGTACTCTGCTCAATCTCGTCGGTTTTCAGACCAATCTCAAATTCGGTGAGCAGAAGAGAGTTTTCTCTATGATACCTGCACTTAAAAATGCCGAGTTTGTCCGTTACGGTGTTATGCACCGCAACACGTTTATAGATTCTCCCAAGCTCCTCGGTGCAGATTATTCGTTCCGTACAAGACCCGGTCTGTACTTTGCAGGACAGATTACGGGTGTCGAGGGCTATATGGAGTCTGCTTCTTCAGGTATACTTGCCGGTGTCAATGCCGCAAGATATATCGAGGGCAAAGAGCCGCTTGTGCTCAGAAACACAACTATGATGGGTGCACTTGCTGAATATATCAGCTCGTCACCTGCAAAGGATTTTCAGCCTATGGGTGCAAACTTCGGTATATTACCGCCGATTGAACCCAAAATAAGGGATAAGCGTGAGCGTTATGCCGCTCTTGCTGACCGCGGTCTGAACGATCTTGAAACCAACTGAAAAGAAGGTAAATGAAATGAAGATTATTGTTGACGCTTTCGGCGGCGACAATGCACCGCTTGAAATACTCAAGGGCAGCCGTATGGCTGTTGAAGAGCTCGGTGTAGATATCCTGCTTGTCGGTGATGAATCAAAAATCAGAAAGTGTGCCGAAGAAAATTCAATCAACATAAACGGTATGGAAATTCTTCAGGCAGACAAGGTTTTTGAAATGGAATATGACCCGAGAACCGTTATGAAAGAGCATTCCGATACTTCACTTGCTGTCGGAATGAAAGCTCTTGTTGAAGGTAAGGGCGATGCTTTTGTTTCAGCAGGCAGTACCGGTGCTATCGTTATGGGTGCAACCTTTATCGTCAAGCGTATCAAGGGCGTCAAGCGTGCGGCAATTGCGAGCATTATGCCTTCGCAGAAGAATCCGTTTATGCTTCTCGACTGCGGCGCTAATATCGATTGCAAGCCTGAGCATCTCTGTCAGTTTGCGACAATGGGCTCAATCTATATGAAAAACATTATGGGTGTTGCAAGCCCCGAGGTCGGTATTGCAAATATCGGCGTCGAAGAAAATAAGGGTACACCTCTTCAGCTTGAAACCTATGCAATGCTCAAAGAAAGTAACCTCAACTTTATCGGCAATGCCGAGGTGCGTGATATTGCCTACGGTGCGGCAGACGTTATTGTTGCCGACGGCTTTACGGGCAACGTTATCCTCAAGATGTATGAGGGCGTTGCAGGTGCACTTGTAAAGAATATCAAGGCAGTTTTCAAAAAGAATATTCTTTCAATGCTCTCTTACCTTGGTGTCAAGGGCGGTATGAATGAATTCAAAGCTAAAATGGATTATAAAGAATACGGCGGTGCAGTGCTTCTCGGTATTGCAAAGCCTGTTATAAAGGCTCACGGCTCATCAGATGCAAGAGCATTCAAGAATGCCATCCGCCAGGCCGCCAACTGTGTCAAGAAAGACGTTGTCGGCGAAATTTCAAGAAATATCGGAAGTGTTGACAGTGAAACCTGATATAGCTTCTTTTGAGAAGAAAATCAACTACACATTTAAAAATAAAGAGTTGCTTGTCACTGCACTTACCCACTCGTCATATGCTAACGAGTGCGGCGGTGCATTCAACGAGAGACTTGAGTTTCTCGGTGACTCGGTGCTCGGTATGATTACGGCTGAGTATTTTTTCAGCCATCACAAGAATATGCCCGAGGGCGAACTTACAAAGCTCCGTGCCGCAACTGTCTGTGAAAAGTCACTTTTCAGCTTTGCAAAGCAGATTGATCTCGGCTCGTTTATTCTGCTTGGCAGGGGCGAGCTCAACACAGGCGGCAGAGAGCGTCCTTCTATCGTGTCTGATGCGTTTGAGGCTGTTATAGCCGCTATCTATCTCGACGGCGGTATGGACTGTGCAAAAGAGTTTGTGCTCCGCTTTGTCAAGGACAGTGAAAAGTCTGCAGGCGACTCTGCTTTTAAAGATTACAAAACAATCCTTCAGGAGATAATACAGCGTAACCCCGAAGAAAGACTTGAGTACGTGCTTGTAGGTGAGAGCGGCCCTGCACACGATAAGACGTTTGAGGTTGAGATTCACCTCAACAGCAACGTTATCGGCAAGGGTACGGGCCACAGCAAAAAGCTTGCCGAGCAGGCTGCTGCAGGCGAAGCACTCAAGCTTATGGGCATAGCGGTATGAAGCACGCAAATATAGCTGTTTTTGTGCCGCACAACGGTTGTCCCAATCAGTGCAGCTTCTGTAATCAGCGTACAATTTCGGGCGCTTCAGAGCAACCTGAACCGTCTGATGTTGCACTTGCTTGTGAAAAGGCTATGCAGGGCGGCTGTGAGGGTGCTGACGTACAGCTTGCATTCTTCGGCGGCAGCTTTACCGCTATAGACAGAGCGTATATGCTGTCTCTGCTCGAAGCGGCACAGCCTTACATAAAAAGCGGCTTTCTCAATAAAGGCATACGTGTTTCAACACGTCCCGATTTTATCGATGAAGAAGTTCTTTTACTTCTGGAAAAATACGGTGTGCGTGCAATTGAGCTCGGTGCTCAGAGTATGAGCGATACCGTGCTTTCTCTCAATAAAAGAGGTCACACCGCAAAAGACGTTGAAAATGCATCAAAGCTTATAAAGTCGTACGGCTTTGAGCTTGGCCTTCAGATGATGACAGGGCTTTACGGCTCTGATGATGCAGACAGTATCGATACAGCGAAGAAGTTTATTTCGCTTTCTCCGGATACGGTGCGTATTTATCCTACGGTGGTTTTGCCCGGTACAATGCTTGCCGAGCTTTATCTCAGCGGTGAGTATAAAGTGCCGTCGCTTGATGAAAGCGTTGAGCTTTGCTCACATCTGCTTGAAATGTTTGATAATGCAGATATAAACGTAATCCGTCTCGGGCTTCACGCTCAGCAGGATGTCTGCGAAGAGTATCTTGCAGGCGGATATCATCCTGCACTGCGTGAGCTTTGCGAGGGTGAGATATACTACCGTAAAATGAAAAATTCCCTTGAGGACAAGCCTCAGGGCAACTATGAAATAACAGTCGCTTCCGCCGAAATATCAAAGGCGGTAGGGCAAAAGAAGAAGAACATTAACCGCTTGTCAGACCTTGGTTACAACTGCAAGGTTAAAGGCGACCCGCGGTATAAAAGATATGAATTGACAGTAGAAAGATAAGAATGAACAGTAGGGTGAAAAGATGTTTTTAAAATCACTTGAAATGCAGGGCTTCAAATCCTTTCCCGACAAAACTGTGCTCGATTTCGGGCAGGGCATAACCTCTGTTGTCGGTCCCAACGGCTCGGGTAAGAGTAATATCTCCGATGCTGTCCGTTGGGTTCTCGGTGAGCAGTCTACCAAGAATCTGCGTGGTTCCAAAATGGAGGACGTCATTTTCAGCGGTACGGGTGTGCGCAGAGCACAGGGCTTTGCTGAAGTAACACTCCGCCTCGACAATTCTGACCGTGCTCTCAAGTGCGATAAGGATGAGGTCAGCGTTACAAGACGTTACTACCGCTCGGGCGAAAGTGAATACCTTATCAACGGCGAAACAGTCCGTCTCAAAGACGTCAACGAGATGTTTATGGATACGGGTCTGGGTCGTGACGGCTATTCAATGGTCAGCCAGGGCAGAGTTGCCGATATGGTTTCGTCTAAGTCCAGCCAGCGCCGTGATATGCTCGAGGAGGCGGCAGGTATTTCTCATTACCGCTACCGCCGTAACGATGCTAACCGTAAGCTTGCTCAGGCAGAGGAGAATATGATCCGTCTGCGTGATATCCTTACCGAGCTTGAGGACAGAGTAGGTCCCCTTAAGGTGCAGAGCGAAAAGGCACAGAAATTCCTTGTGCTCGCCGAAGAGCGTAAGGTGCTCGAAATCGGTCTGTGGCTTCACACAATCGATAAGGTGCGTGAGCAGTTAAAGTCACACGAGGATAAACTTAATACAGCGGCGGCACAGTACGAGGCTGTGGAAGCTGAGCTTGAAAACATAGTCCAGGAAATGGAAGAGGCTATGGAAAACAGCCGTCAGCTTACCGTCAGTATCGACGAAGCCCGTGAGGGTGCTTCCGGTATTGAAGAGCAGGCTGCACAGCTTGATGCACAGGTTGCCGTTGAGCTCAACTCTATTGAGCATAATAACGAAACTATCGCTCGTATCACACGCGAAATGGAGCTTGCTGTTGAATCCAAGCAGACTCTTGACGATGAGATTACCGAAACAATGAAAACGGTTGAGCTACTCAAGAATGCTGAAAAGCAGAAGAGAGCACAGCTTGCAGAGGCTGCCGAAAAAATCGAAGGTCTGCAGGCAAAGAGCCGTGAATTCGTTGAAAAAATTGCGGCTTTGTCGGAAGAAATTTCACAGTATGCCGTCAAGATAGGCGACTGCCGTGTGGAAGTTTCAACGGCAAATTCGTCAATAGAAGAAATTACGTCACGCCTTGAAACAATCGACGATATCGTTGCTTCACGTAACGATGCAAAGGCTCAGCTTGAAGAAAAGAAAGCAGAGAGCGAAGCTCAGCTGAGTGAAGCTAAAGAGCTTGTTGTTGCAACAACAAATGCAGTGCGTGGCTACGAGTTAAAGGTTGAGTCCCGTACAGAAAAGGCAGAGAAACAACGCCGTGAAATTGACGAGCTCGGTCTTGAAATCGACCGTGTGCGCTCAAGAGCAAAGATGCTCGATGACCTTGAGAAGAATATGGAAGGTTATTCGGGCAGTGTAAAGGCTGTTATGCGTGAGGTCAAGCGTGGTACGCTCAGAGGCATCGAGGGCGTGCTTTCTCAGCTTATCACTGTTGAAGAGCAGTACTCCGTAGCTGTCGAAACAGCACTCGGTGCGGCACTTCAGAACATCGTTACACAGACAGAAAACGATGCAAAGCGTGCTATCAATTTCCTTAAAGATAATAAATCCGGTCGCGCAACCTTCCTTCCTCTTACTGCTATCAAGAGCAGAGCGCTCGAAGAAAAAGGTCTTGACGACTGCTTCGGTTACGTTGCAGTTGCAAGTGAGCTTGTCGGTTGCGATAAGAAGTATAACGAGGTTATCGGCTCACTTCTTGGCAGAACTGTTGTTGTCGAGGATATGGACTGTGCAATTTCAATTGCAAAGAAGTATTCTCATAAGCTCAAAATAGTTACCCTCGACGGTCAGGTCGTCAATCCCGGCGGCTCTATGACAGGCGGCTCCCGTACACAGAATGCAGGTATCCTCAGCCGTGCAAGTGAGATTGAGCGACTTAACAACGAGGTTGTAAAGCTTACCGGCGAGTTTGATTCTATGCAGGCTGATTACAAGGCTGTACTTGCTGACCTTTCTGCTTGCAGAGCAGACCTTGCCGGCACTCAGGCAGACCTTACCCGTGCTCAGGAGGATGTAATCCGCCGTGAGGGCGAGCTTAAGCTTATTGTTGATAAGCTTGAAGATACTCTCCGCTCTATCGATGAGCTTGCTGACGAAAAAGCAAACGCAGGCGAGCGTCTTGCAGCACTCAACGCTACTGTTGAGGATGCCAAAGCGAGAGCAAAAGAGCTTGAAGAGCACAATGCCGCACTCCGCCTTGAAATTGAGCAGGCAAACAGCGGCAGAGCACGTCTCGGTGAAGACGAGAGCGAGCTTCAGAAGGCTGAAAGCAAAGCAAAAATGGATATCCTTTCAATCCAGAAGGATACTCAGGCAAAGCTTGAGGCCGTTGCACTTCTTCGTCACCGTATCGCAAATCAGGGTATCAAGGTTGAAGACCTCAACCGTGAAATAGGCGAGATTGCACAGAAGAGCTGTGATATCAGAGTCAATATCGCTCAGCTTGAAGAGCAGGCTGCACAGCTTCGCAACCGCAGTAAAGATACAAAAGCCGATATCCAGGGCTTTATCGAAAAGAAGAATTCACTCGATGCAAGGGCTTCACTTCTCCGTCAGGAGGAGCGTGCAAAATCAGCCGACCGTGAAAAGCTCGGCGGCGAAGTTGCCCGTCTTGAAGAGCGTAAGGTCGTTATGGAAAAAGAGCTTGACGATACAGTTTCAAAGCTCTATGACGAGTATCAGCTCACACGCAGTGAGGCTATCGAGCTTAATATCGACCTTGGCGATATCCCCGAAGCCAAGCGTAAACTTCAGGAGCTCAAGAATAAAATCCGTGCTCTTGGTAACGTCAACGTTGCCGCTATTGATGAGTATAAAGAGGTTTCAGAGCGTTACGAGTTTATGAGTGCACAGATTTCGGATATCGAGAAATCCAAGTCCGAACTCGAAAAACTCATCGGTGAGCTTACCGCTAAAATGGCGGCACAGTTCCGTGAGCAGTTTGCTAAAATCAACCGTCACTTCGGTGAAACCTTTGCCGAACTGTTTGACGGCGGTAAGGCAGAGCTTCTGCTTGAGGATGAGCATAACGTGCTCGAGTGCCCGATTGAAATCAAGGTACAGCCTCCCGGCAAGAACGTTCAGAATATCGACCTTCTTTCAGGTGGTGAAAAGGGACTTTCGGCGATTGCACTTCTCTTTGCAATCCTCAAGGTTTCTCCCGCACCCTTCTGCTTCTTCGATGAGGTTGAGGCCGCACTTGACGATGTCAACGTCGTTCGTTACGCACAGTATGCTCGTCGTATGACAAAGAATACACAGTTTATTCTTATCACCCACCGCCGCGGTACAATGGAAGAGGCTGATATCCTCTACGGTGTAACAATGCAGGAAAAGGGCGTTTCAAAGCTTCTCGAGCTCAAGACTGCTGAAATGGCACGTAAGCTTGGTCTTGCATAATGAATAAATAAGGAAAAACATACCAATACTGAAAGTCACCGACAGCAAACGTGTCGGTGACTTTTGATTTATTATGGAGCTTGGTATGAAAAAGACGTTTAAAATTATTGTTGCCGTGTTTTCTGTTCTGGTGCTGGTGTTCAATGTTGTAAGCTTTGCGGTGGGGTGTGCCGATGTGAGGCGTGACGTGCTTCGGCTTCACGTTGTAGCCGATTCAGATTCCGAAACCGACCAGAGGCTGAAGCTTATGGTGCGTGATGCTGTGCTTGAAAAAGGCGGTGAGCTTTTTGACGGCACTGTTACTGCCGACGAAGCTGAAAGAGTGATCACCCCGCGCATAGATGAACTAAAAGCTGTTGCCGAAGCGGTGCTCCGTGAAAACGGGTGCGATAATAAGGTTGAAATAACTGTAGGTGAAGAATATTTTGCCACACGCTGTTATGATAATTTTACTATGCCTGCAGGTGTCTATACCGCAGTGCGTGTGAATATCGGCTCTGCCGAGGGTCAGAACTGGTGGTGCGTGATGTTTCCGCCGCTGTGTCTGCCTGCCGCAAGTGCCGATACAGATGCTTTCTTTACCGATGACGAAATGAAAATAATCTCATCCTCACCTCAATATGAGCCGAGATTTAAAATAGTAGAGATATATGAATCAATAAAAAATAAAATCAGCGGAGCACTCAGATAAAGAGTACTCCGCTGATTTTATTTATACATTTCATCATATTTAAACGGCTTGCGCTCGCCGTCTTTCTGTATGTGGAAGCAGTTTTCGCCAAGCGAGAAAATTGCACGGTCGCTCTTGATTGAGTCAGAGCTGACGTTGATTACCTTGCATCCGCTGACTTCTTCGTTGTATCGTCTTACCTTTTCCTCATTCTTACAGTTAAGGCTGATTATTGCACCTGTTTTGCTGTCGTGTCGTGAGCAGATAAGCTTCTCAACCCCAAGTCTTGAACAGATATCGTCAAGCAGAAAGTCGGCACTTGCACTGATGACTACTGCAGGGCGCTCACGGTTTTCCTTGCGGAACCACTCGAAAACGTCCTTCTCGTGCTTGTCCCAGAATTTCTTTACGTTTTTCTCAAGGTTAATCAGAGGCACGTAGCAGTAAACGTGCTTTTTGACGTATGTCAGGTCTTTGATGCCGATGAAGAAGGGAATCATCATAACCAGCAGGTAAGGCACGCATATTACAATCCACGGGTTGTGAATAAGGCAGTACATCCAGAAAACTGAGCCGCTGTCAAACGGCACGATTGTTTTGTCAAAATCAAAAATATCTATTTCTTTCATTCTTTCCCCTCACATTTCAAATATGCCTTTGTATCTTACGGGCAGGTTAGTGCTGTTGATATCGCCGCCGTTTGCAATGAACAGATCAAACAGCTCTTTTTTTCTTTCGTCTGTGTAGGTGTAACCCCACAGTCTTTCAATTTTGCCGAAATCCTCAAATGTTTCGTCGGGCAGCTTCTCAACCTTGTCTGCTGAGTAGGGCAGGGGGAATTTAACAGTGCCGTCAGATGTTATGTAGTAGTTTGAAGCAATCTCAATCGCTCTGCGGTTAGCTACAATTCTCGGATACTCTTCGTCAAACTTTATTCGTGTTATCGGGAATACAGCCGCATCCGCACCGAGAAGCTCATAAGCTTCTTTGTAAAGTCCGTTGTGACCGTGGTGAGCAATCTGCACTATGTCACACCTGAGTGTTTCGCCGTAACGCTTTGTAAGTTCAAGGCTTGCAAGGTTACTTGCATCACCCGGTATGAATATGCGTGAGCCTTCTGCTGTGAGCATTACCATACAGGAAGAATCGTTGTAATCCTTCATTACCTGCGGGTAAATATCTTCGTGCGTGCCCATTACGTCAAAGCAGAGGTTACGGATGAAGAATCGCTGACCCGTATGGATTTTGTATGTCGGGATATCGGTCTCATCAAGCATTTTGAACAGCTTGCGTGAAAGCAGTACTTCCTCTGTGCTCCAGTACCGGCTGTTGCAGTTTGTGTCGGGTATGAGGTTTGAGTATATACCCTCGATTATCACGTCGTTACGGTTGTAACGCAGGAAGTCCATGAACTTTGAAATGTGGTCGGAATGTGCGTGTGTGAGAAGCCAGCCGTTTACTACAACCTTCTGTCCATCAGGTGTGCGGTCACGCATAAACTTGTAAATTCTGTCGTTGTCGTTGAACTGCATATAGTGGCCGCTGTCTACAACAAAGAAGCTGTAGTCGGGGCACTGTACCATAAGGCACATACCGCAGTCAATAAGAGCCTGATCACTTTCAAAGCCGTAGAATGCCGCTTCACCGTTACCCTCGCAGGTCTGCTCAGTGAAGCATGGCACAATTCTTTTTTCGGTTGCGGCTACACGCAGTATACTGTCGCAAGGTGTGAAGAATGCGTTTATCACAACATCTCCCGAAAGGCAGGTGTAGAGATTTGCGTTGTTGTCCGTCTGCTGTAATATCTCAAAGCCGTCCTGTGCAAGTGCGTTTATCCACTCATCATATTCTGTCTTGCTTACGTTTCTGTAAAGGCGCATAAAGCAGTTTTCTCTGCAGTCGTAGTCGGGCTCGTCTGCGTTTGCTCTGAACTGTCTGAAATTTTCAAAAATGCTTCCCATAATCCGTATCCTCATTTCTGAAAAAGGCAAGGTAAAAAAGTTCACCTTGCCTTTGATAAAGTCTATTATTCTTCGTCGGGGTTTTCCCAGTTGTGCCAGACTTCCTGAACGTCGTCGTTATCCTCGAACATCTCAAGCATCTTGTTCATGTTCTTGATATCGTCAGCGTTTGTAAGTGCTGTGTATGTTGTGGGTACGTACTGTACCTCTGCAACTGCAAAGCTGTAGCCTGCAGCCTCAAGTGCGTCGCGTACTGTACCAAGGTCGTTGGGCTCTGTGCGTACTTCAAATACGCTTTCATCCTCTGTGATGAAGTCAACAGCACCTGCTTCAAGAGCAGCTTCCATGAGTGTCTCTTCGTCAACGTCTTCAGCCTCGATAAGGATTACACCATAGCGGTTGAACATAAAGGAAACGCAGCCGCTCTGACCCATGTTTCCGCCGTACTTGTCAAAGTAATGACGAACGTCGCCTGCTGTTCTGTTGCGGTTGTCTGTAAGAGCCTCAACAATAACTGCAATACCTGAGGGACCGTAGCCTTCGTACATGATTGACTCGTAATCTGCACCGCCTGTTTCGCCGCTTGCCTTCTTGATGATACGCTCGATATTGTCGTTGGGCACGTTTGCTGCCTTAGCCTTTGCGATAATATCCTTAAGCTTACTGTTTGATGCAGGGTCGGGACCGCCTTCGCGTACTGCAACTGCAATCTCTCTGCCGATTTTTGTAAATACCTTTGCACGTGCGCCGTCTGTCTTTTCTTTCTTGCGCTTAATCGTGCTCCATTTGTTATGTCCTGACATTGATTTCACCGTTCCTTATTAGTATTAAACTAAATTATCCTAAGTATTGTATCACAAGTGTTTGCATTTTTCAACACCGATACAACAAAAAAACAGCGAATATTCGCAGTGAATCTTCGCTGTTTTTGTTATTTATTTGCAATTTCTGTCAGCTTGTCGGCAACGGCAAAAAGTTTTTCTGCCGCTGTCGGGTCAGCACATCTCATGTTGCCTGCATCACGTACGTATCTGTCTGCAAGCCTTAGCAGATACTCCTTTGCGAGCGGATTTGTGCACGAGGGAATCTCGCCGTAATACTCATACCATTCAGGATATGTGCGGCTTATTCCGTCATAGAAAACGCTCATTATGCAGTATACTCTGCCCGAATCTTCGCAGATGTTTTCTTTTTCGATTCTGAATCCGTTCTGTGTAAGAAACGAACGCAGAATTTCAGCGTGACTCTGCGGCTGAAGTATAAGGTGCTTGTCGCTGTTTTTGAGCCACGGAGCTTTTTCAATAAGCTCCGCAATGAGTATGCCGCCCATGCCGCTGAAAATTATATCGTCTGCTTCGTCAGGCTCAACCTTGTCAAGTCCGCTTGCAAGTCGCAGACTGATTTTATCTGAAAAGCCTGCGTTCTTTACGTTGATTTCAGCGTTTGCTATCGGGCCGGGTCTTACGTCCGAGCCTATGGCAGATGTGCATATTCCGTTTTCTACAAGATATATCGGCAGGTGAGCGTGGTCAGTGCCGATATCGGCAATTTTTTTGCCGCAACGGACATAGTCCGCTGCGGCTTTAAGTCTTGGTGAGAGTTTCATTTCTTACTTTGCAAGTGCTGCGTTGAGCTTTGCAACAAGCTCGTCAACGTCAACGCCGTGTACTCTGCATGCCTGCTCTACGCTCTCGCCTCTTGCAGAGGGGCAGCCGAGGCAGTGCATACCCATTTCGAAGAAGTAGGGTGCAAGCTCACGGTGTGCATCAAGTACGTCGCCGATTGTCATTGTTTTATCGATAGTTGTCATAATAAATCATCCTTTCAATGTTTCTGCTTTTATTTTATCAGTGTTTATGTTATTTGTCAACTTGACATTAAACCTATTGTAATGTAAAATTTTAGATGTATATTTATAATTATTGCAGGTGAAAAAATATGGCGCTTAATTTCAATAACGGCAAATTCCGTATTCTTCAGGTCAGCGACCCTCAGGATATGCATTATCCACGTCGCTCTATGCTTAAAATGCTCGACAAGGCGTACGATACTCTCAATCCCGACCTTGTTGTTTTTACCGGTGACAACGTGCTGAGCAATCATCTTCTCGATGCTCGTCTTGGCAATAAAAAGGTTGCCGAGGGTAAGGGTGCAACTTTGGTCAGAATGAGAAAATCACTCGCAATTATTCTTGAACCTTTGCAGAAGAGAAACATTCCCTTTGCTATGATTTTCGGCAACCACGACGATATGTGCGATCTTACGAAAGAGGAGATTATCGACCTCTACCGTGAGTATTCCTGCTTTGTAGGTCTTGTTGATACCTACGGCAACGGCGATATCGGCACTCACAATGTTCCGATTTATTCGGGTGATAAGGTTGCGTTCAACCTCTGGATGATGGATACATCACGTGTCGACAAAGAGCTCGACAAAGGCTTCGAGGGTGTCACAACTGATGCGGTTGAATGGTATGTGAACAAGAGTAATGAGCTTGCTGCTGAGAATGACGGTAAGCCCGTACCGTCTCTTATGTTCCAGCATATCCCTATGAGCGAAATTGAGGATTGCGTTGAAGAGTGCGATGCAAACGACGAGGGTGCAGTCCGCCTTTACGATAAAAACCGATATATCCGCCTTAAGCCCGAAAAGGTCAACAGCGGCAGGATTTACGAGCCGACCCCCGGTTGTAAGGATAATTACGGTCAGTTTGACGCCGTCAAGCAGCAGGGCGATGTGCTTGCTGTTGTCTACGGCCACCATCACCTTAATATGTTTGATATCACACACGAGGGTGTCAGAATGATTCAGACTCCTGCGGCTTCCTTCCGTTGCTACGGCAACAGCCTCAGGGGTGTCAGAGTTTTTGACATTGATGAGAATAATCCCGAAAACTTCGAAACAACACACTACACTTATTTCGACCTCTGCGGCAAAACTCCCGCATCAATGGTAAGCTATTTTATCGATGCAGATGACCTTGAAAAGCCGAGGCGTGCTGCAGGTGCGGCTCTTGCTGTCGGTGCGGCGGCAGGTGTTGCGGCACTTATTGTAAAGAAACTGAAAAAATAAAGTCAAGTAAAGGGTGAATTTGGTATGAAATACGATTTTTCCTTCCTGAGCGTAAATGCTGCAGGCAAAGCGGCAGAGTACGCACGTGAGCTTTTCAGCGAAGAAATCGAACTGCGTGCAGGCTACAAGCCTTTTGAGGGTGGCGAGTCTTGCGTTGACCTTGTAAGTGATGCTTCCGTTGCCGATAAAGATACGTATATTATTGAGCAGACAGGCTCGCGTATCACTATCACGGCACAGGGTATCCGAGGTCTTGTATTCGGTTACTCATACTTCCTGCGTAAATGCGTTTTTTCTTCCAATAAAATTACCCTTATCAAAGATATTTCGGGCACTTATACACCCGATAAAAAAATTCGCGGTCACCAGTGCGGCTACCGTACAATCCCCAACACCTACGATGCCTGGGGTCCCGATGAGTATTTCCGCTTTTACCGTGATATTATGGCTTTCGGCTGTAATACCTGCGAGCATATTCCGGGCGGCGATAAGGATGAAAAAAATCCGCTTATGAAATATCATCCGCTTGAGCTTGCCGCAAAAGCAAGCGAATGTGCAGATAAGCTTGATATGGACGTTTCCTGCTGGTATCCCAATAACGATGATGAGGATGAGGAAACAGCACTTGCTTCAAGACGCAAGGTGTTTGAAACAATGCCGAGAATTGACGTTATCTTTCCTCCGGGAGGCGATCCCGGTGAAATGGACGGCGACGACTTTGTAAAACGCTGTATCGCCATTTCAAAAGCTCTTAAAGAAATCAAGCCCGATGCCCAGATGTGGCCGTCAGCTCAGGCGCCTCATTCCAATATCACCTGGCCCGAGGACTTTATGAGCGAAATGGAAAAACTTCCCGACGAGATTGCGGGCGTTATCACAGGTCCGAATCACGCATTCCTTATGGATGACCTCAGGCGTAAACTTCCTGCAAAATATCCTATCAGATTTTATCCCGATATCACTCACAATGTAAGGTGCGAATATCCCGTACATTTCGACAGGGACGATTGGCATTATGCACTTGCCTCTACTCTCAGTCGTGAGAGT
>JAZRSU010000040.1:0-70144 GCA_045651645.1 Acutalibacteraceae bacterium
GAAGTTAAGGCTGCTGCAGCTGAATATCTTGCAACTGTTAACGACGGTGAAAAGAACGGCGCAGCTACAGATGCTCTTGTTGCTGCTATCGGCGACGGCGCTTGCTGCGACCTTTGCAAATCAATCGTTGATAACAAAGAATTCCTTTCAAAGAAATCCGTATGGATCTTCGGTGGTGACGGTTGGGCATACGACATCGGCTTCGGCGGTGTTGACCACGTTCTTGCTTCCGGCGAAGATGTAAACATTATGGTATTCGATACTGAGGTTTACTCCAACACAGGCGGTCAGGCTTCCAAGGCTTCTCAGATCGGTCAGGTTGCTCAGTTCGCAGCAGCAGGTAAGGCAATCGCTAAGAAGAGCCTTGCAGAGATCGCTATGAGCTACGGCTACGTCTACGTTGCACAGATTGCTATGGGCGCTGACATGAACCAGACAATCAAGGCTATCGCAGAGGCTGAAGCATATCCGGGTCCGTCAATCATCATCGCATACGCTCCCTGTGAGATGCACAGCATCAAGGGCGGTATGGTTAACTGCCAGAACGAGATGAAGAAGGCTGTTGAATGCGGCTACTGGAACATGTTCCGTTACAACCCCGCACTCAAGGCAGAGGGCAAGAATCCCTTCACAATCGATTCCAAGCCCGCAACAGGCAGCTACCGTGAGTTCCTTCTCAACGAAGCTCGTTACTCTTCACTTACACGTTCCTTCCCCGAGCGTGCTGAGGAGCTCTTCGCACAGGCTGAAAAGGCATCTATCGACAGATATGATCACCTTCTCAGACTTAAGGATCTCTATGCTCCTGCTGAATAATCAAATATTTAGTACTTGCATTTTTACAATTGTGTGATACAATTGTCTCATAAATCTAAAGAGGAGGATAATCACAATGGCATACGTAATTACTGACGAGTGCATCGCTTGCGGTGCATGTGCAGCAGATTGCCCCGTAGGTGCTATCGCTGAGGGCGACGGCAAGTATGTTATCGATGCTGATGCTTGCATCGATTGCGGCGCTTGCGCAGGTTCCTGCCCCGTAGGTGCAGCTCAGGAGGGCTAATCCCACACAACGCAATAATCAACAGAGAGCCGCTCGGTTTACCGGGCGGCTTTTTGAAATTAGGAATTCGGAATTATGAATTAAGAATTACTATTGATATAACATCAGCCCCTACGATATTGTTGTAAAATTGATGTCATTCTGAGCGTAGCGAAGAATCTTGAACTCCCTCATTGAGGGAGCCGGATAAGAGCCTTCGTTTCACTCAGGATGACTTTGTTGTTATATCCCTTTTATGGCGGGCGATTCGTGAATCGCCCCTACACGTTTTGGAGATATTGTTTTATGCTGGCGGATGATATCAGCCCTTACGGGTAGGGGGAGATGTTGATATAAAATGTCAGGTGATGCGATTGATGTATTTTATGGTTACAAAAATATAAATAACTATTGAAATTTATATATAAATAAGTTAAAATATAAAAGGTTATAACTATAATTGTGTCCGGAAGGAAGTTTGATATTATGGCAAAGCTTAAAATGGCAATTATCGGTACAGGCGGTATCAGTAACGAACACATCAGAGGTTACATAAATAACCCCGATACTGAACTTTATGCTTTTTGCGATATCAACCCTGATCAGCTTGCAATGATGGCAGAAAAATACGGTGTTCCTGCTGAGCGTACTTTCACCGATAAGGATGAGATGCTTAAGGCACTGCCCGAAATTGATGCTGTAAGCGTATGCACATGGAACAGTGCTCATGCAGAGTGTACTATTGCTGCTCTTAACGCAGGCAAGCACGTAATCTGTGAAAAGCCGATGGCTATGAATGCCCAGGAGGCAAAGGAGATGCTTGAGGCTGCAAAGCGTAATAACAAGCTTCTTATGATAGGTTTTGTGCGCCGTCACGGTAACGACTGTGAAGTTGTACGCGAGAACGTTGATTCCGGTACTTTCGGCGACCTTTACTATGCGAAGGCTACTTATCTTCGCCGTAACGGTAACCCCGGTGGTTGGTTCGGTGACAAGTCACGTTCAGGCGGCGGTCCGCTTATCGACCTTGGTGTTCACGTTATTGACCTTGTACGTTTTATCTTCGGTAATCCGAAGCCCGTTTCTGTTTACGGTGTTACTTTCCAGAAGCTTTTTAACCGTCCCAACGTTGTAGGCGGTAAGGCTTGGAAGGCAAGTGCTGTAGGTGTACAGGACAAATGTGACGTTGAAGACCTTGCAAGTGCAATCATCCGTTTTGATAACGGTGCTGTACTCAGTGTTGAAGCAGCATTCAGCCTTAATATTAAAGAGGATGAGGGCAACATTGAGCTCTTCGGTACAAAGGCAGGCGCAAAGCTCAGCCCCAACGTTGAGATTTTCACAGAGCTTAACAACCGTATGGTCAACATCAGCTTTGCTCAGCCGACGGCACTCAATTTTGACGGACTTTTCCAGAAGGAAATCAACAACTACGTTGATGCAATTCTCGGCAAGGCAGAGTGTCTTGCACCCGCTGAAGACGGCGTAGAAATGATGAAAATACTTGATGCTGTTTATGAGTCAGCAAGAACAGGTCATGAGGTTGTGTTATAATGGCTGAAAACAAACGACTTTACCTCTCATCGCCCAACATGAGTTCCCAGGGCTATGAGATGGAATACATAAAACTCGCATTCGACACCAACTGGATTTCCACACTTGGTCAGAATGTCGACGGATTTGAAAATGAAATGTGCGGATATACCGGTGCAAGGTATGCGGCGGCACTCAGCTCCGGCACTGCGGCAATCCACTTAGGATTAAAGGCTGCAGGTGTCAAGGAGGGTGACAGAGTTTTCTGCCAGTCGCTCACATTCTCTGCGACTGCAAACCCGATTGTATATATCGGTGCAGAACCTGTATTTATCGACAGTGACGAGCAGACCTGGAATATGTCACCCGAAGCACTCAGACGTGCTTTTGAGAAGTATCCCGACACAAAATACGTTATTGTTGTTCACCTCTACGGTCTTGCCGCAGATATGGATGAAATCAGAAGTATCTGTGACGAATACGGCGCAATGATTATAGAAGATGCTGCAGAGAGTCTCGGTACGGTATACAAGGATAAGATGACGGGTACTTTCGGCGATTACGGTATATACAGCTTTAACGGTAACAAGATAATAACGACATCCGGCGGCGGTATGCTTGTATGTAACCTCGACGATGAAACAGCTCAGGAGCGTATAAACAAGGTTCGTTTCTGGTCTACTCAGAGCCGTGACCCTGCAAGACATTACCAACACAGCGAAATCGGCTACAACTACCGTATGAGCAACATTATTGCCGGTATCGGCAGAGGTCAGCTCAAGGTACTTGACGAGCGTGTTGCACAGAAACGCGCGATATATGAACGCTATAAGGCTGCTTTTGCAGATATTGCTGATATACATATGATGCCAATCAACAGTTTCTGCGAGCCTAACTGCTGGCTTACCTGCTTTACGATTACGGGCGATAAGGTCTGCCCGAATGATATTATGGATGCACTGGCTGAAAAGAATATCGAGTCAAGACCGATTTGGAAGCCGATGCATCTTCAGCCGGTATTTGAAAAGTACGATTATATCGACAACGGTGCAGTTGCCGAAAAGCTTTTTGTAAACGGAATCTGTATGCCTTCGGATACAAATATGACCGAAGAACAGCAGGATGAGGTTATCTCTATTGTGAGGGCTTTATTCAAGTAAGTTTTGGAGCGGATTTTTTGAGAAAGATTTATGAGGGTGTAATAAAGAGGAGTATCGATTTTTTCGGTGCTTTGGTTGCTCTTGTTTTGCTCAGCCCTGTTCTATGTGTGCTGTGTATACTGGTGCGAGTCAAGCTTGGCAGTCCTGTGCTTTTCAAGCAACAGAGACCAGGCAAAAACGGAAAGATTTTTACGCTGTATAAATTCCGCACGATGACAGACGTACGTGACGAAAAAGGTGAGCTTCTGCCCGATGACGTAAGACTTACAAAATTCGGTAAGCTTATGAGGAGCCTTTCGCTCGACGAGCTGCCCGAGTTTATTAACATACTCAAGGGAGATATGAGCTTTGTCGGTCCCAGACCTCTGCTTGTGGAGTATCTGGAGCTTTACAATGAGCGTCAGGCGATGAGACACAACGTAAGACCGGGTCTTACGGGTCTTGCTCAGGCTAACGGACGTAATCTGCTTACCTGGGAAGACAGGTTTGAATATGACGTAGAGTACGTTGAGAATCTGAGCATCCGGCTTGATATAAAAATTATATTCAAGACGGTTTCAGGTGTACTCAGAAGAGAAGGTATAAACAGCGAAAACAGTGCTACGATGGAGAAATTTACCGGTAGCGATAATCTGACAGAGGCGGTGGAAAGGTAAATGAAAAAGGTACTGCTTACCGCAAGCGTTCAGCATCATTTCAATGCTTTTCATTTTCCGCTGATAGATATTTTTCACGAAAACGGCTTTGAGGTTGAGATTGCCGCACACGACGTAATGGGTGGCGAGCAGCACGAAAGCCTCAAGCAAAAAACAGATAAAATTTACGATATTCCTTTTGAGCGGTCACCGTTCAGCCTTAAAAACAAAGAGGCGTACAGACAGCTTAAAAAGGTTATAGACGAAAACAGTTACGATATAATTAACTGTAACACGCCGGTAGCGAGTATTGTTACAAGGCTTGCCGCACGAAAGAGCCGCAAGAAGGGCACAAAGGTGGTCTATACAGCTCACGGCTTCCATTTCTATAAGGGAGCGTCAAAGCTTAACTGGCTTGTTTTTTATCCTCTTGAGAAGGTTTTTGGTAAGCTCTTTACCGACTGCATAATCACGATATGCGATGAGGATGAAGCCAATGCCATAAAGCACGGGCTTTGTAAAAACATAAAACGAATTCACGGTGTAGGTGTAAACGGTGAAAGGTTTGTGCCTTCGGATGAAGAGACAAAGGCTGATTTACGCAAGGAATACAGCATTGAAGAAGATGCAAATGTTTGCATTTGCACAGGTGAACTCAACGCTAACAAAAACCAGCAGATGTTTGTTTCGGCTTTGCCGGAGGTTGTGAAAGTAAACCCGAATTTCAGGCTGATGTTTGCAGGTGTAGGCGACAAAGAAGCTGAACTGCGTAACCTCGCAAAGAACCTCGGTGTTGAAGAAAACGTTGAATTTCTCGGGTTCAGAACGGATATAGATAAGCTTATAGCTGTAAGTGACTTTATATGTGCAGGCAGTTACCGTGAGGGTTTGCCCGTAAATATTATAGAAGGTATGCTTTCGGCAAAGCCTGCGGTTGTTTCACATAACAGAGGTCACAATGAGCTTGTTGAGGACGGCGTAAGCGGATTTTTCGTAGAATTCGGCGACACAAAGGGTGTTGCAGATGCGTTCAATAAGCTTTGTGCAGACAATGAGCTTTGTGAGAAAATGGGCAGGGCTGCGTATGAGCGCAGTGAGAAGTATTCCTGCAGAAGTGTTGAAAAAGAACTCAGAGCAATATATAATGAGTTAATATAAAATTAAGGAAAGAAAGGTTTAAGAAAGATGAAAGTTATTGTACTTGAAAATGCAGCACAGATAGGCGAGGAGCTTGGTAAGTTCTACGTTGACTTTGTCAACGAGAATCCCTCTTGCGTACTCGGTCTTGCAACCGGCGCAACTCCCGTACCTACATATAACTATATAACAAAGGCTTATGCAGACGGCAAGGTAAGCTTTAAGAACGTAAGCACATTCAACCTTGACGAATACTGCGACCTTCCCAAGGATAACAAGAACAGCTACTATACATTTATGTTCCAGAATCTTTTCAGCCACGTTGATATTGACCCTGCAAACGTTGGTTTCCTTGACGGTAACGTAACAGATTACGATGCAGAGAGCAAGCGCTACGCTGAGGCTATCAAGGCTAAGGGCGGCATTGACGTACAGCTTCTCGGTATCGGTCACAACGGCCATATCGCATTTAATGAGCCTGCTGACGAGTTCACAGATGAGGCTTTCCGCGTAACTCTTTCCGAGAGCACAATCAACGCAAACTCAATCTATTTCGACGATGCTCCGATGCCGAGATACGCTATGACAATGGGTATCGGCTCAATTATGCGCTCAAAGAAGATTGTTCTTGTTGCTACAGGTGCAGGTAAGGCACAGGCAATCAAGGGTATGATTGAGGGTGAGGTTACACCTCAGCTTCCCGCATCTATTCTTCAAAACCACGACGACGTTGTTGTATACCTTGACAAGGATGCTGCGTCACTTCTTTCAAAATAAGTTTTTTTATAAATCTCCGGCGGTAAGTCGGAGATTTTTTTAAAAAAGTAAAAGGGGAAATAGAAATGAAAAAATTAATTTCCGTACTTCTCTGTGCTTGTGTACTGGTTTCCTGCTTTGTTTTCGGTGTAAATGCTGAAAGTGACGCACTTCGTTTCGGTGAAGACGGCAAGTTTACAGTGCTTCAGATTACCGACCCGCAGGATGATGCGTACCCTGCACACGGACTCAAAGAGTTTGTTGAAAAAGCTATTGAAGAAACAAACCCTGATTTTATCGTTATAACAGGCGATATTGTTGAGGATTCGCGTGCCGGTGATATATCTGACGATAAGGTTTTTCAGGAGGGTGTAACCGTTGACGGTGACTATGCCGCAACGCTTGCAAATACCGTGAAAGCCTGCGAAGATTTCTTTGCACCTATTGAAGCGTCAGGTATTCCCTATGCGGTTTCTCAGGGAAATAACGACTATAACAGCGACGTTACAAATGAAGACTGGCTTGAGATTTACGCTTCGTTCCCGAACAATATGACGGTTGATATGTCAAATGATTCAGACGGCAAAATCGACTGCTATATTCCGATACTTTCTTCCGGTTCTGATGAGCCTGCATTCGGACTCTGGATGCTTGATAACGGCAAGAGCTTTACTTCCGAACAGCTTGCGTGGTTTTCAGCTTACGACAACGGCAACGTACCGTCTGTAGTTTTCGAACACGTACCTGTTGACGATATAGGTAACCTTTATGAGGAATGCAATATCTGGGATGAGGGTGCACTGATTGACGGCGCAAAGGCATACCGCCTTAAAACTGACGTAGACGGTCATGCAGAGGGTATTGTGAAGCCCGGTGCAACTACATCTGAGTTTGAAACGTGGAGAAATAAAAACGTTGTAGGTGCATTCTTCGGTCACTGGCATACAAGCGGCTATACAGGTGTGTGGAACGGAATCACACTCGGTATGACATATGGCTGTCAGTTTTCAAAGGCAGGCCCTTACGGTGTGCGTACAATAACACTCGATGAAAATACGGGTACAATAGAAACAGAGATTTATGTTTACGAAAACGGTGAATTTGCTGTGCAGGAAGATGAAGTATATGCCGAGTATGACAATGCGTTTGAGCAGGCAATAGCCGCTGTAATCAACTTCTTCAAAAACATATTTAATGCACTTGTTTATCTTCTTAAATTTTAAAAGACGATAGTAAAAAGGAAGCACGAATTTTTCGTGCTTCCTTTTTAGTTGATCTTATAACGTAACACGCAGGGGAAATGAACATAACATTATCCGAACTTCGGAAGTGCTTAAAATCCTCGTCTGCAGCCTGTGCGATAACGATGAAATTAGGATAATATAAAAGTATTAATTAATCGCTCGTTTCAATAAGGATTTCATATCAGCAAAGGTACACAGAAGCAAACATCCTAATCTTGTATAAGAAAAATCACATAAGGTTTTTATAACTTTTTTTGAAAAGCTTTTCTGAGTTTTTCTAAATGCAGGTGTATACTTGGAAACATATTTTAAAGGGAGCAATTTTTTGTTTTTTAAATCTCTAATTATTGCATTGCGTTCAGATTTTGTTAATCTGGTTGCCATGTCCATTATCTTTACGACAGACGTATATTTAAATTTATTTGCACCCTCAATATCACCTATTCTTTTTCCTTGGATTATCTCTTCACAAACTAAAGCACCGTTTATTCGACTTTGAATTTTCTTGTTCAAATTGTATGTCATAGCACTTCCAGGGCGTTGCCTATAGAAATACAAAATCGCATCTTCAACAGTGCTGCATTCTTTCAAAAATATATTTAGTTGAAGCATAAAAATGGCATCTTCAGCATAGGCAATACTTGTATCAAAATAGATATTATTCTCAACAATATTTTTCGTCTTGAGTATTTTGGTCCACAAAAAACTTTTAATATGTCTATGACTCATTTGAGGTGTTATAGCTTCGGCCGAAAAACTCGTATCGTTATGTGAAAATGAATATGGTAATATTTTTATGATATCATATTTTGTTTCTGATAGTTTACCTTTTATAGTGGATAAACAATTTTTCCTGACAAAATCGTCTGCATCAACAAACCAGATGTATTCACCTTTTGCGATATCTATAGCACAATTTCGTGCCGAGCTTACACCACCGTTTTCTTTATGCACAACTATAATATTAGGGTGTTTTTCAGCATACGAGTCCAATATTTCTCCGCTTTTATCAGTAGATCCATCGTCAATACAAATAATTTCGTACTCATCGTATGTAACATCTTGTGTCAATAAAGAATCCAGGCATTCTTCAAGATACTCTTCTACGTTATAAACCGGAACAATAAAACTTAAAAATATTTTTTGCATTCTTATTTTCCTCTTTTGTAAAATCTGTTCTTATGTATATTGATACATTGATTTTATCATAATTTACAAAGCAGTTCAATATGATTTTTATAACACAAAAGCACCCTGTATTCTTTCTAATACGGGGTGCAGATTGCGTAATATATGTCTGTGATGTAATAAAATGAGCTGCAAAGAAATTATAAAAAACTGTCCTTAAGAGTATATTTCTTAAGGACAGTTTTTAGTTATAGGATTATTTCAGCATATCGCTGATGAGGTTTTTGATTGTGCTGATAATTTCGCCGATTTCTGTCTTCTGGCTGATTGTCTTGTCTCTGCTGACGATTTCGCAAACGTTTTCCTTGAGGTTTCTCGGGCTTGCGATAATTCTCAGCGGTACACCGAGAAGGTCAGCGTCGGAGAACATAAAGCCTGCGCTTACCTTACGGTCATCGTAAATAACCTCAACACCTGCAGCCTGAAGCTCTTCGTAAAGCTTATCTGCACATTCCTTTGTTGCGGCATCGTCTGAACGTACGCAGCAGAGGTGTACCTGCCAGGGTGCGATTGACATCGGCCAGATGGGACCGTAATTGTCGTGGTATGCTTCACATACGCTTGCGGCAAGTCTGCCTACACCGATACCGTAGCAACCCATAATCGGATACTGCTCCTGACCGTTGCTGTCAAGGTATGTCATACCCATTGACTTTGTGTATTTTGTGCCGAGCTGGAAGATGTTACCAACCTCGATACCTCTTGAAAGGGAAACGGAGTGCTTGCCGCACTGCGGGCAGATGCCGCCGTCTTTAATAGCTGCAACGTCTGCATATTCAACCTCACCGAGGTCACGCTCAACATTGAAGCCTGTGTAGTGGTAGTCGAGCTTATTTGCACCGCAGACAAGGTTTGTTGCACCCTTGAGTGAGCCGTCGATTACAACGGTAACTCTCTCATCCATATTGTAGGGGCCGATAAAGCCTGCGATAATACCGCAACCGTCTGTAATCTCAGCGGGGTGAATCTCGCAACCGACTGTGTTGCGGAGCTTTGTTTCGTTGACCTCGAGGTCACCTCTGACAAATGCGACGATGTAAGTATCGTCAGCATTTCTCTGGTAAACAACAGCCTTGCAGGATTTTTCTGCAGTGGAGTTGAGGAAGCCGCATACCTCTTCAATTGTGTGCATATCGGGTGTGTGAACGAGTGTAAGCTCTTCGATAACTGCGTCAGCTTCGTTTTCTACGATGCAGGGAGCTGCCTCGATATTTGCTCTGAAATCGCACTCGCTACATACGGCAATGCTGTCTTCGCCTGCAGCTGTGAGGAGCATATATTCGTGTGAAACACTGCCGCCCATCATACCGGAGTCGGACTTAACAGTAACAACCTCGGGGATGCCGCAACGGGCAAAAATGCGGTTGTATGCCTCATAGCAACGGTCATAGTACTGCTCAAGATCTTCCTGTGAAGTGTGGAAGGAATAAGCGTCCTTCATTGTGAACTCGCGGACACGGATAAGACCTGCTCTGGGTCTGCCTTCGTCACGGAACTTTGTCTGAATCTGGTATATCATAAAGGGGTATTTGTTGTAGCTGTTTGCATAGTCGCGAACAAGGTGAACAGCAGCCTCTTCGTGAGTCATACCGAGAACCATCGGGCTCTTGTTTCTGTCACTGAAGCGAAGAAGCTCACTGCCGATTGATTCGTATCTGCCGCTTTCTTCCCAGAGAGAGGCGGGCATAACAACGGGGAACTGAACTTCCTGACCGTCGATTCTGTCCATCTCCTCACGGATGATGTTTTCAATTTTCTTTGTGATTCTGCGCATAGGCATATATGAAGAGTAGATGCCGTTTGCAACGTTTTTGATGTAGCCGCCTCTGACAGTGAGAGCGTGGCTTTCGATTATACAGTCTGACGGCTTTTCTTTAAATCTTTCGCCGACGAGTTTATCGAGTTTCATTTCAAAACCTCCAAAAGTAACTTCAAAATTACAACATCCCTTATTTTACCTTTATATTATAAAAAAGTCAACTTTATATATAGAAATAACCCCGATTTGTAGGTTAGTACAAATCGGGGTGAATAATATAACGCTTGTTTGTTTTAAAATGCGAAGTATTTCTCTCTCTGCTTCTTCATTCTGCCCTGAATTGCCTTGAGCTGAGCCTCGGCATCCTCTTCGCCTGTGACGTATTTCTTCATCAGCAGACCCTCTTCATAGCAGAGCTCATCGTGAAGCGGGAAGAAGTTTTCGTAAAGGAAGCTTGCATAGCGTACAAGTCTGAAATCACCGACCATACGGTATTCGGCACTGATTGTATCTACTGCAACGCTATAGAAATCTTTGATTGAGCCGATAAGGCTTTCACGTGTGTTTTCGGGAGCAAATACGATAGTGGAGCAGATGAAGCCGTTACGGTTATTTATACTGCTGTGGCTGTCTGTACTGCCGACAATCGGATATTTGTTGCCCTTTGCACACTGATCGTAGTAGTAGATAGTCTGGAAGCCGTTCTGCTCGAAGTAATTTTCACCGCCGAGTACTTCGAATGCATCGAAAGCTTTCTTTTCAAACAGTGCGTTTGTAAGAGAATCCGGCACGTGGAAAACGTCGGCAATCCAGTAGGGGTGAGCAAAAATGCTCAAGCCGTCAGCCTTGCGTACCTGCTCGGTAATCCATGAACAGCAGGCAAACGGGAATCTCTCAACACCCTCGGGGATATCAAGTGTATCTGCATACTTGTCAACAGTAGCCCAGAATTCTTCTTTTGTCATTGTTTCGGGGCAGATGCCGTCGACACTGCGCTTGTTCTTGTCATCGCCGACTTCTTCGATATGTGAGCTTGCGGTTGTGAGTGCGTTTATGCTGTACTTACCGCCGAAATTAACCATATGCACGTCGTTGATATGGTTGGGCTCACCCTTGGGCATATGTACTTCTTCACCGGGGATGAGCGTGTATTCGAGTTCAACGTCTTTATAAGCGTCGATAGCTTCAAGAGAGGGGTAGTAACGCTGATGGTCGGTTATTGCAAGGAAATCGTAGCCGTGTCTGCGATAGTTTGCGGCAACGATTGCGGGAGCCTGCTTACCGTCTGAACGGAATGTGTGCATATGAAGGTCGCCTGCAAACGGATATCTGCCGACAAGGTCTTCGCTGACTGAATAGACGGAAAGCTGAAAATCCTTTTTCATATCGTCTTTGAGGAAGCGGATATAATGCTCCTGCTCACCCTTGAAAACGTGCTTGATACGGATACAGCCGTCGGCATCGGGCTTTACGGTAAACTCTTTTGTGGCAAGAGAGGTTTCGGGATAAGCCCAGAGGGGACCTGTGGTGAGCGGCAGAATTTCCATATAGTACTCATCCTTGGTGAATGCGGCATGAGCACCGAGAGGCTTTATTGTGATTTCGACCTCTTTGTCTTTAGGAAATACCTTGGGGAAAATGTCGTAGTTGTGAAGCTCGTTTTTCATTTTCAGTTCTCCTTTGCAAATGTATCCGGGATTTTTTCGCCGAATATTGTATAGGGGATATTATTTCTGTTTGCGTATTTTACGCTTGAGGTTTCAGAAGTGAAGCTGACCTCGTAGTATGTTGAAAATTCGGGGGAGAGATACTGGATATAATAAGTGCCCTTATGCTCTCTCATTGTGACGGTAAAGTTGGTTCTTGTTTCGCCCATAAACTCCATAAAGGATGTAACTCTTATGGAAGATGAACTTCTATCGATTTCAACCTTTTGAGTGAAGCTCTGTGCCTTGTAGATGTAAGCACCGTCTTCTTTTGTGATTTCGGCGGCTTCGGGCTGAGTGCCGTCGGTGATATAATCAAACACGCTGTTGAGATAGCTTGAAGAAGTGAGCATCAGCGATATATCGGCAAAAGGTGCGTTTTTATCGTCTTTAAAAGCGGTGTCGTAGGCGACTGAAAATTCGTCGTTGAACCAAGTCTTGAGTTTTGATTTTGACATTCCGCAGGAAGCAAGCGTGAAAACGAGAGCCACTGCAAGGAAAAGTGCTGTTAATTTCTTTAATATTTTCATTATATAGTCCTCCTTGTAATCTGCCTTTATTTTACACTTGTCAAAACAGCGTGTCAACATAAAATTGACATAAGGGATATGCAGTGATATAATTCATTTATTGTTATAAAGGCGGTGAAGCTGTGGAAGAACGATATATGCGTACGGCAATGCTCGTAGGTGAAGAGGGTGTAGATAAGCTTAAGGCTTCATCTGTTCTTCTTTTCGGTGTAGGCGGTGTAGGCTCATTTGCGGCTGAGGCTCTTGCACGTGCCGGTGTAGGTCACATAGGTCTTTGTGATAACGACAGCGTATCCGTTTCAAATATCAACCGTCAGCTTGTTGCCTTGCAAAGCACAGCAGGTAAACTCAAGGTTGACGTTATGCGTGAGCGTATTGCGGATATAAACCCCGATATAAAGGTCAGCGTTTACCCTTGCTTTTATTCTGCGGAAACATCAGGGGATTTCTGCTTTGAAGATTACGATTATATTATAGATGCTATTGACACTGTTACGTCAAAGCTGCTTATAATCAAAAACGCAAAAGAAAAGAATATTCCCGTAATCAGCTGTATGGGCACGGGCAATAAGCTTGACCCGACGGCACTCACCGTCACCGATATAAAAAAGACGAGCGGCTGTCCGCTTGCAAGGGTTATGAGGCGTGAACTCAAGAACCTCGGTATAAATTCGCTCAAGGTTGTTTTTTCGACCGAACAGCCGATAAAGCCGATTTTTCAGCCGGATGGTGAAAGTAAGCGCAGCGTTCCCGGAAGTGTTTCGTTTGTGCCGTCTGCCGCAGGTTTGATTGCCGCAGGTGAGGTAATAAAAGAGCTTATTAACAACTAAGGAATGAAATATTTTGAGTAAGCATTCAAAACAAAAAAGCACTTATACAAGCAGTGTAAGCACAAAGAGTATTATAGGTTCTTTTGCGGTTGTAATCGTATTTGTGGCTTTGGTTGTAGTTTTTTTGTGGGCTATATCAACTGAACCTAAAGTACCTGCTACATCAGAAGAAGTATGGGGTCTTATTGAGTTGCAAGGATATGAACCTGAAGATTATACTGAACTTTATCATCAATCTGATGTAAGCTTTCAAAATAGTCTTAACAAATGCATTGGCTTTTTAAACAACGATATAAGTTTTGAGTTTTTTGAATTTAACAATCAAAATAGTGCCGAAAATATTTACTCACAAGCTTATCAAAAGATAACAAAAAAATACAATTCTTGGCAAAAAAATGAAATATCTCATCATAGTCAAAATTACAGTTTATATTTCTTAAATTCTATGGGTAAATATAATGTTGCAATTTACGTTGGGAACACAGCTGTATATGCATATTGTGATTCAGAAAACATGGGCGAAATAGATAACATTCTTGCCAAAATTGATTATTTAGAATTCGGCAACAACAAAGAAAAAACAGAATAAACCCTAAATAACAAAAGCGAGCGGCACCCAATTTGGATGTCGCTCGCAGTGTTTTTTAAAAGCCTCCCTTGCCTAAAGGGAGGGGGACCGCGTTAGCGGTGGAGGGATTTTTTGACAATAGCATCAATATATTCACAAACGCCTTCGAAATTATTAAAAATTTCGTTATTGGGTATTCGTATAACTGTCAAATTTCGGGATTCTATTATTTCTGTACGAATTCTATCTTTTAATAAACCCTCTGTGCTGTAATGCTGTGAGCCTTCAAGCTCAATAATAAGCTGTGCATCGTGGCAGTAAAAATCAACAATATAGTTGTCTATAACTTTCTGCCGCAGAAATCTTACAGGATATGAGCGAAGAAAGTCATACCATAAATGCCGCTCTTCTTTTGTCATATTTTTACGTAGTGTTTTGGCATTTTCAGTTAATTTTGGATTATGCTTTCTATCCATTTTATCCCCCTGTCAGTCTGACGACTGACATCCCCCTTTAGGCAAGGGGGACTTTGAATTTCTTTGAGTTTATTATGATTTCAGATATTGCTTTATCTCTTCAAAATTATTCTTGAACTGAAAAGCTTTCATTCCTGCTTTAATTGCACCCTCGACGTTGTCTGCTCTGTCATCGACAAACAGACATTCTTCGGCTTTCAGGTTGTACTTTTCAAGCAGGTGTTTATAAATTTTAATATCGGGTTTTACGGTGTGCACGTCTGCGGAAACAACAACGCCGTCGAAAAATCCGAGGCTGAAATAACGGGGGAAGTAGCTGTAAAAGCTACGATGTGCATTGGATAAAACGTAGACTCCAAAGCCTTTTGATTTTACAAACTCGCAGAACTCCTTTGCACCATCAACAGGTACCATACACACGTCCCAACCGTCTATACACTTGCGTAAATCGGCGTGATATTCCTCGGGGATTCTCTGCTTTATGTTTTCATAAGCTTCGTCAACGGTGATGTTGCCGAGGTCAAGCTGTACCCATTCGTTACCGCCGAAAAGCTCTTTTAATATAACGGGCTTTGCTTTTTCGTTTATGCCAAGCATCTGCATTGCCGCATCGGGGTTATAATCGAGCAGAACGTTGCCCATATCAAATATAATATTTTTAATCATAAAAGAAAGCTCTTTGTCCTCTCGATAAACTGCTTTGTGTCAATTCTGTCAAGGCTGTGTGCGTCTGTGCCTACGTTGAAGTATACACCGACCTCTTTACCTATATGGTACATTCTGCGGCAGAATTCGGGGTAATCAGCCATTGCGTTAAGGTTGAGTTCGAACGCTGTTTCGTGTTCTCTGCCGAGAGTGAGCAGGTCACCGATTTCGTTGTCGGTAAAGCAGTTGGGTACGCTTGTTCTTTCAAAGCCTACGTTGAGCTTTTTTGAGTTTGTCAGATATGTGTCGTGGAACGGATGAGCGATACAGTCAGCTCTGTCTGATTCAATGAGATTTGTCAGTGTTTCGATAATGTGGTTTTTGTAGCCGACGGGACTTCTGTCTTCGGGCTGAATCCAGCCGCCTGCGTGATAATGATTCTGTGCCCACAGTCTGTAATCAAGCTCGATATCGTTGTTTGCGTAGCTGAAGTTGTTTGTGCCGTATGCAGAAAGCTCCGCACCGATAAGGAGTTTGACAGGGGACTCGATTGTTTTTGCTGTTTCTCGTAATGATATAAGTGACTGACGGAATTTTTCCTCATCTTCTTCAAACGGAGATACGTGGTCGGTGATTGCTATTGTTTCAAGTCCGTTAAGCTCGGCTGTGCGGACAATATCGTGCAGTATCATTTCGCGTTTTGCACAGCCTGAAAAAGTTGAGTGTATGTGCAGGTTCTGCCTGCAGAGTATATCTAAATCATAAGTAGGTTCGTGAAAATACATAAGTGACTGCTCCTGTAAATAATGTTTTTAGCGGACGATTCGTGAATCGCCCCTAAGATAATAATCTTTAACTAACATATAATACCTTATTTTTCGGCAAAAATAAAGACAATATATTAAATTTATAAATTTTCTTTAAATTTCGGAAAAAGAACAATAAATTGACAAAGCTTAACTATAATCGCAATTGGACAGAGATTGTCTTATTCTGGCGAACAGGGAGGTTTCCTTATGAGCTTTATGGACGTTGCTACGCTTTTCGGCGGTCTTGCATTCTTCCTTTACGGTATGAACGTAATGGGTAATGCACTCGAGAAAAGTGCGGGCAATCAGCTTAAAACAATACTCGGTAAACTTACTTCAAACAAATTCAAGGGCTTTCTGCTCGGTCTTGCAGTAACGGCTGTTATTCAGTCATCGTCTGCAACTACCGTTATGGTTGTCGGTTTCGTCAACTCGGGTATTATGCAGCTTACTCAGGCCGTCGGCGTTATTATGGGTGCAAACCTCGGTACGTCTGTCACTTCCTGGATTCTCAGCCTGACAGGTATTGAAAGCGATAATTTCTGGGTTTCACTGTGCAAGCCTGCAACGTTTACGCCTATACTTGCTCTTATCGGTATTATCCTTAATATGTTCTCCAAAAAAGAGAAACGCAAGGATATCGGCATAATTCTGCTCGGCTTTGCCGTGCTTATGTTCGGTATGGAGATAATGTCCGATGCGGTTGAGCCTCTCACAGAACTTGAGTGGTTTAAAAATGCACTCGTTATGTTCAGCAATCCCGTACTCGGTATGCTTATGGGTGCTGTTGTTACAGCTGTTATTCAGTCTTCGTCCGCTTCAGTCGGTATTCTTCAGGCTCTTACACTTACCGGCAGTATCAACTATATGACTGCTGTTCCGATTATTATGGGTCAGAATATCGGTACCTGTATCAGTGCTATTATTTCCTGCGCAGGTGCAAACAAAAATGCAAAGCGCGCCGCGTTTATCCACCTTTATTTCAACGTTATAGCTACGGTTATTCTGCTTGCTGTATTCTACGGTGTAACCTCGTTTGTGAACATACCGATTCTTAATGAGGCAGCAAATCCCCTGGGTATAGCCGTTGTTCATACAGGCTTTAAGATTGTTGCACTTGCAATTCTCTTCCCGGCATCAAATCTTCTCGTCAAGCTTGCCAACCTTACCGTTAAGGATAAGGGCGAAGATGAAAAGACACAGCTTCTTGATGAGCGTCTTTTCAGCACACCTGCAGTTGCTGTAGAGCAGAGCCGCAAGGTTACTGCTAAAATGGCTCAGCTGAGTAAAGATACGCTGCTTGATGCTATGCAGATGCTTACAACCTATGATGAAAAAACAGCGGAAAGCGTACGCAAGGGTGAGAAAAAAGCCGACCTTTACGAGGATACGATAGGCGATTACCTTGTAAAGCTTAGTGCGCGTGACCTCACTGATGAGGACAGCCGTGAGCTTACAATGCAGCTTCACCTTATAGGTGACCTTGAACGTCTGAGTGACCACGCACTGAACATTCTTGAATCAGCAGAAGAGCTGAAGGACAAGAAGATGTCATTCTCAGGAGCAGCACAGAAAGAAATGCAGAATATTGTTGCTGCTACAACACGTATTCTTGAGCTTTCGGTTGACGCTTTTGTAAACAACGACCTTGAGAGTGCAAAGCTTGTTGAGCCGCTTGAGCAGGTTATAGACGTGCTTAAAGAGGATATGAAGCACGGTCATATAGAGAGACTTCGTAAAAACGAGTGCACAATTGAACAGGGCTTTGTTTTCAACGACCTTGTAACAAACCTTGAGCGTGTTTCTGACCACTGTTCAAATATTGCCGCTTGCGTAATTGAAACAGCTCACGCAAGATTTGATATGCACAAGTTTGTAAGAAGCCTCAAAAAAGATTCTGAGGAATTCGATGCAACGTACAACCAATTCCTCAGAGAATATTCAGTATAAAGTTTATATTATTACACCTTCACAGTCGTCTTCACGGGCGGCTGTGATTTTTATTTTGTAGTAATTACCGCACTCGGCACCGCTGAGTATTCTTACGGGTGTGTAGTTGGCTGTGTAGCCCGTGCACACTCCGTTTTCATCTTTTGTTTCGGCGAGCACTTCTACTGTTTTGCCGATTTGAGATTTCATAAAATCAGCTCTGATTTCGGTGGTAAGTGCTATCATTTTATGTGCACGCTCTTCTTTTGTTTTGCGGTCGAGCTGATTCGGGAATTCTGCGGCACGTGTACCTTTTCGCTGTGAGTAGGGGAATACGTGCACCTTCTCAAAGCCTATTTTCTTTGCGAAGGCAAGCGACGTTTCAAACTCTTCCTCTGTTTCGCCTGCAAAGCCTACCATAATATCGGTTGTGATTGTGCATTCGTCAAAACTTTCACGGAGTTTTGAGCAGATTTTTTCATATTCTTCTGCAGTGTAATGTCTGTTCATTCGCTTGAGAGTTTCGGTACAACCGCTCTGCAGTGAGATGTGAAACTGCGGACAGAGCTTGGGTTGAGCTTTCAGAGCGTTTATCATATCATCTGTCATATGGTCAGGCTCGAGTGAACCGAGTCTGACTCTGCATATGCCTGGGGTTTCGCATACAGCTTTTACTGCATCGGCAAGAGAAAGTGAGCAGTCTGTGCCGTAGGATGAAAGGTTGATGCCGACAAGTACGATTTCTGTGTATCCGTTTGCGGCAAGTGAAGCAGCTTCTTTCTTGATTCCGTCAAGCGGCTTTGAGCGTACTCTGCCACGTGCATAAGGGATTATGCAGTAGGAACAGAAGCGGTTGCAACCGTCCTCAATCTTGATTGCGGCTCTTGTTCTTTCGTCAAAGCTGCTGATACTGCAAGGCACAAATTCATCGCCTGTACTGTGCTGGATTATATCAACACTGCGGTTGTGACTGAGCAGATATTCTTTTATCATTGCGGGAATATCTTTGTTGTTTTTGTTACCTGCAACTATATCTGCCGCATCAAGCTCGGTCGCAATCTGCGGATATGCCTGAGGCATACAGCCCGTAAGTACAACTGTGCTGTCGGGATGAAGCCTTTTGAATCGTCTGACAGCCTGCCTTGTCTTTTTGTCACTCTCTGCCGTAACGGTGCAGGAATTTATGATATATACGTCGGCATCTTCAGTATGTGGCACGATAAGAAAGCCCTCGCGCATAAGTGCTTCACTGAGAGCCTGGGTTTCGTATTGGTTTACCTTACAGCCGAGTGTATAAAAAGCCGCTTTCATAGCTTTGCTCCTTTGGTTTGATATCACTGAAAATAAATTATAACCTAAATTTTGAGTTTACGCAATATCGTGTACTGTAATTTATTTATTCAGCTTCTCATAAGCTAGATATGAAAGGAGAGATATGAATTGAAAAGAAAGCTGATAAAACTGCTGTCGGCGGCTGTTTGTGCGGCGATGTTTTTTTCTTTTACTGCGGTAGCGGCTGAAAGTGAAAGCCCCGGTATGCCTGTTACGGTTAACGCAAAATCGGCGATTCTTGTTGACGTTTCAAGCGGTCAGGTGCTTGCGGCTATGAATGAGAATGAGCGGCTTTATCCTGCTTCGGTTACGAAGATTATGACGCTTCTGCTTGTAATGGAATCTATTGATTCGGGTAAGCTGAATCTGAACGACACTGTTGTGACAAGCCCTACGGCTGCGGCTAAGGGTGGCTCGCAGATATGGCTCAAAGAGGGCGAGACGATGACGGTTGACGAGCTGCTTCGAGCAACGGCTATTTACAGTGCGAACGATGCCTGCGAAGCGTTGGGTGAGCATATTGCCGGCAGTGAAGAAGCGCTTGTCGGAATGCTTAACAGCAGAGCATCTGAGCTTGGAATGAAAAACACGCATTTCGATAACTGCACAGGTCTTGACGATACAAGCGATACGCATCTTACCACCGCATATGATATAGCTCTTATGTCGGTTGAGCTTCTGAAACACGACCTTATCAGGAAATATACGACCGTCTGGATGGATTCGCTTCGTGACGGTGCAACACAGCTTGTAAATACAAATAAACTGATTCGTTTTTATGACGGTGCGACAGGGTTGAAAACAGGTACAACTTCTAAAGCGGGGTGCTGCGTTGCGGCTTCGGCAGAGCGTAACGGCACGCATCTTGTTGCCGTAGTTATGGGCAGCCCGACGAGCGATGACAGATTCGGTGCGGCAAAGGCTCTGCTCAACTGGGGCTTTGCAAACTATGAAACCGTGACTCCCGTGCCCGATATTTCGCTGATAACCGACGTGAAGGTCATAGGAGGATACAAAGACAGCTTTACACCTAAGGTCGTAGCTCCGAAAGCGATGCTGCTGAAAAAGGGGAGTGCGGATAAGCTGGAACAGATTGCTGAGCTTGCAGTTGACGTGCAGGCACCCGTAGCCGCAGGTGAAAGAGTAGGCACGCTGACCTTTAAGCTTGGCGGCAAAATTGTAGCCGAATGTCCGGTAGTTTCGTCTGAAGAAATAAAAAAGCTCGACTATGCTGAAGTTTTGCGAAGATTTCTGAGTTCTTTTGCAAGCTTTACAAAAGACAGAGGGTAAATACAGCAAAAAAATATTAAAAATGTTAAAAAAATTAGCAATTTTGTATTGCAATAAGAAAAAATATCGGTTAAAATAATCATTAATAATATTCTACTTTTAAGGAGAGTCGGCATTAACAGATAAATGCCGCAAACAGCAAAGTCTATGGCAATCAAGTTAAACAGTTCCTATGCAGGCGAAAGAGCATCAGCCTGCGAGCTCGCAAAAATCGAAGCAGAAATCGTAAACGCACACAAAATGCTTCACGACGGTACCGGTAAGGGAAGCGATTTTCTCGGTTGGGTCGACCTGCCCGTCAATTACGATAAGGCAGAGTTTGAGGCTATCAAAAAGGCAGCCGACAAAATCAAGTCTGATTCACAGGCTCTTATCGTTATCGGTATAGGCGGTTCCTATCTCGGTGCACGTGCAGCTATCGAGTTCTGCAAGTCCTCCAACTACAACCTTCTTGCAAAGGATACTCCGCAGATATTCTTTACAGGTAACACAATCAGCTCTTCTTCTGTTGCTGAGGTTATGAGCCTTGTTGAGGGCAAAGATTTTTCAGTGAACGTTATTTCAAAGAGTGGTACTACCACAGAGCCTGCCGTTGCTTTCCGTGTATTCAAGGAGCTTCTTGAAAAGAAGTACGGCAAAGAAGAGGCAGCCAAGCGTATATACGTAACAACCGACAAGGCAAAGGGCACACTCAAGTCACTTGCTGACAAAGAAGGTTATCAGACCTTTGTTGTTCCCGATGACGTCGGCGGCCGTTACTCCGTTCTTACAGCTGTAGGTCTGCTTCCCATCGCAGCCGCAGGTATAGATATTGACGCACTTATGCAGGGTGCGGCAGATGCCAGAGAAAAGTACTCGGTTCCTTCACTTGAGAACGACTGCTACAAGTATGCTGCAATCCGCAACCTTCTCTACCGTGCAGGTAAAAAGGTTGAGATGTTTGTAGGTTATGAGCCTTCATTCACACTTATGTGCGAATGGCTCAAGCAGCTCTACGGTGAGAGCGAAGGCAAAGAGAACAAGGGCATCTATCCTTCTTCAGCGATTTATTCCACAGATCTTCATTCACTCGGCCAGTACGTTCAGGAAGGCGAGAGAATGCTCTTTGAGACAGTGGTTTATTTCGATAAAACAAAGGCTGATGTCAACATTGAGGTTGACCCCGAAAATGTTGACGGTCTTAACTTCCTCGCAGGCAAGACGGTTTCTTTCGTAAACCGCAAGGCCTTTGAGGGCACACTCCTTGCACATACCGACGGCGATGTTCCCAACATCGTACTTGAGGTTGAGCAGATGGATGAGTATAACCTCGGTGAGCTCATCTACTTCTTCGAAAAAGCCTGTGCAATTTCAGGCTATGTGCTCGGCGTAAATCCCTTCGACCAGCCCGGTGTAGAAAGCTACAAGAAGAACATGTTTGCGTTGCTCGGCAAGCCCGGTTACGAAGACATGAAAGCAGAGCTGGAAGCAAAACTTAGCAGATAATAATATAAAGGAGCGATTACTATGGTAAAACTTATTCTCGGTCACAAGGGTGCAGGTAAAACAAAGAAGCTTATCGAGCTTGTCAACGCAGCAGTTGAAAAGTCCAACGGTAACGTTGTCTGCATCGAAAAAGAGGCAGCTCTTACTTATGATATTACACATCGCTGCAGACTTACAGCGACCGACGACTATAAAGTAAGCGGTTACGATGCATATTACGGCTTCATCTGCGGTATCTTCACAGGTGACCACGACATCACAGACTTATTTGCTGACGCTACTCTCCGTATCGGCGGCAGAAACTACGATGAGCTTGCAGATTTCCTTCTCAAGGTTGCTGAGCTTTCCGCTAAGGAAGATAAGGACGTTGTCTTCACAGTATCCGCTGATAAGGAAGAAATCCCTGCAAAGGTCTTCGAGGTTTGCGAAGTACTGTAAAAATTAAATTTTTTTCTTGACAAAGCGCAACTGAAACGATATAATAATCTTTGCGTGTTATTCGGCACGGTGCTCGTGTACCCTTTACGGAGGTATCAACAAAGGTGTTTATAGAGCTTGAACCCATTTTTAACAACATAGGCGAAAAGCTGGAGTTTGATTACGACCTCGATTTGTCTGACGTCGACGTCTTTACTCTGTATCCTTTTGCCACACCTGTAAAGGTCAAGGGCAGCGTTTTCAACAAGGCGGGTATTGTTCAGCTTAAGGCTGATACAGCTTTTACTTATTCCGCACCTTGTGACCGTTGCGCACAGCACACAGAAAAAAATCTTTCAATCCCCGTTGACCACGTGCTGGTCACTTCGCTCAACGATGAAGAAAACGATGAGCTGATTCTTGTCGAATCGCTTCGTTTCAATCTGGATGAGCTTGTTACGGAGGATATTTTGCTCGGCTTGCCGACAAGGCATCTGTGCAAGGAAGATTGCAAAGGTGTTTGTCAGTATTGCGGCAAAAACCTTAATCACGACTCATGCAGCTGTTCTGCACCAATAGACCCACGTCTTGCGGCACTGCAGCAACTGTTGAATAATAACGATGAGTAGAAGTTACACACCAGCAAGGAGGTTCCAAAATGGCAGTTCCGAAGAGAAGAGTCTCTAAGGCAAGAAGAGACAAGAGACGCAGCAGCGTATGGAAGCTTAATGCACCTGAGCTCGTCAAGTGCCCCAAGTGCGGCGAGTACAAGAGACCGCACAGACTGTGTGCTAATTGTGGTTACTACAATGGCAGACAGGTAGTTGAAACAGAGGCATAAGCTTTAGGCTTTAAGGCAGAGAGGTGATCAATATCCTCCCTGCCTTTTGCTTTTGTTTTTGCGGATAAATTTTGTGTTCTTCTGCGTTGTTTCGGACTCGGAACCCTTGTATTCCTTTGTCCTCACGCCTTGAATAACGCAAAATTTATCACGCAAAAACTGTACTCTTAAAATCATTGAATTTAAGGTGGATTTTAATGAGCATATTCTGTTGGGATTTTGACGGTACGCTTGCCTACTGCAATCATTTATGGAGTGGCAGTGTGTTCCGTGCGCTTAACGAAACTGTTGCTGATCACACCGTTACTTTTCAGGATATAAGGCGATGCAATGCAACCGGTTTTACATGGCATACTCCCGAAAAAGATTTTACCGATCTTGTAGGTGAAAAATGGTGGGAGTTTATGAATGCTCATTTTTTCAGGAGCTTTGTTTCGCTCGGTATCGACGAAGCACAGGCAAAGGTTGCGAGCGAAAAGGTCAGGGAGATAATAATGCTTCCGTCAAACTACAACTTGTTTGACGATACGGTTTATGTACTTGAAAAAGCAAAAGAAAAAGGCCATACAAATATAATTCTTTCAAATAATTATCCCGAGCTGCAGGAAATAACGGATGCTCTGGGTATTACAAAGTATTTTGATAATCTTATAATTTCAGGTCTTGTCGGCTACGATAAGCCGAGGAAAGAGATATTTGATATTGCAAAATCGTTTTATCCCGATGAAGATTTTGTAATGATAGGGGACAACGCTGTTGCCGATATACTTGGCGGTAAAGCCGCAGGGATGACAACGGTTTTAGTCCACAAAGGATTTGATGAAAACGCAGATTATTGCTTTGATAATCTGTTTGATATATGTTCGATTATGTGATTTTTTGGAGGTGACGTTAAGTGTCTGTTAAAATTACCGATGTTGAGCCGGGCTCAATATGCTACAAAAAAATATCGGGCGGTGAGACACTTATCTCCGTCAACTCTCACGAAATCAACGATGTGCTTGATTACCGATTCTATATCAGTGCGTGCAAGCTTAAACTTGAGGTTGAAAACGAAAAAGGTAAGCGCCGCACAGTTAAAATCAAAAAAGATGAATATGACGACTTGGGGTTGTGCTTTGAAACTTACTTGATGGACAAGCACCATTCCTGTAAAAACAAATGTATATTCTGCTTTATAGACCAGATGCCCAAGGGTATGAGAGACAGCCTCTATTTCAAGGATGACGATTCCCGTCTGTCTTTCCTTTTCGGCAACTATGTTACGCTTACAAATCTTACCGACCGTGACATTGACCGAATTATTGAGATGCATATAAGCCCTGTGAATGTTTCGGTTCATACAATGAATCCCGAGCTTCGTGTTGAGATGATGAAAAACCCGAATTCAGGCACATCTCTGCGTTATCTCAACCGTCTTGCTGATGCAGGTATAAAGCTGAATACTCAGCTTGTGCTGTGTCCCGGTATAAATGACGGCAAGGAGCTTGAGTTCAGTCTGAGTGAGCTCGGTAAGCTCTATCCTGCGGTGCAGAGTATAGCCTGCGTGCCTGTAGGTCTTACAAAACACCGAGAGGGCTTGTATTCGCTTGAAGCCTATAATGAAAAAACGGCAGCCGCAGTTATTGATACGGTTGACGATTTCAATGCTCATTTTAAATATTTCAAAGGTGAAACGATTGCTTTTGCCGCTGATGAATTCTATCTTTGCGCAGGGCGTGAAATTCCCGATGAAGATTATTACGGCGAATATCCTCAGCTTGAAAACGGTGTCGGAATGTGGCGCCTTATGGAGGATGAGTTCAAATCTGCTCTTGAGGACAGTGAATATGAGCTTGCAGTCAGCAGAAATATAACTGCCGTAACGGGTGCCGCGGCATATCCGCTTATAAAAAAACTTGCACTCTCGGCAGAAAAGAAGTATGATAAACTAAAAATAAATGTAATTAAGATAAACAACGATTTCTTCGGCGAAAGTGTTACCGTAGCAGGTCTGCTTACAGGTCAGGATATTCTCGCTCAGCTTGAGGGTAAAGACCTCGGAGAAGAGCTGATAATTCCCGATTCTGCTCTGCGCGACGGAGAGGATGTATTCCTTGACGATATGACGGTAGCTGAGCTTTCGGAGAAACTCGGTGTGCCCGTAACATCCTGCATTGCAGATGGATACGAGCTGTTAGAAAAATTTACAGGAGGCGAGTGATAATATGGCAAAACCGATAGTTGCTGTTGTCGGCAGACCTAATGTCGGCAAATCTACGCTTTTTAACAAGCTTTGCGGTAAAAGGCTGTCCATTGTTGATGATACACCCGGTGTCACACGTGACAGAATTTTCGGCGAATGTGAATGGGTCAACAGAAATATGATTCTTGTCGATACGGGCGGTATTGAGCCGTATTCAGACGATATTATTCTTTCGCAGATGCGCCGTCAGGCACAGCTTGCGATTGACAGCGCAGATGTTACAATCCTCGTCTGTGACGTTCGCTCAGGTGTTGTTGCAGCTGATGAAGAGGTTGCGGCAATGCTTCAGAAGAGCGGCAAGCCCGTTGTGCTTTGCGTAAACAAGTGCGACTCGATAGGTGAGCCTCCGCTTGAGTTTTACGAGTTTTATAATCTCGGTCTCGGCGACCCGATAGCTGTTTCTTCCGTACACGGTCACGGCACGGGTGACCTGCTTGATGCAGTGCTCTCATATATACCCGAGGAAGAGGAGCAGGAAGAGGAAGACGATACGGTTAAGGTTGCTATTATCGGCAAACCCAATGTCGGCAAATCCTCACTTGTAAATAAGATTTCGGGCGAAGAGCGTGCTATTGTTTCTAATATCGCAGGTACTACACGTGATGCGACCGATACACATATCGAAAACAAATTCGGCAAATACGTGCTTATTGATACTGCAGGTCTCAGACGTAAGAGCAGGGTTGATGACGCTATCGAAAAATATTCGGTACTGCGTGCTAAAATGGCTGTTGAGCGTGCAAGCGTATGTGTAATTATGATTGATGCTCAGGAGGGTTTTACAGAGCAGGATTCAAAGGTTGCAGGTATTGCTCACGAAATGGGTAAGGCTTGTATTATAGCTGTAAATAAGTGGGATGCAGTAGAAAAAGACGGCAAGACAATGGACTCTTACCGTAAAAAGCTGATGAACGATTTCTCGTTTATGTCCTACGCTCCGATTATATTTATATCTGCTAAAACAGGTCAGCGACTTGACAGACTGTTTGAACTTATCAATTTTGTTGACGGTCAGAACGCTATGCGTATCCAGACGGGTAAGCTCAACCAGGTGCTTGCCGATGCTACCGCAAGAGTACAGCCGCCGACTGATAAGGGTAAGCGACTCAAGATTTACTATATGACTCAGGCTTCAACACGTCCGCCGACGTTTGTATGCTTTGTCAATAATAAGGAGCTTTTCCACTACAGCTATCAGCGTTACCTCGATAATCAGATTCGTGAGGTTTTCGGCCTTGAAGGAACACCTACACGTTTTGTAATACACGAGCGTGACGAAAAGAAAAAATAATTAAAATAACTTTCTCAGCTCAGCACCGAGGTTTTCAGTGCTGAGCTGAATTGTTTCTGCCTCTTCACCGAATACAGTGTATGCACCTTTTTCCTGTACGGTAAATACTCCGCAGGTGCTGAATACGGCAAGTAAAATTATAAAAACTATGATAAAATAATATCTGATAATGTTTTTCAAAAAGTATCATCCTTTGCTTTGGTCAAGCATTTTCACAAGTGCAGTGCCGAGCAGTCTGCCCGAATAGGCGGCTTCTTCAAGCGTGTTGGCACAGCTGCCCATTTCAACGAGCAGATTGTTGTGTGACAAATCCATATTGTATTTACGCTGGCAGAAGTAAACGGGTCGCATAAGCCCCGGGTACATTTCCTCGCAGATGCTTTGCAGATTGAGTGCAAAAGTGAGGTTTTGCTTCCAGTCGGGGAATGAGGTTACCTTGCCTTCCTCACAGCCTGTTATTATCATCATCTGTGCCGCTTTTTTACCGAGTATTGTTGCTGTTGGTTTTATTCTTGTGCCGTTATTCTCTTCTATTGCATCACGGTGAATGTCGAGCACTATCTGTATACTCGGGTACTGTTTCAGATATTTCTCTACGCTTTTGCGTGAATGGTCGTATGCACCCGTATACTTTGCATCGTGAATCTCTGTGTCATGTATTACATTGTAGCCTGCGGCTTCAAGCTGCTCTTTAATCTCAATTCCGACCCTTACCATATTGCGGTCGGATGAGTTACTTCGTGTGACGTAATCCTGTGCATACCAGCCGCGGTCGAGCATTTCGTAACTTTCGGTAGTGTGGGTATGAAACAGCAACACCGTTGGCTGAGATTTGTCGGTTATATTGATTTGAGGTTTGGCGGTAAGAAATTTATTAAGGTCAAGCTTTTGCTGAGTATCTGTGTTGTTTCTGACAAGTATATTACCGACTGAGGTTGTAACAGTGTTTTTGCCGTACTGTCTTTCGCTTATTTTGCCGTCTTCTTTATCGTCTGCAGCACCTGCTTTTGCCGAATTAATGAGCAGCTTTATATCTTCGGGTGTTGCAGTGAGGCTGTCGAGCGGATTTGAAGCAAAAACCGTGCGGTCGGCTGACAGAAGATTATTTTCGCTATCAGTGCTATCAGATAAAAGCAGGTTGAAGTATTCTTTTGTTGATACAGTTTTTTCTGTGGCTTTATCAATAAAACCGAATACCGAAGAAACGGCGTCGTATTTAATGCCTGCAGTCATTGTGACAATGAGTAATATTGCTGTGACTGCAGAAAAAATATCGTAAACCGTATCGAATTTTATTTTCACTTGAATTTCCTCCGCTGTCATATTATTATATCAATATATATGACGGATAAGGGCTGTTTATGATACCAGGGAATACAGCTCCTCGGCACTCATATCGGGCTGTAAAGCCGAATTTATGGCTGTTGCGACAAGCTTTGATGCACGCTCGATAATCAGGTCGATTTCACGCGGAGTTACCATCATTTTTTCTCCGCTTTTTTCTATCTTGCCTGACGTGCCTGTAAGGTCATAGGCGAGTGTGGCGGCATCGACTACGGTAGGCACACCAAGTGAGATTACGGGTACGCCCATTGTGTCGGCACTGATTTCTGCCCTTGCGTTGCCTACTCCCGAGCCGGGTGTAATACCTGTGTCGCATATCTGTACTGTGCACCCGAGCCGTGAAAGTCTGCGGGAAGCGAGTGCGTCAATGGTTATGAGTGCGGCAGGGGAGACCTGTCTGATGATACCTGAAAGTATTTCGCCCGTTTCTATTCCGTTCTGACCGAGCACACCCGGTGTGATTCTTGCGACCGGTCGCAGTGATTCGAAGCCTATTGATTTCTGAAGTTCTTTGCCGATATGTCTTGTTGAAAAAATCAAAGAAGCACAGTCCGGTCCGAGTGCATCGGGCGTTATCTGTTTGTTGCCGAGACCTGCGACAAGTACGAGCCCTTCGGACGGTAAAAGCTTTTTCAGTTCTGATGCTACAGCCTTCATTCCGTCGCCGAAAATGTCGGTTGCAGAGCCGAAAGACGGCAGTTCAACAGTGACGTACGTACCGATTTTGCGTTTCAGTGCTTTTTCACCGTTTTTGTTTGTTATTCTTATTTCGGTTATTTTAACTTCACCTGAAGAAGTCTGCGTTTTCTCAATGCCGTCAGGTGCAGATTTGCAGCTGATTTCGTGCTGTTCAAGTGCTAAATCCGTGCGTAAATCCATAAGTTCAGCTCCCTTTCTTGTTTAGTATGTCATATTTAAATATTTTTAAACTTTTCTTTAAAAATAACTTGCATTTTGCTTTAATAAATGATAATATACATAGATGTGTGATAGTAAAAAGGAGGTGTACTCAAATGCCGAACATCAAATCAGCAAAGAAGAGAGTTCTTGTCAACAAGACAAAGGCAGCTCGTAACAAGTCTGCTAACTCTGCACTCAAGACAGCAATCAAGAAGGCTAACGCTGCAATCGAGGCTAATTCTGCAGATAAGGATGTCCTTGTAAAGGCTGCGATCAAGAAGATCGACCAGGCTACAGCAAAGGGCATTCTCCACAAGAACAATGCCGCAAGAAAGAAGTCTGCTCTTACAGTTAAGGCAAACAAGGCTTAAGCAGCTTTAATCGAGGCTGATGCCTTGCATCGGCCTCGCAGACTGCCTTGCAGTCACTGCGGTCGACCTGTGTCTCTCAAGCAATCGGGAGATAGAGGTCGGCCGCATTTTTTTGTGTGAAAGTATTGACTTTGAGGTATAATACAGGTATAATTTTAGTAATCCAAATATATCTAAGGAGGATAATACAATGGAGTGTTTCAAGAAGGTACTTAAGGTAGTCGGCATTATCGCTGCTATTGCTGCTGTTGCTGCAGGCGTTTACTTCGCTATCAAGAAGATTAAAGAGAAGAAGGCTGCTGAGGCAAACGATGAGGAAAACTACGTTTCCTGCTCATGCTGCGAGGCTGAATAATTAAATATTTACTTAAAAAAGGTACGGTTCGTATGAATGAACCGTACCTTTAATTTTTTTATAACAGTTTTTATTTTATGAATTCTTTCGGGTTTGTTTTTATATATTCTCCACCGACAGCAAAAAGATTTTTGCCTGCTGTGAGGTCGCGGAATTCTCCGTTGAGTCTGTCTATTTCGTGGGGGATGACTGACATTTCCTCGTTATTCTCGTCATATCTGTCGAACATCATTTTGATTACCTTATAGGTTTCGCTGTCGAGTATTTTTTCTGCCGCAGCTACTGCGTCGCTTGTAAGCGGTCTGTAGCTGGATTTGAAGAAGGAAGAAAGGTTACCCTCTGAAGCATCTGAAACCAGGTAATACAGTGCATAGACGTCTTTTTCACCCTGAGTCATAGATTCATAGAAGTTATTTGTATCTTCACTTTTCTGGCAGATGTATTCGAGGCAGAGTGCCGTGCCCTCAAAAAGTGTATCGGCAGGGGCAGAGGAGATTACCTCTTCGGTGAGAGCCGAATATGCGTCACGAAGCTCTTTTGCACGCTTGGCTTTTGCAAGGTTTTCGTTGAAATCCTTACTGTGCTTTGATGCGGCACCTACAGCTTTTTTGAACACAAATACCGTAAGGATGATAAGCAGTGCAAGAAGCAGGTAAAGATACCAGAAATGTTTTATGCTTTCAATAAATCCGTTCATTTTTATTATTCTCCCCGATCTATCAGAATCTTGTAAATATCGCCTTTTTTGAAGCCTGTAGCTTTGGCGGCTAACTTTGCGGCTTCACTTGCTGAAACGCCTTTTTCGAGCTGTTTTGCGGCGAATTCAACGGCTTCTTCTATTGTTGACGGTGTTTCAGCTTCTTCGGGTGCACCTTCGACTATGAGTACGATTTCGCCCTTGAGCTGACCGTCGGCATATTCCTCTGCGGCTTTGCAGAGTGTGGTGTGAATTACCTGCTCGTGAATCTTGGTTATTTCGCGCACGATTGCTATTTTGCGGTCACCGAGTGCCTGTGCCATATCTTTGAGTGTGGCAGGCAGTTTGTGAGGTGCTTCGTAAAAGCACATTGTGCGTTTTTCGCTTTGTATCTGTGCCAGATGCTCTCTGCGGCTTACCTTGTTTACGCTGAGGAAGCCTTCAAAGGTGAATCGCTTTGCGCTCATTCCCGAAAGGGCAAGTGCGGTGACAAATGCACAGGGGCCGGGGACAGAAGCGACGGGGATATTCATTTCGTGGCAGAGTCTTACAAGGTCTTCACCCGGGTCTGATACAGCAGGCATACCTGCATCAGTTACAAGACAGCAGTTTTCACCTGCGGAAATACGGCTTATTATCTGACCGCCACGTTCCATTCGGTTGTGCTCATGGTAGCTGACCATAGGCTTTTTGATTTCAAAGCGGTTGAGAAGTTTTAACGTAACTCTCGTATCTTCTGCGGCTATGAAATCGCAGGTTTCAAGCGCTTCGATTGCACGCGGTGAAAAATCGCCGAGGTTACCTATCGGCGTGCCGACAATATAAAGTGTGCCTGTTTTGTTTTCAGTTTGCATAGCCGCCGTATATCCTTTCGAGTTCTTTTTCGTCGTTCATATAAAGTGTTTTTTCTGTGCTGAGTGAGGACTTTGCATCCTTTTTACCCTCTATAAGTACAAGCCAGGGTGCACTCTTTTCATTCTTTGCAACAAATCTGAGTCGCTTCGGCTCTATTTTATTAACTCTCATAGAGCAGATTATATCTGTCAGCCTTTCGGGACGGTGACACATACAAAGCCTGCCACCTGAACGGAGAAGCCACGCTGACTGACGGACAATATCCTCAAGCGTACACCCGACCTCACTGCGTATGAGTCTGTGCGGCTCATCCTCACAGTCATAACCACTGCCGACAGGGAAGTAGGGAGGGTTGACGGTAATCAGGTCAAATGCACCTGCTTCGATTTCTTTGTTTATTTCTTTGAGGTCTTTGTTGAACACGTTCAGTTTACCCTGAAGGTTGCTCATTTCAATACCTTTTTGTATCAGCTCACACGCATCGGGCTGAATTTCAACAGCTGTTACGGGGTGATGTTTTTCTTCTCTCAACATCAGCAGAGGTATAATTCCGCAGCCACTGCAAAGGTCACATATTTTTTCTTTTCTCTTTGCTTGTGCAAAATCGTACAGAAGAAAAGCGTCTGTACCAAAAGTATGTATATCGCTGAGTATGGCAAATACACCGTTGCCGAGCGATTCAGTTTTAAATTCAGCCATAGCTTTTCTCCTTTCAAGCATATTTATAGTATTATAATACAATTTTTTGTTTCTTGCAAGTAAAAAACCGCCGCTCAATAAGAGCGGCGGTTTTGAGTTGTTATTCTACATTTTCGCCGAGTGCATTAGTGCCGTTTTCAACAATGAGCTCAGGCGGTCTTGCATAATATTCATTTATAATATCATTATCGAAGGTGAAGATAATATCGGCGTTGTAGATTTCGTCTGCCTCATCATCGTAAGAGTATACTCCGTCATTTTCAAAGGGATAGACAAGGAGTGTGTTGCCGTTTTCGTCGTAAAAATCTTTTCGCATTTGACTGGCTGCGTCAAATTGCTCTCTGGTTATACCGAAGTGTTTGATGTAAGAAACCATAAGCATTTCATCAAGCTTTTTTGAAGCAAAATCCGGATTAGATTCAAACCATTCAAAATATGCTTCTGCACCGACAATATCAATATAATGTGCTGTAATACGATAATAATTATATCTGTATTTATATTTTCTTATGCCGAAGTAGTCGTCTTCGCTTTCGCCTGTAATTTCGCTTGAACTTTCTGTTGTTTGGGTGGGTGCGTTTTCTGTAGCGGATGTGGTGTTCTGTACTGTGCTATCGGTATGTTCGTCATTGGTAATGTCGTTGGGTTTGGAACAGCCGATAAATGTTAAAAGCAGGCTGAAAATTATAACGATTGCAACGCTTATCTTTTTCATATCAATGCCTTCTTTCTGCTCGGTATATTTACATTATAGTTCATATCTTCACTTCTTGCAAGTAAAAAACCGCTGTTCGGTAAGAACAGCGGTTCAGAGTTTTATTTAGGCGAGAGCTCTCTTGATTTCCTGGAAGAGAACGTAGATTCTTGTATCCATAAACCAAGCCATGAACTTCTCGAAGAATGTCATCTCTTTAACTTCTTCTTCCCATGTGAGGGGAGCACTGCCATCGTCAATTACGAAAGCCTGAGTGAGACACATACCGCCGTCACCGAGAATCTCTGCACGGATGTATGTGAAGTCCTCTGCACCTTCGATTGTGTCGAGGTCGATTGTGTATGAGCCGTTGCCGTCAACAGCCTGCTTGGCGATAACCTTACCGTCTGCAATCCACTGAATCTGCTTTGCATCGGAGTAGTCAACGCTTACCTTATGACCGTCAGTGATAACGTTTGAGAACATCGGATAGGGGAGGTCTGTGTTTGAAACATCAAATTCCTCTGTCGGACCGATTTCAAATTCGTTTGCACGAAGCTTTCTTGTAACTGAGAAGAAAGCACCGCTCTGCATTGTTTCGTATACTTTTTCTTCTGTATTTTCTTCCATCATGAAAATCATAAAGGAAGTGTCGATTGTCTCGAGCCAGTGAGCATCTGTGTTGCTGTAGCCGATAACGTTTTTACCGTAGGGCAGGCAATACATAAGGAGGTTATCCCAAAGGATTCTGTCGTAACCTGTTGTACCGTTTCTCTCGTTAAATACTTCTGTGCCGAGGCAGGAGTCGTACTTGAGGAGAATATCGCCGAAATACTTGACCATTTCGGGATCGTTTACAACGTCAGGATTCTGGTTGGACTGGAGCCAGTCACCGGGATGGTTGATATGAGAAATACCATCGTTGTCGTCAACAAACTTAACAGCTTCTTCGTAGCTGTTTTCGCCGCCGTCCCAAGCGTTACCGATATCGGAGGACTTGAAGTAGCCGTTTATGTGGCTCTTGGTAAGTGTTATGTAACCGAGCTCGTTACCACCTGTAACACAGGTCATACCTTTGCCTCTGGGCTGTCCGTTTTCGAGCGGATATGTACCGCTAGTGATACCTTCGTACTCTTCGTCTGTGAGGTGGTTGACCTTATTACCGAGAATGTACTGATAAAGATAGAGGATGGGACGTGCAGGCTCTTTATTCCATTCAACGCCTGTAACGCCGTGGTCAGCGTTTGCAACGAAATCGAAGCCGCGCTCGTAGTAGCCCTTGATCATGATAGGCAGATCAAGCTCAGCATCGCTGTAGGTTGTGTGAGTGTGTGTGGTGCCTTTGTATGCACCCCATGCATTTTCGCCTTCCCATACAACTGCATCATAAGGAGAAACGATTGTGTAGTTTTCGTCTGCGGCAAATACCATAATGCCTGTCTGGAAAAGGAGAATTGCTGCGAGCAGTATGCTCAGGAGTTTTGCGGACTTTTTCATAAAGCATAACCTCCGAAGAAGAATTTTTTTTATTATCTCATATTTTATTTATATTGTCAATCGGTCAATATAACTGAACCGTAGGCTGGAATTTCGACACTTGTACGGTCTATGCCGTTACCGCCAAGCAGAAGCTTTGCACCGTGCCAGTCTTCCGGCAGATAATAGGTGATAGGGTGTACGTTGCGGTTGGCAATAAGCATAATGCGGTTGCCGTAAGTACTACGCACATATGCTATACAGCCTGCCGCCTCGGATACGGGGTGAAAACTGCCGTCATATAAAGCGTAGTTTTCTTTGCGTATTTTTCCGAGTGCCTGATACCAACTGATAAGCTCATTGTTTTCGTTGCCCCAGGGGTAACAACCGCGGTTAAACGGGTCTTTGTAGCCGATAAGTCCTGCTTCGTCGCCGTAATAGATGCTTGGCACACCAGGTAATGTGAACTGAATAGCGGCTGCTGTTTTGAGCATTTGCACTCCGATTTCATATTGCTCTTCGCTCAGCTTCTGATGAGCCTGCCACTGTCTGTCCCGACCTTCACAGCTCTCGCCGACCATTGCCGTTATTGCACGCATTGTATCATGTGTGCCAATATGATTCATAAGCACAGGTATACACTGCGGCGGATAGTTTTCGAGGATTGTGAGAATTTTGTCCATAAAGCCGTTTGCGATACCCGTACGCATAAAGTACATTATTGCATCTGCAAAAGGATAATTCATAACAGAATCAAGCTGACCGCCGAGAAGATATCTTCTGCGTTTATGGTAGGCGAGTTTGTTTGATGCGTCCTCCCACACTTCACCGATGATTACGGCATCGCTCTTTTCACTTTTTACGCAGGCATTGAGCTTGTCGAGAAATTCATCGGGCAATTCGTCTGCAACGTCAAGCCGCCAGCCCGAAGCACCGAGCCTGAGCCATTTGCGTATAACACCGTCATCGCCGAAAATGAAATCGCAGTAGCTTTCACTTGTTTCGTTTACGTTAGGGAGAGTATCAAAATCCCACCAGCACTCGTAATCGTCATTCCAACGGCGGAAGGTGTACCACGAGTAGTAGGGTGACTTTTGTGAATTATAAGCACCCTCGGTAGGATACCTGTTCTTTTTGTTGAAGTATATGCTGTCATCTCCGGTATGGTTGAAAACACCGTCGAGAATTATATCTATGCCTTTTTCTTTTGCTTTTTCGCAGAGAGATATAAAATCACTCTCACTGCCGAGCAGAGGGTCGATTCTTGTATAATCAGCCGTGTTATAGCGGTGATTTGAATGGGCTTCGAATATGGGGTTGAGATAAATACAGGTGACACCGAGAGAAGATATATAGTCAAGCTTTTCTTCTATGCCCTTGAGGTTGCCGCAGAAGTAATCGTTATTGAGTACCTTGCCTTTTTCATCAGGTCTCCATTCGGGCTGTGCACCCCAGTCGTCACGCAGTATGCGGTCGTCGGGGATTTCCTGAAGTACTGTTTCTGCTCTGTAAAATCTGTCTGGAAAAATCTGATAGATAACGCCGCCTTTGAGATTATCGGGTGTTTTGAAATCCTTACTGTAAACTGTCAGCTGCCAGTCTTCACCGTCACTGCAGAATTTGCCGACGTTGTTTGAGGTTTTACGTATTTCACCTTTACCGTAGGGGATATCATACTCGAAATGATACCAGTAAAGACCTGCCGATTCGGGAGTAAAGTTAATTTTCCACCATTCTTCGTTGTTGCCCTCCATACAATCCCAGTCAAGTGAATATTTGTTTTCAATCTCACCGTCACGATGCCATACAAGCCTTACACCGCTGCACTGCATATCACGGGGAAGTATGACACGTAAACAAACGGTGCAGCCTTCACAGATTGCACCGAAAATGTTTTTATGAAAATTTAAACGTGGATTGTAGGGGATGTAATGCATACAAGCTCCTTTTTATTTAAAAGAGAAATGCTTTTGCAAGAGCAAAGTAGATAACGAGTGTGACTATATCGACAAGTGTTGCAATCATCGGACCTGCCATAAGTGCAGGGTCGAGCTTTACGATTTTTGCAAAAATCGGAAGTGAACAACCGATGAGCTTAGCAACGACGATTGCGATAAACATTGCAAGTGAAACAACAAGGAAAACCTTGAGGTCACCCTCGCTGAATAAATACATTCGCAGTATATTTGCAAGACCCAGCACGACACCGCAGACTGCGGCAACGCGAAGCTCTTTGAATACGATTTTGAAGTAGTCTTTTATTTCGATTTCACCGACGGCAAGACCGCGTATGATAAGAGTTGAAGCCTGGCTGCCTGCGTTACCGCCCGTACCCATAAGCATAGGCATCGAGGCTGTAAGAGCGACAAAGCCTGAAAGCAGAGTTTCGTAGCCCTCGATAATCATACCGGTAAAAGTGCCCGAAATCATAAGGATAAGCAACCAGAGGATACGGTTGCTGGCAAGCTTGAATATACCTGTTTTGAGGTACTCGTCATCTGACGGGGTCATAGCCGCCATCTTTTCAAAGTCCTCTGTGACCTCTTCTTCCATAACGTCGACGGCGTCGTCGATTGTGACGATACCGACAAGTCTGCCCTCGTTATCGGTTACGGGCACACTCAGAAGGTCGTACTTGCGGACTATGTCGGCAACGTATTCCTGGTCATCAAGTGTGTTTACACTGATAAGTGAAGCATCATCTTCCATAATCTCGCTCAGAAGTGTGTTGTCCTCGTTGAAGATAAGTTCACTCAGGTTGATTGTACCGACAAGGTGACGTGCTTTATCGATGCAGTAACAAGTGTAGATTGTTTCTTTGTCTATACCTGTACGGCGGATGTTTTCGATAGCTTGTGCAACAGTCAGGTTATCGTGAAGCTGCACCATTTCGATTGTCATAATGCTGCCTGCACTGTTTTCGGGGTAACGCAGGAAGCGGTTGATGAGCTGTCTTGTTTCTTTGTCCGCAATCTTAAGGACACGGGTTACAACGCTTGCAGGTACTTCCTCAAGGAAGTCGACCGTATCGTCAAGGAAAAGTTCATCAACAAGTTCACTCAGCTCACGGTCGGTGATTGAGTTAACGATGTTCATCTGGTCTTCGCTTTCGAGGTAGGCGAAAACCTCTGCCGAAATATCTTTAGGCAGTATACGGAATACAAGAAGCTGCTGCTTGGGTTCGAGCGAACTGAAGAATTCAGCTATATCAACCTCGTTCATTTCAGAAAGCTCTGATTTTAAAGTGCCGAACTTTCCTGCACTGAGCAGTTCGAAAAGTTCGTCAAAAATCTTTTCATCCATAAAAAATACCCTTTCCGCATATCATTCTGTGCGGAAAGGGCAATGCAAACTAAATCGGCTCTCTGTTACCCGATGAGGGTGAGGAGGCCAATGCACGCTGAGCCGAGGGCACAGAACGAACGCTGTTTTGTTTTAAAAGCTGAGCAACATAAAGGTATGCTGTCCTTACTGTCCAAAACAGTTTGCCTCCTTTGATAGAGAATTTGAAGCGTTTAAACTTCATTTATTCAATTTTAGTCTTATAATATCTCTTTGTCAAGATTTTATTTACTTTTTTTAGCGGGAGCCTTTTTGGTTGTTTTCTTTTCTGCAGTCTTTGCTGCGGGTTTCTTTGCTGCAGCCTTCTTTTCGGGCTTGGTTGCAGGCTTTACGGCAGGCTGAGTATTCCAGATATTTGCGGCATATTCGTTGATTGCTCTGTCAGCGGCAAATCTGCCTGCACCGGAAATGTTCATAAGTGACATTCTGTTCCAGGTTTCACGGTCCTTCCAGAGCTCTTCAGCCTTGAGCTGAGCCTGACGGTAGTCTGCAAAATCGGCAAGAACCATATAGGGATCGTGGTAGATGATTGATGCACTGACATCGGGGAACATTTTGCCGTTGATACCCTTGTTGATGAAGTCAACAACCTTGTGGATTTCGCTGTTGTTTTCATAGTAGGTGTGCGGATTATAGTGGGGCTTAAGCTCGTTGACTTCGGGTGTTTTCATACCGAAGATGATGATGTTATCGTCACCGACAGCTTCGTGGATTTCGATGTTTGCACCGTCCATTGTGCCGAGGGTGATTGCACCGTTGAGCATAAGCTTCATATTACCTGTGCCGCTTGCCTCAGTACCTGCGAGTGAAATCTGCTCACTGATATCTGCAGCAGGCATAAGAGCCTCAGCCATTGATACGTTATAATCTTCAACGAATACAACCTTGAGTCTGCCTCTTACATCGGGGTCAGCATCAATAAGCTTGCCGAGCTCGCAGATGAAGTTGATGATTCGCTTTGCAACTACGTAACCGGGGGCAGCCTTTGCAGCAAAGATATATGTGTGCGGTGTGAAATCACCGTCGGGATTCTCTTTGATTGCAAGATATTTTGAAACAATCTGAAGAGCGTTGAGGTGCTGACGCTTGTACTCGTGAAGTCGCTTTACCTGAACGTCAAAGATTGAATTTGGGTCGATTTTAACGCCCTGCTTTTTGTAGATAAGCTTTGCAAAACGCTCTTTGTTTGCAAGCTTGATGCTTTCGAGCTTTGCAAGTACAGCCTTATCGTCCTTGTATTCACGAAGCTTGATAAGCTCATCAGCATTGTATGTGAAGCCGTCACCGATAAGAGAGGTGAGGTAGGATGCAAGCTCGGGATTGGACTGGTTGAGCCAGCGACGGTGAGCGATACCGTTTGTAACGTTTGTGAATTTCTCGGGTGTGTGACGGTAGTAATCGTTGAATACCGTATCCTTGAGAATCTGGCTGTGAAGTGCGGAAACACCGTTTACGCAGTGACCTGCAACAACGCAGAGGTTAGCCATACGGACAGTGCCGTTTGATATAACAGCTGTACGCTCAACATAGTCAGCATCGTAGGTGATTGACCATGCGTAGCTTCTGTAGCGGTTGTCAATTTCCTTTGTAATCTGATAAATTCTGGGAAGCAGACGGCGGAAGAGATCTTCACTCCAGCACTCAAGAGCTTCCTTCATAACTGTGTGGTTTGTGTATGCAACAGTGTTGCTGACAATTCTCCATGCGTCGTCCCAGCCGTAGCCGCATTCGTCGAGGAATATTCTCATCAGCTCGGGGATTGCAAGTGTGGGATGAGTATCGTTGATATGGATTGCGTTCTTCTCTGCAAAGTTTTCGATAGAACCGTATGTGCGAAGGTGACGTGCAACAATATCCTGAATTGAAGCAGATACAAGGAAGTACTGCTGCTTGAGACGAAGGCTCTTACCCTCGGGATGATTGTCAGAGGGGTAGAGCACCTTGCTGATAACCTCAGCCATTGCATTCTGCTCAACAGCCTTGAGGTAGTTACCCTGATTGAAGTTTTCCATATCAAGACCGGGTGCCTTCGCAGACCACAGACGAAGTACGCTTACAGCCTTACCGTCTTTGCCGGGTACGAAGAGGTCGTAGGGGACAGCCTTGATAGCTGTATAATCCTTGAGTTCAACGTGGTGATAGTGAGCATCCCAGAAATCTTCTACCCAGCCTTCAAAGCGGATTTCCTGAGCACTCTGCGGACGCTCGACAAGCCATGCTTCGCCACCGGGAAGCCAGAAGTCAGGCATCTCTGTCTGCCAGCCGTCGATGATTTTCTGCTTGAAAATACCGAACTCGTAAAGAATTGAGTAACCCATACCGTTGTAGCCCTGGGTTGCAAGACCGTCGAGATAGCAGGCGGCAAGTCTGCCGAGACCGCCGTTACCGAGACCTGCATCGGGCTCGCAGTCGTAAAGCTTTTCGAGTTTGATACCGAAAGAGGAAAGTGCCTTGTCTATAGTATCGGTAAGGTTGAGGTTGAAGAGGTTGTTCTTAAGAGAACGACCCATAAGAAATTCCATTGAAAGATAGTAAACGCTCTTGCAATCGGTTTTCTTAGCTTCGTGTGCAAATTCCGCTCTGCCCTTGGTAAGCATATCGCGGATAACCATTGCAACAGCCTTATAATAATGCTCGTATGTTGCTTCTTCGGGTGTTACGCCGAAAAAGTGTGAAAGTTTGCCGGCAATAAGTTCTTTTGCTTGTGCCGTAGTTAATGAATAATTCATACAAAACCTCCAAAAAAGTTGCTGAAAATGAGTGTCTTTTATGACATCTGTATACATATTATACTAAAATTGCACGAATTTCAATACCTAATAGAAAAAATATTAAAAAAGATTGATTTTTTTGAAAAATCAATCTTTTTTGGTGTAATTATATACTTGCAACACTGCTGTCGAGACCGAAACTGACGCTGAGTGCTTTGTTGATTCTGCTCATATCAATAGCGTCAAGATTGCCCATTTTTTCTTTGAGCCTTCTTTTATCTATTGTTCTTACCTGCTCTAAAAGCACGATTGAATCTTTTGCAAGACCGCAGCCGTCTGCATTTACTTTGATGTGTGTAGGTAAGCCGGTTTTGTATTTCTGGCTTGTTATTGCGGCGGCTATTACTGTCGGGCTGTATTTATTGCCTATATCATTCTGCACGATAAGTACGGGGCGTATTCCGCCTTGCTCAGAGCCGACAACGGGGCTTAAGTCTGCGTAGTATATTTCTCCGCGTTTTACATTCATAAACTCACTCTCCGATATATATGTGCGGCTACACCGCTTGTATAGTTATTTTTGCCGTCAAGCGGTGTACTTAATCATCGGGGAGCTGATTTTTTCTATTGTATATTATGTGCTTTGTCTGAATTTGACAGTGATATCTTTGTCTTCATACTCAATAAATGTTGGAGTTAGATTGTTTTTATTAATATACATTATATAGTTGCCGTATTGTGACGTACCTTGCAGTATATAAGTCTGCTCGTTCAGTGTTGCGGTTTCGGGCAACGAGGTTACAGCTGTGTATATGGCATTTATCAGCAGTGTCTGATGCTGTGTTTCTTCAGCAGTAAATTTGAGTTCGCCGAGTGAGTATACTGTTGTATTGCCGTCGGTTGAAAACTTAAGACCGCTGATTTCTTCAGGCAAAGAAAAAACAGCGCTGCAGCCGTTTTCGTTGAATGTGAAATCGGCTGTATACGCTGTTTCGTTAAACTGAATATCTGCTTCTGAATTGAAAACGCGGTTTACACATATCTCGTCAGGCTCAGTGTATGCACTGCACGAGCAGAGCAGAACACATATGACGAATGATAATGCGATGAGCTTTTTCAAGCTGCTGTCATCCTTCCTTATTCGTAATCGGAAAGCAGCCCGGGTAAAATTTTAATCATATCAGTCGGAGTCATTCCAGTCTGAGAGATTTTTTTTGCCGCAACGTCACCGCATACACCGTGGATATAAGTGCCGAGCATTGCCGCCTGCATAAGTGAATAGCCCTGAGCGACAAGACCTGCAATTATGCCTGCAAGCAGGTCACCGCTTCCGCCGCGTGCCATACCTGCGTTGCCTGTGCGGTTTACGTAAACCTGTTCACCGTCGGATACAACGGTGTTTGCACCCTTGAGTACAACCACAATGCCAAACTGTTTTGCTACGGCTTTTGCAAGCAGAATTCTGTTTGACTGAACCTGCTCTGTAGTAAGCTTTAACAGCCTTGCCATTTCACCGGGATGAGGTGTAATAACCGCTCTGCCTTTGACTGCTTCCAGCATATTTATATTCGCAGATATGATATTTATGCCGTCAGCATCAATAACTGTCGGGCACTTGGTTTCTTGGAGCAATTCTTCAACAACACTTGCAGTGCCGAGTGTATTGCCAAGACCGCAGCCTACAAGCATACAGTCTGATTTTTCTGCTGCAGGAATAAGCGATTCAAGAGCACCTCTTGCGAGAAATCCCTCTTCACAGCAGGGGAGGGGCATCATTACAGGCTCATTGAGTTTGGAAGCTATTGCAGGGTATGCGTCATCGGGGAATGCACAGGTTACAAGACCTGCACCGATTCTGACTGCACCGGATGCTGCGAAAAATGCCGCACCTGGATATTTTTTACTGCCGCAGACACTGAGCACCTTGCCGTAGTCGCCTTTGTTTGACAGAGGGTTACGCTTTTCAAATTCGGGTCTGAAGCTTTTGGGTAATACAAAAAATTCTTCCTGCACAGATGATTCATCAAGACCGATATCAACAGTCTTGATTTTACCACAGTAAGAGCATGCAGGCTCGAGCACGTGTGCCGGCTTGCGACAGCTGATTACAAGTGTCATATCAGCCTTTATACATTCACCGTTTACTGCACCTGTATCACATTCTGCACCGCTTGGCAGGTCTATTGAAACAACCTTTGCTTTTGAAGCTTTTACTGCCGCAAAAACCTCAGCTGTGCTGTCGTCTGTTTTGCCTTTGAAGCCGAAACCGAAAACACTGTCGATTATAACGTCAGCGTTTTTGAGGATTTCAGCGGCTTTCTCTTTTTCAGTCAGCCAGTCGGTAACGGGTATACCGTTCATTCTGCCGTACATTGTGACAGCATCGTCTGCTACGGATTGACCGCAGGCGAGAATAACGCTGACGCTGTATCCTTTTGAACGCAGATGCTCTGCCGCAACAAAGCCGTCGCCACCGTTTTTGCCTTTTCCGCAGAGAACGGTGACTTTTTCGTTGAGCGTGAGATATGCTTTTTCGGTTGTTTCTGCACAGGCTACACCTGCGGTATGCATCATATCAATATAGGCATAGCCTTTTTCGTTGGCATTTGCCTCAATCTGTTTCATCTGAGCGGAAGTGTAAATTTTCATACTCTTGCCTCTTTTTATTAACAGTTGACCAACCCGTACTGCGAGTTGGTCAACGTGCGTTAATTGTTATTGTACAATGCCTTCAAGGAAGTTGACCTCGTCAACCTTGCCATCGGCATCAATACGGAATGTCTTTATCTCGTGCGGCAGGAAATCAACCTTGAATGCGGCATCGAGCATATCGCACATAATGTATGTGCGTGTCTTTTTGCCCTGAGTTTCAAAGCATCTGATAACTGCGTCGCCTGAGCCGTCCTCACAGAATTTGAATGCTGTTGCAATAATATTGTCAGCAGTGATTTCAAGGAAGCTGTCCTTCTGCGGTCTGCCGCTGCCCTTATGGTAGCTTTCTGCTACTGCAACGGGTCTGCAGTTGAATTTTGCGGCAAGCTTCATAATCTCTGTGTTTTCAACCTCGCCCTCATGCGGGAAGATTGCATACTCAAATCTCTGCATACCTTCATCAGTGAAGTTGAAGTCTGCATCGGGTCTGTGTGAGTAGTGGTCGGCAAAGATTACGTTTCTGATTGCTGTCAGACGGAGAGTTGTATCGGGGCAGTCATAGCTGTACTTGCTGTCGTTGATAACTGCAATACCTGCACGCTTGCCGTCGATTGTTGCAGTGATATCAGCCCACTGCTGAGTCGGCTCTTCCTCACCGTTGCAGGGACGCTTGATGTAGCCGCAGGGAATTTCATAAGTTGAAATTGCGTCAGTGCCGCCGATGTTGAAGGGAATCTTGAGCATTGTAAACTGCTCACTCCAGTTAGCCTTGCACTTGACTCTGATTACCTTCTTACCCTCTGTCAGGCAGAATTCCTGAGTGAGAGTTGAAGTACCGAATGTATACTTGATTCTTACACTTGCACGAAGCGGACCCTGCTCAACAAGCTCGATCGACTGTACATCCATAAGACCCTTGATGTTGTGGAACTTGAATACGTTGTGTGCCCAGGTATCTGTCTCGTGGTCGTCAATAACTGTAGGAACTGCAAGGTTTGCATATTCGATACCGCTTGCTTTGTCAACAAGCTTTGCGATGCCGCCTGATTCTTTTGTGAATTCAACTCTGATGAGGTCGTTTTCCATAAAGATAACGTCACCGTCACCGCAGGTGAGAGCACTCTTCTGCTCTTTTGCTTCTGCCTCAAAGCTGAGCCAGTATGTTGCGTAGCCCATTGCAGGTACTTTAGCCATAAACAGTGTGTCAAGGTGGCTGTCGTTAGAGCGTGATGAGCGTACGTTCTGGAAGAGAACGTCGTTGCCGTCGCAGTCTGTTACCTTTTCGCTGGGATGGTAAACACGTACGGGCATATCGATATCGAATGAAAGGGGATTGAACACAACGATAGGTCTGGGGAAATCACGTCTTGCACCGAGGTTGCGTACCTCTGTGCAAACGGGGTCTGATACACCCTCAACCCATGTGTCAATCTGTCTTGCAATCTTGATAAGTGCTGTATTGTAAATCTTTGATGTAACGTCGAGTGCGTAGCCGCTGCTCTCCTTAACATCCTCATAAGCTTCCATAATGGAACAGCCGCAGAGAATATCGTGGAACTGATTGAAGCATACGTTTCTCCAGGCTTCGGCAAACTCTTTTGTTGCGGGTGTTGCACCTGCAACCTTTGAAGCTACCGTGTTGAACTTTTCAGCTGCTGCAAGCTGATTTTCGCACTTTCTGTTGAGCTGTTTTACAAGTGAAGTTGCAGAGTAGCAACCACTTGCGTGGTGCTGAAGGTCATCAGTCCATACGGGAATGTCGAGAGGAGTGATGAGCATCTCACGGAAGTAATCGTCGGGATTGGAGAATTCAAGCTCGCAGAATTCTTCTTTCTTCATTTCTTCCATAAGGTATTCGATATCGCCTCTGGAAGGGCCGCCGCCGTGGTTGCCGATACCGTAGAACAGCATCATACCGTGGCCGGAATTTTCGGAACGTTCTGCATATTCCTGAATTTTCTCCTTGAGGTGCTCAGGGCCGCTGTGGCCGTAGCCCTCGGGGATATGATAGGTGAGTACACGTGAGCCGTCGGGGCTTTCCCACCAGAATGCATTCTGCGGAATTTCAGCATTTTCGTGCTGACCGGGGCGCATCATAACGTATGCGCACATACCGCCCTGACGAAGAAGCTGGGGCATCATAGCGTTGTGACCGAAGGAGTCTACGTTATAACCTGTTTTGCAGATTTTGCCGAATTTTTCATAGTAATAGAGCTGGCTGTAAAGAGCCTGACGTGCAAAGCTCTCACCGCTGGGCATATTACAGTCGGGCTGTACCCACCAGCCGTTGACTATGCACCAGCGACCTTCTTCAACTCTCTGCTGAATCTCTTTGAACATATCGGGGTCGATTTCTTCAACCCAGCGGTAGTATGCGGCAGAGGAGCAGGTGAAAACAAAGTCGTCATATTCGTTAAGTCTGTCAAGTGCTGAGCGGAATGTCTGCATAACTTCGTTGCAGCCCTCCTGCCAGCGCCACAGCCAGATGGGGTCAAGATGTGCGTTGCCGATAAGATGTACTTTTGCCATTTCTTTTCTCCTCCCTTATTCCTCGATAAATCCGTAATACATACCGATCCAGTAACCGAATGTGTATACGTAGCAGCTTTCAACAACGTGAACTCCGCCTGAATCCTCATCTTTGAATTCCCACGGGTTACGGTCGAATTTTGCGATGAAGTGCTCATCGGGCTGAAGCTTTGCCGATGTTTCGATATAGTCGTAGCACCAACGGTGTTTCTTTGCAATATCAAAGCGTGTATCCATACTGACACCTGCAGCAAGACGGCTGACGTTGAAACGCTCAAACCATTTTGCGTTCTTCTCAAGGTCAATGCCTTCTGTACCTACGCTGAGAGCAAAGGGATATTCGTAGCCGGGTGTGTTTTCACGGCATACTGTGCCTCTCCAGGTGTTGAATGCGCGTGTGTAGATATCAAGAAGTTTTTCATCTTTTTCAAGTGTAGCAAGCATCCAGAAAGAAGATACTGCAAGCATATTGTCGCCGTACATAAGCTCTGCGGCAATATCGTTGCCCTCGAAGAGTGAGGTCTGGAAAGCTCTGTCATAGTGCTTGAGTGTAAGGTCAGCATAGCCCATATCTATGAGCTTCTGATATTCCTCAGTCCACTTGCTGTCGCCTGTGATATACTCTGTAACCTTAAGGTAGGCGAGAAGCTCTGCAGAGTTGAGGCAGGCATCAGTCCAACCCATAAAGGTGTTGAAATAGTCAGTGTTCCACTTTGCCCATGTTGTAGGCTTGCCGTCACACTCTGTGAGCTGATAGCCGCCGTCGATAATATGGGTCATAAGTGCTGTTGCGGTCTGCTTGATAAGCTCGTCAAGCTCGGGGTCAACGTCAGCAAGGAACATATGTGCAAAGAGCATCTGCATAAAGTGAGCAGTAACCTCGTCACTGCTGGTGTCGCCCTTGTATACCATACCTTCTTCGGTATAGCCGTGCTCTGTAAAGCAACGGCGGAGTCTTTCAGGGATGGGTGCACTTGCATCTATTTCAAGACCTGCAATGCCTTTTTGCTTGGAGAATGATGTTTCAACGCATACAGCCTTGTCGCCATTTATGCGGTAGAAAAGACCGTCATCGGGGATAGGCTCATCGTGCATCATATAGCTTCTTGCGGGGAAGCCGTTGCCTCTCTTTGAAAGATACATAAAGAGAAGGCAGGTTTCGCAGGTGCGGATTGCAAACTCTTTAGCGGCAATTGTTTCGGGTGCATCTGCACCGAGCTCACGCTTGAGTGTTGCATAACGGAAAAGCATACCTACGGAGAACCATGAGGTAAAGCCACCGTCGTTATCGCAGTGACCGTAGGGCACTTTTGAACTGAAATCTCTTGCGACTTTAAGCTTTTTCTGGCTCATCATACCGCGTCTGTTGACGATATCGATAGATTCCTGAAGAAGCATTTCTGCCTTTTCTCTTGTTGAAACGGGCTTCATTTCTATATGTACAACGCCTGTTTCGGTCTGTACCCAGCAACCCTTGTCACCGTCATCAATAATAGAAACAACCTTGTTGTCGTAGAGGTAACGATTGGCTGTGAAGTGCATTACCTTATCTTCATCGTCTTCCTCTGCAGGACACCAGCGTGTTACGCCGCCGTTTGAACCAAGCCACATTGTGCCGTCAGCGTTGACAGCGTGGCAGGTGTAGTCCTTTTTGCGTGAGGGCAGGGGAATTCTGACGGATGAAAGATCGGGTTTTACAGACTCTGCCGAAAAGAGAGCGGCAGGTACTGCAGCATCGTCCTTGGAACAGAACGTGCAGAATCTGTTGAGTGTGGTGCGAAGCTTGATAGTTTTCATCTTGTCCTCCTTGAAAGGATTTTGTGTATTGACTTTTATTTTAAACGTATTTAAAATCTAGTTAAAATGAATGAAATGAATGGAGATAAATGTATGTATATAGAAAATAAATCGCTCAGAGAAGCTTATGCTCTGCTTGAAAATACAACACCGCTCGGCAGAAAAGACTGCGGAAGCGTGTGCGATGCATACTGCTGCAGTGATGCACTCGGTGACAGTATGGAGCTTTTTCCCTATGAAAAAGAGATTTTTGAAAAGCTCGACGGCTTTGAGGTGACAGACGGTGAGATACCTGCTGTCAAGTGTAACGGCATCTGCGAGCGTGAAACAAGACCGCTTGCCTGCAGAATTTATCCTCTGTTTCCGCTTGTTGTCAGTGAAGACGGTGAGGAGCGAATCCGCGTGATTTACGACCCGCGTGCAACCGCATCCTGTCCGCTTTGTGCTCATAAGGCAAAGCTTGACCGCCGCTTTGTGCGTGCGGTAAGAAGGGCAGGCAAGTATCTGTTGCTTGATGAGCAGACTGCCGCTCACCTGAGAAAAACAAGTGAGTATCTTACCGAGCTGATTGAGCTTGAGGTTAAGCTTGGATTATAATAGATTATGTACAGGCAGTGTAAACTGCCTAAAAAATATATAATTTTATCTATTTTATAATATCCGTTTGCTTTTTTCAAGGTGTTTTAAGAAATTATTCTTCGAGCGGCTCGATTCCGCCTTCAATAAGTGTACGGAAGCAGACGTCTCGTATCTGTGATTCAAAGCGTATACCGTCGATATGCAGATATCTGATATAGGTGTAGTTGTAATCGCTGAGCGGTCTGTCAAGGTAATCGTCAGAATGAGCGGCAATAAGAATTTCACCGTCATCTTTTATGTCGGTTATTATAATTGTATGATAGTACGTTCCTTCTTCGTTTCCTAACTGTATGACGTCGCCCGGTTCAAGTTCTTCACGGGGGACTTCGTGTGCAAACGGACCTTGTTCTTTGTTGCCGGTTATGAAATCATAGAAGAACGTGACACCGCTCCACGAAGGTGTTCTGTCATTAGATGAAATGTAGTACCAGCCATAAGTGGGCGTGTAATTCATAACACAACCGCCTGCGAAAATGCACTGTGATACAAAGTTTGTGCAGTCGCCGCCGATTCCGTTGAAGCTGAAAAACAGCGGGTTGCGGTCAAGTGCCCAGCGGCGTGCGTAGCTGAGTGCGTTTTTTCTGTTGTATTCTTTGGTTACAAGCATTGCCGAAAACCTCCTCGCATTATTTTACGCATCGGATTTGGGCTTAGTGCTTGTACATCAAGGTGATTGGTGATATAATAATCCGCATTCAGGATTTTCAGAGGTAATTATATGGATAAACTTCTTTCTCTTACAGGCTCATATATGAACGTTGCGCTGATTCTGGTCGGCGGTGCACTCGGATTACTGCTAAAAAAAGGACTGCCTGAGCGTGTTTCGGATGCTGTTATGAAAGCACTCGGCCTTTGCGTGCTGTACATAGGTATTGACGGCTGTCTTGAGGGCAGTAATGCTCTTATTGCCGTTATTTCGATGGCGGTAGGTACTATATTCGGCAGTGTGGTTGACCTTGACAGGCATATGAATAACTTTGCCGCAAAGGTTGAAAAAAAGCTGAGTAAAAAATCTGACGGTAAGACGAATATGGCTCAGGGTCTGGTTTCGGCAACCTTGCTTTTCTGTGTCGGTGCAATGGCTGTTGTAGGCTCACTTGAAAGCGGTATCAGCGGCGATTATACCACGCTTGCCACAAAGTCGGTTTTAGACGGTATTTCATCAATCGTGCTTGCTTCAACACTCGGTTACGGTGTGTTGTTGAGTTCGATTCCGCTTTTCATTTATCAGGGCGGAATAACGCTGCTTGCAGGTTTTGTTGCTCCGTTTCTGAATGATTATACGGTAGCTCAGATGACCTGTGTAGGCTCGCTTCTGATTATTGCAATTGCGCTGAATATGATAGGTATAACTAAAATAAAGGTTATGAACAGTCTGCCGGCTGTTTTCCTGCCCGTTATAATATGTCAATTTATAACATAAAGGTAAATTTATACGGATTGTTATTATTTTTTTATTGACTATACACCGTTTTTTTTGTATAGTGTATGAGGAGACTTTTTAATCAGGTCCTAAATCACAAAACGAAATGAGAGGGAAAACCAATGAAAAAAGTACTTTTTTCAGTTCTCGCAGTTCTGCTTACAGCAGCAATGGTAGTATCATTTGCAGCTTGCGGCGGTAACGAAACACCCGAAACAACAACTGTTGCTGACGTTGAGGCAGAGGCAACAACAGCAGCTGACGTTGCTGATGAGACAACAGCGGCTGAGGCTGATACAACTGTAGCTGAAGGCGACACAACAGCAGTTGACGCTACAGAGGCTGCTACAGATGCAGAAGCTACAACTGTTGCAGGCGAAACAACAACAGCCGGCGAAGCAGCAGTTGCCCCCACAGCTAAGGCTGATATCGTTGCTCTTTACAACGAGGCATCTGCAAAGGCTGTTTCTTCAAAGGCAGGCTTCAAGAAGACTGTTTCCACAGAGCTTCAGAACCTTCAGATGGGCGCTATCGGCAAAATCGAAGCAGTTCGTGATGCTGTCGGCGGCTTCCTTGGTGAGGGTACAGAAACAATCACAGTCAAGAAGGGCACAGCAAGCAAGGAAATCACAAAGAGTGCACTTTCAGCTTCTGACGTTACAGCAGCAACATGCAAGCTTTCTGCTGACGGCAAGTACTACGAAGTAACTCTTACAGTCAAGAATGAAACTGACCCCGCAAAGGGCAAGAGTGCTCTCAACAGATTCACAAACGACTACAAGGATAACAAAGAAATGGTAGACGGTCTTGCTTCTGAGGGTGCATCTACAGAGACAATCCAGACAACAGTCAAGACAGCTACTGTCAAGGCTAAGATTGCTGTTGATTCCAAGGAATTCAGCGCTCTTGATTACACAATCAAGATTGACTGCCTTCTTACAAAGGTTAAGTACATGGTTTCCGTTAAGCAGGTAACAGGTACAATCTACACAACAGTTAATTACACAGGCTTTGCATATTGATAAGGTTGTAAAAAACTGTCAATATCAAAAATAAAATTTTATCAAACGAAAGGAAATGACATTATGAAAAAGCTTTTAGCTCTCATTATGGCACTCGCACTCGTATTCTCACTTGCAGCTTGCGGCGGCAACGAGACACCCGAAACAACAACAGCTCCCGATGCAGAGGTTGATGCAACAACAGTTGCTGACGAAACAACAACTGCAGCAGAAGAAACAACAGTTGCTGAAGAGACAACTGCAGCTGAAGAAACAACAGCTGCTGAAGAAGCAACAACAGTTGAGGGTGACACAACTGCAGCTGCTACAGGCGATATGACTGCAGCTGAGTTTGCAGCGTTCTTCAACGCTGAAACAGCAAAGATTGCTAAGGCAGGCAAGTACTCCTACAACAGAGTATGTGCTTACACAAAGAACATCGATGTCGGCGGTGCAACAGGTATCCTTAACGGCATCATCAGCGCTATCGATGAGAACTCCAACCTCGACACAGTTGTTGGTGATTTCCTCGGTATCGGTACAAAGAAGGGCACACTTCCCAAGGATGACGTTGACAGCGATTACAAAGTAAAGGCTGCTTCTCTCCAGGCAGGCGACCTTGGTTCTTTCAAGGCTTCCAACGGCACATACACATTCACACTTGCTAACGCAACTAACCCCAAGAAGACAAATGCAACACCCATCTCCAGATTCACAAACGACTTCATCACACACGAAGAGGTTGTTGACGGTATTGCAGGCTTCACAACAGCAATCAAGGTTGACAGCACAACTGTTAACTACACAAACATCAAGGTTACAGTTACTGTTGCAGACGGCAAGATCACATCTATCAAGTACTCCTACGCTTTTGATGCAAAGCTTACACTTAAGGCTGGTATCAAGATCAACGGTACAGGTGCTGCTACAACAAACGGTGCATTCACAGGCATCAGCTACTAATTAATAGTTATAACTTAAAAAATTCTGCCTCCGTATCATACGATGCGGAGGCATTTCAATAACTGAAAGTAAGGGATTATATTATGAAAAAAGTTCTGGCATTTATTCTTGCAATTACTCTCGTATTTTCTCTTGCAGCCTGTGACGGTAACGAAACACCCGAGGCAACAACAGCACCCGACGCTCAGATTGATGCGACAACAGCTGACGTTGTTGAAACGACGGTAGCTGAAGAAGCAACATCAGCAGAAGAAACAACAGTAGCTGATGAAACAACAACAGCTGAAGATGCAACTACAGCTGTGACTGTCGGCGATATGACTGCGGCCGAATTTGCTGCATTCCTCAATGCTGAAACAGCAAAGATCGCAAAGAGCGGTACATATGATCTTGTAAGAAAAAGCACATATACAAGGTCTATCAATATCGGTGGTGCAACAGACCCCATCAACGCTATTATCAAAGCTATTGACGAAAACTCAAGCATCGACTCTGTAATCGGCAGTTTCCTTGGTATGGGTACAACTCAGGGTAAAATTCCGAAGGATGATATTAACGGTAACTACAAAATCAAGGCAACTTCCGTACGTGAGAGCGATCTCGGCTCATTCAATGCTTCAAACGGTGTTTATACATTTACACTTGCAAATGCAAGCGACCCCAAGAAGACAAACACAACCCCGTTTGCAAGATTTACAAATGACTTTGTAACTCAGGAAGAGGCTGAGTCCAGTATTGCTGAGTATACAAGTGCAATCAAGGTCAAGGATACTGATATCAACTATTCCAATATCAAGGTTACCGTTACTGTTAAAGACGGTAAAATTACCGATATGAAATATTCCTACGATTTTGATGCAATGCTTGCAGTTTCTATAGTTATTACCGTATCCGGTGACGGTGCTGCAGTTAACAACACAACTTATTCTAATATCAGATATTAAAAAAATACCGCCTGCGATGGTTTGTCATCACAGGCGGTATTTTTTTAATTATTTGTTAACCGAAAAGACCTTCGAAGAGGGGAATATCAAAGCCAAGCTGAGTGTTGTCGTAGTATCTGCCGATGTTGTTGACGAAGCCTGCAATAAAGCTGATTACGTCAATAAGAGGGTAGTACCACTTGGCAGGTGTCTTGTATACGTGACCGCCTTCGTCAGTAGTCTTTTCAATGGTAATGCTGCCGATGTTTTCGTTGCTTTCAAGTGCGTAGGAATTGATTACGATTGAGTCCTCACTGAAATCGATAAGGTTGTAAATCTTTTCTTCTGTAAGGTAAGCGTGACCGATGTTTTCGCTAAGTCCGATATCATCGTCGTTTCTGGGGTTGTTGATTGAACCGGAAACCATATATACTGTGCCTTCAGGGTTGGTTACTGTGGCACCGTTTTCTGTTGCAGTAACGGTCTTGTTATTGTAAAGCACGTTTGAAATTGTGTAGTAATGGCTGTGACCGAGTAAACAGAGATCAAAACCGAATTCGTCAGCGATAGGTGCCCACATCATTCTTAAAAATTCATTCTCACTCTCACGGCTGGGGATTCTTGCACTGTAGAGGTCGTGGTGCATTACTGCAACTCTCCACTTAACGTCGGGGTTAGCTTCGACTGCAGCTTTTACAAATCTGCGGTGGTCGCCCATGCTGATGTTGTTGCTGTCCATAATAAGGAAAAGTACGTCGCCCTTTACAAACCAGTAGTCTGTACCAACGTATGATTTGAGTCTCATCTTTGCTGTGTTGGGCTGGAAAGTGAAGAAACGGTAGTCAACACATTTTCTGTCGTGGTTACCGATTGTTGTTGCAAAAGGAATTGACTTTATGTAAGGAGTAGAGCAGAGACCGACATATTCTTCACGCAGACCGTCGCTTGCCTGGTCACCTGCGGAAAGGATAAGGTCAACTGAGTTGCCCTGAAGTGCTGCTTTTACGGAAGCGGCTGTGATTACGGAGTTGAGGTTGTATGCTCTGTCGCGGATGCTGTATTCATCCTCATCGCTTGCGGCGATGTGAATATCGGTTGTGTACATTGCTGTAAAAGATTTGTCATTGTCAACTGTGAAAGCATAAACCCCGCTCTTGAAGTCGCCTGATTCGCAGTAGTAGCTGTATACACCTGCTTCAAGTCCGCTGATTACAGCACCGAGTCTGTAGTCACCCTGAGGTGTTGCCTTTGCTGTTGCATCAAATGTGCTGACTTTATTTCCAAATGCGTCAAGCAATGTTACCTTGCCGCTGTCAGCGTCTGAATACCACGAAACGTATCGTTCTGTTTCGTCACTGCCGGGTGTCATCATAACTGCAGCATCGATTGTTTCGGTTGAAGCTGCATAGTATGAATCCCACGCATCTTTTGTGAAGCTCTGTGCATTAGATACAAATGCTGTGCCTGTAATGAATATTACGATTGCTGTTGCCAGGGATAAAAATCTGCGTAATTTCTGCATATCAATTCTCCTTTGTAAATTTTAATGATAAGTGATTATATATCTAAAACAGAATAAAAGTCAAGATTATAAGATATTTTTGTCCGACTTGTTGACCGCTGTAATCTCTTATGGTAAAATTAAACACATAATTATTTGTCAGGAGTGTATAACTATGTCTGATTTTAAACCTGTACTCAGATTCATTGCTTCAAGCGATATTCACTATAACCGTGCAGATCCGTCAAGACTTCAGAATTATGAAAAAGGTCTTGCACTTGCATACGAGTATGCAGCTTCTCAGGATTATAATAAAATAGATGCCCTTTACGTTGTAGGCGATTTTGCTGACAACGGAAGCGAAGAGCAGTTCAACGATTTTCGTAAAACCCTTGATACCTGCATCAAGCCCGAAACAAAGTGGATGCTTACAATGGCAAGCCACGAGTATTTTTCAGATGACGGCGAGGAAGGTGCACTGAAAAGACTTAAAGAGATTATGAAGCAGGAGCCCGATAACCATATAGTTATCAACGGCTTCCACTTTATCAGCGTTACCACAACAAGAGGCTGTAAATTCAGCGATGAAAAGCGTGAGTGGATTAAGAAAGAGCTTGCTGCAGCTGCTGCAGACGATCCGTTCAAGCCGATTTTCTTCTTCCAGCATCCTCATATTCAGGGTACTGTTTACGGTAACGTATACTGGGGTGAAGACGAAATCACCGATATACTTATGAATTATCCGCAGATTATTGACTTCTCAGGTCATTCACATGCACCTGTCAACGATCCGCGTTCAATTCATCAGCAGCACTTTACCTGCGTAGGTACAGGCAGTTTCAAGTATTTTGAGCTTGATGAGTTCGATAAGGTTTACGGTACTGTACCGCCCGGTGAGCAGAATGCCGCACAGTTTATAATTGTTGAGGCTGATGCCGCAGGTAAAGTTGTAATCCGTCCTTACGATGTTATTACAGAGCGTTTCTTCGGCTACGAGTGGACTGTAGAAACTCCGTGGGAGCCCGACAGCTTTACATATACTGATGAGCGTTACCTCACTGACGTCAGACCTTATTTTGCTCTTGATGCAAAGCTTGAGCTTACAGTTGACGGCAACAGCGTAAACGTTAAATTCGACCAGGCAAAGATTGAGGAAGACAGAATAAACGACTATAAGGTTACAATCAGACGCAAGTCCGACAACGCTATAATCAAGCAGGTCTGCTTCTGGTCAAGATACTATCTCAACGATATGCCCGAAACAATTGAGCAGAAGATTACAGAGCTTGAAGCAGGCGAATATATCGCCGAAATCACAGCACAGGGCTTCTGGAAAAACAAGTCAATCAACAAGCTCTGCGGAGAATTTGCTATTAGCGGAGAATTTGCTATTAAATAATATATACCGCCCTTCTTTCATAAAGATTAGAGGGGCGGTGATTTTTTATGCTTACCGAAATATTGAAAGCGGTTTTACTTGGTGTTGTAGAAGGTATTACGGAATGGTTACCTGTCAGCAGTACGGGACATATGCTGCTTGTTGATGATCTTATGACACTTGGTTTGAGCCAAGATTTCAAAGAAATGTTTTTTATAGTAGTACAACTCGGTGCAATTATGGCGGTTGTGTTGCTGTTCTGGAAAAAGATGATACCGCTTGATTTTTCAGACGGAATAAAGGTGAAAAAGCAGACTGTATCGTTGTGGTTCAAGGTCGCACTCGCTTGTGTACCGGGTGCTGTGGTAACGCTTTTGTTTGATGATTTTATAGAATCGTATCTTCATACACCTTCTGTTATTGCCTCTGCACTGATTTTTTATGGTATTGCTTTTATTCTGGTTGAAAACAAATCAGAAAACAGAACACTAAGAGCAGAAAGAGTGGAAGAAATATCGTATAAAGAGGCACTGCTTATAGGTATTTTTCAGGTGCTGTCGATTGTTCCGGGTACGTCACGCTCGGGTGCTACAATTATAGGTGCACTGATTATAGGCGTGTCGCGTGTTGCGTCGGCTGAGTTTACTTTTTTTCTTGCCGTGCCCGTAATGCTGGGCTTAAGCTTTATCAAGCTTGTTGGCTTTGGTTTTACTTTCAATGCAACTGAAATTGCTGTGCTTTCTGCAGGCTCGGTTACGGCTTTTGTTGTTTCACTTGCAGTTGTAAAAGGTCTTATGAATTACGTTAAGCGTAAAGATTTCAAAGTGTTCGGATATTACCGCATAATACTCGGTGCAGTAATTCTGATATATTATTCGGTTTCGGGCAGTATATAACAAAATCCCGGCAGATCTTGGAATTCTGTCGGGTTTTTTATATGATTATTTGGCTTTAATCTTATGCGTTGCGTTTTTTACTCGTTGTCACAATCACTGAAATACAGCACACCGTAAAGGCGGCGACCGTGAACAGCAGAATACATATAAACACGTCGTTCCAGCCCTTGGTGTCTGCTATTTTGCCGAGCAGTGAAGTTGCAAGCGTACTGCCGACGTAACAGAATGTGTTGAGCAGACCTGCGGAAAGACCGGAGTCGATTTTATCGCGTGAATATAGCGGTACAACGCTTGTGATAACGTTGTTGACAGCCGCCATAAGGCAGGCAATACCACCAAAAAGAATGAGCGTAAGTGGTGCAGATTTAAAGTTAAGCGTAAGAATGATAAGACCTGTAAGAATCATTGCGGCAAAGTAGAATATGCCGTTGAGTGTGTTTTCGTTCTTTTGCTTTTTATGAAGGGCTTTTACAAGCGATGCACCGAAAATTGAAAGTACGGGCAGAAGCAAAGTAACTATAATTGAAAGTGAAGCGGGCACTCCGAACTCTTCTTTGAGTATTGACGGCACCCAGGTTGTGACACCGTCTTTTATAAATCCGTTTGTAACTGCTGAAATAAGAATTACTATAACCGTAAACACAAAAACGGGAGTAAGTGAAAGCTTGTTCTGCTTCTTTGTGCTTGCTGTTTCAGCTTTGTTTTTGCTCTTCTGTATTGTGCTCATACCGACAAACCACAGTATGGCTACGGCACCTACAACCGCTGAAGCTACGTAGAAAATAGAAGTCCAGCTCATTTTAAGTGCCGAGAAAAGTGCTGACAGACCGTATGCGGCAAACGTACCTGAAGCAACGGTTGTGCTCATTACCATTACGGCTTTTGAAAGCTTGTTGTCAGCAAGGTTATCCGAAAGTGTTTTGATGAGCGACGACCAGAGAATTGACTGGAAAACACCGTTGAAAAGCCACAGTATTTTCATTGAGTCAATTCCGTTACAGAAGGTCATACCGAGGTTGATTACACACGATGCCGCAAGGGCAATAGCTACGGAGTATCGGGTGTTGTATTTCTTTGACAGTAAACCGTTTACAAGCTGACCTGCACCGTAGGCAAAAAAGAAAAACGAGCTGACGGTGCCTGCCGCTTCTTTGGTTACGTTAAGCTGAGCAAGCACCTCAACCATAGATGCGTTATAGTTAAGCCTTGCAACGTAAGCGGCTGTATATGCCGCCCAGCAAAGGAATATAAGGAAATTTGATTTTTTGTTATTCAGCGAGTTGACCATAATAAAATCATTCTTTCATTTTTACGCTGCAAACCCTCGGTCAAGCCGAGGGTTTGTTTTTTATACGCTGTATTTTTCTTTCATCTCTGCCGCTCTGCCGCAGGTAAGTCTGCCCTCGGGGCAGTAGCCCTGTACGTAGCAGCTCGGGCCATAGTAACAGAAAAGCTCAGGCTCTTCATTACGGAGTATCTCGAGCATTTTGTTTGCATAAATCTGAATTTCCCACTGTGCTCTTGTGCAGCTTCTCAGCTTCATAAACAGCATAAGCTCTCTGCCGTTCATAGTAGATACAATGCTGAGTGTGTTGCCGCTGAGGATAAGGTAGGGCAGAGCCTCTTCTTCGCCTGCAGCCTTCAGTTCTTCGCAGAGCTTGTTGCTGTTTTCGAAGCAAGCGTTATAAGCTTTGAACATCTCTTCATCGGAAGCGATGCTTTCAGGCTTGACCCAATCGTTACGGTCAACAGTGCTCAGTGCGGGAATCTGGATTGAATGGATTCTGTGTCTGGCAAAATGAGTAAGGGTTGAAAGTGAAACCTTGTTGAGTGCGAACGTGAACTGTACGCTTTCAAGTGCTCTCGGGCGTGAACACTCTGTGACAGCTTTGATGATTTTTGCTCTTGTTTCGCTGTCCTCAACTGCCTTTTTAACAGTTTCTGCAGAGTAAACGTTTGCTTCAAGCATAGCTGCTGTTGCAACCGTTTTTGCCGCATCTTTACTGCCGCTTATGTATTCGATAAACTCATCGGGAGAAGCCTTGCGGTCTGCCTCGATAAAGCTGAGGTCAAGTGTATCGGACTTCTTGGGCTTACGCTCTTCAAAGCCTGTGAGCACACCGGGTGCAATCTTGTTTACCTGCTCGAAAAGCTGCTGACCAAGTGCATAAATCTCGGGTATCTTACTGCCTCTGCCGTGAAGCATTGCGTGAAGCACGTGAAGCATTTCTCTGCCGCCGATTGAGCAGAAGAAGTTGCTATAGAAGCAGTAGGGGAGCACAAAGCGGGCGTCTTCCTTGGGTACGCCTGCATCGGTCATCTTCTTGTACGTTTCAAAAAGTGATGTGATATGAGCAGTGTACTTTGATTTGTTTTCTTCGTTTTTAAATTCGGGTACGTAGAAGCCTGCATCGTAAAAGTCAACATATCTGCGTGACTTGACAGTAAATGATGCAAGTCTGAACTCGATCATAAACTGCTCAACAATAACGGAAACATCGTTGAAAGCGAGGTTGAACATAATGTGCTCAACCGTTGAGTTATGACCTGAGCGTGTAACTTTATCTATAAGGTTTGCGTTTTTTTCGTCATCCTGCGACTTTTCCCATATGCCGAGTGCGTTGCCGGGCTGGGTAGAAATTCTGCCGCCTGCGGCACACATTTTTTCGCCGCAGTTGCTGTAGCCGAGTACGTATACACCGGATTTACATTCCATATCTGAAACCTCCGTAAAAGAGTGGATTTGAACATATTTATTCTATAATAAAACATTTACACGCAAAAAGTCAATATGAGTACTTTAATTTGTACTTGTTGATAAATAATTAAAAAAGTGTTAAAATGAAAATTACATCGAATCAGTTGTGATTTTTTCTTTGTTTTTATATGCGATTGCGGAGGTTATTTACTGTGACTACCATACTCCTGATTATAATTTATATTGCATTTATCGGTCTCGGCGTGCCTGATTCGCTTATAGGCTCTGCGTGGCCTGCGATACATACTCAGCTTGATATTCCTGTTGAAGCTGTAAGCGTGATTACACTGCTTATTTCGGGCTGTACCGTGCTTTCAAGTATGTTCAGTGCAAAAATTCTCAATAAGCTTGGAACTGCAAAGGTTACGGCATTCAGCACGGCTATGACTGCGGTGGCTTTGCTCGGCTATTCTTTTGTTCCTTCATTCTGGTTTATGATTCCTCTTGCAGTAGTTCTCGGTTTAGGTGCAGGTGCGATTGACTCGGGGCTTAACAATTACGTGGCACTTCACTGTAAAGCAAGCCATATGAATTTTCTCCATTGTTTTTACGGTGTGGGTGTATCTCTCAGCCCTTATCTTATGTCGCAGGCACTGAGTAATATTGGCTGGCGTGGCGGTTACCGATATGCGTTTTACGTTCAGGCGGCTATAGCAATACTGCTTATAATATCTGTTCCGCTCTGGAAAAAGAACTCTTCCGACGGGCAGGGTGAAGAAGAAAAAACCGTGAATCTTTCCGTTTTACAAATGGCAAAAATGTCACAGGTACGGCTTGTATGGGTAATTATGCTTGCGACAAACGCAATCGAGTATGCGTGCGGAGTATGGGGAAGCACTTACCTTGTTGAAGAAAAAGGGTTTGAGGCAAAATACGGTGCACTTGCATTGACGATATATTACATCGGTATGTCAATCGGCAGGTTTGTTTCGGGTCTGCTTTCTGATAAAATCAGCACGTGGAAGAGAATCGGCATAGGCACAGCCATTCTTGCTCCGGCAGTTGTAGTTATGCTTCTTCCGCTTAATGGTGTTGTTTCTGTAATCGGCTTATTCCTTATAGGTCTTGGCAATGGCTCGATTTATCCGAATATGATTCATCTCACACCACACAATTTCGGCAAAGAAGTATCACAGTCGATTATGGGTTCGCAGATTGCGTTTGCGTATATCGGTGTGATGCTCGCACCGCCTATGGTAAGCCTTGTAAGCGGTCTTTTCGGAATAAAGATATATCCGCTTCTTCTTGCGGCACTTTACGTTGTTATGGTTATTGCGCTGAAGTGTTTTGTAAAGCAGTTGAAAAAGCAGGGTAAATACGCTGTGAATGTGTGAATTTGAAGGTGTGAACCAATGAAAAATAACGATAAATTTGATTTGGACAGTTTCATAGCTCCCGATGCCTCGTATGCACCTGTGTATATATGGGTGTGGAACGATATATGCACGCGTGAAGTTATAGATGAACAGCTTGCAGAGATGCAGAGGCTTGGTATGCGTGCTTTTTATATTCTTCCCGAGCCGAAGGAATTCAGACCTGACAGTATGCCTACAAAACTTTCACCCGAATATCTTTCGGATGAATATTTTGAGCTTTGCGCCTATGCGATAGATAAAGGTGCTTCACTGGGAATGAACTGCTGGATTTACGATGAAGGCGGTTGGCCGTCAGGCAGTGCGTGCGGAAGGGTTGTCAAAGACCACCCCGAATATTCTGCAGGCGGCAATTATCCAAATCTGCTTAACAGAAATGCTACGGAATATTTTATTGATATTACTCACGAAAAATATGCAGCGGCAACCTCTGGCTTTACCGCTGTATTTACGGATGAGCCTAAAGCTCCGTTGAATCCGTTCAATAAATATCTTGCTGATAAATACGAAGCGACGTACGGTGAATCCGTTTTACCGTATGTTTCGCTTATTGACGGCAAAGAAAAACCGACCGAAGAAAACGTTCATATTCTTCACCGTTGGTATGATTTATGCAGTCGGACTTTCTGTGAGAATTATCTGTTACCCTGCAAAAAATGGGCAAACGAAAAAGGTTTTGCTTTTACGGGACATCTTGATAAAGATCATAATCCGCAAGGCTGTATGAACGGCGGCGGAAATTTCAATCTGATGCGTGCTCTCAGGTGTTTTGATATTCCCGGAATTGATGTTATATGGCGTCAGATTTATCCCGTCAGTAAAGTGAAAGCTCCGAATGATATGAACTCTTACAACGGATTCTATCCGAGATACGCTTCATCTGCTGCTGCACAGAACGGTACAAAGTATGCAATGAGTGAGATTTTCGGCGTTGCAGGCCCGGGACTCACTTATGATATGATGAGATATACCGTAGGGTATCAGGCGGTACGCGGAATAAATATATTCAATCCTTTTAATTTTCCGCTTGGCAGAAAAGGTCAGCTTCTCGCGCAGGAACTGCCGGTTTTCACCGAAAATCAGCCGTATTACCGTTATCTCGGTCAGTTCAACAGCTATACGGAACGATTAGCATACGTATCGTCTGTTGGCGAAAGGGTATATGAAACCGCACTTTACTATCCTGTTTCTGATTTTCAGGGCAGACTGAATGCAGAAAAAATGGCAGAAGAGTTTGATTCAGTCGGCAGAAAACTCGAAGATATGTCGGTGGATTTTGATATAGTTGATGATGACGTTATTCAGACTGCTGAAATCACCGTTGACGGCAGCATGCTTATCGGCAGAGCAGAGTATAAGTGTATTATTATTCCAGAAGGTGCTTTTGTACCTGAAGCCACAAAAAGTGCACTGAGTGAATTTATCAGTTGCGGCGGTAAAGTTTCTTCCGATGTATCTGAGTGCAAACCCGTAATACAGATTGACACTGTCGGTTTGCGTGCGATGCACAGAAAGACAGAGAGTGAAGAAATCTATATTCTGTTCAACGAATCGGAAGAGATTAACGATTATCGTGTGGATTTACCTTCATCACATGGTTATCTTCTTGACCTGATGAGTGGGGAATTGCATTGTTTGCAGGCTGAAAACGGCGTCCTGCATATTTCTCTTGCAACAGGCGAATCGGCAGTTATATTACTGACAGATAAAAAATACAGTGCAGAGAAAACAAAAGATTTCAGAGTGAAATTTGATATATGCGATAATTTCACATTCCGCAAAGGAAATGAACTCGTCTGTGATGAAAACGGTTTTGGAAATGTTGAACATTCTGACGATGCTGTAAGTGTAAAAGCGGGTGACTGGTCTGCTTTGATTGGCGGTGCTTATTCGGGCAGCTGTACTTATAAAACAACGTTTACTCTACCTGATGAAATGGTAGGTAAAGAAGGCCAAATAAGTCTTGGTGACGTTCGCTTTGCAGCTTGCGTGTATCTGAATGGATGTTATTTAGGAACAACTCTGATGCCTCCTTACAGCGTGAAAATACCGTCAGACCTGCTTGCTAAAGAGAACAAGCTGAAGATAGTTGTAACCAACACGTCTGCAAACTGGTATTTGCATACCGATTATTTTGATAAGTGGAGCATAAAAGAACTTTCTCCGTATTTCGAAACAGAGCTTGATTATGCAGAAGATTCTGTGTCGGGCGGATTGTACGGACCTGTAGTTTTGTACACGGAATAATTTATATTTACTGTCATACCTCCCTTTGACTGTAAAGGGAGGTGATTTTTTACAGATATTTAATTATTACAAATAAATTAAATAATTGAAATATTCGAATTATTGTGTTATAATGCGTAATGTATAATTAGGTGTATTATGTTTTGCTAAATTCTGTGAGTTACGGAGGACGGCTGTTTTTATTACGGCTTATTAAAAAATATGGGTAAAATGATAGTAATAGAAGGTCTTGACGGAAGCGGTAAATCAACTCAGATTTCATTGCTTAAAGAATATCTCGAATCAAAGGGCTGTGCTTACAGACAGATTAAGCTGCCCGATTACGAAGACCCGTCAAGCACACTTGTGCGTATGTATCTCGGCGGTGCTTTCGGTAAGAAGCCCGAAGACGTTGGTGCTTTTGCCGCTTCTGCATTTTTTGCAGTTGACAGGTTTGCAAGCTTTAAACAGCACTGGCAGGCAGATTACGAATCGGGCAAGCTTATTCTTGCCGACCGTTACACCACTTCCAACGCATATCATCAGCTTGAGAAAATGCCCCGCGAGGATTGGGACAGCTATATTGAATGGCTTGAAGATTTCGAGTACGTAAAGCTCGGTATTCCCAAGCCTGATGCTGTTATATACCTTGATATGCCTATTGAAATTTCACAGCAGCTTATGTCACTTCGCAGTGAAAAAACAGGTGAGAAAAAAGACGTGCACGAGGCTGATGTCGGCTACCTTTACCGTTGCCGTGAGGCTGCTATGTATGCCGCAGATAAAATGGGCTGGCACGTTATAAAGTGCGCTGAGGACGGCAAGCCGCTTTCTATTGAAAAAATTGCACAGATGATTATTGATGCATTACCCGGAGAGTTAGTTTATGCTTGAATTTCACCCTATAACACTTGCAGATAAAAACCGTGCTGAAAAAATTCTTTTCGGTACAGATAATATGGGCTGTGAATACTGCTTTGGTACGCTTTTCATATGGAAAGACGTATATAAAACTCAGATTGCTTTTCACGGCAATATGCTTGTAGCCAAGTACTATATGCAGGATGCTGTCAATTACTGCTGTCCTACAGGTGAGGGTGACTTTGCAGAAATGGTGGAGCTTGTTATTGAGGACGCTCACCGAGAAGGTGTAAAGCCTGTGATTGCCGGCTGTTCTCTTGCCGAAAAGCAGAAGCTTGAAGAGCTTTTCCCGGGCAAATTTACATTTACGGCAGACGACAGCAAGTTTGATTATATTTACAAAAGCTCTGACCTTGCCACGCTTTCAGGCAGAAAGTATCACGGCAAGCGTAACCATATTTCGGCTTTTATCAAAAACAATCCTGATTGGAGCTTTGAAGAGATAAATCCCGCAAACATAGGTCAGTGTGCTTCAATGAATGAACGCTGGCTTATGCTTAACGAATATAAGGATGAAGAGGCGATTTCAGCCGAGCATAATGCACTTAACGTTGCTCTTGCTCATTTTGATGAGCTCGGCTTTTACGGCGGTCTTATCCGTGTAGATCACGAGGTTGTTGCTTTTTCATTCGGTGAAAAGCTGAAGGACGGCATTTTCTGCACTCATTTTGAAAAAGCTTACTCTACAATCCAGGGTGCGTATCCGATTATCAACCGCGAAATGGCAATACGCCTTTGCGATGAATACGAGCTTATCAACAGGGAAGAGGATACGGGTGCACCCGGTCTGCGTAAGGCAAAACGTTCTTACTATCCCGAGATATGGCTTGAAAAATATATTGCCGAGTGTGATTGATTTTGGTTAAGTTTGAAATTGAAGAGTTAAGGCAGGATGCCGTAAAGCTTTGGAATGAAGCGTTCGGCGACAGTGAAGAGTATATTGATTTTTTTCACTCTGCTCACGGTTCGTGTTTTTGTCTGATGCTGACCGACGGCGGTGAACTTACAAGTGCACTGTATCTGATTGATGGAGAACTGTGCGGTCAGAAAGGTTATTATCTTTTTGCTGCGGCAACTTTCAAAAATTTGAGAGGCAGAGGTTATATGGCAACTCTGCTGAAAAAAGCTGAAAGCTTTGCAATAGAAAAAGGCAAAAGCTTTATTGCTCTCGTGCCTGCTGAAAGCACACTTTTTGAGTATTATTCACGCTTCGGTTATAAGACGGCTTTTTATGCAAAAAAGCAACCGTTGACAGAAAAAATAAATGATGCTGAAAGCAGATTTATCTGGTGCAGTGAGCACACGGGATATATAGAGAGTGAACACGATAAATACGGTACGGATATTTTTGAAAAAGACGGTGTGATATATTCCGTTTTTGAAGGGGAATATATAAAGGTGCCTGCAGAAAAAAGCGAAGCTTACCGCTACGGTATGCTGTTGCCGCTTGATGAAGGTGCAGATAAACTGACAAATCTAAATTCATATATAGGACTTACGCTTGAATGAAGGAGGAAGTGGAATGATTTACGTTTTTCTTGCAGAGGGCTTTGAAGAGGTCGAGGCTCTTGCAACGGTAGACGTGCTCCGCAGAGCAGGTCTTGAGGTTAAAACAGTAGGTGTTACAGGTGCAACGGTAAGCGGCTCGCATTCAATTCCTGTTGTGTGCGATACTGTAATTGATCTGGTAGATCCTGATGACAGTATAGATGCTGTTGTTCTGCCCGGCGGTATGCCCGGTACACTCAACCTTGAAAAAGACGAGAAGGTCAACAGCTTTATTGATTATGCTTACAAAAACGGAAAATACGTCTGTGCAATTTGCGCCGCACCGAGCATTCTCGGTAAAAAAGGTCTGCTTGAAGGTAAAGAAGCTATCTGCTTCCCCGGTTTTGAGGAGTATCTTTACGGTGCAACCGTCAGTGAAAAATCTGTTTGCGTTGACGGCAGAATAATTACCGCAAAAGCCTGCGGTGTTGCGCTTAAATTCGGTAAAGTGATTGCCGAGCAGTTTATAGGCAAAGAAAAAGCGGATGAGCTTTGGGAGACACTTTACAATGATTAAGGACATCAGACCTGAAAAAAACGCACTTCGTGCTTCGTCGCTTGAATGGCGTAAAAATCTCGGACGCAGTGAAAAACAGCGTATGGATTTTAAAATCCAGAACAAGTTTCTTACACTGTGGAAATTCCGTGAAGTAAGCACGGTGCTTGTATACTGCTCGAAGCCGCTTGAGGTTGACACGTCTTTTATAATCGACCGTGCACTTGCAATAGGTAAAAAGGTTGCGGCGCCGAGGTGTGTGCCAGGTACACGCGATATGGATTTTTATCTTATCAAAGATAAATCCGACCTTGCACCCGGTGCATTCGGTGTGCTTGAGCCCGACCCCGAAAAATGCGAGCTTCTCAAGGATTATACGTCCAGTGTATGTATTGTGCCTGCACTGATGTATGATACAGAAGGATTCAGACTCGGATACGGAAAAGGATATTATGACAGATTCCTTTCAGGGTATAAGGGTGCTTGTATAGGTCTCGGATATTCCGCACTGATAAAAGACGGATTACCGCACGGTAAATATGACCGTAAAGTGGATATAATAGTAACCGAAAAAGATAACTATTTTTGCTGAGCGTAGTTTCTGATACGCTGTTCAAAGGAGTTACATATGGACGATAAGAAGAAGTTTGAAATTGAATTTGAAGATGACTTTGATTCCTGGCTTGCTCAACACGAGAAGGAAACAAAGGATCTGAATCCTGCAGCACCTGCACAGCCCAAGCCCGCAAGACCCAAGCCTGTACAGCCCAAGGCCGCAAGTCCTAAGCCTGCGGCACCTGTACAGCCTAAGCCGGTGACACCTGAACAACCGAAGCCTGATGCACAGCAGTTCAAGCCGGTCAGTTCTAACGGGAATTCTGATATTCCGATAAGCCGCCGCGAGGTTGTTAAGAATTTCAAGTTGCAGATTGATGAGGAAGAATATAATAAGCCTGCATACGAAGAGCCTGCACAGCCTGCAAAAAGGGACAAGTCTATATATTTTGCAGGACGTAAGCCTTCGAAAGCTCAGTTAGAGCACAGAAACGCTCAGGAGAAGGCAAGAGAAGAAAAGAAAAAGGCTTTGGCAGCACAGCGTGCAAAAGATCTTGATACGGTTGAAAAGCTCAGACGTATTGTATTTGTAGGTATAATCGTTTTGTGTTCAGTTGTTTTGTCTGCTTACGGTATTTCCTGCATCAACGACGTACTTGCACTCAACAGAAAAGATGAGCTTGTAACTGTCAGCATTGAAAAGGATGCCGACTATAAAGATATTATTGATACGCTCGGTGATAACGGACTTGTAAAGCACGAGTGGTTCTGTAAGCTGATTACCAAGTTCAGAGGCTTTGACAAAAAGAGCTATCTCAACGGTTTGCACTACCTTACAGCGGATATGGGTGTTGAAGGTATGCTCACGGCAATGCTTGAAAACCAGACGTCGGATAAGACTATCCGTCTTTCTTTCCCTGAAGGCTGGACTATACCGCAGATTATCAATAAGCTTGATGAGAATAACGTCTGCCCTGCAGAGTATATTTACTCTGCACTTAAAGAGGTTGAATTTGAATACGGATTTGTTGATTCAATTCCCAAGGACGATGCACGCTGTTACGCTCTTGAGGGGTATATATTCCCCGATACTTACGATTTCTTTGTAAGTGAAAAACAGAACGGTATAGGTGAAAATCCGACAAGTATTATCAATAAATTCCTCGGCAACTTTGAATCAAAGTGGAGCGAGGTTTATACAAAGCGTGCTGAAGAATTGGGGCTTACCAAGGATGAGGTTATTATCATAGCTTCCATTATCCAGAAAGAAGCTGCAGACAAGAGCCAGATGGGTAAGGTTTCTTCGGTTATTCATAACCGACTCAATAATCCTTCATCATATCCGACACTCGGTTGTGACTCAACAAAGAAGTATATCAATAATTACGTTGCACCCGTGATTGGTTCTGCAGGTGCAAGCTCGTATCTTGCCGGTTACGATACTAACAGCATCCGTTCAGGTCTTCCTGTCGGCCCTATCTGTAACCCCGGTATCGATGCTATTGAGGCGGCACTTAACCCCGATGATACAGATTACTTCTACTTCTGCCATAATGAGGCAGGCAAGATTTATATGGCAAAAACCTATAGCGAGTTCCAGGCCAACTGGGCACAGGTACTCAGAGATAATGAGGCAGATTGATTATGATTAAACCCGAACTTTTATCACCTGCTGGCGACAGAGAACGTCTTGAAGCCGCAGTATTATACGGTGCTGATGCAGTTTACCTTGGCTCTACGAGCCTTGGTATGCGTGCCGCACCCCAGAATTTTGATGCTCAGCAGCTTGGCAGTGCAGTAGAGCTTTGCCACAGCAGGGGTAAGAAAGTGTATCTTACCTGTAACGTACTTGCTCATAACAGCGACCTTGCAAATCTTCACGGTGTTATAGACTCTGCTGTGAATGCAGGCGTTGACGCTATGATTATTTCCGATATGGGCGTTCTTTCTGTTGTTAAAAGAATGGCTCCCGATATGGAAATCCATATTTCAACCCAGACAGGTCTTGTGAACTACGAGGCGGCAAGAGCTATGTACGATATGGGTGCAAAGCGTGTTGTGCTTGCGCGTGAACTTTCACTTGAAGAGATTGCTGAAATCAGAGCGAAAACACCGTCAGACCTTGAAATCGAGTGCTTTGTGCACGGTGCAATGTGCGTTTCGTTCTCAGGCAGATGTCTGCTTTCAAACTACTTCCTCGGCAGAGATTCTAACAGGGGAGAGTGTGCTCAGCCCTGCCGTTGGAAGTACGCTATAATGGAAGAGAAACGCCCGGGCTTCTATCTTCCGATAGGTGAAGACCACAGCGGTACATATATTATGAATGCACGTGATATGTGTATGATTGAGCATATACCCGAAATGGTAAAGGCGGGTATAACCTCTTTCAAAATTGAGGGCAGAGCAAAATCCTCATATTACACAGCAGTAATTACAAATGCATACCGTGCGGCTATTGACGGCTATCTTAAAAATCCGACGGATGATTATAAGCCCGAGCAGTGGATGATTGACGAAACACGTAAGGTCAGCCACAGAGAGTACTGCACAGGCTTCTTCTTCAGCGACCCGAGAGATGATGCGCAGATTTTCTATGACGGTGTATATAAGCGTAACTGGAACGTTATGGCTGAAGTCAACAGTCAGGAAAACGGCAGGGTTTATGTTACACAGCGTAACCGCTTCTTTGAGGGTGATGAACTTGAGATTATGGTTGCAGGCTCTGAGCCGATAACAATCCGAGTTGAAGAGCTTCAGAACGAAAAGGGCGAGGCGATTGAGGTTGCACCGCATCCGATGATGAAATGCAGTTTTAAATGTGACGTTCCTGTTCACGCAGGTGCTCTCATACGCAAAGTTGCAGACGAAGAATAAAAATTAAAGCAGGCAGGAGTTAATTGCTTCTGCCTGCTTTTTGTTTAATAAAAAGTTTAAATTAAAAACCTTGCCTTTTATATGTATATATAGTAAAATGTAAACTATCTTAAAATGGTGGTATATTATGTTCAGTCAGAAATTTATTGAGTTAAGAAGACAGGTTATTGAAAAGCAATTCGGCAGAATGAACGGTATGCAGCAAAGTGCTATTTTCAGCACTCAGGGCCCGTTGCTCGTGCTTGCAGGTGCAGGCAGCGGCAAGACTACCGTACTTGTTAACCGAATTGCAAATATTATGCAGTTCGGCGGCGCTTACTATTCCGATTACTGTTGCCGACCCGTTATGCAGAATGATATTGACGCTATTGAGGCTTATCTTGCAGGCGACGATTTTGCCTATGCCGAGATTGACGACCTTATGCGTGTCAATACACCGCGTCCTTGGGAAATACTTGCGATTACTTTCACCAACAAGGCGGCAACCGAGCTTAAAGAGCGTCTTGAGCGTATGCTTGGCCCTGACGGTTCGGAAATATGGGCAAGCACATTCCATGCCGCATGTGCACGTATTCTTCGCAGATACGGTGAGCGTATAGGTTTCACGAATCATTTTACTATTTACGATACGGACGATTCACGCAGAGCGATGAAAGAGTGTCAGCGTGCACTCAACATTGAAGAGCGTATTGTAGGCTATAAGGCGGCACTTGCCGAAATCAGCAAAGCCAAGGATAGTCTTATAAGCCCTGAAGAGTTCAAGCAGAATGCAGGCAGTGATTTCAGACTGCAGAAGATAGCGGCACTGTATGAGCTTTATCAGCAGAATCTTCAGCGTGCTGATGCTATGGATTTTGACGATATTATTTATAATACAGTCAAGCTTCTTGAAACAGATAAAGAGGTTCTTGAGTATTACCAGAACCGTTTCAAATACATAATGGTTGACGAGTATCAGGATACAAACCACGCACAGTACAGACTTGTCAGTATCCTTGCCGAAAAGCACAGAAACCTCTGTGTTGTCGGTGATGATGACCAGAGTATTTATAAATTCCGCGGTGCTACGATTGAGAATATTGTTTCGTTTGAGCATCAGTTCAAAGCAAAAGTTATACGCCTTGAACAGAATTACCGTTCGACGCAGACAATTCTCGATGCCGCAAACGCCGTTATTGCAAATAATGAACAGCGTAAGGGCAAATACCTCTGGACAGACAACGGTGAAGGTGAGAAGATTGTTCTCAACACATCTTACGATGAGCAGTCTGAGGCAAGATTCATTGCCGATACGGTGCTTGACGGTGTAGCGGCAGCTCAGCGTTTCAGCGATTTTGCAGTGCTCTACCGTGCGAATGCACAGTCAAACGCAGTTGAAAATGCGTTTGTGCGTATGGGT
>JAZRSU010000041.1:0-44903 GCA_045651645.1 Acutalibacteraceae bacterium
CCCGGTGTTACAAGAGCATCATGTATTGAAGTCCTTAAGGCAAACGGCTACAAGGTTGAGGAGAGAAAGCTTTCCGTTGACGAAGTCAAAGAGGCTTACAAGGCAGGCAAGCTTACAGAGTCATTCGGTACAGGTACTGCAGCTGTTATTTCACCTGTCGGTGAGTATATTGACGGCGACGAGCACCTCGTTATCAACGATTCAAAAATCGGCCCTGTTGCTCAGTTCCTTTATGACGAGCTTACAGGTATCCAGTGGGGTAAGAAGGAAGACAAGCTCAACTGGATTGTTAAGGTCAACTGATTTGTAAATATCAATTTTTATGCTGACTCTGCTTTTTAGCAGGGTCAGCTTTTTTATATGTTTGCATATATAATGTTGTTATGATATAATGTATTTAATATTATAATTAAGAAATTTCACAAATCTCGGAGGTCTGTTTATGAAATACCGTGAGGATAAATACGGCAATAAGCTATCGGTCTTAGGCTTCGGATGTATGCGTTTCAAAAAGAAAATGGGCAGAATCAATATGGCTGATGCCGAGCGTCAGGTAATGAATGCATTCAATAACGGTGTTAATTATTTTGATACAGCCTTCATATATCCGGGCAGTGAGGCGGCAATAGGAGAGATTTTTGAGAAGAATAATATCCGTGATAAGGTCTATATTGCAACAAAGCTTCCGCCTCAGCTTATGCGAAGCACAGAAATTCTCGATAAGCTTTTTAACGAGCAGCTGAAAAGACTGCGTACAGACCATATCGATTTTTACCTTATGCATATGATGGCAGATATAAAGGTATGGGAAAGATTAAAAAACATCGGTATAGAGAAATGGATAGAGGATAAGAAAAAAAGCGGAGCAATCCGACAGGTTGGTTTTTCTTATCACGGCAAATCAGATATGTTCTGTAAGATTATTGATGCTTATGACTGGGATATGTGCCTCATTCAGTATAACTATATGGATGAGCATACTCAGGCAGGCAGAAAAGGTCTTGATCACGCTTACTCCAAAGGTATACCCGTTATGATTATGGAGCCTCTTCGCGGCGGCCGCCTTGTCAATAACCTGCCTTCAGAGGCAAAGGATATATTTGCAGGTCATCCCGTGCAGCATACACCTGCGCAGTGGGCTTTCCGTTGGCTGTGGAATCAGCCTGAAGTCAGTGTAGTTCTATCAGGTATGAATTCCGATGAAATGGTAGCAGATAACATAAAGACCGCGTCAGAGACGAAAATCGGTGAGCTGACCGCTGACGATGAAGCGATGCTGAAAAGAGTAGTGAACGCTATCAACGCTAAAATGAAGGTTGGCTGTACAGGTTGCGAATACTGTATGCCGTGCCCCCAGAATATCAACATCAGCGGAACGTTTTCCGCATATAACCGTCATTTTGCCGACGGCAATTTTGCAGGCTTCAGAGAGTATGTCAAATGTACAACCAAGGGCAAATCTGCACCTGCTTCAGCCTGTATCGGTTGCGGTAAATGCGAAACCCATTGTCCGCAGGCTATTGAAATACGAAATCAGCTTAAAGAGGCTGAAAAAGTGCTCGAAGTTCCTGCATACAAAGCGATAAGCAAAGTTGTATCTGTGTTCAGAAAATAATTATCTGTATTTTTATTAAAAGCTCTTGGTAATCAAGAGCTTTTTCTTATATGATACGAAAAGTATCACTGATGCAACTGCAGAAAGCTATGCATTTTTTATTCTTTCGGTTAAGCTTATGTTATATTGTTTATAACAGAAAGGATAAATCAAATGAAAGCAAAAATGAAAAGAACATTACTCATATCAATATTTTTTCTTCTTGCATTTGTAATTTGGTCTGTATTGATTCAGACTGTTGATGTAAGACCTGTAGGTGTGAATTCAACCGATATCGGTTTTGCATACCACAATACTTGGTTTCATTCATTGACGGGTGTTGATTTTAAACTTTATAATATTACCGATTGGCTGGGATTAGTGCCGCTTTTTGTCTGTTTTATTTTTGGTGTGTTTGGTTTGATACAGCTTATAAAAAGAAAAAGCTTATTTAAAGTTGATACAGATATTATAATTCTCGGTGTTTATTATGTTTTGGTAATACTGTGTTATATTATTTTTGAAATGATACCTATAAATTACCGACCTGTACTTATAAACGGGTTTATGGAATCATCATACCCGTCATCAACAACCTTGCTTGTGCTGTCTGTAATGCCTACTCTTATTTTTCAGCTTAAGCACAGAATGAAAAATATAAAACTGCAAAGAATTGTTACTGTAATTACAATACTGCTTTGTGTGTTTATGGTAGTGGGCAGACTGTTATCCGGTGTGCATTGGGTTACCGATATTATAGGCTCGGTTTTGTTGAGTGCAGGTCTTTTTTATGCGTATAAATCAGCTTGTATTGTTGCAAAGGTTAAGGAGATTTGAAGTATGGAGTTCAATGAAAAGCTTCAACAGCTTCGTAAAAATAAAAATATGACTCAGGATGAGCTTGCCGAAGCTTTGTATGTATCAAGAGCCGCTGTCTCAAAATGGGAGTCGGGCAGGGGACTTCCGAGCATTGATTCACTGAAAGACATATCTGAATTTTTTTCGGTTTCTATCGATGAATTGCTTTCGGGCGAAAAGCTTCTTTCTCTTGCTGAAAAAGAGAACAGCTCCAACACAAGAAAAATCTGCGATATAATTATCGGTGTTGCAGATTTGCTTTCTTTTGTGCTTTTTGTTTTACCGCTTTATCCGAGTACGGTTGACGGCTACGTTTACTCGGTCGGCTTGCGTTTTTATACAGAAATCTCTGGAACAATTATAACCGTGTATTGGTGTGCATTTGCTTTGCTGGTTGTAATTGGTGTTGTAAAACTTATATTTGTAAAACTCAAAGCAGAAAAAATATGTAAAGCATTAACCTGCGCTTCTGTGATTATAAGTACGGTGACAGTTTTATTTCTTGCATTAACAAGGGCGGCTTATGCCCTCGTTGTGGTGTTTTTACTTCTCGTAATAAAGGTGACGGCTTTTATAAAACAGATAAGACTCAACTTGCGGTAGAACATAATCACCGTTGCGGCTATTGAACTGTTTTAAGTATTTTTATATATTAGATATACAAAACAGTGACGGAGGTTTTAATATGAATTTTTCGCTTGGTGCAAATATCAAAAGAATACGTTTTGAGCGGAATCTTACTCAGGAAGAGGTTGCAAATCACCTTGGTGTTTCAGCTCAGTCTGTAAGTAAGTGGGAGCGTAGTGAAGGCTATCCCGATATAGAAATGCTGCCGTGTATTGCAAATTATTTAGGGATAAGTATCGATGAACTGCTTGGTGTGAGTGTAAAAGATAAAGAGGAAAAATACAGCGGCATAAACCGCAAGTGGTCGCATAACAATAAAAACGGTTTTCATATTGAAAATGTTGAGCTTATGCGTGAAGCTCTGAAAATGTTTCCTAATGATGCCTTGCTTCTTGTTCAGCTTTCAACCTCGCTTGAGAAGCTGGACGGAACACCTGAAGAAAAAGAGCGACATCTGCGTAAGTCCATAGCTGTGCAGGAGCAGATAATCAACTATTGTGACGACTGTGAGGTGCGCGGAGCGACGCTTTATAATATATGCTTTGCTTACGATAAAATAGGTGAACGGCAAAAGGCAATTGAGCAGGCAAAAAAATTGCCTAACCTCTACAAAAGCCGTGAAAATGCTCTTGTTTATTTTTTGAGCGGTGAAGAAAAACGTAAAATTGCAAGTGAAGCTCTGATGCCGCTTGCGTGGGGAATCGCTCATCATCTTACTGCGTTGAGTGAAACTGAAAATAACCCGGAATACCTTAAAAAGGCAAAACAGATTATATATATACTTTTTGATGGGGAACTCAATGGGGTTATCAAAAAGATATACGATAATCTTTAATAGTAAAAAATAAAAGAAATCTTTGGGAAATCTCAAAGATTTCTTGTTTTATACAGGTAATATATGATACAATAATCTGATTTTAATTTTAAGGAGATTATTATGAAAAAAGTCAAAGGAAAAAAGAGACTGATTAAATTTCTTGCCGCTGTTCTTGTTATTGTGGTAGTGCTTACAGCGGTTGGCCCTCAGCTTGTGCTTAAAGCAGCACGTCAGCCTGAGGTTGAGGCAGAGTATTCTTACAGCGAGTATTTTTACAACAGCTATGAAGATATACGCTTTCATCTCAAAGACCGTGTTGACCAGCTGAAAAAAGACGGGATTACCGTTGAGGTAAGTGAATATGCTGTTGACGAAAGCGACGACCTTTATATCGATAATATTTACCTTCCCAGCAAGGGCACAAAAGATAACCTTATTGTGCTCACTACAGGTGTTCACGGTATGGAAGGTTACATCGGTTCAGTTATGCTCGACGTTTTCTTTGAGGATATTTATTCGAAACTTGATACCGATAAAACAGGTGTGCTTATCGTTGCAAACGTAAACCCGTACGGTATGAAATATATGCGCCGTTACAACGAGAATAACGTTGACCTTAACCGTAACTTTATCCTCGATTGGGATAATTTTGACCTTGCATCAAACAAAATTTACCCCGAAGTAAAAGAATTCCTTCAGCCCGAAGGCAAAATAGGTAACGCATTCTGGCACGAAGCAGGCTTCTATGCTAACCTTGTAAAAGAGGTTATAGTCAGCGGTGCTGATAAAATTTCGGATGCACTTCTTACCGGTCAGTATGAATATCCGCAGGGTGTTTATTACGGCGGTAACGGTGACGAAAAGTCCACAGCATACCTCAAGGGCGTTTTCAACGATTGCCTTGACGGTGAGTATGAGAATATAGTTCATATCGATATCCACTCCGGTTACGGTCCGCGTTATAATATGGTTATTTTCAATTCTGTTTATGAAACTATGACCGAGGCTGAAACCGTTGAGGCATTCGGTTACGACTATATTATTTCTCACGATTCAGAGGCTTTCTACGCTACAACCGGTGACACTACTGACTTCTTCTACAGACTTAAAGACAGTAAGAATACCGACAAAGAGCTTTTCTCAACCTGCTTTGAGTTTGGCACAATAGGCGACGGATTCTTTGATTCTATCCTTTCACTCAAATATACTGTTGATGAAAACCGTCAGCATTGGTATCAGAGTGAAAATGAAACTGCAGTTGAAGTTGTAAAAGAGAATTACAATGAGCTCTTCTACCCGACAGAAACTGAGTGGCGTGAGAAGACTGTAGAAGACTTCAAGGCTGCTGCAACAGGTGTTCTCAACGCAAAGCTTAAATAATTGTCAGAGGTGGTTCTGATGAAAAAAGCAAAAGTAATTGTGCTCGCAGGTCAGTCAAATGCTGTAGGTGTCGGCTGGGTCGATTATCTGCCGCGACATTTTGATTCCGTCACTGTTGAAAAATTCAAAAGCGGATATGAAAACATTCTTATAAATTATTTTTCGCACGATAAGAAGAGTAACGGATTTGTGCCTGTCAGCGTTGGCTGTACCGAGGTTTCAAAATATACCCTCGGCCCTGAGGTAGGTATAGCACAGGCTCTTGATAGCAAATATCCAAATGAAGAGTTTTTTATTGTAAAGTGTGCATTTGGCGGTACAAATCTTAATCACGATTGGTTGCCGCCTTCTTGTAACTGCGATTATGATGAGAATGCATGCTATGACGGCGAACATAAAGCAGGCTGGTGTTATAACGAGCTTGTTGCGACAATGAATGAAAGTATAACAAAACTTAAAAATAAGCAGTATTTGCCCGAAATAATCGCTTTTTGCTGGATGCAGGGAGAAAGTGATGCCGATACTCTCGGGCACGTTTCGGACTATTCTGCACGCTATGAGACACTGATTTCCGATTTTACTGTAAACTTCGGTAACTATTATAATAATTGTATCTTTATCGATGGCGGAATTTCTGAAATTTGGCCGCTGTACCGTGAACTAAATGATGTAAAGAAATCTATAGCAGATAAAGCCGACAACAGATTTTTTATCGACACTGTTGCTTGCGAGCTTACAACCAAAAATGAGCCTGAGCCCGAAGCTGATATAGCACATTACGATTCTGACTGTACGGTTAAACTCGGAAATCTTTTTGCCGAAAGGATTTAATATATGAAGCTCTACAAAAAAATAATAATCGTCATAACGGGTATAGCAATACTTATTACAGGTATTCTCTGTAAGCAGGAATTTTTTCTTATGATTCCGCTTTTTATCTCTCTTTTTGTTATGGCTTTTCAGTCCGAAGCAAACCGCATAGGTCCTTTGATGGGGTCAATCAATTCGCTTTTATACGCAGGTTGCTATATTTATATGGGCGTTTATCTTTCGGCGGTGCAGGCGTTGCTGTTAAGCTTCCCGATTCAGCTTATTACTTTTTTCAGGTGGAAGAAAAACGCATATAAGAAAACTGCTGTTTTCAAAAAAATGTCAGCTAAAACACGCATTGTATTTTCCGTATGTGTGCTTGGTTTGTGGGCAACGCTTGCGGGTGTTTGCTATTATCTGAATTATGAGTATGCTATACTCGACAGTATATTGTTCCTTTTGGGTGTTATCGTTCAGATTCTTACAATGCTTGCGTTTATCGAATATACGTATCTCTGGATTGTGCAGGCGGTAATCGGTCTGTTTCTTAATGTCCAGATGGTCTTTGTTGACCCTAAAGAAACAACGTACCTTGTTTACGGTGTGTATGCACTTTACTGTGTAATAGGTGCATTCATATCAGTACAAAAATTTTATAAAGAACAGCAACAAGAAAAATCAGCAATCTCCGAATAAGAGATTGCTGATTTTTTTAATTCAATGTATAAACTGTTTTGTCAGCTTCAAATGTCTTTCCGTTTACGGTAAGGCTTGCATTTTTAGGCGTGTACAGTGTTATTTCAGTTCCTTCCGGATATTCAAGACCGATTATTGTATTGTTATTTTGCTTTTCATAGCTGAATTTTATAAATCCTTTAACTGTCGGCACTGTACAGCTGATGTTACCGTGCAAATCATATTTCGGTCTGATTTCTACCTTTTCGTATCCTGCACTGAGCGGCTTTATGCCTGCAATATGTTTACTCATTATTACAAGCGGTCCGCCTGTCCATGCGTGGTTTGAAGTGCCGTCATTCTTTATCCAGTTTTCCCAAAGTGTGGAATAATCCTCTGCAATCATTTCGCTGTACCTTTCGCACATTCTTCTTTCTGCGAGTGCAAATTCACCGATACGGCAAAGTGCTTCAAGTGCGTAGTATTCCATATAAGGGCTGGAGTTTCTTGTGCCGAAGAGAATATCTTTAATTTTACCGTAATTTTCTTGCGGACAAAGACCCGAAATCACAGCAACAGCATTACCTCTGTCGTCATATCCTTTGTTATCTTTACTGCGGTATCCGTTACCGTCCCATAATGTCTGGTAAGCAGTATAAAGTGAGTTCATTCTGCAGTCAAATTCTGCTGATATAGCGTTTTCTCCAAGAAGCTCCGCCATATTCTTAACACTTGACAAAGCATAGTAATACCAAGCGTTTTCGAGCGGAATAACGTCAATTTTGTCGCCCCAGTCCTGCCAGTCCCAGGAGCCGCCTCTGTGCTCAACAAGTCCGCTTTCGCTTATATTCCACAGATTAACGTAATCTTTAGCCGCATTGTAAACCGACTCTATAAACTGTTTGTCGCCTGTGTACGCATAATACGTCCAGAAGCCGACTACACCTGCAAGCTGCTGGCAGGGGAGCTCAAAATAATCTTTCTTTATCGGTACAACAGTCTGCAGAACTTTTGTTGCAGGGTCGATATATGACAGCATTGTACTGACGCCCTTGCGGTAAAGCAGGTATGACGATGATGAAAGGCTGTACATCGTCATCATCATTTCGTTGGTAACGTCGCCCCACCACTGTGCTCTTTCTCTGTCGGGGCAGTCCATAAAGTTGTCACGCATTGTAACGTACAGCGTGCGCAGAGATTTCTGCCACAGTGTATTCATATCGCTGTTTTCGCAGGTGAAGTTACCGCAGAATTCGGTGTTGTAACCGCTTTCTCTGTATTTAAGGCTGGTTATTTTAACACCTGCAGGTATTTCGTAGGTTATGTACTGACCGTTGAACCATGACGGAGATTCAAATTCCTGAATTCCATCTTTTGTCACATAAGTGTTATGTACTGCACCTGTGTGAGTGTTTTCGGTGGTGACAACTATTTTTTTACCTTTTTTGGCTTTAACTTTAAGGTAAGAAGTGAGCTGTGCGTTGTACGGCACTTCAAGTGTGATTTTCTTCTTTAAAGCAAAGCTCTTGTCTTCATAGTCTTTGCTGTTAAGGTAATCTTTAAGTCCGAAGTCTTTGAACATCGGTATATCTCTGCCGTAAAGTTCACCCCAGCAACCTTCTCCGCCTTTAGCGTATTCCGTTGCTTTTGACCAAGCCGAAAAATCATACCCCGGTTTATTCCATTCGGGTATATCATATCGTGCATCAAAGTAAATGTTGCTTTCAGGTATTCTGTAGTTAGGCTGCATTTTGCCTTTATCTTCTTTGAAGGCAGGGTGTTTCATCGCACTCCAGCTGTTGTCGGAGATAATTGAAATATCACCGCTTTCTGCTTCGAAAAGCAGACCACCCTGACCTGCATCTGAACTTGAATAGCTGACCTCGTTGCCCCAGTACCACACAAGTATGCTGATGAGATTTTCGCCAACGGCAAGGAATTCTGCAATATCAATTTCATCAAAGAAACATCCGGTAGGGGAAGGTCCTCTTTTAAGTCCGCCCTCACGCTCAACACACTTACCGTTTATGTACAGTATATATTTGTTTTCTGCCGCAATACAGGCTATAAGCTCATCGGGCACGGTGCTGATATTAATATTTTTGTTAAAGCAAATCCAAGCATTCTTCGTTTTCTTTTCTTCTTCAAGCCATATCCATTTAGCTTTCCAGTTGGCTTTAAGCTCTCTTTTATATTCCATAATTGTTACCTTTATTTAAGTTTAAATTCGGCATTGTTGTCGGAATAGCCTTTGTTGTTGCCGATTGTGTTCATAATCATTTCAGTTAGGTCAATTTTAACGCCGTTTTTGCTGAGCTTCGGCTCAATCTTTTTGATGATAAAAGAAAATCGTTTAAACACTTTTGAGAACATTTCGTGCTCGGGAGTACCCTCTACATAAGGCTGGTCGCCGATAAATATTGCAAGACCGATTTCGGCAACAAGCTCGGTGAGCTTTTTCTTTCTGAGCGACTTGTCTATTTTTATCCACAACACCCTTGAAAGTGCACCCAGTGTAGCTTTGTGATATATTTTTGTGCCGAGTTTTTTGAGATGCTTTACTATTCCTTTTCCGCCGTTGAGTGCATTTGAAACACGGGTTACTATTGCCTGACCAAACTGCTTGTCAAAAAATTCCTGATCAAAACAGTCTACTGTGATGCTTTCTACCTTCATAACCGAGTTTTCATCAACTGTTACTTTGCGGTATTTTGCAGGGCTGCCTACAAGGCAGGAGGTGCACACGTCAATGAGCCTATTGCCGTTTTCACTGTAAAACTCGTTGATGCTCTGTATGTGCATATGTCCTGTCATAATAAACTCGACACCGTTATCTGCAAGGAACGATGCAACTTTGCGCCAATTTTTTATCTTTGCATCGCCTACAAGGTCGAATACGGGCACCGACGGAATGATAGGGTAGTGGCATATTGCAAATACCGAGCAACCGTCTTCTTTTGCTTTGTCAAGCTGTATCTTTGCCCAGGAAATAAGCTCGTCATCCATTGTGCCTTTGGGATTCTGATAGCTGTCGCAGTTAATGCCGAGCATTCTTACGCCGTCAGTAATTTCAGCTATGTAAGAATGAGTCCTCTTATCGAAAGCAAGAGCCTCGCTGTAACCAAAATCATAGTACATATCGTAAAGGTCGGCAAAATCTGTACCCTCAACCTCAATGCGTTCGTCGTTTTTATATGCGAATGAGTGCTCGTTGTAGTCGTGACCTGCTGTAATTACGTATATCTTTTTGCCGTTTTCTTTCAGCTTATACAGTTGTTTCAGGAAGCTTTTGTGGCTCTCTTTTTCACCGTTTTTAGTAAGGTCACCGGGGATTATTACAATGTCCGTTTCTTTATCCTCAGCAATCTTATCGAATACGGATTTGATAATTTCTCCGCTTTCCTTCATAAAATATTGCTCTCGGCTCATATATTTCTCAAATGCCTTGCCTTCAGCACCGAGTGATTCTTCAAAATAATGCGTATCGGTTACAAGATAAAACTTAACAGGATTCATAATCACAGCTTCTTTCCTTTAAGTGTATTTTTAATATTTTATCATATAGCAAATATATTTTACAATAGAATAATAAAATAAATTAAAAGGTCTGTCCTTAACTTAAGAACAGACCTTTAACTCAATCGTTTTCTATCGGTGTTATTACAGGCTTTCCGTATTTATCAAGCAGTACCGTCATACCGCCTGCGTTGCCGCTGAAGCCGAATATATAGTTTACACCGGTCTCTTTGTCAACGAGTATTTCTACACCGCTGATTGATCCCTGGCTGTAAACTTTTTCAAATCTGTTATCTTTTTTAAACATATAATTAAACTCCTTTTAGGATATTATTCAAATGCAAAAAGTTTGCTTTCATTTCCGTAATCTGTATATACATCATAGTAAAAAGGTTCGTTATCCCATTTTTGATGAAATCTGATGATTATTTCATCGTAATGAACATCGGAAAAAACAATAAAACTCTTATTTGGGAATGTCTGTTTAAGTGATAAAAGCAGTGCTTTGCCAAACATTTCTCCGATATAACAAGCGTTTTCAAAATCAGACTTTTTAATATTAGCAGAAATATGTTCGTGGTTTTCAATTGCTTCAAATGCAGTTTTGTCTTCGATAGTTTCATCGATGTGATTTATATGGTTTTTACTAAAAAGAACATATTCGTTACCGTCTTTATCATTAATAACCTTGAAATCAAAAAGGCTTGCTATTGAATGAAGTAATTCTATTTGTCTCATAAAGTGAATCTCCTTTATTGAGTTATGCAAACCGTCATTATACTCTTTGCAGGTACGGTTATATTCGGATCAAACTTACCTTCATAAATCTTTTCGCAGTTGTGTTCACTGTCTGTCAGATATATTTCGGCGTTGCCGAGCATACCGCAAAGCTTTATGCTTTCCTCTGTTTCATCAGGGTTGACTATAACAACTACAATATTACCTTTATCCTTAAAAGCAACGGTTTTGAGCAGTGAGTCTTCTTTGAAATTATCTATTGTACGTATTCTCACCATTCCGGGCTTAATAAATGAAGTGAAGTGCTTGAATGCATAGTAGCGGTTGTATGTAATAAGCTCACCGTCAGCGTTTCTGTCAAGCAGGCCGTCACCGTTTACGGCTGTCCAGCTCTGCCAGGAAACAGCGTTCATTCTTGTCAGGTCATCAACAATAACCTGCGCCATATAAAGTCCGCTGTCAATGGTTGTGCTGTCAAGTGTGAGCGGCAGTTCGCACCATTCGCTCATTTCGTATTTTATATCGGGATATTTCTCTTTCAGCCCATCACCGATTTGTCTTTTCTCTTCACTCTTTGTGTCCATCCAATAAGAATGTCCGCTGAAGGTGTCACAGAATTCACGGAGTATATCGCTTTTCAGGAATTTTTCGGTGTATTCAAAATATGCCCAGCTCATTTCTCCGCTTTCGGGGCCGTTGAGCTTATATGGTGAGTTTCGTTTCTGCATTTCAACAGCAAACATCTCAAGCAATTCTACCGTTTCGTCAGCGGTGTAGTGACAGCCTTCCTGACCTACCCATTCACCGCCCCAGCTCCACATCGGCTCATTGATAGGGGAGATAGCGTAAATCGGATATCCTTGCTCTACAAACCAATCGGCAATCGTCAGCACGTAGTCTACAAAGGCTGCATAGTTTTCTTTCGGCAGGTTTGATGAATATTCGGTGAGTCCGCCTGAAGCGTGACCGCTTTTTGTCATAGAAAAATGCGGGCTGTTGCAGAAAAGTATTATTTTCTCTGCACCGTATTTTATCGCATAGTCCATTACACGCCTTGCGTTTGCATCGCGTGTGAAATCGTATTCATATTCACCGGTTTCTTTGTTAAGTACGTAAAAACTTTCAGTGCGGCGGTTGACGTCCCATATTCTGCAATCGGGGTTGTCTGCTTCGCCGCCGCCTATGTTGTAGCGGAATATTTTCAGCCCGAGTCCTTCTTCTTCGCTGTACAGCCTTTTAGCAATTTCATCTGCTTCTTCGGCTGTGTTTACAGTCTGAGCCCACCAGCACGAGCTTGTGCCGAATTCTTCAAAGGTCTGATATTTTGTGGCTGTGTCAATCAAAATTTCATGCCTCCCTAAAGCTGATGTTAAGGGTAAAAAACAAAACTGAATTATTGCAAGTATCAGTGAAATAAACCTTAAAATTTCAACTCACCTCATCTCATCTGTTCTTTTCTTCTGTTTTATCAAGCAGCTTTTTGTACGGCATAAGCATACCTTCGTTCATCATATTGCCCATTTTCTTTTTGATTGCTTCCGATGACATTGCCATACCTGCAAGGTACATAAGCAGCATTGTGGCACGCTTCTTCTGCGGAAAATCATACTGCTCGTGAGCTTTGTAAAATTTATGGTCAGCTTTCATAATGCCCTGCATCTGCCATATAAGGTCACGGAAAATTTTAGTTCCGCCTACACCATAGAAATTCTGCGGCGGTACGTATCCTGAAACAAGTGCATATTCAAGTGTCTGTGCAAGTTTGTCAATTTCACCGTCGGGGTCAACTTCGTCGGTTGCAATGCCTGCAAGGAAGTTTCCGCCAACCTGAGCACGCCCCTCAACAATCATCTGCAGGTTGTATTCTTCGTTGTAATTGCCACTGACAAGATATCCGTACGGCATACCCATTGTAACAGCACGGTGTCCGTTGCAGAATTGTCTGTCGTCATACAGCTTGAATGAAGCACCCATTGAATGGTCTTTTATTGAAAAAGCAATTACTATCGCCTCTGCCGTCTGGATTGTACCGCGTAAGAATTCGTCAAAGCCGTCTTTATATACACATTTGCCAGAAACGGCACAGCTAAGGCAACCGAGACAACCGCCCTTGAAATCATATTCGGCTATATTGATAACTCGTGTCTTACGGCTGCACTTTGACTGGAAACGTGCAATCATATTTTTAAGCTGTTCATCATCTTTTTCACAGTTGGTGATGATTGCTACGTCACCGCTCTTGACGTCTGTGTTAATTGCAGGTACAGTAACAGCTTTGTGTTTTGCAGGTGTGTTGGTAACAGAAGGCTTTTCGTATATATCGTTTGCAACGCTGTAGGCTAAAAACTCAATGAATCCTTTAGCTTCTTTCTGACCCTTTTCTGTCAGCAGGTCATCCATATCGGCAGAAAGACCTTTTATGTATTTCAGCCCGAGATCTGCACAGTTGTCCTGTATATATCTCAACGCAGTCACGTCATAGAAATGCTTTGATGTGGTGAACTGGGTTGCATACTTACCCCCAAGCGAAATACCGCTCTGCTTTAAAAGCTCGATAAATCTGTGAAGCTGATACGGTGCGATAAATGTGTAAACGGGGTAGGAGAAAAGGAGAACTTCTGCTCTTTCTATTGCTTCAAGGGCAGGGGAGAAGTCTCTTTCGAGCGCCTTGAGTCTGTGACCTACGTCAAGCACCTCAAAGCTGTGCTCGGGGTAGAGTTTCTGCAGATAGTTAGTCGTCTGAAGCGTTACACTGTATTTGCCTTTAGGGCTGCCGTTCAATACAAGAATCTTCATTTTTATTCTCCTTGAATAATTGTTTTATTAAATCAATAATACCACAAATCCTATCACCTTAGCAACATATAACTTTACTTTATAAGCTTAAACTGAATATGTATAAGCATAATTTTACTGTGTTTGTTTCTGCCGGTTTATGCTTTGAGTAATATGTTTTAATAAATTTCAGAAAACACTTGATTTTTTAATCGGTTTAATATATAATAATCAAGCTGTCTGAAAGACAATATATTTCGGGGTGTGGCGAAGTTTGGTATCGCGCTTGGTTCGGGACCAAGAGGCCATGGGTTCAAGTCCCGTCACTCCGACCACTCGGGAGCATAGCTCAGTTGGCTAGAGCACCTGCCTTACAAGCAGGGGGTCATAGGTTCGAGCCCTATTGTTCCCACCATAAACAAGCATAAAACGTTTTGGTTTTATGCTTGTTTTTTTACTTTTTAAAAATCTTCTTGCTTTTTTGAAATCAAAGTGCTATAATACCTCAAAATTAAACATTTTATGGATGAAGTTTGCAGAAGAAGCATACGCTGCCGAAGGAGTAACGCTCTCAGGCTTCCCGCAAGGGAAAGGGACTGCAAACGGACATAACTTTGGAGAATCCCATTAAATTGGGTGCCGAAGGGGCAAGGCGAAAGCTAATCTCTCAGGCAAAAGGACAAAGTTTTAAATGCCGTTTTACGGTATAGATTTGTACTTTTGTCGGATTACGCCCTGTAATCCGACTTTTTTATTTTAGGAGGAATTTTTAAAATGGAAGCTTTTTTTGAAAAAGTGGCAGAGATTAACGGCTCTGTCAACGGTGTTGTGTGGGGCACGTTCGGTCTTGCTCTGCTTATCGGTACGGGTATACTTATGACTGTTGTAACAAAGGTGTTCCAGGTTTCACACATCGGTCTCTGGTGGAAAAATACAATAGGAAGCCTTTTCTCTAAAAAGGTTATCGGTCACTCGAAGGAAAAGGGCTCAATTTCACCCTTCCAGGCTCTCTGTACTGCTCTTGCCGCAACAGTCGGTACTGGTAATATCGCCGGTGTTGCCGCTGCTATTTGCATCGGTGGTGCAGGTGCAGTTTTCTGGATGTGGGTTGCCGCATTCTTTGGTATGATGACGAACTTCTCTGAAAATGCTCTCGGTATTTATTATCGCCGCCGCAATATCAAAGGTGAATGGTCAGGCGGTGCGATGTATTATCTTCGCGACGGTCTCGGAAATAAAAAGGGATGCAAAACAATCGGTAAGGTTCTTGCCGTTCTTTTCTGCGTTTTCACTATGCTCGCTTCTTTTGGTATCGGTAGCATGGGTCAGGTAAATAAGATTGTTGCAAACGTCGCTACAGCATTTGATGTTCAGGCGCTTTCATCTGTTCAGGTGCTTGGCGGTATATCACTTTATAACGTTGTTCTTGGTGTAATAATAATGGCTCTTGTTGCTCTTATAACCCTTGGCGGTCTTAAGAGAATTGCTAGCGTTGCAGAGAAAGTCGTTCCCTTTATGATTGTTCTTTTCATCGCAGGCAGTCTTATCATCATCGGTAAGAACTACGATATGATCATTCCTTCATTAAAGACCATTTTTGTCAACGCATTCAATCCCGAAGCATTTGTCGGCGGTACACTCGGTGCAGCTGTCAGTGCGGCTGTTACACAGGGCTTCAAGCGTGGTGTTTTCTCTAACGAAGCGGGTCTTGGTTCATCTGTTATGGTACACTCAAACTCTAACGTTAAAGAGCCTGTAAAGCAGGGTATGTGGGGTATATTTGAAGTTTTTGCAGACACAATGATCGTTTGCACAATGACAGCTCTTGTTGTTCTCACATCAGGTGTATTTGATGCAAAAACAGGTGCTATCGCAGAAGGTCTTACCGATGCAACACTTGTTGCAGGTGCATTCAACAGCGTTTTCTCCTGGGGTAATATCGGTCAGAAATTCGTTGCAATTGCAATGTTCCTCTTTGCGTTTACAACAGTTCTCGGCTGGTCGCACTACGGCTCAAAGGCGTGGGAATATCTCTTTGGTGCCAAGAGCGCAATTATTTTCAAAATCATTCACGTTATAACTGTTATCTTCGGTGCGGTTATGACATCGTCACTCGCTTGGGATATCTCTGATACATTCAACGGTCTTATGATGATTCCCAACCTTATCGGCGTTGTTGTTCTTTTCCCACTTGTTATGAAAATCACTAAAAATTACGTCGACCGTAAGGTTAAAAACAAAGACATTAAACCTATTCTTTCTTATGACCCCGAGCTGCAGAAGGAAGCAGAAGCAAATCTTGATGATTAAAAACTCAGCCGTGACTGTGCGTAATGTACCGGTTACGGCTGTTCTTTATGTACCAATATTTACTTGCTGTACAATGTAAATTTAATTACGTTGCTTATTGTACTTTTCTTTAATGCGTGGTATAATTCTCGGGATGTAATTTCTATCTTTAAGAAAGTGAGCAAAATATGAAAAAATCAAACGCTTTGGCGCTTATTCCTATCGGAGTATTTGTTATTTTCTATTTATCCCTGGGAATTGTATTTGAGTATATTATGAAAATTCCTATGGGTTTTTACAAAGTCCCCGTTATTGTGGCTTTTCTTGCAGCTCTGTTTGTTGCAGTGCTTCAGACAAAAGGCGTAGCTCTCGATAAAAAATTCGAGATTATGGGGCAGGGTATAGGTGATAAGAATATTATAACGATGCTTATCATTTTCCTTCTTGCAGGTATTTTTGTCGGTGTTGTCGGCAGGGATTCTGCAGAGAGCGTAGCATATTTTATGTTGTCAGTAACGCCTCCGAGGCTTGCTGTTGTTGTTCTTTTCTTAATCAGCTGTTTTGTTTCTACAGCAATGGGCACTTCCGTCGGTACTATTACGCTTATTACACCTATAGCAGTTGCTGTTTCAGAAGGTTCTGGCTTCCCGCTTGCACTTTGCGTCGGCACTGTTGTCGGTGGTGCAATGTTTGGCGATAATCTTTCGTTTATTTCTGATACCACTATTGCCGCTTGTAACGGTCAGGGTTGCCGTATGAAGGATAAATTCCTTACAAACTTTGCAATTGTTGTACCTGCCGCAATACTCACTCTTGGTCTTATTCTTGTTCTGTCAGCAAAATCAGACGTTGCTGAAATAGTAAATAAAGATTACAATATGGTTCAGGTTATTCCTTACGTGCTTGTTCTGATAAGCGGAATTATCGGTGTAAACGTATTCCTTACTTTGCTTATAGGTATTGTTTCCGGTGCTGTTATCATACTTGCAACAGGCACTGTAGCTTTCCCTGATTTGCTCGCTAATATGGGTGCAGGTGCGTCAGGTATGTTTGAAACTTCAATGGTTGCAATTCTCGTTGCGGCACTTTGTGAACTTATTAAGTTCAACGGTGGATTTGAAGCTCTTCTTAACGGAATCCGAAAGGTTTTCAAGGGCAGAAAAAGCGGTCAGCTCGGTATCGGTCTGCTTGTAGGTCTTATGGATATAGCTACCGCCAATAATACCGTTGCTATCGTTATGGCAAACCCGATTGCAAGTGAAATGGCTAAGGATTTTGATATCTCACCGCGAAAAACCGCTTCAATTCTTGATACGTTCTCTTGTATCTTCCAGGGCATTTTGCCTTACGGTGCACAGCTTCTTGTAGCTCTTTCAGTTGTGACAACTCTTGGTTATGAACTGACAGCTTTCAACATCATCTCAAATCTTTTCTACCCGATGTTCCTTCTTTTAAGTTCTCTTCTGTTCATATTCGTTATCCCCGAAAGAAAGAAAAAATCATAAAATTAAACGAAAACAGAGCAACGGAAGTTGCTCTGTTTTTTTAATCAATATTGAAAATATCTCCGTCAAGTGCACTTCTGGCAGCAAGAATATACTTTGAAGTGTCGAGCGGATCAACGCTTCTTCTTTTTGCGGTTGCTCCAAGCTCCAACGGACACTCTTTATAGCTGTGAAACTGTACGCTCATTGTGCCTCTGCCGCTTGTAAACATTGCGAGGGTAGTGGAGTAATCAAGACTTGTCTGCACGGGTATCAGTGCGTTTATGATTGCACGATTTCCGTCATTTGAGCTGTCAACAACACTGCCACGCATAGCAATTACGTCACTCATAACTCTGCCTACGTGCTCTGTCGGCAGAATGAATCTGGCAGAAAGTATCGGCTCTAAAAGTACGCTTCCGCCTCTTTGCAATCCGTCCTGAATAGCCATCGGCGTAGCAACAATAAAGTCGAGCGGATGCGTGTGTATCAGGTGATGCTCACCGCCGATAAGTCTGATATTTACATCCGTTACCTGCCAACCAAGTCGACCCTGGTTAAGTGCCAGAGGAATTGCCTGCTCAACCTGATGCTGATACCGCTCCATAATATCTCTGTATTGTACTTCGGATGTAAAAGTAACACCGCTGCCTCTTTCAGCAGGCTCAATTTCAAACTTCAGTACAGCCCAACAAGGCTTCGGCATTGTGTATGCAACGAAACCTTCACAGCGTGATGCTACGGTTTCTTTGTAAATAATAGCGGGAGAGCCGAAAGTAACGTTCAGATCGAATCGGGTTTGTAACAGCTCTTCTATAATTTCAAGTTGCATTGTGCCCATTACCCGCAGGTGAAGTTTATTGAATGTTTTGATATATTGTACCTGCAAAAGCGGGTCTTCTCCGGACAGAATATCGCACGCACGGCGAAGCTCCTGCATCTGCTCAGGTTTTGAGGGGATAACCTGTACCGTAATAAGCGGTGCTCTCAACTGACCGGGTTCGATATGTCTGTCTGTACAGCTTTCGTTACCGATAATCTGACCGATTTTTATATTGCCGAGTCCGTATATTATGCCGATTTCTCCCGACGATATTTTACCTGACGGATTTAGGTTTGCATCGTAAATCTGTGTGATTTTATGCTGTGTCAGTTTAGGTTCACCGTTAATGGGGTCTATACCTGTGCTGAAAGTAACGGCTTCACGGTTTTCAAGTGAGCCGCCATAAAGTCGTACCCATACGCCTCTGCCCATATTTTTGTCGTGCTGTGCGGCAAAAACAACTCCACAAAGCTCATCGTTTGTTTCGGGGCAGGGGAGATATTTTATTACACTGTCAAGCAATTCTTCCACACCGTCATTTTTTAAAGCAGAGCCGTGCATAATGGGATATGCTTTGCAGGTTTGAGTCAGTTCGGTCAGCTTTTCATCCAACAGTGCTTGAGACAATTCTTCGCCGTTCAGATATTTTTCAAGTAAATCTTCATAGTTTTCACAAACGGCTTCGCAGACAGCATCTTTGTCAGATAATATAACCGCGTCAGGTGTCAATAACTGTTTTATCTGCTTTGCGACCTGTATTGCATCAGCGTTTTCTCTGTCGGTTTTATTGATGAAAAACAGTACGGGGATATTCTGTCTGCACATTGCTTCAAACAGTACTTCTGTCTGCGGCTGTACACCTTCGACTGCACATACTACAAGAACAGCTCCGTCAAGCGCCCACATCGAACGCTCAACCTCTGCTGAAAAATCCGCGTGTCCGGGCGTGTCTATGAGATTTATGCGTGTGTTTTTATATTCAAAAGAAACGCAGGTTGCTTTTACGGATATTCCTCTTCTTCGCTCTACAGGCAGGTTGTCTGTGTGAGCAGTACCTGAGTCAACACTTCCTACAGATCTTATAGCTCCTGCGTGAGATAATATCTGTTCTGAAAGAGTGGTTTTTCCTGCGTCTACATGGGCAAAAATCCCGATGTTTCTGATTGGTTTCATTGAAGATAAACTCCTGAGATTAATCTTTATATTGTCAGTATAACAAAATAAAGTGACCTTTACAATATCTTTAGTTAAATGTCGACAGGCAGTTTTATGCTCATTTTGCACAAATATATGATTTTATCTTTGTTATTGCTATTTTATAATATATGTAGTATTATAATAATGTGTTTTTATAATTTGAAGATTAAGGGGGTGCGGTGTGTGAAAACTGTAAAAAGAATGCTTTTTATATTTATGTGTGCATTTCTTGCTGTGGCATGTATGCTTACAACTATGCCGGAGGTTAAGGCAGCAGGTATTATGCGTATGGTAATCGACGGTATTACTTACAACAAAGAATACACCGACCTTGGTGCGCTTGCACTTACCCATTGGCAATATGATGCATCTGAAGATAAGCTGACGCTTGAAAACTTCGGTACAAGCTATAATCCTAAAACTGAGCTTTTTGTCTATCCTTACAGCGGCAATCTTACTGTTGAACTTAAAGGCAACAATTATGTCTATGCTTCTTCAAAAAGTGCGATGATAATTATCGGTAACGTCAAGTTTACCGGTGACGGATCACTTACTCTTATCTGCGATAATACGTACGCACTCAATACCGACTATATGGTATCAATTACAGAAGGTGCTTCGCTTAATATAGACGGTCTTGCAGGTGTTATGGCTATCAAGGGTATCAATATTGATACTACGGGTAACGTCAATATACATACCTCAACCAGATGTATGTATACGTTCGGCGATCTTAACATTACCTCGGGCAAAGTTCGTCTTAACGGCAGTGACGGTCTGTACTCCTCCAAGGGTAATGTTCATATAAGCGGTGGTGCTACTGACGTTGAGGTTAAGTCTCAGTCAAAGGCATTTGCTCTTTACGGTGAAGATGCCTATGTAGAGTGGAGTGCAAACGGCTCGGTCGGCGGCGGCAAATCATCACCCGGCTCTCCGATTAAAGAATATACAGATCAGAAGTATTTCCGTGCAACTTTTAACGGTCAGCCTATGCTGAATCCTCCCAGAGAGATTTATTGGGACGATACCATTATTGATGATGCAGGTACAACAAACCCCGTTGCAAGATGGAGTCCTGTTGCAAATGCAACAGGATATATAGTAAACCTTTATTACTTAAACGAAGTAGGTTATGAACTGAAAAAATCGTTTGAGGTAACTGATGCTCTCAGCTGTAATTTCGGCGGCCATTTTACAAGCTACGGCAAATATTATTTCACCGTACAGGCTATGGGCGACGGTGAAAAATTCCTTACAAGCTCCGAATCAGAAAAATCATCGAGCTTCTATATGTTTACGGGTGAAGTAGTCAGCAGATTCTATATCACCTTGCCTGAATCCGACTACTTTAAAATAATACCTGAAAACGGACGTAATTTTGTCTATTACGGTGAGGATTATTCTTTCAATATTGAGGTTGACCCGGCTTACACTCAATCTGAGATTCTTGTCTGGGCAAATAAAGCACGTGTTGTTATGCGTGGTGGTAAATACACCGTTGACAACGTTACGGAAAACATAACTATCACCGTAGGCGAAATGTCGGTTAATACATATACTGTCAATCTGCCCGAAAGTGAAGCGTTTACAATCTATCCGTTGCCTGAGTATTCAACTGAAGTTGAGTATGGCGGAAATTTTGCCTTTTCGATTGAGCTGGCAGATATTTATATGAATTCTGACCTTACTGTTACTTCAAACGGAGAAGTGCTTAAGGCAAAGTACGGTATTATTTATACAATCAGCAATATCACGGAAGATCAGACGGTAGAAATAACCGGACTTATCAGAGATAATTATGAGGTAACTTTCTGTAATATTGACGGCTCAGTTATTTCTACTCAGATTGTTGATCATGGCTTTGATGCTGCTAGACCTGATGATCCGACACCCCCTGACGGAATGACTTTTGTCGGTTGGACCGATAAAGAAGGTAATGAATTTGATTTCTCGACCGATATAGTTGATCATACAAGTATCTATGCACATTATGAAACTGCACGTGATACCGACGGATACTATCTTATTTCAAATCTTGAACAGCTTATCTGGTTCAGGGATGAGGTTCTTTTCGGCAACACTGCAATCAACGGCAGACTCACCTCAGACATTGAAATGAACGACGGTAAGTATGCTATAGTAGGCGGTACGGTTTCTTTCTATGATGATGCGGAAATCTGGGTGCCTATCGGCGGTTATGATTACAGTAATTCCGATAATTACGTAAAGTTTTATGAAGGTAAGTTCGATGGTAACGGACATACTCTTTCAGGTTTTTATATCAAGCATGACGCTATGGCGGCAAATGCATCTGAACTTGGTATTTTCGGTGTCATTACCAATACTGCTTCAATTACCAAGCTGAATGTTACGCGTTCTTATTTTGAAGGTTATGGCAGAATAGGCTCAATTGCAGGTATGAGTGAAGGTGTCATTAACGGATGTTCATCTTCAGCTGTGCTTGCAGGTGTTGAGACTGTAGGTGGCATAGTAGGTGAAAGTTCGGGTAACGTTATGTCCTGTTCATTCAGCGGTAAGGTAAACGTAAAACATTATCAGGCTTCAGGTTCAACAGAGTCTATAGGCGGCTCATACGCAGGCGGTATTGTCGGACTTGCATCAGGTAAAATCACTGTCGCAAATGCTAAAAACAGCGGACAGATAACAGCTGATGATTATGCCGGCGGTATTATCGGTTGCTCTTCTGCAGAAAATATTACTGTTATCCGTTCTTCAAATACCGGTTCGGTTGTATCAAAGGGTAATGCAGGCGGTATCATTTCAACAGCTGAATCCGCCACAATTAATAATACGTCAAACGCTGCACCGATAACCGGTGGTTCTGTTGTCGGTGGTATTCTCGCTAAAGGTAATATCAGCGGTACTCAGGTCAGCAACAGTGGTGTGATAATTGGCGATATTGCGGGTGGTGTTCTCGGCAGAGGTACCTTTGATATGAGTTGCTTCTATAACTATGCTGATGTCAACGGTGTTTCTTGTGCAGGTGGTATTGTTGCGATTTCTATCAGCTTTTTTGCAAAGCAAGGACATTCTTTCGGTAAAACATCCGGTTCAGTAACTGATGCAATATGCAGATCAGCCGATGTAAGTGACGTAACAAGTGTGTATTATTGTGAGCAGTTAGGTTCTTCTGTATACGGTAAGTCTGCTCCTTATGGCTGGTTCTGTTCCGGTTATCTTTCTGGTATCCTCAATCGTGAAAACGGCAACAGTTTATGGGGAAATAACGGATATTGTCCCGTGTTCGCCACCAGTGAATATCCGGCGTTTAAGTTTGAACTGAAACAAGGCGAGAGTGAAGGCACGTATTTAATCGAAAATGAGCGTGATCTTCATCTTGTATCTGCCTTTGTAAATAATGAAGCTGACTATAACTTATACAATTATCTTATTACAGCAGACATAGTTATGCACGCTTCCGATCTGGAAGATAACTTTGTTTCAATAGGTACCGAAACCAGACCTTTCAACGGCTATTTTGCAGGTAATAATCATACTGTCAGCGGTGTAAATATCTCAGGAGAAGATGGTTCTGGATTTTTCGGATATACAAAAGATTCGCTGATTGAAGCAATTAATCTTGAAAACATTACCGTAAATGGTGGAAATTATGTCGGTGCTGTTGTCGGATACAGTGTGGATACATCTATATACAATTGTAACGTTTACGCTGGTGCTGTAAGCGGTAATTCTCATGTCGGTGGTATCACAGGTTTCAATAATGCTGAGGTGAACGGTTGTTCCAACTCTGCTTCAGTTGAAGGTAATGCGGCTGTTGGCGGTATTGTCGGTAACAGTGACGGCTCAGAAGTTAGTTTCTGTTATAACAGCGGTGATGTCGGTGTAGCTGAGTCTGATGAGGTCGGTGGAATTGTCGGCAGAAATTTCGGTAATATAACAAACTGCGCAAATATTGGTGACGTTTGCGGTAAAGCTTATATCGGCGGCGTAGCAGGTTCGTCTTACGCTAATATTTATTCAGTATATAACGCAGGTAATGTTATCGGTAACAACTATTACGGTCCGATCTGCGGTGAATATGATGATTCTTCTGAATATCAGCTCTGTTATTATCTTGAGGGTACGGTAGAATCTTCAGATAATGGTTTGGGTGAGTCGCAGAAAGATTATGAAATTATCAATGGTTCAACTGCTTACAGACTTAACGCAAACGGTAAGGAATTTACCTGGGCACAGGGCGATTCTCATCCGGTTTTCTCTGTTGCAGACGGTTCGGACGCCGTAATTTATGCTGTTAATTTTAATGTAAACGGACAGCATTACTGGATGGCGGCTACAAAGAGAGGCGGTAGTGCGATGGCGCCTCCCGAACCCGTAGTTCCGGGTTATACGTTTGTTAAGTGGGATGCTAAGTTTGATTACGTTGTGGCTGATGTCAATGCCCGAGCTGTTTTTGATGAACCGGGTCTGATATCATTCCTGCCTACGGCCTTTCTTAAGATTAACGACCATGTTGACGGTGCATATATTTACGGAGTTTATCCAAATCTTAATATGACGGTTTCTCAACTCCGCAGTCAGATATCTAATGTGCGTATAGGTATATATGATCAGGATATTATTTGTGAACTGGAACCGAACGAAAGGCTCTATACAGGCGTGACGGTCATTCTTCAAGATGAAAACGGTGCCTGGTTGCACATAGCAAACGTTGTAATGTATGGCGATGTCAACAGCGATGGTTATGTAGATCATAACGATGCGTTCCTGCTTAATATGCTTGCAGGCGGAATGCTGGAAGAATATGATTTTACTTATGCGCAGTATCTTGCGGCTGATGTAAATCATGACGGTGTCGTTGATCAGGCAGATTCAATATTCCTTCAGGAATTTATTATGAAAAATACATTTATAACTCAATCACCACAGTAAAGGAGTAACCAATGAATACTATCAGAACCCCTTGGGCAGAAAAAGTAAACAAAGATTGTCCTCTCAGCGAGTATCCGCGTCCTCAGATGGTGCGAGAAAGCTATCAGTGTCTTAACGGCAGATATGAGTATGCCATAACAAAAGCAGGTGCAGGCGTTATGGGTAATGCTGAAGGCGAAATAATTGTTCCCTTTGCACTTGAATGTGAACTTTCAGGTGTTGAAGGTTCACTCAAAGAAAATGAAGCACTCTGGTACAGACGCAAGTTTACCGTTGATGAAAATTACGAAGGTAAGCGTGTGCTCCTTCATTTTGGTGCAGTAGACTGGAAGAGCGAGGTTTATGTAAACGGTAAGCTCGTCGGTGAGCATATCGGCGGTTACTGTCCTTTCAGCTTTGATATTACAGATTTCCTTGCCGAAGAGAATGAGCTTGTTGTCAAGGTAATTGATCCTACCGAAAAGGGTACTCAGCCCAGAGGTAAGCAGATTTCAAAGCCGGTCGGCTTCTGGTATACCTCTACTTCCGGTATCTGGCAGACTGTATGGCTTGAGGTTGTACCTGAAACCTATATTAATTCGCTCAGACTTACACCTGATATCGATACAGCTTCGCTTGCTATTGAAGTCAACTTCAACGGAGAAGCAACTGTTCGTGTTACAGCTTATGACGGTGATAATGCGGTCGCCACTGCAACCTTTGACAAAAACGGTAAGCTTGATATCCCTGATATGAAACTTTGGTCTCCGGAATCACCCTTCCTCTATGACCTCAAGGTTGAACTTATGTCAGGGGATAAGGTAGTAGATGAAGTCAAGTCATACTTCGGTATGCGTAAATACAGTATGAAACGTGACTCCAAAGGTAAGGTCAGACTTTGCCTTAATAACGAGCCGTATTTCCAGAAAGGTCTGCTTGACCAGGGCTACTGGCCCGATGGCGGTATGACTGCACCGACTGATGAAGCTCTTATTTATGATATTGAGAAGATGCGCGACCTTGGCTATAATATGCTCAGAAAGCATATTAAGGTTGAGCCTGCACGTTGGTATTATCATTGTGACAGACTCGGCATGCTTGTATGGCAGGATATGCCTAACGGCTGTAACGTACATCAGCTTGTTGCCGGTGTTCTTCCGAATATCGGTATAAAGAATATGACCGATAAGTTCAGCGGTCTTTATGACCGTAAGGATGAGCAGGGTAAGAAAATTTTCCTTGCTGAGCTTGATGAAATGCTGGCTGCACTTTACAACTGTGTTTCAATCTGCACGTGGGTTCCCTTTAATGAGAGCTGGGGTCAGTTTGATGCCAAGAATGTTGCAGCTTACGTAAAGAAGGTTGATCCCTCACGTTTTGTTGACCACGCAAGCGGTTGGCACGATCAGAAGGGCGGCGACTTCAAGAGTATTCATCGCTATATTGTTCCTCTCCATCCTTACGTTCTTGATAACCGTGCATTCGTTGTAAGTGAATACGGCGGCTACAGCAGCGTAATCAAAGACCACGTATGGAACATCAAAAAGTGCTTCGGATACCTTATGTTCCGTAATAAGGATACTCTTTCAAACGCATACAGACGTCTTCATACCGGTCAGGTTATACCGCTTATCAAGCACGGTCTTTGCGCACTTGTTTATACTCAGGTCAGCGACGTTGAGAATGAAGTCAACGGCATTCTCACTTATGACCGTAAACTTGTAAAGCTTGATGAGGATATGCTCCGCGATATCAACTCCAAGCTCAGTTATTGATTATTCCTTAAATCGTCAATATAAAATATCAATGCCCGTTCAAGGTTTCTTCTTTGAACGGGCGGTATTTTTTTCTTCGCAAGCTCTTCGGCTATTTCTACAATCCTTGCGCGTAAATACTGTTCTCTGTTCAATTAAATCACCTTTAATATCGTGTGATTATATTGTTATAAATATTTAAGTTAAAAGTTTGAAAACATATTTACTTTTTTTTAGTTTTTGTTAGAATGAAACTGTATTAATAAAGGATGTAAGAGGTGCTTAAAATGAAAATTATTACCGAATATTTTAACGAAGATAAGAACGTAAGTCTTACCGCTTATCTTCTTGACAGTTCACGTGAAATGCCTAATATGAATAAACGTCCTGCTGTGCTTGTCATTCCCGGTGGTGCTTACGCAGGCTGCTCTGACCGCGAGGCTGAGCCTATTGCCATGCTTTATGCACTCGAAGGTTATCATACCTTTGTTCTGCGCTATACAGTCGGCAAAAGGGGAGAAGGCGATTATAAATTTGAACAGCCTTTTGCAGACGGTGAAAGAGCTATGAAGTACATCCGTGATAACGCTGAAGAGTTTGGTGTTATTCCCGATAAAATTGCCGCTATCGGTTTTTCAGCAGGCGGTCATCTCTGCAGTGCACTTGGCACTCTCGGTAAAAATAAGCCTAATGCGTTGATTCTGGCTTATCCTTGCATTCTCGATGAAATCAATCCTATACTTCAGTGTGACGTACCTTCAACAAATGAGTACGTTACTTCCGATACACCGCCTTCGTTTATTTTTCACGCAAATGATGACGCACTTGTACCGATTAAACATTCTCTTGCGTTTGCTTCTGCTCTTTCTGAAAACGGTGTAGAGTTTGAAATGCACGTTTACCGTAACGGAGGTCACGGCTTTTCTCTTTCAACGCCTAACGTTTGCTTCGGTAATTACGATCCCGTATCATCCGAATGGGGTCAGCAAAGCATTAAATGGCTTCGTAAAATCTTCGCATAAAATTAACGGTGAAAGATTCATCTGTGAATCCTTCACCGTTTTCTTTTTAATATCTGCCGATGGAATCAAAAGGAATATCTCTGTAATCGGGTAATGTTTCGGGAACATTATTGCTTTCGTCTATGCGATAATTACCGCCTTTGGCATCAATAAAGATTTTTGTTTGTGAGAGGTTTAATATCATATTATCGCCAAAGCTACTGTAGTTATTGGCTTCAGGGCTGATTGTACCGATTTCGGCACTTTTGTGAAGTATAATGTTGTCTTTAATAATGCTGTTTGCGGGGTTAGCGGCAAATGAAGCGTCTGTCATATCAGCATAATCTGTTTTGAGTGCTGCACATTCGGGGTAAGCTTTCTTCCACGCGTCAGTCTGATACGGGGATTTTTTCAGCTCTTCCCATGCCTTGTTGTCAGCACCTGCTGTGGATGTGTAATAGTTGAGCGGTACGTCACAGTTAACAAGAATATTGTTGGTGAAGTTTATATCTCTTCCTCCGCCAAATGAAATACCTGCACCTTTAATGTTTATAAACATATTACCTCTGACCTGAGTGCCTGAGCAGGCGCAGATACCGCCGACCTCGTCAGTGCCGTTGCCGATAGTGCTGATGAGGTTGTATCTTACAAAATTGCCGTAGTAATCCCATCTTTCAGGTGAATCAATGGCGAATATGTTTATACCGTCAAGACATGTGTTATGAATATAGTTGTATTCAATTTTATTAGCGTTACCACTGTAATAAATTGCAGCAGAAGGCGAGTTGACAATTTCATTATGGGTCAATGAGTTGCCTGTGCCGCCTATAATAACGCTCGGTGCAGTCTTATCAAACTGCGAAGTTGAACTGATAAGGTTGTTGTCAGCTGAACAGCTGCCTTCTTTAAGTGTTTTTCTGTTGCCGCCGTTTATTGTGATTGCACTTGCACCGGTAGAAGAGATGTTGCATCCGTTTACCGAAATTGAACTACCGTTTATTTCTATTCCGTTACCGGCTGTGTTCATTACAGTGCAGGATGAAATATCAATGTTGCTGCCGCTTGCTCTGATTGCAACACCCGGGCAGTTTCGGAAAGTGATACCACTGAATGTTATATACTTACCATTTTTGATTTCTATTAGTGCATCATTGCTTGGCTCAAAAGCTGTGCCGGATTGTATACCACCGTCAAATATTACTTCTCCGTCACCGTATGCACTGTAAATAACACGACAGATTTCCGTGCCGGAATCTTTTTCTGTGAACTCAATGCTGTCTATATTATAAGTGCCTGCCATAATCGCAATTACAGCGTGGCTTACCTGATCTTTTTTCATCTTTCTTACAGCAACTTTTGCCTGTTCTATAGTTGCAAAGGGTCGTTCCAGACTGCCGTTACCGTTTGCACTGCCGTTGGGTGATACGTAAAAATCGCTGAAAATAGGTTCGGGTTCGTTACTCCAACCTGTGCTTAAATTGGTCGGTATTGGTGCTATATAGTTGTTTTCATAATAATATGGACGTATTACAAATACTGTCGCCGCCGCTATACAGGCGGCAAGAATTACGCACACAAGTCCGATTATTATTTTGAATTTTGAGTTCGATTTGCTCATTTTATTTTCATCCTTTCAGATTGATGGCTTGTTTGTCACCAACCTTCTTGTGATAATATTTCAGAGTAATGTTTAAGTCTTGCCCGATGCTTTTTCCATTCGGGGCAGTACTTGCTTACTTCGTACCAAAAAGCGTTGCTGTGATTGTGTTGCTTGATGTGTGTTAATTCATGGATTATAACGTAATCAATAACTTCTTTTTCAGCCATTATAAGGTGCCACGAAAAATGAAGCCTGTCAGCCGTGCAACTGCCCCAGTTGGTTTTTGCGCTCGATATTGTAATCTTGCTGTAATTAATGCCGGTTAGTGCAGAATAGTGGGGGAGTTGACAGCTTATATAATCTCTTGCAGTGTCTTTATAAAGTGCAATCAGCTTTTTCTTTATTTCTTCACTGTTAAGACCCTGCGGCATAAGTATTGCAGAATCTGTCAGCTTTGCTTTGCGGATATTGGCGGAAGTGATTGGCAATCTTGTGCCAAAAAAATAAACAGATGTGCCATAGTCAATAACAAATGCTTTTCTTTTTTCGTTGAGTGCTTGTGCACGTTTGAGTTGTTTTTCAATCCAGCTGTTGTTTTTTGAAACAAATTCATCAATCTGTTTTGCGGTTGCTTTCAAAGGTGCACTAACAACTACAGAACAGTCAGGCTTTACAGTCAACGATAGTGTTTTGCGTTGGCTTCTTTTTAAGATGTAATTATGTGTCATTCAAAGTTACCTTGTGTTAAATCTTTTATATATTATACATTAACCATTGTGTACCGTCAACTTATTAAATGTAAAAATGCCCCCGGTATATCCGAGGGCAAACGTCAATATTTATTGTTTTGTTTGTTGCGTTCAAGGAGCTTGAGATATTCAGCATCAATCTCACCTTCGGCTGTCTTGATGCGCTCAGCCTGACGGCTTACGTCTTCTTCGCTCATTTCGGCAAGGCTGTCAAATGAGTATATACTGCGTACGCCGGCAGCACGAAGAATCTTTTCTTTTTTACGCATCTTCATCTTATAATAAGAGAAGCAGATTGTAAAAGAAACTATCTGAATAAGTATAAGTCTGTAATTCCTGTAGCTGTCGGTTGATATGGTAGTGTCGGTCATATTGATGATATGGAGCAGATTTACTGATACATTAAACACAAGGTGGTCGAACAGACCTAACCATATAGAACCTGTTGCTCTTGCGCACATACACCATTTAAGAGAAAGTAGAAACTCAAAAATAAGATAGAATATGCAGAGCGAAATTATCTGATGCGGTTTGTATCCGGCTGTAAGCTTGGAAAGCGGAACTACGAGATACCATATAGAATAGAATACCGATACAATAATCGCGGTCTGCCAAAATCCGAATTTGCCTTTTCCCATTTTCATAAGTATGCCACGGAAAAGTACTTCGAGCATCACAACAGAAAGGACTGATATTACAAGCAACAACAAGATATTTGCAATGAAATAAACAGGTCCGACTTCAGAAAATGATGCATCATAAGCATATAGCCTTATAATGACGTTTTTCCCTTTTGCAAGTGTGAGAATGATATATTCAACAATGTAAGCAGGTATTATAGCCAGGTTGAAAATAAATGCATTGCGTACACCGCTTGCAATTGCTCTTGGATTTGTGCTCAATCCTACGTTGTGAGGCTTGAGTCTTGCAGTATACATATATCCGAGAATTATAAGTGCACCCAGCAGTTTGCCTATAGCACCTTTGGTTGGTATGCCGAGGTAATTGATAAGTACAAAATATTCAACAACGTTTACAATCATACAGAACAGAAAAACGTTGAGCATTTTACTGAGTGTTTTGTCTGTAAGTATACTTCTTATTGCAAATATTGTTTTTTTCTTCAATTTTTGTCTTTTACGTTTGACAGTGCCGCCGTGATGGTTCACCTTGTCCTGCTGCTCAGCTGGAGTTTCAGGCACAGCAAGTGTTTCGTCTGGTTTGGGCTGAGGCTGCTTTTCTTCGGCTTCGCCAAACTGTTTTATAAGATCTTCACGCTTAGCCACGTGTATGCCTCCTTTGATAACATATTAAAGATTATATATTATAAGAAATGGTATGTCAATATGGGGTGATTTGCATGGGTGCAAATTTTATTAATTTTTTATAGATATATCCTTGACAATAGTTTCTATATGTTGTATAATTCGATTGTAATTAGTGTTATTAGTATGTCTGTATGTATAATTATTTTGTTCGAAAGAGGGATGCGGCGATGAAGAAGTATATCAAGCCGGATGCAGAAATTATAAAATTTGATATTATTGATATCGTTACAAACAGTAGCGGTGCTTTTAATCCCTTTGCTCAGAATGCTATTGACGAGCAGGTTTATGTTGAGGGCGACGGCTACGTTATGACACCCGACGTACAGTAATATATTTGATATTCAGTTTATCGGTGCCACTTCCCGTGTTATACGGTGAAGTGGCTTTTTTACAATCATACTTAACGGAGATTTTGAATGATAGTTACAAAAAGACTTTATGATGACGGACATATAAAAGAGTTTGATGCAACTGTACTTGATTGTATTGCTTGCGAAAATGGTTTCTTGGTTGAACTTGACCAAACTGCTTTTTTTCCTAATGGTGGCGGTCAGCTTGCAGACGAAGGTACAATTAACGGAATAACCGTCAAAGATGTAAATGAAGATAACGGAAGAATTTTACATCTTGTCGATGCAAAAATTGATGCAGGCAAATCGGTACACGGTGTTATCAATTGGGATATCCGTTTTGGCAGAATGCAGAATCATACCGGTGAGCATATAGTCTGCGGCGTTGCTCACAGCCTTTTCGGCTACGAAAATACGGGTTTTCATATGGGTACGTTCGGTATTACTGCAGATCTCAGCGGACCGCTTACAGAAGAGCAGGTACGTAAAATCGAATACCTTGCCAATAAGGCGGTTTTCGATAACGTTGAAGTAACTTGTTTTTATCCTGATGAAAAAGAAATCAATTCACTTGAATATCGCAGTAAGCTTGATTTGACAGAAGATGTTCGCCTTGTACGAATTGAAGGTTATGATTTGTGTGCTTGCTGTGCACCGCACGTTAAACGCACCGGAGAAGTCGGTATCATCAAAATTCTTTCACATCAGAGTCACAGAGGCGGTACAAGGTTGCTTCTCAAATGCGGATTTGACGCACTCGAGGATTACTGTAGCAGATGTGCGAGTATCAGTGCAATTTCCGCTTCGCTTTGTGCAAAGGAAAATGAAGTAGCTGAGGCTGTTGAAAGACTAAAAGACGAAAAAGCAAAGCTCGATTATCAGATTGAGCAGATGAATAAAGAAAAAACTCTGAAATACATCAAAAAATTCAGAGCTACTGATACAAATGTCTGTGTGTTTACCGATGATTTGGATGCAGACGGTTTGCGTGAAACCGTAAACGCAGGTAAGCTTCTATGCGACGGTATAGTTGGTGTGTTTGTTGAGGCTGAAGAAGGCTATAAATATTGTCTTGGCAGTAATACGGTTAATCTCAGTGCTTTTGTCAAGCAGTTTAATGCACAGCTCGACGGCAGAGGTGGCGGTAAACCCGAAATGATTCAGGGAAGCGTAAAGGCTTCTAAAGATGAAATACTTGAATTTTTATCAGCGGAAGAGGTGTAAATTATGACAGAGAAATGGTATTACGGTCTTGAGGGTCACAAGCTTGCAAAACCGCTTCGTGACGAAGTTTTTGTTGATGAGCAGGGCTTTCCTGCACATCTTGAAGACGATGAGCATGAAGGTACAGCCTGGCATTTTATTGTTGAAGATAACGACGAAACAGTTGCTACAGGCAGACTTATCAAGCTTGAAGAAGCAGTCTGGAAGCTTGGCAGAATAGCTGTTAAAAAATCAGCAAGAGGCACAGGTCTCGGCTCTAAGGTTACAAATGCACTGATTGCAAAAGCTAAAGAGCTTGGCTCAAAGACTATCAAAATCAGCGGTCAGACACACGCTGTACCTTTTTATGAAAAGTTCGGCTTTGCTATTGCAGGTGTCGAATTTATGGAAGAAAATCTCCCTCACGTAGATATGCAGATAGATCTTGTTTTCGACGAATGCGATTGGGTCGGCTTTGAAAAAGACAGTGTTGCCGTATATGCACGCAAAACATTTACCGTAACTGATACAACCGATGTTAAGCTTATTTCAAGCGGTCTCGGTTTTTCTCATATCACAGTAAACGGTCAACCTGTAACCGATGCACTCCTTACTCCTGCATGGACTAATTATGAGAAACGCGACCTTACTAAAATACATATGCCGATTTACGATACTATAATTCATCGTATCCATTATGTTGAAAACGATATTTCAAGCCTTGTAAAGGCAGGAGAGAATGTTATTGAATTCCATATCGGTGCAGGTTGGTACGGTCAGAATCAGAGCCGTAACGAGGGTATGGTTGAATACGGTCAGCTCAAGCTCGCTTTCAAAGTTCTTGAGGGTGAAAATCTTATTTCAAAGTCAGATACCGATGTTGAGTGGCGTGATTCATATATAACCCGTACAAATATCTATTTAGGTGAAACTCACGATGCACGCCTTATTGATAAGGGTGAATGGAAAAAGGCAGTGAAGCTTGAAAGACCTCTTTCACTTCTTACAAAGCAGACATGTACACCTGACCGCGAAATCCGTACAATAATACCGAAGAAAATCTATTCTTTCGGTGATACAGCTATATATGACCTTGGCGAAAATGTTTCGGGTTACCCCAAAATTGTTTTTGACGAAAAGGCTATAACTGATGAAAGAGCTTTTGTTCGTTTTTCAGAAGAGTTAAATGAAGACGGTTCTCTCGAATTCAATACTCTCGGTATGCATTTCCGTATGCAGAGGGATGAGTTTATATTCTCTGAAGAACACAAAAATCATCAGTTTTATCCTGAATTCACCTGGCACGGCTGTCGATATTTTGAGGTGCAGGGCAGAGCTTACCCGACAGAGTTTGCTGTTGTTCACACCGACCTTAAGGTTATTACAGATTATAAGAGTGACGACGATATGCTTCAGTGGATTGTCGACACTTATATCCGTACTCAGCTTAATAATGTCCACTGCTGTGTTCCGTCAGACTGTCCGCACAGAGAGCGTCTTGGCTATACAGGTGACGGTCAGCTTGCTTGCGATGCTGCTATGACCTGCTTTGATGCCGAAGATATGTACCGTAAATGGATGCAGGACGTTGCAGACTGTCAGGATATCTACGGCGGTCACGTGCAGCATACAGCACCGTTTTACGGCGGTGGCGGTGGTCCCGGAGGCTGGGGCGGTGCAATCGTATTTGTGCCTTATACATTTTATAAGCACTACGGTGATAAGGATGTGCTTAAGAAATACTATCCCAATATGCTTAAATATCTTCAGTATATGGAAACTCACAGCGAGAATAATCTTGTTGTCAGAAGTGAAAAAGGCGGTTGGTGTCTTGGCGATTGGTGTGCACCTGAAAAAATCGTTATACCTGAGCCTTTTGTAAATACTTATTTTTATATCAAGGCTGTAAGAATGGTCAAAGAAATTGGTGGAATTCTCGGCATTGATAATGCCGCTGATATGGATGCTCGCTCAGCAAAGGCAGAAAAAGCTATGCTTGATAAGTACTTTGATGAATCAACAGGCTCTTTCTGCGATGCGGTACAGGGTGCTGATGCTTTCGCTGTTGATATCGGTCTTGGTGACGAAAGAACTTATAAAAACGTTATTGAAAAATACACTGCTCTCGGTAAGTTCGATACAGGCATTTTTGGTACGGATATTCTTGTTCGTATTCTCTGCGAAAGAGGGGATAAGGAGCTTGCAAAGGCTCTGCTTGTCAGTGATAAGGGTGTCGGTACATTCCGTCATATCCGTGACCTTGGTGCAACAACTCTCTGGGAAAACTGGAATGGTGCAGATTCTCACTCCCACCCGATGTTCGGTGCAGTAGTATCGTCAATAATCAAGTATCTTTAATTGTAAAGCGTTCGGATATGAATTGTCCGGACGCTTTTATATTTCTATTGCTTTTTATACCAAAATATAGTATTATAAAATAACTATGATAGTAAAGGATTGTGCGGTATGTCAGAATATAAATACAAGGTTTCTGTAATTATTCCCGTATATAACTGCGAAAAATACATCAGAAAGTGTGTTGAAAGCCTCAGAGAGCAGACTATGGCTTACGAAGACTTTCAGATTATTTTTATAAATGACGGCTCTCCCGACAACAGCGGTGAAATCTGCCGTAATTATGCTGAAGCCGATGATACTATCGTATATTTTGAAAAAGAAAACGGTGGCGTTTCAAGTGCCCGTAACAAGGGTATTGACCTTGCTGAAGGTAAATACCTGATGTTCCTTGATGCTGATGATACTCTCAGCAAAAAGAGTCTTCAGGCTGTATATACTTTCTTTGAGAAACATTTTGATGATACTGACCTTGTCACATATTCTATCGACTATCTCAGCGAAAACGGCAAGGTTACAACTCATAAGCGCTTTGATATTATGACCTGCAGCGGTATTTACGATGTTATGGCTAATCCGAATATCCTGCAGACCACAATGAATATCTGCGTAAAAAACGTACCTGCTGAAGAACGTATTTATTTTGATGAAACCCTTTCGCTTGGTGAAGATCAGTGGTTTATTTTCTCCTGGCTTAAAAAGAAAGGCAAGCTCGGTTTCTGCCGTGATGCTCTTTATACTTATTATCGCCACGGTGAGTCTGCAAGCCAGAGCTTCAACTCTCCCTATTACTGTTTTGAACAGTACATAAGGTTCCTCAATAAGCTTATTGATTCTTCACGTGATGAGAACGGTAAGCCTCATCCTGTAGCACAGGCACTTGTGGTTTATAACTTAAGCTGGCGTATTACTTCCGATATGCTTGTTTGCGATATCGATGATGAAACCAGAAATAATCAGCTTGCTTGTATTCAGAAAGTACTCAGCGAGGTTGATAATTCAATTGTTGCGGATTCAATTTATATTGATCCTTATCACGTTGATGCGTTTATGAAGCTTAAGGGTCAGAAATATACTGTCAGGTCAAATGCACTTTCACAGACAGCTTATGCTGATGATTGCCTTCTTTTCTCACAACCTCACATAATTACTTTCAATACTTTCCGTATTATAGACGGTAAGCTTTATACGTCAGGTTATTTCAAGAACGGTGTCGGCTCGCGCGACGATATACGTCTTTACTGTGCACTTTCTGACGGCAGGGTTATTGATCTTCCCGTACAGCAGAATTCTTACAGCTACTATAAAGGTAAGTCGCTTACAAACGATTTTGCTGGTTTCGATACAATTATTGATCTGCCCGATGAAATCGGTATGGTTTTCCACGCAGTAGTTAACGGTCACGACTGTGTGCCGTCTGTGTTCTTCGGTTTTAAAACCGTTGTTAACAAGGCTAAGTTCTATGTAAAGAACGGCAATTATACAGTGCTTTTCGATCAGAAATCCCAAAGCTTCAATATCCGTAAACCTTCTGAAAGTACACTTGCAGCAGCTAAAGCTGCCGCAGACGACGCTGTCAAGTCTGAGAATAAAGCTGCTTATATTTACAGAAAGCTTGCCGAAAAAACAGCAACCGATAAGCGTATCTGGCTTTATATTGACCGTGAGGGTATTTTTGATAATGCTTACTATCAGTTTATACACGATTTCCCGATTAAAGACGGAGTAGAAAGATACTATATCGCCGATAATCTCAAGGCTGATGATAAACATTTTACCTCAGCCCAGAAAAAGCGTGTTGTAAAATTCAAGAGCTTCAAGCACAAGATGCTCTTCTTCAACTGTGAAAAGGTACTCACTTCTTTCAATTCACTTTCAATTATGAGCCCGTTCGATGGTCTGCCGCTTCGTTGGTATTCCGATATTATCAAGTGTGAGTTTGTTTACCTTCAGCACGGTATTCTTCACGCACGTCTGCCTATGCTTTATACAAAAGAAAAGGCGAATGTTGACAAGGTTGTTATTTCTTCTGAGTTTGAGCGTGAGAATTTCAAAACCATTTATAATTTCAAAGATGCTGACCTGCTTGCAAGCGGTATGCCTCGTTTCGATGCTATGGCAACCGACAGTAAAGCCGGCAGAAAGCTTCTTTTCTCGCCCTCATGGCGTAAGAATCTTATCGGTAACTACGAAAATAATACCCGTCAGCTTTTTGTTGATAAGTTTCTGAATTCTGCTTTCTACCGTGAAACCAATGCATTCCTCAATTCAAAAGAGCTTGCAGATCTGCTTGAAAAATACGATTATACACTTGATTTCAAGAATCATCCTATTTTCAGAGATTACGATAAATATTTCAAGGTTGATAATCCGAGAATCCGCGTAACACAGGAAATTGACGAAATGCAGAATTATGCACTTATGATAACCGACTATTCTTCAATCGTTTTTGATTTCGTTTATCTTGGCAGACCTGTTATGTATTTCGTGCCTGATTATGACCTTTTCAGAGCAGGTGTAACTCACGATTATAAAGCACTCGACCTTCCGCTTGAAGAGGCATTCGGTGACCTTTCTGTTAGTGCTCAGGAGCTTCTTGCACATCTTGAAAAGCTGATTATTAACGATATGCAGCCCGATGAAGTTTTTGCAAAGCGTTGCAGAGATTTCTTTATTACAAAAGAAAATCATTGTGATAAGCTTTACGAGCTTCTTAAATAATCATTTGTATAAAATAAGACATCTCACTTTCAAGTGAGATGTCTTTTAATGTTTATAGGCTTTATTTTATAAATGAGTCAATAAGCTCTGCAAGTTCCTCGTCATGGTTTTCGATGCAAAGGTGACCGCCGCCGGCAACTGTATAAGTCTCCGCATCGGGGAAAGCTTCTGCAACCTGTGACTTCATTGATGCGTTGATAATCAGGTCTTTGTCAGCCTGAACAAGAAGTACGGGCATTGTAAGTTTTGAAATCTCGTCAAAATCGTTGCCCATTGCCTTTGCAGATGTAATCATATTGCTGTAGCCTGTGTTATGTATCTGAAGTGGTGCAGAGAAAACATCAAGGTCATAGTCCATTGTGAAATCAAAATCCATAAATGCCATAAGGGCTACCATACGAAGCAGGGGAGTAACTTTAGTCAGCTTCTCGAATATGAAGTTTGCCATAATGCCCATGATCTTTGAGCTCATCATATCTGCCATCATACCTTCCTGCTCAACAATGGGGCAGGGGCAGAAAAGCATAAGCGATTTGATTTCGGGTGCGAGACAAGCTATGTTCATTGCAACACCGCCGCCCATTGAATGACCGGCAACATGCCATTCATTAACGGGAGCTATGCTCTTCATAAGGTTGATAACAAGCTCTTCACGTACAGCATAGCCTTCTTCGCTAATTTCGGTTTCTCTTGTGCTGTAACCGAAACCGGGCAGGTCAACAAGTACGCAGGTGTAACCGTCGTCAACAAGCTTATCTGCTATGGGTTCCCAGGTACTGGTTGAACAGCCGAAGCCGTGTACCATAAGAATTTTAGCTTTTTCGTTTTCTGCCTTGAATACACGGTAGTGAAGTGTGTATTCACCTTCGGTGTAGTAGAAACTGTTGTCAAACGGAGCTTCATAAGCGGCAGTAGCTGTGAAAATAAAAGGTATAACCATCATAACAGCACATATTACAGCTATTAACTTTTTAAGTCTTGATGTCATTTCAGTTCTCCTTATTCGTTAATTGTCGGCTTGAAGCCTTTGCCTATTATTTCGTTTGCTTCTGTTATTATTGTGAATGTGTTGGGGTCAATTGACTTTATAAGTTTAATTGTAGGTGAAACTTCACTGCTTCTGAGCACACATATAAGCATATTCTTTTCCTGGCCGGTATAAGCACCCTTGGCAGGCATTATACTTACGCCTCTTGGTGAATTGTTGACAATTGCCTGTGAAATTTCATCAGCGTGGTCTGTAACAACCATAAGCATTTTGCTTTTTGCCATACCGTAAAGTATATAATCAATAACCTTTGAACTAACAAATATTACAATTGCGGCATAAAGTGCACTTTCAATACTTCTGAAAACAATCGCAGATATTGCAATTACTACAAGGTCGCTGAACATTACGAGTTTACCGTATGAAATGTGAGGTAAAATTAGTCTCAGAAGTTTACTCAGTACGTCAGTACCGCCTGTTGTCGAGCCTCTTGCCGCAACAAGTGCAACACCTGCACCGAGTAAAGCACCGCTGAATATTGAGGCAAGCAGTCTGTCGCCGGTGTATTCATACGGTATCAGCGCAACAAGGTCAATTGATACTGATAAAAGTACAGTTACCCAAAGCGTTTTTAGTACAAACTTTTTACCTATAAATTTGAGCGCGATGAGAAGTATCGGAATATTGAGAGCAAGGTTAATAGTACCGACCGGTAAATCAGTCAGGTAGTTAATAACTATTGCAAGACCCGAAAAGCCGCCTTGTGCAATCTGATTTGGCACGTTGAAAAAGTTGATTGCCAGTGCATAAATCACACAGCCTGCAATCCATACAAGGTTATCAACGATGATGTCAAGCACCTTTTTCGTTTTATCCGAAACAGCTTTTTTGTTATTTTTGCTCAAATTTCTTCACCTTCGCAAATTATTTTAAAAAGCTCACGCATACGTTCTGTCTGACCGGTCAGGTAAAGGTGACCGAAAAGAGTTTCAAATCCCGTAGCATTGTGGTAATGTGCAGGACTTGCACCTTTAGGTATGTGTGATACCTTTGCGTTTCTGCCACGTTTGAAAGCTGTTGTTTCCTCTTCTGTCAGTATCGGTAACAGTTTTTCTGTTGCTGCTGCCTGAGCTTTTGCGCTTACAAAGTTTACAGTGAGCTTGTGAAGCTGTTCAGGCGGTCTGTCACCTCTGAGTGCAAGATGCTCTCTGACAAGTATTTCATATACGGCGTCACCGATATAGGCAAGAGAAATCGGGTTGAGAGTATTGGGCTTAATCTGACCCGCACCGAGTATTGTTTCCAATTCAAATCACCTCAGGGTACATAGTCAAATTCAAGGTCGTAAATTACGACACTGTCGCCCTCGGTGATTCCGAGTTCGACAAGTTTGTCAAGAATACCGCTGGTTTCAAGAACACGCTGGAAATACTGCAGTGATTCATAGTCATCAAGGTCTGTTCTCTGAAGGATTCTGAGCAGCCATTCTGCCTCAACAAAATAAACGTCGTCTTCGACTCTTACTTCAAAGTTTCCGCCGGCTTTAAGCGGCAAATCACGGTTTGTAATTTCTTCGCTTTCAAATCTTACAACAGGGGGAAGCTGAGCGAGCTTTGCTGCAACAGCGTTGATTACTTCCTGAGTTCCTTCATATATCGGAGCACACATACGATAAAGCTTGTGTCCGTGTTCTTCCATATATTTTTCAAGTCTGTCGAGCTGTTCGTCGGTTGCAAGGTCAATTTTGTTTGCAACAACTATCTGCTCGCGAGTTGCAAGCTCTTCGTTGAATTTCTCAAGCTCGAGGTTGATTTTTTCAAAATCTTCTATCGGGTCTCTGCCCTCACTGCCTGCAGCGTCAAGAATATGCACGAGCATACGGCAACGTTCAACGTGACGCAGGAATTCGTGTCCAAGACCGATGCCTTCGCTTGCACCTTCAATAAGTCCGGGAATATCGGCAATTACAAATGAGTTACCTTCACCCATACGAACAACGCCGAGTACGGGTGTGATTGTTGTAAAGTGGTAGTCTGCAACAATGGGCTTTGCTTCACTTACAACGGAAATAAAGCTTGATTTACCAACGTTCGGAAAACCGAGCAGACCGACGTCGGCAATAAGCTTGAGCTCAAGTGAAACTTCCCACTCTTCACCGGGTGCACCTTGCTTTGCAAAACGGGGTGCCTGTCTTGTAGGTGTTGCAAAGTGAGGGTTACCCCAGCCGCCTCTGCCGCCCTTAGCCGCAATAAACGGTTTGTCGTCAGAAAGGTCTGCCATTATTTTGCCCGTTTTTACTTCTCTTATAACAGTGCCGAGCGGTACGCTGATAACCAGGTCTTCGCCACGCTTACCGTTCTTTCTGCCGGACTGTCCGTTTGCACCGCTTTGCGCAGTGTATTTTCTCTTATATCGGAAATCGGCAAGTGTTGAAAGGTTTGTGTCAACCTTGAATACGATGTCGCCGCCTTTGCCGCCGTCACCGCCGTCAGGTCCGCCTGATGCAATATATTTTTCACGGTGGAAGGCGACACAGCCGTCTCCGCCGCGGCCTGCTTTGATTGTTATTTTTGCTATATCTACAAACATTGTTTTTATACCTTTCTTATGAAAGTTCGTGGATGAAAAGACCGCTGAGGAGCTTGGGCTCAAACCACGTTGATTTCGGAGGCATTATAAGACCTGCATCAGCAATTGCCATAAGGTCATCAAGTGTTGTCGGGTACATAGAGAATGCAAGCTTCATATCGGAGTTTGCACGCTTTTCAAGTTCTGCGAGACCTCGAATACCTCCGACAAAGTCAATTCTCTTGTCTGTACGGGGATCAGTGATACCGAATATCGGTGCAATAAGATTGTTCTGCAGTATTGATACGTCAAGCTGTGAAACAGGGTCATTCGGATCAAACGTGCCTTCTTTGGCGGTCAGTTTGTACCATCTGCCGTCAATATACATACCGAATGTGTGCTTTTCTTCGGGCTTGTAAGGCTCACCGGGTTTTACACATTCAAAACTGAAATTCTCGCTGATAAGATTGAGAAGCTGGTTTACTGTGTAACCGTTAGTGTCACGGATAAGACGGTTGTAATCCATAATCTCAAGCTCATCGCAGGGGAATGAAACAGCAAGAAAACGGTTGAATTCTTCTTCGCCTGAATAGTTGGGATTTTCTTCTCGTCTCTTGAGACCTACTTTTACAGCTGATGCACAGCGATGATGACCGTCTGCAATATAAAGTGCATCAATCTTGTCAAATTCATCAGCTATCTCTGTTGTAACTGATTCGTCATCAATAACCCATACGGTTTGCGAAACACCGTCTGAAACGAAATCGTATTCGGGGCAGTGATTTGCCTGCCAGTCATCAATTATCTTCTTAACGGCGTCACCGTTTTTATATGTGAGGAAAATAGGGCCTGTGTTTGCGTTGCAGGTGTCAACGTGGTTGATTCTGTCCTGCTCCTTGTCAGCTCTTGTAAGCTCGTGCTTTTTGATATTGTTATTGATATAATCGTCAATTGAAGCACATCCGACAAGACCAGTCTGGCTTCTGCCGTTCATAATCTGACGGTATATGAAAAAGCAGGGTTTATCATCTTTTGAGCAGATACCGTCTGTTACAAGCTTGTTAAGGTTTTCAGCAGCCTTGGCATATACAACAGGGTCGTAGAGATATGTGCCTTCGGGCAGGTCGATTTCTGCTTTATCAACGTGAAGGAAAGAGTACGGATTATCCTTTACCATTTCCTTTGCTTCATTGCTGTTCATAACGTCGTAGGGGAGTGCAGCTACTTTATCTGCATATTCTTTTTCAGGGCGGATTGATTTGAAGGGCTTGAAATATGCCATAATGAAATACTCCTTTAATACAATATTACATATATATTTTTACATCTTTTATAGTATAAAGTCAATAAAACTTAAGAATTATACAGATTTGATATCAGAATGCCATAAGTACCGATGCTATAAACGAAACAGCGGCGGCGATATAGTTGGTTTTTGTCAGCTTTTCTTTTCTTATCATACTGATTATGGTGGAGAATACCATAACTCCTCCCGTTACAAGCGGATACTGTACTGAAGCAGGCAGATGTATCAGTGAAATAAGAAGCAGCCAGTTACCTACGCCGTTAAATATTCCGTAACCGGAAGTGTAAAGCAAAGCTTTACCTTTAATCAGCGGTATTTTTCTGTATTTTATAAGCATCCACAGTGCACTTATTATTACACCTGCAAGTGAGGATAAGAACATAAATCCCGTGCTGTCAGTGTGCGGTAATTCTGAATTCTGGTGAATAGTAGATATTACACCCACACCACCATTAAGTGCAAATACAGCCATATAGTACAGAAAAGCCTTTTTGCTCTGTTTTCCGCTCTTGAGGTTCAGTAATACAGATATTGCAATCAGCACACAGCATACGATTTTAAATACGGTAAGTTTTTCGTTATAAAAGCCTACACCGAGCAGGAATGGCAGGAGCATACCGCCGAGCATAGAAAAAACCGAGTAAACAGATAGGTTTGCTACTGCAAAAGCCTTCAGGCTGAAGTAGGTCATCAGTATGCAGGCAACAGCGTAAATAACCGACAGTACAACGCTGAATGGTGTGATAACAATTTTAAATCCGCTTATTATCAGCATCATTATTACAATTACAACGTTTTTGTAAAGCGTGAATTCCAGTGCAGATTTCAGGTCACTTCCGCGTACGTTTTCAAATTTTTGATTAAATAAAAACTGCAGTGCAAACAGAATGGTTGCACCGAAAACAAGTGCATAGTAAAGTAGCATATTTTATATTCCTCGTATTTAGTAATCAGTCAGCAATTAGTTTATCAAAAATAATTGCTTTAGACAATGGTTATTTTAATAATTATTATATTAATTTGCTTTATAATTTGTTCAAGCTATTGAATTTGTCTCAGCTCAGGCGTATAATGTAAAAAGTTCAGTCGTAGAAAGGAATATTGTTTTATGAAAAAGTGTATAAAACTGTTATCTGTTTTTATGTGTTTAGTAATGGCTTTCGGTTTGTCAATCAACTGTTTTGGTGTTGATATAACAACAGCTGAGCCTGTCCGTTTCGATGAGAACGGTAATCTTCGTGTAATGCACGTAACCGATACTCACCTTGAAAGTTATAATGTTGATGCATCTACCTGGCTTATTGCTGAGGCTTGTGACAGAGAGCAGCCGGATATTGTTGTTATTACCGGTGATAATGTTGAGAATACAGGCGATAAGGAATACACAAAAAGCCTTATTGATAAGCTTATGGGTGTTTTTGAAGAACGTGATATTCCTGTTGCCGTAACTTTCGGTAATCACGATTCCGAAAATGAAAAAGGTATGACAAGAGAAGAACTTATGGCTTATTACAACACTTTCTCCTGCTCAGTTTCGGTTGATGACGGTGAACTTCTTTCTGGTTGCGGTACTTATAACGTACCGGTGCTTGCATCTGATGGCGATAAAGTTAAGTTTAATCTCTGGGTTTTTGATTCAGGTGATTATGATGCAGAAGGTCATTATGACTGTGTTCGTCCTGATCAGATTACTTGGTATAAAGCCAAGTCAGATATGCTTGCCCTTCTCAACGGAGGAGAGCGTGTGAATTCACTTGTTTTCCAGCATATAATCGTCGGTGAAATTTACGATGCACTTGAAAAGGCAGATGGTAAACCGCTATTCTCTTTTGAGCATCTTTATAACGACGGTGAATACTATATGTTTGATGAGTCTGCAGTCAATTACGGTACACTTAACGAAACACCTTGTCCCGGATACTACAATCACGGTCAGTTTGATGCAATGGCAGAAAAAGGCGACGTGCTTGCAATGTTCACAGGTCACGATCATACAAATGCTTTTGGTGTAAGATACAATGGAATTGATATAGTAAATTCTTTGAGCACACGTTATAACGGTGATGCTTATTCAGCTCAGTACGGTTACAGAATCATCGATGTAAAAGAGAGCGACACTTCTACGTACACAACAAAGGTTGTCCATTGGTATGATATGTTTACCATGAGTGATGTTTTTGCTCTTGCCGCAGAAGGTGACAGCTTTGGCTCTTCTACCGTTTTCAACGTTGTTTTTCAGGGATTCTTCCAGAAGCTCGGTAAGGATATTTCTCGTGTTTTTGCCGAACTTGTAACAGGCAGACAGGTAACATACGCAGATTAAAAATAATTAAAAGCTCTGAAGGATAACGCCACCGAGCCGTAAGGCTGTATTTCTTTAAAATGTGAATTTTCAGCACAATAATGCGTCAAATCCCACAGATATGCGTTAAGCATTATCTGTGGGATTTTCCTTTTCTTGTATCTTAAAATTTCATTTTAAAGTGCTTCGCAGTTTCGTAAGA